>NZ_JBSFDG010000015.1:0-280550 GCF_053593775.1 Streptomyces sp. NPDC002092
ACCTCGACTCGGAGAAATACCAGCTCCGCCCCCGCGACTGGGAAACAGCCGAACGCGAAGGCCGCACCATCACCCCCCTCATCACCCGACTCAACGCCATCCGGCGCGCCAACCCTGCCCTGCGTCAGCTGCGCGATCTCCACTTCCATCACGCGGACAAGGACACGGTGATCGCGTACTCGAAGAGGAGCGGCTCGAACACTGTTCTGGTGGTCGCCAACCTCGACCCGCACCACACCCAGGAGGCCACGGTCTCGTTGGACATGCCGCAACTCGGCCTGGAATGGCACGAGTCGGTGCCGGTGCGGGACGAACTCACCGGCGAGACCTATCACTGGGGCAGGTCCAACTATGTGCGCCTTCAGCCCGGCGGGGCACACGTCCTTGATGTCGGCTCGGAGTCCGGGGGTCGCCCCCCGGGAGAGCACAGCACCGTCCTGCGACCGTCCAACCCGCAGATCGGGGGGTCACCCACAACATGATCGTCAACGAACCCGTTCCGGACACCTTCGAGGACACACCCGCCAAGGACCGCGACCCGGATTGGTTCAAGCGCGCGGTGTTCTACGAGGTCCTCGTCCGCTCCTTCCAGGACAGCAACGGCGACGGAGTCGGCGACCTCAAGGGCATCACCGCCAAACTCGACTATCTGCAGTGGCTGGGCGTCGACTGCCTGTGGCTGCCGCCCTTCTTCAAGTCACCGCTCCGCGACGGCGGCTACGACGTCTCGGACTACACGGCCGTCCTCCCGGAGTTCGGTGACCTCGCCGACTTCGTCGAGTTCGTCGACGCCGCCCACCAGCGCGGCATGCGCGTGATCATCGACTTCGTCATGAACCACACCAGTGACCAGCACCCGTGGTTCCAGGAGTCGCGCAAGGACCCCGACGGCCCGTACGGCGACTACTACGTCTGGGCCGACGACGACAAGCAGTTCCCGGAAGCGCGGATCATCTTCGTCGACACCGAGGCCTCCAACTGGACCTTCGACCCGGTCCGCAAGCAGTACTACTGGCACCGCTTCTTCTCCCACCAGCCGGACCTCAACTACGAGAACCCGGCCGTCCAGGAGGAGATGATCTCCGCGCTGCGCTTCTGGCTGGACCTGGGCATCGACGGCTTCCGGCTGGACGCGGTGCCGTACCTCTACCAGCAGGAGGGCACCAACTGCGAGAACCTTCCGGCGACCCACGAGTTCCTGAAGCGGGTGCGGAAGGAGATCGACGCCTCCTATCCGGACACGGTGGTGCTGGCGGAGGCCAACCAGTGGCCGGAGGACGTCGTCGACTACTTCGGCGACTTCGAAAGCGGCGGCGACGAATGCCACATGGCATTCCACTTCCCCGTCATGCCACGCATCTTCATGGCCGTACGGCGCGAATCCCGCTATCCGGTCTCGGAAATCCTCGCCAAGACCCCCGCCATCCCCGCGGGCTGCCAGTGGGGCATCTTCCTGCGCAACCACGACGAGCTGACCCTGGAAATGGTCACCGACGAGGAACGCGACTACATGTGGGCGGAGTACGCGAAAGACCCGCGTATGCGCGCCAACATCGGCATCCGCCGCAGGCTCGCCCCGCTCCTCGACAACGACCGCAACCAGATCGAACTCTTCACGGCCCTGCTGCTCTCCCTGCCCGGCTCGCCGATCCTCTACTACGGCGACGAGATCGGCATGGGCGACAACATCTGGCTCGGCGACCGGGACGCCGTACGCACCCCGATGCAGTGGACACCGGATCGCAACGCAGGTTTTTCGTCCTGTGACCCCGGGCGGCTGTTCCTGCCGACCATCATGGACCCCGTCTACGGCTACCAGGTCACCAATGTCGAGGCGTCGATGTCGTCGCCCTCGTCGCTGCTGCACTGGACCCGCCGCATGATCGAGATCCGCAAGCAGAACCCGGCCTTCGGCCTCGGGTCCTACACGGAACTCCAGTCCTCCAACCCGGCGGTACTGGCCTTCCTGCGGGAGTACGAGGACGATCTCGTGCTGTGCGTGCACAACTTCTCGCGGTTCGCGCAGCCCACCGAGCTGGATCTGCGGATCTTCAACGGACGGCATCCGGTCGAGCTGTTCGGCGGGGTGCGCTTTCCGGCCATCGGCGAGCTGCCGTACTTGCTGACACTGGCGGGGCACGGCTTCTACTGGTTCCGGCTCCGCAAGGACCCCGCGTAGCGCCGCGCAGCGCCTCGCAGAACCCGGGGTGGGGCGGTTTCTCCTGTCCCACCCGGGGCACGCATCAGTAACACCCCGCCCACCCGGGGAAAGGAATGTGACACCATGGCGGAAACTGTCACACTTTCCGGCAAGACAAGTCCTGGCCTGCTCGCGTCCCTCGATCCCCTCCTACGGGAATGGCTGCCGCGGCAACGCTGGTTCGCCGGCAAGGGACGGCCGGTCACCGGGTTCTCGCTGGTCGCGGCCACCGAACTGTTGCCGGCCGACGGCAGGCTGGGCCTGTTCCATCTGCTGGTGCGCGCCCATCAGCCGCTCACGCTCGGCGCCGAACCCCACCCCGGTGACTGCTACCAGTTGCTGATAGGCGTGCGCGAGGCGCTGCCGCCCCGGCTGGCGCCCGCGCTGATCGGACACGTGGACCAGGGCCCCCTTGCAGGACGCACGGTGTACGACGCCCTGTACGACTCCCGGCCCGCCGAGGTGCTCCTGGAGGCGCTGCGCACCCAGGCCCGTATCGGCGGGCTGCGCTTCGAGCGGGAGCCCGGACAGGAGATCCGGACCGGGCTGGTCCCGCGGCTGGTGACGGCCGAGCAGTCGAACTCGTCGGTCGTCTACGGAGATACGTTCATCCTCAAGCTGTTGCGCCGGGTCGTCCCCGGCGTCAACCCCGACCTGGAACTGCCGCTGGCGCTCGCCCGCGAAGGCTGCCCACGAGTGCCCGCGCCGACGGCGTGGCTACGGGCGGAGCTGGCCGGGGAGTCGTATGTGCTCGGTGTGCTCCAGCCGTTTCTGCAGGGTGCGACGGACGGCTGGGAGCTGGCGCTGCGCGAGCTGGCCAAGGGCGAGGACTTCGGCGCCGAAGCACGGGCGCTGGGCCGCGCCACGGCCGAGGTGCACACGGCACTCGCCCGCGCCCTGCCGACCGTCACCCTGGGCCACACCCAGCTGCAGCTGCTGGCCGACGGCATGATCGAGCGCCTCGACGTGGCCGCCCAGGCTGTGCCCGCGCTACGGCCGTACGCCCCTGCCCTGCGCTCCGCGTTCACCGCGCTCGCCGACCTGGCCTCGGAGGGCCGCACCTGGACCGCGCAGCGCATCCACGGCGACCTGCACCTCGGGCAGTGCCTGCGCTCGCCGGCCGGCCAGTGGTGGCTGATCGACTTCGAGGGCGAGCCGTCCAAGCCCCTGGCGGAACGGCGGATGCCGCAGCCTCCGGTGCGGGACATCGCGGGAATGCTGCGGTCCTTCGACTACGCGGCCCACTCCGCCGTATCTCAGGCAGAGGGCTGGGCCGAGGCCTGCCGGGCCGCCTACTGTTCTGGATACGCCGAGGTCAGCGGTCGGGATCCGCGCACGGACCCGGTACTGCTGCGCGCGTACGAAACAGACAAGGCGATCTATGAAGTCGTCTACGAGGCCCGTCACCGCCCCGACTGGCTGCCCGTTCCCATGGCGGCGATAGAGCGTTACGCCGCATCCGACCCTCACTGACCCGACCTCACCTTCGCCGAGGAGGCGCCGCCCGTGACCCCCCGCCCCACGCCCAGCGGTTCGGATCCGAAGAAGCCGAAGAAGAGTGCCGCGAAGGCCGCGGAGAAGGCGACCGAGCCCAGGAAATCGGTGAAGAAGGCGGCGGCGAAGACCACCGCCGAGAAGGCAGTCACGAAAAAGGCCGCCGCGGCGAAGACGACGGCGGCCAAGACAACAGCGAAGAAGAGCCCGGCGAAGAAGACGACTGCGAAGAAGGCAACTGCGAAGAAGACGACGGCCACAAAGACTTCCGCCAAGAAGACCGTCACCGCCGCGAAGAAGGTCACCGCACCGGTTCCGGTTGCGTCTCCCGAGGTGCCCGTCGGGGACCGTGAGCGGCTCCTCGCGGGTACGCATCACGATCCGCACACCGTGCTGGGCGCCCACCCGGTGCCCGGCGGGGTCGCCTTCCGGGTCTTCAGGCCGTACGCGCTGTCCGTGACCGTCGTCGCCGCGGACCTGCGGGCCGAGCTGCACGACGACGGGGACGGCTTCTTCTCCGCCCTGCTGTCCCTGACCGAAGTCCCCGAGTACCGGCTCCTCGTGCGGTACGAGGAGACGGTCCTGGAGACCGAGGACGCGTACCGCTTCCTGCCCACGCTGGGCGAGCTCGACCTGCACCTGATCGGCGAGGGGCGGCACGAGTATCTGTGGCAGGTGCTCGGCGCGCACCCGATGACGCACCAGGGCGTGCCCGGCACCCGTTTCTCCGTGTGGGCGCCGAACGCGCGCGGTGTGCGTGTGGCCGGCACCTTCAACTTCTGGGACGGCACCGGCCATCCGATGCGCTCGCTCGGCTCCTCCGGTGTCTGGGAGCTGTTCGCACCGGGGATCGGCGAGGGTGAGCTGTACAAGTTCGACATCACCCGGCCTGACGGTTCGAAGACGCTGCGCGCCGACCCACTGGCCCGCCGCACGGAGGCCCCGCCGAACACGTCGTCGATCGTCACCGCCTCCCACCACGAGTGGCAGGACGCGCAGTGGCTGGAGCAGCGTGCGAACGTGCCCGCGCACGAGGCCCCGTTCTCGGTCTACGAGGTCCACCTCCCGTCCTGGCGCCCAGGCCTGACATACCGTCAACTGGCCGAACAGCTTCCCGCCTATGTCAAGGACCTGGGCTTCACGCACGTCGAACTGATGCCGATCGCGGAGCACCCCTTCGGCGGCTCCTGGGGCTACCAGGTCACCGGCTTCTACGCCCCGACTGCCCGCCTGGGCACCCCCGACGACTTCAAGTACCTGGTCGACGCACTGCACCAGGCGGGCATCGGCGTCCTCATGGACTGGGTGCCGGCGCACTTCCCGCGCGACGACTGGGCCCTGGCCGAATTCGACGGCCGCCCCCTGTACGAGCACGCGGACCCGCTCCGCGCCGCACACCCCGACTGGGGCACCCTGGAGTTCGACTACGGCCGCCGCGAGGTGCGCAACTTCCTGGTCGCGAACGCCATCTACTGGTGCGAGGAGTTCCACATCGACGGCCTGCGCGTCGACGCGGTCGCCTCCATGCTCTACCTCGACTACTCGCGCGAGCCCGGCCAGTGGACCCCGAACGAGCACGGCGGCCGGGAGAACCTGGACGCGGTGGCGTTCCTGCAGGAGATGAACGCGACGGTGTACCGGCGGGTGCCGGGCGTGGTCACGATCGCCGAGGAGTCCACGGCCTGGGACGGCGTGACCAGGGCCACGCACCACCGGGGCCCGGGCGGCTTCGGCGGGCTCGGCTTCGGCCTCAAATGGAACATGGGCTGGATGCACGACTCCCTCGACTACATCAGCCACGAGCCGATCCACCGCAAGTACCACCACAACGAGATGACCTTCTCGATGGTGTACGCGTACAGCGAGAACTACGTGCTGCCCATCTCGCACGACGAGGTGGTCCACGGCAAACGCTCACTGGTCTCGAAGATGCCGGGCGACTGGTGGCAGCAGCGCGCCAACCTCCGCGCCTATCTGGGCTTCATGTGGGCCCACCCCGGCAAGCAGCTCCTCTTCATGGGGCAGGAGTTCGCGCAGGGCGCGGAGTGGTCGGAGGCGCACGGCCCGGACTGGTGGCTCCTGGACCCGGCGTACGGTGCCGAGGCCGACCACCGCGGGGTCCGTGACCTGGTCCGCGACCTCAACATCGTCTACCGCCACACGCCCGCCCTGTGGCAGCGGGACACCGACCCGTCGGGCTTCCAGTGGATCGTCGGCGACGCGGCCGAGGACAACGTCTTCGCGTTCCTGCGCCTCGCCGCGGACGGCACCCCGCTCCTGGCGGTCGCCAACCTCTCCCCTGTGGTCCGCCAGGACTACCGTCTGGGTGTGCCCGATGACGTGCCGGCCTGGCACGAGTCGTTGAACACCGACATCGCGAAGTACGGCGGCAGCGACGTGACGAACCCCGACATCATCAAACCGGAACCCCAGCCCCACCAAGGCCGCCCGGCCAGCATCAGGCTGACCCTGCCCCCCTTGGCAACGGTGTGGCTGCGCCCGGCGTAGCTTTTCCTCGCCCCCGCCGCCCCTTCCCATTCCCGTCCCCTGGGGGCTGCCGCCCCCAGGCCCCCGCGCCGGACGGGCTGAGTTGGCTGAGCCGAATCCAGCCCCTCCGGCGTTTGAGGAACGGGGGTCCGGGGGCTGCCCCCCGGGTCGGGACGGGAAGGGGCGGCGGGGGCGAAACAGCCGGTCACGCAAGCGCCGCGGCCAAAGCCCCCGGCAACGCCCGACTGTGCAGCACCCCCAACCGCTGCGTGGCCCGAGTCAGCGCCACGTACAGATCACTCGTGCCATACAGCCCCGGCTCAACCACCAGCACCGAGTCGAACTCCAGCCCCTTCGACTGCCGCGGATCGAGCAGCACGACACTCCGCGTCAGATCGGGCTCGCGCCCCGCCGTCACCCCGTCCAGCCGCGCAGCCAACTTCCGATGCAGGTGCCGAGGCGCGATCACCGCAAGCCGCCCCTCCGCAGGCGTCAGCTCCTCCACCGCCTTGCCCACGGCATCCGGCAGATCATCAACCGCCCGCACCCAAGGCCGCACGCCAGTGGCCCGCACCGAACTCGGCGGCGAGAAGTCCGGCTGCTCGGCCCGCACCACCGCCGCCGCGACCTCCATGATCTCGGCAGGCGTGCGGTAGTTGACGCCGAGCCGGGCATGCTCCCAGCGGTCCTCGACATACGGTTCGAGGATCCCCGCCCAGGAACCGACCCCCGCCGCCTCCGCCGTCTGCGCCGGATCCCCCACCAGCGTCATCGACCGCGTCGGGCAGCGCCGCATCAGCAGCCGCCACGCCATCGGCGACAGCTCCTGCGCCTCGTCGACGATGATGTGCCCGAACGCCCAGGTCCGGTCGGCCGCCGCCCGCTCGGCGGCGCTGCGGTGGTCGTCCTCCTCCTGCCGCTCGGCGAACCGCTCGGCGTCGATGATGTCGTGCGCGGACAGGACCTCGGAGTCCTCCTCGTCCTTGTCCTCGAACTCATAGGTCCGCGAGGCGTACGAGACGTCCAGCACGCCCTGCGCATACGCGACCTGCGTCTCCCGCTCCCGCTCCGCCCGCGCCCGCGCCACCCGCTCGTCCACGCCGAGCAGTTCGGCCGCCTCGTCGAGCAGCGGTACGTCCGCCACCGTCCACGCCCGCGTCACCGGCCGGCGGATCGCGGCCGCGTCCTCGTCGGGGAGATAGCCGACGGGATCGGCGAGGAAGTCCGCGACCAGGCGCTGCGGAGTCAGCCGCGGCCACAACTGGTCGATGGCGGCCCACACTTCGGGGTTCTCGGCGATCTCGTCGCGGATCTGCGTGATGTCGCTCGGGTCCAGCAGGCTCGTACCGTCGAAGGGGTCCGTCCCGACCCGCTCGGCGTACATCTCGGTGAGCGTGTTGAGGATGTGCCCCTCGAAGTGCTCCCGGGCCACGTTGTGCGGCAGCCGGGCGGCACGGGTGCGCTCGCGAGCCACCTTCACCAGGCCGTCGTCGAGCATCAGGACCTCCCGGTCGTGCTCGATCGCGATCACCGGGTCGGGCAGCGCCTGCCAGTCGCGTACGGCCTCGGCGAGCGCGTCCGCCATGTCGGCGCGGCCCTTCACCGCGGCCGCCGCACGGCTGTCGCTCGCCGTCGCCTTCACCCCGGGGAACAGCTCCCCGACCGTCGCGAGCAGCACGCCCGTCTCACCGAGCGAGGGCAGCACCTCGCCGATGTAGCCGAGGAAGGCGGGGTTGGGGCCGACGATGAGCACGGCCCGCTTGGCGAGCAGCTCCCGGTGCTCGTAGAGCAGATAGGCGGCCCGGTGCAGGGCGACGGCCGTCTTGCCGGTGCCCGGGCCGCCCTCGACCACCAGCACGCCCCGGTGCGGCGCCCGGATGATCTCGTCCTGCTCGGCCTGGATGGTCTGCACGATGTCGTGCATACGGCCGGTGCGCGCGGCGTCGAGTGCGGCGAGCAGCACGGCGTCGCCGGTCGGGTCCTCGTGGCCGGTCCGCTCCTGGTCCCCGAGGTCGAGGATCTCGTCGTGCAGGGCGGTGACCCGGCGCCCCTCGGTGGTGAGGTGCCGGCGCCGGCGCAGCCCCATCGGGGTGTGGCCGGTGGCCAGGTAGAAGGGGCGGGCGACGTCGGCACGCCAGTCGATGAGGACCGGGGTGCGCTCGGCGTCGTCGGTGCGCAGCCCGATACGGCCGATGTGGTGCCGGGTGCCCGAGGTGAAGTCGATACGGCCGAAGCAGAGCGAACCGTCGACGGCGTTCAGCGCGGCGAGCAGCCCGGACCGCTCGGCGACCAGGATGTCCCGCTCCAGCCGGGCCTGCATGGGCGTGTTGCCCTGTGCGAGCGCGTCCGTGACGCCCGCCTCGGTGTGACCGCGCAGGGCGTCCACGCGCGCGTACAGGGCGTCGATGAATTCCTGTTCCCTGCGAATTTCATCGCTGTTTGACAATTCCACTCCCGGGCAGATACAATGACGCCAGTGAACTTCTTTGCGACCCAATCCCCTTGAAGTCGCGAATCATTAAACTTACACAGAGAAATCCCCCGGACGCAATTGCCCGGGGGATTTCTTCTGTACTGGGTGAGGTCAGAGGGCGTCCGCCAGCTCGGCCAGCAGCCGCCGCTTGGGGCGCGCCCCCACCATCGCCTTGATCGGCTCACCGTCGCGGAAGACCATGAACGTGGGCATCGAGAGCACCTGGTAGGCGTTCGTGGTCTCCGGATTGCGGTCCACGTTCAACTGCACCACCTTGAGACGACCGGCCTCCTCGGCGGCGAGGGCGTGCAGGACCGGACCCATCTGCCGGCACGGCGGGCACCAGTCCGCCGTGAACTCCACCAGCACCGGCAACTCGGACCCGATCACCTGCGCCGCGAAATCCTCGTCCGTCACGTCGATCACAGTTCCCGCCCTCCCAGTTCGCACAACGGTGGTTCCCCGTCGGCCACGGCCAGCCGCACCGCGATCCGCGCCCGCACGGCCTGCAACTCGCCGATCAGCGCGTCGAGTTCGTCCAGCTTGCGCCGGTAGACCGCGAGCGAGGCGGGGCAGGAGTCGCCCTCCGGGTGCCCGGCTCGCAGACACTCCACGAACGGCCGCGTCTCCTCCAGGTCGAACCCGAAGTCCTGCAGCGTCCGGATCTGCCGGAGCAGCTTCAGATCGCTCTCGTCGTAGGTGCGGTAGCCGTTACCACCGCGCCGCGCGGGCAGCAGCCCGCGCGACTCGTAGTACCTGAGCGTCCGCGTCGTGGTCCCGGCCCGTTCGGCCAGCTCGCCGATTCGCATGCGTACGAACGTAATCCTTGACGCCGACGTCAGGGCAAGGCCGGTGCGCGGCCGGGCCGCGGGCCAGTCACCGAAGGAGCCCGTCGACGCCGAGACCGGCGCCGTGGAGGGCGAGCAGGGCGGCGCGGCCCTGCCCGTCGCGTCGGCCCGGACGGCACCCGGCTGGGGTGCCTTTGGCGGATCGGGCCTGGCCGGCCAAGGGGATCGTCGACGGCGTGGTCGCCGAAGTGGAGCAGGAATGGGAGGCCCACCTCGGCAAACGGGCCCAGCAGGCCCGGCCGGCCGGAACGGTCGGGACGGTTCAGACGGCCGGTGCGGTGTGGGCCGGCACCCCGGCCGACTCCTCGACCTCCAGCAGCGACGCGCTCTCCCGCTCCTCCTCGAACGCCTTACGGCCGCCCCGAAGGCCGAACAGCCGCTTGGCGAGGGCGATGTAGAGGACGGCGAGGACGTTGAGGACCAGCGTGCCGATCTTCAGCCAGCTGACGTGCTCGGTGAGCTCGTAGATCTCCAGGGGGAGGAAGGCGGCGGTGGCGACCACCGTGAGGTACTCCGCCCAGCGCTTGGCGTACCAGAGGCCGACCGCCTCGACGAGCTCGATCAGGGCGTACGCCAGCAGCAGTACGGCCACCAGCAGCAGCGTGGAGTGCTTGTAGCCGAAGGTCTTCTGTATCGTGCCGACGATCGGCGAGTGGTCGAGGTCGTAGTGGAAGTGCCGGAAGACGGGCCTGAAGACGTCGAGGTACTCGTCGAAGAGCCGGCGCACCGAGTCCTGGCTGTTGCTGAACTTCCACACGGCGAGCGCCACCAGCACGATGAAGACGCCGCGCACGGCTCGCTCGATCGCCAGGAAGCGCAGGATGAACAGGTCGCGCAGGACCTTGCCGCGCGGCACCAGGGGCGCCTGCTCCGCCGGTCCCGAGCCGTGCGGCTCGCCGAGCACGAAGTCACCGCAGCGCAGACAGCGCCAGACGTCCCCGAGAGCCGTCTGCGCGTGCAGCCGCGCCTTCAGTCCCGGCTCGTCCGGCGCATACGTCACGTGCCCCTTGCGGGCACATGTGCGCCGATCCCAGTCGATCTTCATCCCCCGTGCCTCCAACCAACCGGCGAACGCGCCGCACTTGTACTGGACCGGCGCCGAACGCTAGTGGACTTCGGTAAGAGATCGGTGAGGATCGCCGGGTGTCTTTCCAGGTCGGAGGAGTTCCGGAGGAAACGACGAAGCCGAGCGGTCGGGTCCACGGGGGAGGAACCCGACCGCTCGGCTTCTTTGCCGGGCGGCTGATCGACGGGGGAGAGTTCAGCCGCCCGGAGTCCCGGCGGGGCTCAGGCCTTCGCCAGCTCCTTCTCGCCGCCCTGCTCCGGCACCTCGGCGAGCGGCCGGACCTCCTCGTCGTCCAGGAGGGTCGTCTCGTCGAACGGCAGCTCACCGGCGAGGACCCGGCCCACGCGCTCCTTGTCGATCTCCTTGGTCCAGGTGCCGATCAGGACCGTCGCCACGGAGTTGCCCGCGAAGTTCGTCAGGGCGCGCGCCTCGCTCATGAAGCGGTCGATGCCGACGATCAGGCCGACGCCGTCCACCAGGGCGGGCTTGTGCGACTGCAGACCACCGGCCAGGGTCGCGAGGCCGGCGCCGCTGACGCCCGCCGCGCCCTTGGAGGCGAGCAGCAGGAAGAGCAGCAGCGGGATCTGCTCGCCGATCGCCATCGGCGTGCCCATGGCGTCGGCGATGAACAGCGAGGCCATGGTCATGTAGATCATGGTGCCGTCGAGGTTGAAGGAGTAGCCGGTCGGGACGGTGATGCCGACGACCGACTTGCTGACACCGAGGTGCTCCATCTTCGCGATGAGGCGCGGCAGGGCGGACTCGGAGGAGGAGGTCGACAGGATCAGCAGGAACTCACGGGCCAGGTACTTGAAGAACGTGAAGATGTTGAGCCCGGCGATGATCCGCAGCAGGGCACCGAGCACGATGAAGACGAAGAGGAAACAGGTGACGTAGAAGCCGAGCATCAGGATGGCCAGCTGCTTCAGCGCGTCGAAACCTGCGGACCCGGTGACGGCGGCGATGGCGCCGAAGGCACCGACGGGGGCGGCCCACATCACCATGCCGAGGATGCGGAAGACGAGCTTCTGGAGGTGCTCCACACCGCGCAGGATCGGCTGCCCGGCCGAGCCCATGGCCTGCAGGGCGAAACCGGCGAGCAGGGCGACCAGCAGGGTCTGCAGCACCTGCCCCTGAGTGAAGGCCGAGACGAAGGTCGTCGGGATGATCGACAGCACGAAGTCGACCGGCGGCAGCGCCTCACTGTCCACCTGTGCGTGCCCGGTCGCCTTGATCGCGTTGGTGATGTGCAGCCCGTCGCCCGGGTGCAGGACGTTGCCGACGACCAGGCCGATGGTCAGGGCGACCAGCGACATCGCCAGGAAGTAGCCGAGCGCGATACCGCCGACCGCGCCGACCTTCGCGGCCTTCCGTACGGAGCCGATGCCGATCACGATCGTGCAGAAGATGATGGGGGAGATCATCATCTTGATCAGGTTCACAAAGCCCGTGCCGAGCGGCTTGAGCTCGACGCCCACGCTCGGCCAGATCAGACCCACGGCGATACCGAGGGCCACCGCTGCGATGACGGCGATGTAGAGATAGTGGGTGCGGTCCCGCTTCCCAGCGGGTGCGGCAGGTGCCGTATCGGGGGTGCTGGCGGCCACGGCTGCCCTCCTTGACGTCTTCGTCGGCATCACCGGCGTGCGGCTCACGTCCGGGGGATGGGGATGGGGGTGCGGTTCTCTGCAAGGGAGGCGGTGGCTGGAACCGTATGTCCCGCTTCCACTGCTTCCTCGATGCGGTGACTATCCCCTGCCCCTGTGAGGGCGGTCACCCTTCCGTTCATTTAGTTCACGCTTAACCGGCGAGGCACACTGACGACATGCGCATCCCCGTACCGCGCCCCCGCAGCCTGGCCGCACAGCTCTTCGCCATGCAGGCCGTGCTGATAGCGGTCGTCGTGGCCGGATATGCGCTGTTCACGTATGTCAGCGACCAACGCCAGGCTGAGGACGCGGCGAGCCGCCAGGCCCTGGCGGTAGCGCGCTCGATCGCGGACTCCCCGTCCGTACGGGAGGCGATCGGCACCCCCGACCCCAGCGCCGAGCTCCAGCCGTACGCGCTGAAGGTGATGAAGGACGCCGACGTCGACTTCGTCACGATCATGAACACCAAGGGCATCCGCTGGACCCACCCGAACCCGCAGCAGATCGGCAAGCACTTCGTCGGCAACATCGGGCCGGCCCTGCACGGCACGCCCTTCACCGAGACCTACAAGGGCACCCTGGGCGTCTCGGTCCGCGCAGTCACCCCCATCAAGGACGGCAAGAAGATCGTGGGGCTCGTCAGCGCGGGCATCAGGGTCAAGGCGATCAGCAAGCAGGTGCAGAGCCAGGTCTCGGCCCTGCTCGGCGTCGCGGCCGGTGCCCTCGCCCTCGGCGCGATCGGCACCTACGTCGTCAACGCCCGCCTGCGCCGCCACACCCACGGCATGAACGCCGCGGAACTCAGCCGCATGCACGACTATCACCAGGCCGCGCTGCACGCGGTGCGGGAGGGGCTGCTGATGCTGGACGGGCAGTACCGGGTGGCGCTGATCAACGACGGGGGTCGGGAACTGCTCGGGGTGCCGTCCGAGGAGGGCGTGGTGGGGAAGTCGGTCGCGGACCTCGGCCTGCCCGCGCCCCTTACGGGCGCGTTGCTCGCATCGGAGCCCCGGGTGGACGAGGTGCACCTCACCGCGGACCGCGTCCTGGTGGTCAACACCTCCCCGGTGTCGGGCGGCGAGCGCCGGGGCACCGTGGTCACCCTCCGCGACGTGACCGAACTCCAGTCCCTGATGGGCGAGTTGGACTCCGAGCGGGGCTTCACCCAGGCCCTGCGCTCGCAGGCCCACGAGGCCGCGAACCGCCTGCACACGGTGGTGTCCCTGATCGAGCTGGGCCGCGCCGAGGAGGCCGTGGACTTCGCGACGGCCGAACTGGAGCTGGCGCAGGCGCTGACCGACCAGGTGGTGGCGGCGGTGAGCGAGCCGGTGCTGGCGGCTCTGCTGCTGGGAAAGACGGCGCAGGCGAACGAACGGGGCGTGGAACTGGTGGTGTCGGAGGACAGCCGCCTGGACGACGGCCTGCTGCCGCCTTCGCTTCCCGCACGCGATCTGGTGACGATCCTCGGCAACCTGATCGACAACGCGGTGGACGCGGCGCAGGGCAGCATCGGCGCCCGGGTGACGGTGACGGCGTACGCGGAGGGCCCGGAGCTGGTGATGCGGGTCGCGGACACCGGCACAGGGGTGGATCCCGCCCATGCCGAGCTGGTATTCCAACGGGGGTTCTCGACGAAGCCGGCCGGTCCGGGCGGCCGGGGCCTCGGGCTGGCCCTCGTACGGCAGGCGGTCACCCGGCAGGAGGGCACGTTGACGGTGGCCGAAGGCGAGGAGGGCGGTGCGGTGTTCGAGGTACGGCTGCCTCTGGGCACGGCCGTCTCCCCGGTCGAGGCGACCGGGCGCGCCACGGTGAGAGGTGACGCATGACGACCCAGCCCATCCGCGTCCTGGTCGTGGAGGACGACCCGGTGGCCGCCGACGCGCACGTCATGTACGTCGGCCGCGTCCCGGGCTTCGTGGCCGTCGGCAAGGCCCACACGGGCGCGGAGGCCCGCCGGCTGCTGGACCGTACCCCGGTGGACCTGCTGCTGCTGGATCTGCATCTGCCGGATGTGCACGGGCTGCAGCTCGCCCGCTCGCTGCGGGCGGCCGGTCACCATGCGGACGTGATCGCGGTGACGTCGGCGCGGGACCTGACCGTGGTGCGGGAGGGGGTGTCGCTGGGGGTCGTGCAGTACGTGTTGAAGCCGTTCACCTTTGCGACCCTGCGGGACCGGCTGGTGCGGTATGCCGAGTTCCACGCGGCGGTGGGCGAGGCGAGCGGGCAGGACGAGGTGGACCGGGCACTGGCCACGCTGAGGGCGCCTTCGCCGGCGGCGCTGCCGAAGGGGCTGAGCGCGCCGACGCTGGAGCGCGTGACGGTGGCGCTGCGGGACTGCGGGGAGGGGCTGACCGCGGCGGGGCTGGCCGAGGCGGTGGGGATATCCCGGATCACCGCTCGGCGGTATCTGGAGCATCTGGTGGACGCGGGACGGGCGGCGCGGGCTCCGCAGTACGGGACCGTGGGGCGGCCGGAGTTGCAGTACCGGTGGGTGCGGAACGAGAAGGGGGAAGGAGATCGGGGACGTTAGGTCGCCGCACGGTCATTGACCTGACTAGACCACTCCTCCTACCTTCACCGGGCAACCATCTCGGCCGACAACGACGTTGAGCCCGCAGGAGGTCATGCCCGTGCGCCCCACCGCCGCCTTCCCCCTCCTCCCCGTCCTCCTCACCACCGCCCTCGCCGCAACCACCCTCACGGCCTGCGGCAGCGGATCCGGCAGCAGTCCGAACACCCTCAAGGTCTCCTTCAAGCAGTCCACGGACAACTCCATCAAGGTGATGGACGGCTTCCTCGCGGACATCAAGAAGCAGTTCGAGAAGAAATACCCCGGCAAGACGGTCGAACTCGTCCCGATCAAGGCCCCGGACTCGGAGTACTACACCAAGCTCCAGCAGATGCTCCGCTCCCCCAAGACGGCCCCCGACCTGGTGTACGAGGACACGTTCCTCATCAACTCGGACATCACGAGCGGCTACCTCAAACCCCTCGACCCGTACCTCGACAAGTGGCCGGACTGGAAGCAGTTCATCGGCACGGCGAAGACCGCGGCCAGGGCCGAGGACGGGAAGACGTACGGCGTCCCGGACGGGACCGACACCCGCGGGCTCTGGTTCGACAAGGGCATCTTCAAGAAGGCCGGTCTGCCCGCGAACTGGCAGCCGAAGACCTGGGACGACGTCCTCGCCGCCGCGCGCACCATCAAACAGAAAGTCCCGGGTGTCACCCCCATCAACGTCTACACCGGCAAACCCGCCGGTGAGGCCGCCACCATGCAGACCTTCGAGATGCTGCTCTACGGCACCGGCGACGGAACCACCGACCCCCTCTACGACAAGTCGGCCAAGAAGTGGATCGCCGGGAGCCAGGGCTTCAAGGACGCGCTCGGCTTCGTCGAGACGGTCTACAAGGAGAAGCTCGGCCCGGACGTCTCCGACGCCCTCGACCCCAACATCCAGACCATCGTGGCGGGCGACCTGCTGCCGAAGGGCAAGCTGGGCATCGCCCTCGACGGCTCGTGGCTGCCGCAGGCCTGGCTGAAGGGCAGCGGCCACGAATGGCCGCAGTGGTCCAGCGAGTTGGGGCTGGCATATATGCCGACCCAGCACGGCCAGGCCCCCGGCAAGGTGAGCATGTCCGGCGGCTGGACCTGGGCGATCCCGTCCAAGGCCGGCAACCCCGACCTCGCCTTCGACTTCATCAGGACGATGCAGACGAAGGCGAACGCGCAGAAGTGGTACATCGCCAACTCCGGTATCTCGGTACGCAACGACGTGGCGCGCGACCCGTCGTACACAAGCGCCCAGCCCGGCATCAAGTTCTTCACGGACCTGGTGTCGAGCACCCACTACCGGCCCGCCTACCCGGCGTACCCGAAGGTCTCCACCGCCATCCAGGAGGCCATGGAGGGCGTCACGACGGGCGACCTGTCCGTCGACAAGGCGGCGAGCGGGTACGACGACGCGCTCAAGGACGCCACCGACAACCAGGTCACGAGCGGCCGCGACCGCGCATGACCGCCGCGCCGGTACCGCACACGGCAGGCGCGGAGGCGGCCGAGTCGCCCTCGCGCCGGCCCACCCCGTCCGAGCGCCGGCCCTCCCGGACGTTCCGCCGCGCCCTCGCGCGCCTGCTTCCCCTCTCCCCCGCCGTCGTCCTGCTGCTCCTGTTCCTCGCCGGCCCGATCGCCTACTGCGCCTACATCGCGTTCACCGATCTCCAGCTCACCGGCCAGGCCCACTCGTCCTTGGTCGGCCTCGCGAACTTCCGCAAGGCCTTCAGGGACGAGGAGTTCCTCAACGCCGTATGGCTGACCCTCATCTTCACGGTCGTGTCGTCGCTGCTCGGCCAGAACACGATCGGCCTCGCGCTGGCCGCGCTCATGCAGCGTGCGTCGAAGCCGGTCCGCACGCTGACGGGCGGCATCGTGGTCACGGCATGGGTCCTTCCGGAGGTCGTCGCCGGCTTCCTCCTCTACGCCTTCTTCCGCCGCGAGGGCACCCTGAACGCCATCCTGGAACGGCTCCATCTCCCGTCCCAGAACTGGCTGTTCACCCTCCCGATCCTGGCCGTGTCCTTCGCGAACGTCTGGCGGGGTACGGCCTTCTCGATGCTGGTCTACTCGGCGGCACTGGGCGAGATCCCGAAGGAGATCACGGAGGCCGCCGAGGTCGACGGCGCGGGCGGCTGGCGGCGGATGTGGCACATCACCCTCCCGATGATCCGCCGCTCCATCGGCACGAACCTGATGCTGAACACCCTCCAGACCCTGTCCGTCTTCGGCCTGATCTGGGTGATGACGAGAGGCGGCCCGGGCAACAAGAGCCAGACCCTCCCGCTCTTCATGTACGAGCAGGCCTTCCAGAACAGCATGATCGGCTACGGCACCGCCGTAGCCCTGCTGCTGCTCCTGGTCGGCTCGCTGTTCTCCCTCGTGTATCTGCGCCTGCTGCGGACGGAGGTCTGACCCTCACCATGGCCCGCACACTCGCCTCCCGCCGCCGCGGCCGCCGGCTGGCCGCCGACGCCGGCCTGCTGGTCGTGGCCGCCGCCTTCGCGCTGCCGCTCGCCTGGGTGCTGCTGTCGTCGGTGGACCCGCATGCAAACCTGAAGGTGAAGGCCCCCGACGGTTTCACCTGGTCCAACTTCGACGCGATCCTGACCTCGGACATCACCTTCACACCGCTGCTCAACAGCCTGGTCCTGTGCGGCGGCGCGACGCTGCTGACGGTGGTGTGCGCGGCCCTGGCGGCGTACCCGCTCTCCCGTTTCCGGTCCCGGCTGAACCGCCCGTTCCTCCTGGCCGTCCTCTTCGCTACGAGTCTGCCCATCACGGCGATCATGGTGCCGGTGTACGCGCTGTTCGTTCAGGTGAACCTGATCGACACCATGCAGGGCACGATCCTCTTCTTCGCCGCCTCCCAACTCCCCTTCGCCATCTGGCTGATGAAGACCTTCATGGACGGCGTGCCGAAGGAGCTGGAGGAGGCGGCGTGGACCGACGGAGCGTCGTCGATGCAGTCACTGGTGCGGATCGTGCTGCCCCTGATGGGTCCGGGGGTGGCGGTGGTGACGGTGTTCTCGTTCGTGGTCATGTGGGGGAACTTCTTCGTCCCCTTCATGCTGCTGCTGACCCCCGACCAGATGCCGGCCTCGGTGAGCATCAACGAGTTCTTCGGCAACCGGGACATGGTGGCGTACGGGCAGCTGGCGGCGTTCTCGATCGTCTACTCGACGCCGGTGATCCTGCTGTACGTGCTGGTCGCCCGGCGGCTGGGCGGCGGGTTCGCGCTGGGTGGAGCGGTCAAGGGATGAGACCGCTCAAGAGCCCGTCCGGGAACCCCGCTCACGCCTCCGGCAGCACACCCGCCCGGAACGGCTCCACTCCGACGACCCGCCGCACCCGCAGCGGCTCGATCAGCAGCATCACCCGCCGCTCCCCGGGCAGCAGCCATGGGTACCGGTCCTCGCCGATGTACTTCCGGGCCAGCCGGTCCATGCCCCGCTCCGCCTCCTCCCCCTCCACGAAGCGGACGACCCGCCCCCGGATCTCGGCCCGGTCGTACGGGTTGCCGGCGTCGTGGTGGGAGAGCGAGACGTTGGGATTGAGCCGCAGGTTGTCGATCTTCACGCGGCCGATCGACGTATTGACCATGGCGTACTCGTCTTCGATGTCCGCCCACATGGGCGAGACGTGCGGCATCCCGTCCGCGCCCACCGTGGCGAGATGCCAGAAGTTCGGCGCCAGCAGACGCTCGCGAATATGCCCCTCGAGCTTGACGTTCACAAAGTCACCGCCTCTCGGGCCGCCCGCCCGGACGGCTTCGCGCCATCCTCGCCAGCTCGCCCGCGACGAAGACAGACGATCTTCGGCCACCCCCGTCCACTCCGCACGGGCGGCCGAATCCGTACGTTCCTACAATCCGTGATCCTGGCCGAACAGACCGTAGTCATCGCGTCACGGGCCGCCTACGTTGTGGCCCGTGCGCCATCGTCCAGCCCGCTCGAACCAGCCCGCCCCGCCCTTCAACGCCCCCGCCGCCCGCCGGCTCCGCACGGCTCTCAACATGGGCCCCGAACATGTCGCCTACGGCCTGCGCGTCTCCTACGGGCTGCCGTACGTCTCCCCGGATCTCGTCCTCGCCTGGGAGCGCGGCTCCGTCGCCCCCTCCAGCCCCGAACTCACCGCTCTCGCAGGCGTGTTGTGGTGCTCCCCCGGCGAGATCACCGGGCCGCCGCGGACCCTGCGCGAGCACCGCATCGCCCGCGGCCTCGCCCCGGAGGACGTCGCCCGCACCGTCGGCCTGGAGTTCCTGGCCTATATGCACATGGAGGAGCACAACGCCTGGCGCGGCAACGAGCGCCAGTCGGCCACCCTCGCCGAGGTGCTCGACCTCTCGCTCCCGGACTTCGTCACCGTCACGGGCCGCGAGCCGAAGCTGGCCGAGCTGCTGCGCAGTGCGGTGACCACGCGCTGGCAGGCGTACGTCCGCCCGGTGGCCAAAACCGTGCCCCTGGACCGGCACCTCCTGGAGGACGCCCTCCAGGCGCTGCACCAGGACTACCAGGGGCAGATGGCCGCGTCGCTGAGCTGGGGCGCCGGAAACGCGGCCAGCGAGTCGAGCGACGCGGGCCGCGAGTTCCTGGACCGGATCGTCGACCACTTCTGGGCAGCGGTCCAATTCAGCCCGCCCGGCGTTTGAGGGCGAGGCCGTTCAGGCCGAAAAAGCGGGGGTCCGGGGGCGGCAGCCCCCAGCCAGGACCTAGAACACCGACTCCGCCTCGTCCATCCGGTCCTTCGGGACCGTCTTCAGCTCGGTCACGGCCTCCGCCAGCGGCACCATCACGATGTCCGTGCCGCGCAGGGCCGTCATCCGGCCGAACTCACCCCGGTGCGCCGCCTCCACCGCGTGCCAGCCGAAGCGGGTGGCGAGGACGCGGTCGTAGGCAGTGGGGACGCCGCCGCGCTGCACATGGCCGAGGATGACCGGCTTGGCCTCCTTGCCGAGCCGCCGCTCCAGCTCGTACGCGAGTGCCGTACCGATGCCCTGGAAGCGCTCGTGGCCGAACTGGTCGATCTCGCCCTTGCCGTAGTCCATGGTGCCCTCGGCGGGGTGGGCACCCTCCGCCACGCACACCACCGCGAACTTCTTGCCACGGGAGAAGCGCTCCTCGACCATCTTGACGAGGTCGGCCGGGTCGAAGGGGCGCTCGGGCAGGCAGATGCCGTGCGCGCCCGCCGCCATGCCGGACTCGAGGGCGATCCAGCCCGCGTGCCGGCCCATGACCTCGACGACCATCACGCGCTGATGCGACTCGGCGGTGGTCTTCAGGCGGTCCATCGCCTCGGTGGCGACCCCGACCGCGGTGTCGAAACCGAAGGTCCGGTCGGTGGAGGAGATGTCGTTGTCGATGGTCTTCGGGACGCCGACCACCGGCAGCCCCGCGTCGCTGAGCATCCGGGCCGCGGTCAGCGTGCCCTCGCCGCCGATCGGGATCAACGCGTCGATGCCGAAGTCACGGGCGATGTCGAGCGCGCTCTCACAGGCCTCGCGCAGGCGGTCCCGCTCCAGCCGGGACGAGCCCAGGATCGTGCCGCCGCGGGCCAGGATGCCGCTGACCGCGTCGAGGTCGAGGGAGCGGTAGTGGCCGTCGAGCAGACCGCCGTAGCCGTCCTCGAAGCCGATGACCTCGTCGCCGTAGTGGTCGACCGCTCGGTGCACGACCGACCGGATCACGGCGTTCAGGCCGGGGCAGTCGCCGCCTGCGGTGAGAACTCCGATGCGCATCGTGCTGTGTCTCCTGCTCGCTGTCGTTACCGGTGAGCCAGCCCGGTGGTTCCGGTGAGCCGGTCCGATTGTTTCATGCCCGACAAGACGATATCCGCTCTGCTCCCTATGACCCGATTGGCCCCATCGGGACGTCGGCCCGGCCCCCGGCCCTGACGGGCGCCTTATCCAGCGCCAGGGGTATTGTCAAGAGGGTTCTGCTCACCTCGGTGGGCGATTTTTGTGACGGCGCAAGGAAGGGGCCAGCACGCGTGACGCGCAGCGTGTACGTGACCGGGATCGACCGAGGCGACGGCCGGCAGGTCGTGGAGCTGGGGGTCATGGAGCTCCTGACCCGGCAGGTCGACCGGGTCGGGGTGTTCCGGCCGCTCGTCCACCACCAGCCCGACCGCCTGTTCGAGCTGCTCCGCGCCCGCTACCGGCTCTCCCAGGACCCGGCCACCGTCTACGGCATGGACTATCACGAGGCCTCCGCCCTGCAGGCGGAGCGGGGGACGGACGAACTGGTGTCCACCCTCGTGGAACGCTTCCTGGTGGTCGCGCGCGACTACGAGGTCGTCCTCGTCCTGGGCACGGACTTCGCCGACACCCAGCTGCCCGACGAGCTCTCCCTCAACGCCCGGCTGGCGAACGAGTTCGGCGCGTCCGTGCTCCCGGTCGTGGGCGGCCGCGGGCAGACCGCCGAGTCCGTGCTCGCCGAGACGCGCAACGCCTTCCGCGCCTACGAGAGCCTGGGCTGCGACGTCCTCGCCATGGTGACCAACCGGGTCGCGCGCGAGGACCGGGAGGAGATCGCGAAGAAGCTCGGCTCCCGCCTCCCCGTGCCGTGCTACGTCGTCCCGGACGAGCCCGCCCTCGCCGCGCCCACCGTCTCCCAGATCGGCCAGGCGCTCGGCGCCAAGGTCGTCCTCGGTGACGACTCGGGGCTGGCGCGCGACGCCCTGGACTTCGTCTTCGGCGGCGCGATGCTGCCGAACTTCCTGCCCGCCCTGACCCCGGGCTGTCTGGTCGTCACCCCGGGCGACCGCGCCGACCTGGTCGTCGGCTCGCTGGCCGCGCACAGCGCCGGCACCCCGCCGATAGCCGGCGTGCTGCTCACCCTGAACGAGGTGCCGAGCGACGAGATCCTCACCCTCGCCGCGCGCCTCGCCCCGGGCACCCCGGTGCTCTCGGTGTCCGGCAACAGCTTCCCGACGGCCGCCGAACTCTTCGCGCTGGAGGGGAAGCTGAACGCGGCGACACCGCGCAAGGCGGAGACCGCGCTCGGCCTCTTCGAGCGGTACGTCGACACGGGCGACCTCATCAAGCGGGTCTCCGCGCCCAGCAGCGACCGCCTCACCCCGATGATGTTCGAGAACAAGCTGCTCGAACAGGCCCGCTCCGACAAACGCCGGGTCGTCCTCCCGGAGGGCACCGAGGAGCGCGTCCTGCACGCCGCCGAGGTGCTGCTGCGCCGCGGGGTCTGCGACCTCACCCTGCTCGGCCCGGTCGAGCAGATCCGCAAGAAGGCCGCCGACCTGGGCATCGACCTCGGCGGGTGCCAGCTGATCGACCCGGCCACCAGCGAGCTGCGCGACTCCTTCGCCGAGAAGTACGCGCAGTTCCGCGCCCACAAGGGCGTCACCGTGGAGCTGGCGTACGACGTCGTCTCGGACGTCAACTACTTCGGCACGCTGATGGTCCAGGAGGGCCTCGCGGACGGCATGGTGTCGGGCTCGGTGCACTCCACAGCCGCGACCATCCGCCCGGCCTTCGAGATCATCAAGACCAAGCCGGACGCCGACATCGTCTCATCCGTCTTCTTCATGTGCCTCGCCGACAAGGTCCTCGTCTACGGCGACTGCGCCGTGAACCCCGACCCGAACGCGGAGCAGCTGGCCGACATCGCCATCCAGTCGGCCGCCACCGCCGAGCAGTTCGGCGTGGAGCCGCGGATCGCGATGCTGTCGTACTCGACGGGTACGTCCGGCTCGGGCGCCGACGTCGACAAGGTACGGGAGGCGACCGAGCTGGTCCGGGAGAGGCGCCCCGACCTGAAGATCGAGGGGCCGATCCAGTACGACGCCGCGGTGGAGCCGACGGTCGCGGCGACCAAGCTGCCGGGCTCCGAAGTCGCCGGGCAGGCAACGGTCCTGATCTTCCCTGACCTCAACACAGGTAACAACACCTACAAGGCCGTGCAGCGTTCGGCCGGCGCGATCGCCGTCGGGCCGGTGCTGCAGGGTCTGCGCAAGCCCGTCAACGACCTGTCCCGGGGCGCCCTCGTCTCGGACATCGTCAACACCGTCGCCATCACCGCCATCCAGGCCCAGCACCCGAACGAGAAGGCGTCCGCCCAGTGAGCCCGACCCGTGTCCTCGTCCTCAACTCCGGCTCCTCGTCGGTGAAGTACCAGCTGCTCGACATGCGGGACGGCAGCCGGCTCGCCGCGGGCCTCGTCGAGCGGATCGGCGAGGAGACCTCACGGCTCAGGCACACACCCCTCGGGACGGGCGGCGTCACCCGTGAGTGGAGCGGGTCGATCGCCGACCACGAGGCGGCTCTGAAGGCCGTGGCGGAGGAGCTGGCGAAGGACGGGCTGGGCCTTGACTCCCCTGAGCTCGCCGCGATCGGGCACCGGGTCGTGCACGGCGGGCAGTCCTTCACCGAGCCGACCGTGATCGACGACGCCGTGCTCGCCGAGATCGAGCGGCTGATACCGGTGGCGCCCCTGCACAACCCGGCCAACCTGACCGGCATCCGCACCGCGCAGGCGCTGCGGCCCGACCTGCCGCAGGTCGCCGTCTTCGACACCGCCTTCCACACCACGATGCCGGAGTCGGCCGCCCGCTACGCGATCGACGTGAAGACCGCCGACGAGCACCGGATCCGGCGCTACGGCTTCCACGGCACCTCGCACGCGTATGTGTCCCGGGCCACCGCCGAGCTGCTCGGGAAGGCGCCCGAGGAGGTCAACGTCATCGTGCTGCACCTCGGCAACGGGGCGTCCGCCTCTGCCGTGCGGGGCGGGAAGTGCGTGGACACCTCCATGGGGCTGACGCCTTTGGAGGGGCTCGTGATGGGTACGCGATCCGGGGACATGGATCCGGCCGTCATCTTCCATTTGATGCGTGTTGGCGGAATGTCCACCGATGAGATCGACACTCTTCTCAACAAGAAGAGCGGGTTGATCGGGCTGTGCGGTGACAACGACATGCGGGAGATCCGTCGCCGGGTCGACGAAGGTGACGAAGAGGCACAGCTCGCCTTCGACATCTACATTCACCGGCTGAAGAAGTACATCGGTGCCTATTACGCCGTACTCGGCCGGGTGGACGCGGTCGCCTTCACAGCGGGAGTCGGGGAGAACGCGAGCCCGGTGCGGGAGGCTGCCCTTGCGGGCCTTCAGGAGCTGGGCCTGGCGGTGGACAGCGAGCTGAACGCCGTACGCAGTGACGAACCGCGGCTGATCTCGCCCGCGCAGGCGCGCGTGGCGGTCGCCGTGGTGCCGACCGACGAGGAACTGGAGATCGCCACACAGACCTACGCACTGGTCGGGCAGTAACGAAATGCGGCTCCGCCGCATGACCGGCTGAAGAACCCAAGAGGAATACACCGCAGTAACACGCCTGAGCGCGGACCCGCCCATTTGTATCTTCCGCCAGACGGAATATTCCGCGGCGAAACAAACCGATAGGATCGCCCCATGCGCCGTTCGAAAATCGTCTGTACTCTCGGCCCCGCGGTCGACTCCCACGAAATGCTGGTCTCGATGATCGAGGCCGGAATGAACGTGGCCAGGTTCAACTTCAGCCACGGCACCCATGCCGAGCACCAGGCGCGGTACGACCGCGTCCGGGCCGCCTCCAAGGAGACCGGCCGTGCCATCGGTGTCCTGGCCGACCTGCAGGGTCCGAAGATCCGTCTGGAGACCTTCGCCGAAGGCCCGGTCGAGCTCGAGCGCGGTGACGAGTTCGTCATCACCATCGAGGACGTCCCGGGCGACAAGTCCATCTGCGGTACGACCTACAAGGGCCTGCCCGGTGACGTCGACCGCGGCGACCAGATCCTGATCAACGACGGCAACGTCGAGCTGAAGGTCCTGGACGTCGAGGGCCCCCGGGTCAAGACGATCGTCATCGAGGGCGGTGTCGTCTCCGACCACAAGGGCATCAACCTGCCCGGCGCGGCGGTCAACGTGCCGGCACTGTCCGAGAAGGACGTCGAGGACCTCCGCTTCGCCCTCCGCATGGGCTGCGACATGGTCGCGCTGTCCTTCGTCCGCGACGCCAAGGACGTGGACGACGTCCACCGCGTGATGGACGAGGAGGGCCGTCGCGTCCCCGTCATCGCCAAGGTGGAGAAGCCGCAGGCGGTCGACAACATGGAGGCCGTCGTGATGGCGTTCGACGCCGTGATGGTCGCCCGCGGCGACCTCGCCGTCGAATACCCGCTCGAGAAGGTCCCGATGGTGCAGAAGCGCCTCATCGAGCTGTGCCGCCGCAACGCCAAGCCGGTGATCGTGGCGACCCAGATGATGGAGTCGATGATCACCAACTCCCGCCCCACCCGCGCCGAGGCGTCCGACGTCGCCAACGCGATCCTGGACGGCGCGGACGCGGTCATGCTGTCCGCGGAGTCCAGCGTGGGCGCGTACCCGGTCGAGACCGTGAAGACGATGTCGAAGATCGTCGCGGCGGCCGAGCAGGAGCTGCTCTCCAAGGGCCTGCAGCCGCTGGTGCCGGGCAAGAAGCCGCGTACGCAGGGTGGTTCTGTCGCGCGCGCCGCGTGCGAGATCGCGGACTTCCTGGGCGGCCGGGGCCTGGTGGCCTTCACGCAGTCCGGTGACACGGCACGCCGGCTGTCGCGCTACCGCGCCCAGCAGCCGATCATCGCCTTCACCACCGACGAGAACACCCGCAACCAGCTCACCCTCAGCTGGGGCGTCGAGTCGCACGTGGTGCCGTTCGTGAACACCACGGACGAGATGGTCGACATGGTCGACCAGGAGATCGCCAAGATCAACCGCTTCAACCCGGGCGAGATCGTGATCATCACGGCCGGCTCTCCCCCCGGCGTCCCGGGCACCACCAACATGCTCCGCGTCCACCACATCGGCGGCGGCGCCAACTGACGGCCCCGCAGAGCGCCTTGAAGGCACTTGTACGGCGCTGAGGGCGCCCCCTGCGACACACAAGCGGGGGCGCCCTCAGTCTGTGCGGCCTTCGGTCAGGCCCTGCCGCCGCCGATTTCGGAGCAACGGGTGATCTCTCTCGTCGAATGCACGCCGTAGCACGCCTTGTAGTACACAGCGTCGCCCTCGGGAATCGCAGTACCGTACGCCCTGTCGACGTACGTGTTGCAACCGGCGGTGTTCCACACGTTCTCGTAGATCCCGGCTGCGGGGACTTCGATCACTCCCACGGCGGAGTGGCCGTCGCAGTCGGTGTCCCAGACCCGGATGATGTCGCCGTCCTGATAGAACTTCACGCACGCGGACTGCGGGCTGGAATTGCACACCTTCGGGCCATCCGTGCCCGCGAAGGACGAGGTGCTCGTGGCCAGGACGAGCCCCAGCGCGGCACCCAGCACCCCCAGGACAGAACAGACTTTCTTCAACTAATCCTCCCCGATCACTTACGGTCTCGAACATGTTATCGAACATCGATCACTTGTCCAGAGTGGATCAGGCGCTGCGCCGGTACGACTACGGCCTGGAAGAGGCCCATACGGCACTGAGGGGCGCCCCCTGCGAACAGGGGGCGCCCCTCAGCGTGTTGCGGCTCCCGAACGGGTCTGTGACGGCGCTCAGCCGGTTCCGTCGGTCGTGTAGACGTGCATGCCGGGCACGTGCAGGGTGCCGCCGAACTGAGCGGCCTGGACCACCTTCACGTTGGTGAAGAGGATCTCCGGGAGATTCAGCGGAGGCGGGCTGTCCGGGGTGAACGTCAGCGGGATCAGGCCGAGCAGGTTCCCGGAGATGGACTCCGTGTACATCGTCGTCGCGCCGCCGGTGATCGTGGACTCCGAACCCGGCCGGGCCTGCACGTGGTAGGTCTTGTTGATGTCGTGGTCCTTGACCGTCTGATGCAGGTCGCCGATCTCGGTGCCGCCCGAGATGACGTACTTCAGCACCCTCTTGATGGTGCCGTTGGCCGTCCTCACCTTGACGATGCCCTGGTAGTCGGCGTGATGCAGCTTCAGATAGCTGGCGTTCAAGTACCAGGGGTCGTCCGCCACCGGCACCTTGTTGTCGACACCACCCGTGTCGTCCGTGGCGGCCGGGCAGTTCTGCGCATCCGTGGACGAGCTCGGCGAGGGGCTGGCGGAGGTGGCCGGATCGGCCGCCTTCTGGGCCGCCTTGGTGGCCTCCTCGACCGTCTTGGTCGCCTTGTCGGTCGTGTCCTTCACGGTGTTGTTCACCGTGTCGGTGACCTTCTTGGTGGTGTCCTTGAGGGTGCCCGAGGCGCTCGTGTCCGAGGACGACGAGTCCTTGCCCGTGCTCGCCGAGGCGGACGGCGTGGGCGTCGGGCTCGCGCTCGACGTGGAGCTGCCGCCGGTGAAGATGCTGCCGATCGCGTTGCCCAGGTCGCCCAGCAGACCCCCGCCGCTGCTCGCGGACGCCGAGGGGCTCGGCGTGGCGGTGTCGCTGCCCGACGTGCCCTTGCCCGAGCTCTGCGAGGCGGACGGCGTGGGCGTCGCCTTGTCGCCGGAACCTGAATCCGACGAGCCGGACGAACCCGTCTTGCCCGACGTCGAGTCCGAGGAGTCCTTGGACGTGCCGGCGGAGGACGAGGGCGAGGGCGTCGCCTTGTCGGCCGTGGCACCGGAGCTCTTCGAGGCGGACGGCGACGGCGAGGCCGAAGCGTTGTCGCCCAGCGCGGCCACACAGTCCTTGTACTCGTCCGCGGTCAGGCTCTTCGACGACGGCGACGGGGTGCCATTGCCGGCGGCGAGCGCGAGCGACGACGTGAACCCCATTCCCATGAGGACCGCGGTCGGCATCGCCACCGTGGCTATCGCCTTGCCGGCCGGCATGTGGAACCTGGTGAACAGCGGCTTCTTGGGTGCCGCGTGGCGCGGCCCGGTTCTCACACGGGACTCGTCCACATCAGCCCCGTGGGTCACCTCGTCAGCCGGCACTGTGCCTCCCGTTCGCCCCGTTCGCCGGGCTCGTTCCTGACAGATCGATCGGCTCGCCCACCACGGGCTTGAGGATGGTGGTGTCCGTGTCCATCGCCTGCGGGGCCCCGCCCGCCCCAGGCGCGTCCTCCTGCGCCGCCTCGGCCGGCGGCTCGCCCGGCGCCCAGGCCACGGCCATCGCCCCGCCGATCAGAGCGAGAAAGAAGCCGATCAGGAAGCCGCCGAGGTTGGACACGGGGATGGACACCAGCCCCAGCAGGATCGCCGCGACACCCGCGAAGGTACGCACATGCTTCTGGAACCAGAGGCTGAAGCCCAGGACGATCAGCAGCACACCGATGATCAGGGACCCGGCACCGGCGGTGGTGGCCATCGCCAGCGTCAGATGCCCCACCTGCAGGTGGGCGTACGGGAAGTAGGCGATGGGGAGTCCGGCAAGCATGACGAACAGGCCGGCCCAGAACGGCCGCGTGCCCCGCCAGGCGCGGAACTGCACCCTCCGGCGACTGAACTGGCCGGCGGGTACGGCAGGAGTCTCGGCGCTCATGGAAAACAGCTCCCTGGTGCGGCTTTGCTGTGGTGATGGTGCTGTGGTGGTGAGTTGCGGTATGTGTGAAGAATGTGGTGGAAGGTGGACGGGCGGGGGCGCCATCGGCTCCCCCGCCCGTCACCAAGTGCCTAGTAGCACTCGTGGGTGCCCGTCTGCACGGACATCTTCAGCCCGCTGAGCTTGAAGGTTCCGGCGGTGGTCGCCCACGCCGTCTGCTTCACGTGGCTCAGCGAGGCGTGCTCGGCCTGCTGGGCGAAACCGTTCGGGTTCGCGGTGTCGCCGCTCTTGATGCCAGGACCCTTGCTGGCGTCCTTGGCCGCCACACCGATGTCGATGCCGGTGAACGTCGCGTCGGCCGACAGGTCGTTGAGATCGATGTAGAGGTTGTCGGCCTGGACCGGCGTGTCACCGCCGCCCGCCTTCAGAACCAGGCTGACACTACCCAGAATCGGAATATTCGGGGTGACGACGGACTGGCACAGGTTCGTGATGGACGCGGACTTGAACGCCGAGACCGCGACCGGGTGGACCGTCTTGCTGCCGTCGAGGTTGTACCCCGAGTCGAGGGCTCCGTACTGCGAGAAGCCATCACCTTCGAGCTGGTCGGCCGTGACCTTGAACTGCTGGCCCGACACACTGAACGACGCGGCGAGAGCGCCCTGCGCGAGGGCGACACCTATCGCGGCCGTAGCGGCGACGCTGGGCACCATGACCACAGCGAACCGCTTCCATCTGGTCCCGCCACGCACCTGGGACTCCATATTTCCTCCTTCTCGGACGTACATCTCCTGGCCCTGACTGCTGCCTGTCGGCGCCTCAGCCGGGCAGGGATGGGAGAAGTGCTACGTCCTCGGGAAGGAGAGCGCCCGCACTCGGAGGCGCAAACGCGCACCGATCACCGGCGATCACCCCCGAGCGACAACCACTGGTCGCGCCTGACACACATCACGCACAACCTTGCTGGACAGGCTTCGCCGAGCCGGCGAAGACCCCCCTGCCCAAGAGCCGGTGTCAGTGACACAGGCTCTGCTCGGTGGGGACCCAGGAACTCCCGCGACCCAACCGGCTGTCGGGGTACGGGAAAGGACCGAGCGTCGCCGATCGTGGTGCATTCTCGCCGCCCGCACAAGGGGCTTCGTTACTGGGTAGTAACGGCGGGATAACCGAAGGACGACCCACAGGTCTCGGGTGGCGACGGAGGGTGCAGCCGGGGGCCTGGACAAAACTATTGATCGTTGGACAGAAACCGACAGATCAACGCCCGGAACTTACTCCCAGTAACAGCGGCCGCGTTTACCAAGATTTGGTAAAGCGCGGCCGCACTGACGTTCCTTCGGCAAATCTTTCACTCGGGCATCACATGCCCTGGTGTTTAGCGACTGGTCAGAACAGCGCCCGCGCGAGCGCCCTGCGGGCCGCCGCCACCCTCGGATCATCCGCCCCGACGACCTCGAAGAGCTCCAGCAGTCGCAGACGTACCGTGTCGCGGTCGTCACCCGCCGTGCGCCGGACGGTGTCGATGAGCCGCCCGAAGGCGTCCTCCACATGACCGCCGACCAGATCCAGATCGGCCGCTGCGATCTGCGCCTGCACGTCGGCCGGCTTCTCGGCCGCCTCCTTGCGCACCTGCTGCGGGTCGAGGCCGCCCACGCGCTGCAGCAACTCGGCCTGGGCGAGGCCCAGTTTGGCCTCCGGGTTGCCCGGGTCCTCGCTCAGCACGTTCTTGTACGCCTGCACCGCACCGCCGAAGTCCCCCGAGTCCAGGGCCCGTACGGCCGCCTCGAGCAGTGCGTCGTACGGTCCGGCCGGCGCCGCCTCGTCCGCGGCCCGGCCGCCGCCCGGCTCGGCGTCGGGGTCGACCGTCAGACCGGTCAGGCCGAAGCGCTGCTCGGCCACCTGCACGAGCTGGTCGAGGGTCTCGCGGATCTGCTGTTCGCCTGCGGCCCCCTGGAAGAGCGGCAGCGCCTGCCCCGCCACCACGGCGAAGACGGCCGGGATCCCCTGGATCCCGAACTGCTGCATCAGCATCTGGTTGGCGTCGACGTCGATCTTGGCGAGCAGGAAGCGGCCGTTGTACTCGACGGCGAGCCGTTCCAGGACCGGGCTCAGCTGCTTGCAGGGCTCGCACCACTCGGCCCAGAAGTCGATGACGACGGGCACCTCGGTGGACCGCTGCAGGACGTCGCGCTCGAAGGCGGCCTCGTCGACGTCGATGACGAGATCGGCCGGGGAGACGGCTCCCGGGCCGCCGCCCTGGCGGGCCGCTTCGGCGCGCGCCTGCTCCGCCTTCGCCTTGGCCTCCTGGGCCGCCTTCACCGCGGCGAGGTCGACGACTCCGCTCATGGACATGTTCCGTGGCTGCATGGGTCTATCCTCCCCCGTTCCCGCGCGTCAGTGCTGCAATACCCCGGGGGGAAACCCCCAGACCCCAGTGCGTTGAGAAAGCCGTACCTGTTGCGTTCTGTTCGACGCCGGGTCCCCACCCCACGTCAGTGGTTGCCGCCCGTGGAGTCACTCACGAGCTTTCGCTACGAGTCGTAGCGTAATGGCACCGAGTGCCTCCCCGGTACCACCCCCTGGTGATCTCCCTCACGGCCTCACAGGAACTGCCGGTTATGGTCGTGGGATGCAGAGCCGGACCCCCGCCACCCGCGCCTCAGGACGCCCGCGCAGCGCCGAGGCGGACGCCGCGATCCTCGCGGCCACCCGGGAGGCCCTGGTGGAGCTGGGCATGTCGAAGCTCACCCTGGGAGACGTGGCGACCCGGGCCGGGGTTGCAAAGACGACCCTGTATCGCCGCTGGGCGGGCAAGAACGAACTCGTCGTCGACGCGGTGGCCGAGCTCTTCGACGAACTCGCCCTCCCCGACCGCGGCACCCTGGCGGCCGACATCGAGGGCGTGGTCCTGCAGTTCGCGGCGATCCTGGCCCGCCCGGAGGCCGCGAGCGGCCTGATGGCGGTCGTCGCGGAGTCGACCCGCGACGACGCCCTGCGGGAGCGGATCCGCTCCTCGATCGTGGAGCGCCAGAAGGGACTGGTCCTGGAGGGCCGCGCCCGCGCCCAGACCCGCGGCGAGCTGCCCGCCGAGACCGACCCCGCCGAGGCGGCCCGCACGGTCGACCTGATCTTCGACGTGGTCGCGGGCGCCGTGGTCCACCGCACCCTGGTGAGCGGGCACCCGGCGGACGAGGAGTGGGTGCGCGAGTTCACGACCCTGCTCCTGGGCGGCCTGGGAGCGGGCACCCAGGAGCCGTAGAGGCTCCCGCTGCCACGAGGTCTGCCGCCACGAGGTCTGCCGCTACGAGGTCTACGACGACGGGCCGGCCGGCGGGGCGCCGGTGACCGCATCGCCGTAGAGCTGACCGACGCTCTTGCCGAAGTAGGCGCTGTAGGAGATCTGCGGGGTGTAACCGCCGGTGTGGTAGCCGCCGATGACGCCCACCACCGCCCAGCCGCCCTTCCACGGCACCAGCATCGGTCCGCCGCTGGTGCCGTCAACGAAGGCGTCGCAGGCGATGCGCGGATAGCTGCCGGGCTCGTCGGGGTCGTCGCTGTCGTAGCGGGTGGTGCGGCTCCAGCACTCCAGCGGCTTGTCCGCGCCTCCCGGGTAGCCGATCATCCGCACCGGGGCGTGGTGGTACCCCGTGTCGGTGAGCAACTGCACCGCGCCGGCCGCGTCCTGCAGCAGCTTGCCGTCCTGGTTGGGCTCGGTGACGGCGAAGCCGTAGTCGTACTGGGCGCCGGCGTGCTCCTTCAGGTCGTAGTACTGCTGCGGGACATAGACGCCGTTGACCCGGACCGGGAACACGCCGAACGGCTTGAGTCCGTCGTGGTACTGCGGTACGAAGGCCAGATTGCGGCGCGGGGAGGTGCCGGAGTACCCCCTCAGACAGTGGCCCGCGCTCAGCACCAGGTCGTGGCCCGGGCTGCGCACCACGGAGCCGGTGCAGGTGCGCCCGGTGCCACTGGGGTCGGTCCAGAAGAACGTGCCGGTCTGGGGGATGCCGTCGAAGCTGTGGCTGGGCGGGATGAACTCGCCGGGCATGGGGCCGTCCACCGCGGAGGAGGCGGCGGCGTCGGTGTCCGGGGCGGTGGAGTAGACGGAGTCCTTGTCCAGGCCGGTGTCGACGGGCAGCGCGGCCGTCAGCCGGGCCGGGTTCCAGTAGGCGTCCAGCCGTTGCGCCACCGGGTTCACCGGCGGCGCGACGGAATGTGCGGACGCGACCGGGACGAGCGCGGCACATGGCAGCATGGCCGCCGCGACCGCGACGGCGGCCCGTACCACTCTGGGTCTGAAAAACCTACGCACCGTCAGTTCCCCTGAGCATCGGCGGACTCGACGGGCCGATGCTATGCACGGGAACGATCGCGGGAAAGGAGGCAGGTCACATTTTTATAAACGCTTCTGCGGGGTAGGCGAGTCAGAATCCCGCCGGCTCGGTGTACACCCCCCACTCGTCCCGCAGCACCCCGCAGATCTCGCCCAGGGTCGCCTCGGCGCGTACGGCGTCCAGCATCGGCTCGATCATGTTGGTGCCCGAACGGGCGGCGGCGAGCATGGCATCCAGGGCCGCCCGTACCCCGGCCTCGTCCCGCGCGGCCCTGCGGCCGCCCAGCACCCGCACCTGCTCCCGCTCCACCTCATGGCTGACCCGCAGGATCTCCAGGTCCCCGGTGACGGACCCGTGGTGGACGTTCACGCCGACGACCCGCTTGTCGCCCTTCTCCAGGGCCTGCTGGTAACGGAAGGCCGACTCGGCGATCTCGCCGGTGAACCAGCCGTCCTCGATCCCGCGCAGAATCCCGGAGGTGATCGGCCCGATCGGGTGCCGGCCGTCCGGATGTGCCCGCAGCCCCCGCTCCTTTATCTGCTCGAAGATCTTCTCCGCATCCGCCTCGATCCGGTCCGTCAGCTGCTCGACGAACCACGAACCGCCGAGCGGATCGGCCACGTTGGCGACCCCGGTCTCCTCCATCAGCACCTGCTGGGTGCGCAGCGCGATCTCCGCCGCCTGCTCGCTCGGCAGCGCGAGGGTCTCGTCCAGGGCGTTGGTGTGCAGCGAGTTGGTCCCGCCGAGCACCGCGGCGAGCGCCTCCACGGCCGTACGCACGACGTTGTTGTACGGCTGCTGGGCGGTCAGGGAGACACCGGCCGTCTGCGTGTGGAAGCGCAGCCACTGCGCCTTCTCGGACTTCGCCCCGTACACGTCCCGCATCCAGCGGGCCCAGATGCGCCGCGCCGCACGGAACTTGGCGATCTCCTCGAAGAAGTCGACGTGCGCGTCGAAGAAGAAGGACAACCCGGGCGCGAAGACGTCCACGTCCAGCCCGCGGGAGAGCCCCAGCTCCACGTACCCGAACCCGTCGGCCAGCGTGTACGCCAGCTCCTGCGCGGCCGTCGCCCCGGCCTCGCGGATGTGGTAGCCGGAGACGGACAGCGGCTTGTAGGCGGGGATGCCGGCGGCGCAGTACTCCATCAGGTCGCCGATCAGCCGCAGATGGGGCTCAGGCTGGAACAGCCACTCCTTCTGCGCGATGTACTCCTTGAAGATGTCGGTCTGGAGCGTGCCGTTGAGCACCCGCGGATCGACGCCCTGCCGCTCGGCGGCGACGAGATACATGCAGAACACGGGCACGGCGGGCCCGCTGATGGTCATGGACGTGGTGACGTCCCCCAGCGGGATGTCCTTGAACAGGACCTCCATGTCTGCGGCGGAGTCGATGGCGACCCCGCAGTGCCCGACCTCGCCGAGCGAGCGCGGATCGTCGGAGTCGCGCCCCATGAGGGTCGGCATGTCGAAGGCGACGGACAGACCGCCCCCGCCGTTGGCGAGGATCATCTTGTAGCGCTCGTTGGTCTGCTCGGCGTTCCCGAACCCGGCGAACTGCCGGATGGTCCACGTACGCCCTCGATAGCCGGTCGGATACAGCCCGCGCGTGAAGGGGTACTCCCCCGGCCACCCGATCCGCTCGAAGCCGGCATACGCGTCTCCCGGCCGGGGCCCGTACACGGGCTCCACGGGATCCCCGGAGAGCGTGGTGAAGTCGGCCTCACGCTTGCGCGAAGCGTCGTACCGGGCCTGCCAGCGACGGCGGCCCTCCTCGATGGCGTCAGCGTCCATGCCTTCAAATTTACTAGGACGTCCTAGTAAATGTCGAGGGGAGTCGGAGAGCGGCCGCCCGATCAACAACGGTCGGCGCCCTTCCGGAAAAGCCCTGCCTTGGGCCGTATGACGCCTGAAGGACCACGCCGTCTGCTCGTGCAGGCGAGAGCGCTGTCCTCCAGTGGTATGCCGACGGTGCACGCGGGCTCCTCGTCCCACCCGCCGCCTGCAGGCTCGTACAGCGGGGAAGGCTCGCCCCGGCGCCCTTGGCCCCTGTCCGGCCCTGCGCACGTCGAGCGGGGCCTGGCGGTGGCTCAGCGACCGGCCCGGCACCTCGGCCCGCCCTGGGTGGCCCGTCACCGGGACGAACGCCGTCGCACGCGAAGTGGCCGCCGGGGCCGCGACCGTCCCCACTGCGCAGCAGCTCGCGGACGAGCTGGGGCCGTCGCGGACGGTGATCTACAAGGGCCTGGCCCACGGCGGCCCGGCGGCCATCACGTCAGTGATCGTCAGACCTTCGCGACCGCGGGCGAGCCCTCGGTGAGCTTCGCCTCCAGCTCGTGGCTGATCTTCCGCTCGACGAAGAAGGCGGCCGTCGGGATCGTCCCGGCGAGCAGCACCCACAGCTGCTTGCCGACCGGCCACTTCGCCTTGGAGCCCAGGTCGAAGGCGAAGATCAGGTAGACCACGTAGAGCCAGCCGTGCGCGATGGCGACGACGCGGGTGAAGTCCGCGGCGCCGCTGACGTCCAGGCCGTACTTGGCGATCATGCTCAGGCACAGCAGGACCAGCAGGACGCCGGTGACGTAGGCCATGACGCGGTAGCGGGTCAGCACGCTCTTCTTCATGGCGTCGAGCGTAACCGCCCGTTCCGGGAGATCTTGGGCCGGGTCAGTCCTCGGCGAAGTCGCCCGCCGCCACCCGCAGCGGCCGCAGCATCGCGAAGATCTCCGCGCACTCCTCGGCGTCGTACACACCGAGGCCGAAGTCCATCGCCATCAGGTCGCGGGTGGCCGCCTCGACGACCTCGCGGCCCTTGTCGGTGATGGAGGCGAGGGTGCCGCGCCCGTCGTTGGGGTTGGGGCGCTTGGCCACCAGGCCCGACCTCACCAGGCGGTCGACGGTGTTCGTCACCGAGGTGGGGTGCACCATGAGCCGCTCGCCGATCTTCGACATCGTCAGCTCGCCCTCCTTGGAGAAGGTGAGCAGCACCAGCGCCTCATACCGCGCGAACGTCAGTCCGTACGGCTTGACCACCGCGTCGACCTCGGCGAGCAGGATCTGGTGCGCGCGCATGATCGAGGTGATGGCCGCCATGGACGGCACGTTTCCCCAGCGCTGCTTCCAGCGTTCGTCGGCGCGGGCGATCGGATCGAAGGGAAGGCTGAGCGGCTTCGGCACGGAACCGACCTTACCGGCCGGTCACATGGCGGTCAGCCCCGTCTCGCCTTTCGGTCCGCCGGGCTTGCAGGGCGAGCAGTACGCGGCACAGCGCGCCGATCCCGCCCCCCGACGGATGTCGTCGGGCGCCTGGCCGTCCCACGGCTGCCATGTCTAACCCTGCAGCCTGAAATCCCTTGTGCAACGATTGCTGACGAATCATCAGCAAATGTCACCTTCGCCCCAGGGAGCTGCATGTCCCGGCTGATCCACATCTGCGCGGCCGTCGCGGTCCTCGGGCTTGCGGCGGGCTGTTCGTCCCCGTCCGGCATCGACACGGCCGCCGCGGCGGGCAGCGCCTCGAAGAAGGCGGTCCGCGCGGGCGCCCTGGACTTCTGGGTCGACCCGGACAGCCCGGCCGCCAAGCAGATCAAGGAGTGGCGGCGGGCGGGCCGCGCCCAGGACGCGCACCTGCTCAAGCGGATCGCGGACGAACCGGAGGCGCTGTGGCCTGCGGGCGAGATCGACCCGGGCCCCAGCGTGAAGGCGGCCATCGAGTCCGCGGCCGAGGAGAACCGCACGGCGCTCTTCGTGGCGTACGACATCCCGCACCGCGACTGCGGCCAGCACTCCGCGGGCGGCGCGGCCGACGCCGACGCCTACCGGGAGTGGATCGGGAAGTTCGCGGACGCACTCGGGGACGGCAAGGCCCTGGTCGTCCTCGAACCGGACGCGGTCGCCCACATCGTGGACGGCTGCACACCGGCCGGCTACCACGACGAGCGCGAGCAGCTGCTGAACGAGGCGGTCGTGCGCCTGAAACAGCAGCCGAACACCAAGGTGTACCTGGACGCGGGCAACCCTGCCTGGATCCGCGATCCGTGGAAGCTGGTCGACCCGCTGAAGCAGGCCGGCATCGAGAAGGCCGACGGCTTCTCCCTCAACGTCTCCAACTTCCAGACGGACGAGCTCACCAAGGCGTACGGCCTGGAGCTCTCCGCCGACCTCGGCGGCAAGCACTTCGTCGTCGACACCAGCCGCAACGGCAACGGTCCGCTGCCCGGCGCCTGGTGCAACCCGCCCGGCCGCGCGCTGGGCACCCGCCCGACGACCGACACCGGCGACCCCCTCCTCGACGCCTACCTGTGGATCAAGCGGCCCGGGGAGTCCGACGGGACCTGCGGGAGCGGGCCTGCCGCGGGGAAGTGGTGGCCGGAGTACGCCCTGGAGCTGGCACGCAACTCCAAGCCGTAGCCGCCGTTCGGGGCATCGGGCCGGGCGGTCACTTCACCTGGATCCAGCTGGCCTCGGAGGGCGTGCCCTGCGCGTCCGTCACGAACAGCATGTACCAGCCGGGCGGCACCAGGGCCGGGTCGTCCGGTACGGCGACCGTCACCGAGTGCGCGTCCTTGGTCAGGCCCAGCTCGATGGAGCGCTGCTCGACGTCGGTGGTGTGGGTGACCGCGCTGGGCCGCATGAGCCGGGCTTTCACCACCCTTTCGGGGTGGTCGGTGCGGTAGGTCGCACGGCGGTCCTTGCCGAGTTCCCGCGGGCCGCCCTCCAGTACGGGGCGGTTCTTGCCGTTGCTGTGCAGCGCGGGCGGGGTGAAGACCTCCATGCGCTGCTCGAAGTGGCCGAGCTTGGTGTTCTGCTGGTCGTCGAAGAGGGGGTCGGAGCCGAAGGTGGCGACCCGGCCGTCGGGCAGCAGCAGCGCCTCGGAGTGGTAGTTGCGGCCGACGGTGGGCGCGGCCGCCTCGTGGAAGGTGTTGCTCTTCGGGTCGTAGAACTGCGCCTTGAAGATGTTGCTGGCGCTGCGGCCGCGGTAGTCCTCGGAGCCGTTGGTGGTGAACACCGAGTCGTCCGGCATGAGCACGCTGTTCAGGTACCGCGTGCCCTGGGGGAGGTCGGGCCCGTCCTTGAAGACCGGGTTGTCCTGCTTCAGGTCCACGACGGCCGTGCGCGGGGTCGACCTCCTGGACTCGCCGACGCCTCCGCCGCCCAGGATCATCACCTTCTGGTCCTGCGCCGGCGGCAGCAGCACGGAGGAGGAGGTCTCCGTCTCGTCGGGGTCGCGCAGCCCCGGAACCTTCCGGAAGGTGTTGGTCTTCAGGTCCCACAGCCCCGGCTCGCGCCCCTGGTCGGCGGGCCCGTATCCGGCGTTGGAGGACGTGTAGAAGAGCTTGCCGCCCTTGGTCAGGAAGAGTGCCGGGTACGTCGGGAAGTACCGCTTCGGGCCGGGCGACCACTTCTTGGTCCTCGGGTCGTAGATCTCGTTGTCCCCGGGGTCGATCTGGCCGACGTCGTCCAGGCCCGAGACGGCGAGCACCCTCCCGTCGTCGAGCCCGACGAGCGTCGGGTACCAGCGGGCCTTCTGCATCGGGTCGACGGGCACATACCGCTCGGCCACGGGATCGAACTCGTAGGCGGTCCGGATGCCCTGGAAGTCCTGCTTGTCGAGGGTGATCTTCTCGCTCAGCCCGTAGGTGTTGGCCGCGTCCTTGCCGGTCAGCCCGACGATGTCGTACTGCGCCTGCTTCTCGGTGACGGACAGCGGACCGGCCTCGACGGCCTCGACGAAGACCCGGGCCTCGCCCGCCACCACCGGTGCCGGGGCCGGGGCCTGCCCGGGCCGCACCGCGCCGACCGGCCCGGCTGCTGCGTCGGCTGCGGGCTTGGCCGCGGGCTTCGCCTTCGGGACGGTGACGTCGAAGCTGCTGACGTACTCGACGCCCGCGGGCGAGCGGAAGCGGGTGCCCTTCTTCAGGAAGACCGACTTGAGGGGGTTCTCGTTCTTGATCCGCATACCGCCGCCGGCCCGTTTGACCTCGCCGTCGAGCAGTTCGTAGCGGGCGGTGCCACCGGCCACGAGGAGCCGCCCGTCCGGGAGCTGGGTGTGGCCGGAGCAGAAGAAGTCGGCCGGCGTGGGGATCTTCTTGAAGGTGTTCGCCTTCGGGTCCCACAGGACCGTGTCGAAGGACCCGGCGTTGAATTTCTTCTGCTCGTTGCCCGACCCGGCGACGATCAGCACCTTGCCGGTGTGCAGGAGCGCCGCATGGATGGCGTTGGTGCGGTACTTCGCGGGGATGTCTACCCGCTGCCAGGAGCCGTACTTCGCCTGGTACTCGGGCTGGGCGATCTTGTACTCGTGATACTCCTCACCTGCGAACTCGACCGCGGCGGGGGCGTTGAGACCCGCCAGGACCATGACGCCCCCGACCCCGAGGACGGCCCTTCTGGTCGTCCTGTTCCCCGGGCTCTTCCGGTACTTGTTCTCAGCGTTCCGGGCCATGGTGCTAGCTGCCTCCTGTCGTGGTTCCGGAGACCGGGGAGACCGCGCCGCTGGTGGCGAGGGCGGGCTCCGTGCCGTCGACGGCACGTGTGGTCCGGTGCGGGGCCTGCCGCTCCCGCCGCTCCTTCAGGAGCGTGGAGCACCACACCGCGACCGGTGCGAGGGCGATGACCATGGCCAGGACCGCCCAGGTGCGCATGGCCGCATGGGTGTGGTCCAGGACGACCGAGGCGGCCAGGGAGGTCGCGAGCAGGACCGCCCAGAAGAGGTGGATACGGAAGGTGAGCAGCCGGTCGGCACTGGCGTCCGCGCCCTTGGGGGTCACGACGAACCTGCTGGGCCGCCGGACGAGGGCCTCACCGAAGGACTTGAGGTAGATCGGGGCGGCCAGGGCCGACATCGCCATGCCGGCGAGCCCGCCGGACCCCTCCGGCTCGTGCGGCGAGATGTTGTGCCGCCGGTTCCACAGATACAGCCCGATCTGCAGGGCGGCGGCATCGCTGTAGAGCATCAGCCACACCGAGGAGGCGACCTGCGTGCCGGAGGCCCCGAACCAGAGGAAGAGGACACAACTGAGAATGCCCAGAAGCCAGTTGACGGCCGTCATCGGGTAGTAGACGAGCATCAGGGTGTACGAGAACAGCCGTCCCGGAGGCATCCTGAACAGCGCTCTTCCGTACTGCTTGAACAGCGTCTCGTAGGTCCCCCGCGACCAGCGCATCTGCTGCGTGAAGAAGTCGGTCCAGGAGGCGGGCCCCTCTCCGACGGCGAGTACGTCGGGTGTGTACACGGACCGCCAGTGGTTGCCGGTTGCGGGATTGCGCCGCTGGTGTATCTCGAAGCCGGTGGCCATGTCCTCGGTGATGGAGTCGTACAGGCCGCCTATCTGCTTCACGGCGGCGATCCGCACCACGTTGTTCGTGCCGACGAACATGGGCGAGCGATACCGGTTCCCGGCCCGCTGGATCAGCGCGTGGAAGAGGAACTGCTGCGACTCGGCGGCCTTGGTGACGGGATGGTCGGCATAGTTCCCGTACACCTGGGGTCCGACCACGAAGGCGACGTCGGGGTCCCGGAAGTAGCCCATCATCCGCTCCAGGAAGTTGGGGCGCGGGACGTGGTCGGTGTCGACGGAGGCGAAGAAGTCGTACTCGTCGCCGTGGCTGGCGATCCAGGCGTTGTAGTTGCCGTGCTTGGTCAGGGCCTTGTGGGCGCCGTGGGCCTGGTTCCACTGCGGAACGCCGCGCCGGGTGAAGTGCCGGACCCCGAGCTCCGCGCACAGGGCCTTCGCCTGCTCGTCGTCGCCCTCGTCGAGGAGCCAGACGTCGAGGACGCTGCCGGGCCCGGCATGGGTGATCCGGACGGCTCCCTCCAGGGTGGCGCGGACCATGGAGAGGGGTTCCTTGCCGGGGACGTACGTGGTGAGGAAGGCGACGCGGGTACCGGCTTCGGGGACGACCGGGACGGGGTCACGGGCGACCAGCGTGGCATGGGCGACGGAGGCGACGTTGACCACCATGAACAGCTCGATGAGCCCGATGGATATGAGCATCGTGACATCGAGCCCGACCAGCCAGCTCTGCCCGCCGTCGCGCTCCACCCAGTGCGTGGGCCAGACGAGGTAGACGAGCAGCGTGCCGGTGAGCACCGGCGCGAGGGTCATCAGCAGGACGGCCTGTATTCGGCGCGGTTCGCTGGACAGCAGCGAGGTGTACTGCACCTGGTACGAGGCGTCGCTGGGCTCCGTGAGAGGTCCGGCCAGTCGGCTGTGGGTGTCGTATGCGTAGCCCTCCGACTGCACGGCGCCCTCCAGTGAATGAGGTGTGATCGGCAGATGAGTACCGATCACCCCCTACACAACTGGAGTTTCGGGGGCGGGGCGACCTGGAGACGTCCAGGCGGGTGGGGCGGCCGCATCTCCCGCCCCACCATGAGCAGTTCGTGTGCCGCGCCGCCATGGTGGAAGCCCCGGCGGCCCTAGTCGGCGAGGAACCGCTCCACCGTCTCCACCTTGGCGGTGAGACCGTCGGTCACTCCGGGGCGGATGTCCGCCTTGAGGACCAGGGAGACCCGTGGCGCCCGCTCCTCGACGGCGGCGACGGCGCGCTTGACCACGTCCATCACCTGGTCCCAGTCGCCCTCGATGCTCGTGAACATCGCGTCGGTGCGGTTGGGCAGACCGGACTCGCGGACGACGCGGACGGCCTCGGCGACGTACTCCCCCACGTCGTCGCCGACGCCCAGGGGCGTCACGGAGAAGGCGACGATCATGCGTTCACGATTCCTTCCTGGCGTGCGCGGGAGGCGATGACGGCGTCCTCGGCGGCGCGCTTGAGCTTGCGCTCGGCGAAGAAGCCGCCGGTGGGCAGGACGGAGAGGAGGAAGTAGAGCCCCGCGGTCTTCTTGTCCCACTTCGTACGGTTCCAGGCGTCGGCCCAGAAGATCACGTACAGGATGAACAGGACGCCGTGCGTCAGGCCCATCGGGAACACCGCGTCGAAGCTCGTGGTCCGCTTGAGCACGGAGCAGGTCAGCAGGAGCAGGAACGACACCGCCTCGGGAGCCGAGACGAGGCGCAGGCGGCGGAGGGCGGTGGCGGTCTTGATGTCCACGGGTCACCTTCGGTGGGAGACGGATCGCTCTTTGTGAACGGAAGCACAAGCGTCCGCCCATTGTGACAAACGGTTCCCCTAAGGGTGCGCTCAGGGTGCCTCTCCACCCACGGGCCCTGTGCGCTGCACCCGCCGGGCGGTTACCTTTCGCAGCGTGGCGATGTTTCGACTTCAAGGCAGCAAGGTGCTCGCCGTCGACATGACCGGGGACGCCGTGAAGGCGAAGAACGGCTCGATGGTCGCGTACGACGGGCAGATGGCCTTCAAGAAGATGACCGGCGGCGGTGAGGGCATCCGGGGCATGGTGACCCGGCGGCTCACCGGTGAGCAGATGACGGTGATGGAGGTGAAGGGGCACGGGACGTGCTGGTTCGCGGACCGGGCCTCCGAGATCAACCTCGTGAGTCTCCAGGGGGACAAGCTGTATGTGGAGTCGAGCAATCTGCTCGCGACCGACGCCGGCCTCAGGACCGGCACGACCTTCACCGGCCTGCGCGGCGCCTCCCAGGGCAACGGGCTGTTCACGACCACCGTCGAGGGCCACGGCCAGGCGGCGATCATGTCGGACGGCCCGGCGGTGGTGCTGCGGGTGAGTGCGCAGTACCCGCTGACGGTCGACCCCGGTGCCTACATCGCGCACCAGGGGAATCTGCGGCAGTCCTTCCAGTCCGGTGTGACGTTCCGCACGTTCTTCGGAGAGGGCGGCGGCGAGGCCTTCCAGATCCGGTTCGAGGGGGACGGGCTGGTGTACGTACAGCCGAGCGAGCGGAACACGATCGCGGGGGATGTGTGACATGCCCTTCCGTGAGATCAACTCCAAGATGGTCGAGGCGACGGTGCTGCCGGGCCAGCGGCTGTTCAGTCAGCGCGGCGCGATGCTCGCCTACAAGGGCGAGGTGTCCTTCACGCCCAACATCCAGGGCGGCCAGGGCGGGATCATGTCGATGATCGGGCGCCGGGTCGCGAACGAGGCCACGCCCCTGATGAGCGTCGAGGGCAACGGCACGGTGATGTTCGGGCACGGCGGTCACCACGTCCAGGTGATCAACCTCACCGGCGACACCCTCTATGTGGAGGCGGACCGGCTGCTCGCCTTCGAGGGCACGCTCCAGCAGGGCACGATGTTCATGGGCTCGCAGGGCGGGGTCATGGGCATGGTCCGCGGCCAGGTCACCGGCCAGGGGCTGTTCACGACCACCCTCAAGGGACACGGCTCGGTGGCCGTGATGGCCCACGGCGGAGTCTTCGAGATCCCGATCACCCCACAGCGGCCCGTGCACGTCGACCCGCAGGCGTACGTCGCGCACCACGGGGACGTCCGCAACAAGCTGTCCGCGGCGCTGGGCTGGCGCGACATGGTGGGACGCGGCTCCGGCGAGGCCTTCCAGCTGGAGCTCAGCGGCAACGGCGTGGTGTATGTCCAGGCCTCGGAGGAGAAGCTGTGAGCGCGTACGGGACTCCGGGCGGCCCGACGGTCTTCGACCCGATGACGCTGCCGGTGGACGACAACGTCAACAAGTACACCTTCTGCGTGGAGCTCAAGGGGAGCCAGTGGTTCCTGCAGAAGGGGAAGATGATCGCCTACTACGGATCGATGGAGTTCAACGGCATCGGGCACGGCCGGCTCGACCGCCTGGTCCGTACGTCCTTTCATTCGCCACTGCATGCGAGCGACTGGGTCGTGGCGGAGGGCTCGGGCAAGATGCTCCTCGCCGACCGGGCCTTCGACGTGAACTCGTACGACCTGGACGACGGCAATCTGACCATTCGCTCGGGCAATCTGCTCGCTTTTCAGCCAAGTCTCGCGCTCAAGCAATCGATCGTGCCGGGTTTTCTGACACTCATCGGAACCGGAAAGTTCGTGGCCGCATCTAACGGTCCGGTGGTGTTCATGGAACCGCCGATCCGGGTGGATCCGCAGGCGCTCGTCGGCTGGGCCGACTGCCCCTCGCCGTGCCACCACTACGACCATGGTTATCTGACGGGCGTAATGGGCGGTCTACGTGCGATGACGGGCCTCGGCGGGGCCTCCGGGGAGGAGCACCAGTTCGAGTTCGTAGGGGCCGGCACGGTCCTGCTCCAGTCCTCGGAAACCCTCATGGCCGAGCAGGCCACGGGGGTGGTTCCGCCGGAGCCCGGCGTACCCGGTGGTGGCGGGGCACACATGGGCCCTTCACAGCAAGCCGGCGCACCGCGCCTTCCCGGACAGCTGGGAGACCTCCAGCGTCGCTTCGGGCTGTGAGCGGTAGTCTGCGGAGTGTGACGTCGAACGTGTGCGCGCCGACACCACACCACCCTCACTAGTTCGCCTTTCAACATTTTAGGTAGACTTCATTCATGGAGACCGAGACGGCCACGCGCTGGCTGACCGATGCGGAGCAGTGCGCCTGGCGCACCCACCTGGAGGTCAACAGGCTGTTGACGTACCAGCTCGAGAGGGACCTGCAGCCGTTCGGACTGACGATGAACGACTACGAGATCCTGGTGAACCTCTCCGAGTCGGAGGACGTACGGATGCGGATGAGCGACCTCGCGTCCGCCACCCTCCAGTCCAAGAGCCGCCTCTCCCACCAGATCACCCGGATGGAGAACGCGAACCTGGTCCGCCGTGAGAACTGCGAGTCCGACCGCCGCGGGCTCTACGCGGTCCTCACGGAGCACGGCATGGAGACGATGAACAAGGTCGCCCCGCACCATGTGGCGTCCGTGCGCAGGCACTTCATCGATCTGCTGTCCCCCGAGGCCATGGCGGAACTCGACAAGGCCCTGAAGCCCATCGCGGAGCACCTGCGCGGGCAGCGGGGACGTCCCTAGCGGTCCTACGGCGCAAACGGCAGGCGGAGTCCGAACGGGCCCCGCCTGCCGGTGCGTTCCGGAGGCCGTGCCTGTGCCGGCGGGAGGATTGGCGAGCACTCGCCCCAACTGCCCTGCTGATCCGGCCACTTCCGGCCGACGGCCCGTCAGGCGGCGGGAACGCTCTCCGCATCGCCCCGCTCCGGAGCCGCCCGGACGGTGCGCCTCTCACGGCTGCGCCGCACCGTCGCGAGGGCCGTCAGCAGGGCCGCCGTACCGGCCGCCGTAAAGCACAGCGCGGTCGGCATCGCGCCCACCAGGGGCCCCGCAACGGCCGCGCCTGCCGTACTGCCCGCGTTCACACCCGTGTTGACCCAGGCACCGGCCCGGACCTGCGCCTCCGGTGCCGCCGCGTCATCGGCGATCAGATAGGCGGTGGTCAGCGCCGGCGAGACGAAGAACCCCGCGGCCGCCAGCGCTGCGGCGAGCGTGCCGAGCCCGGGGGCGAACCCGGCGCCGAGCAACGCCACCCCCAGGCCCGCCGCCGCCAGGGGCAGCCGCACCGGGGCCGGGACACGCCAGTGGACGGCCCCGTTGACCAGACCGCCGACCGCGCTCCCGGCCGACAACGCAGCCAGCGCCCAGGCCACGGCCCCATCCCCGTAGTGCCGCTGCTCCGCAAAGGCCACCACCACCAGATCAACCACCCCCAGCGTCACCCCAACCCCACCGGCAGCGACAACGGGCTGCACAATCCCCCACAACACACCCCGCCCACCCCGACGCCACACACTCCGCCCGGCAGCCCCCGGCCCGAGCCCACCCCGGACTCCGCGCGGCACCCCGCCCCCAGCAGCGCCCCGCCCGACGCGTCGCCCCTGCGTGCCCGCTTCGTGCCCGGCACGGACTCGCCGTAGCGCACTGAGCCCCGCACCGCCTGCCCCACAGGCAGGCCCGCGCAGCGACCGGGGCCCGGCCACGCCCTGCCCGGACACAAGCCCGCGCAGCCGTTCCCGCCCGCCCGCGCCCCGCGCAGAACCGATCCCCTCCAGCCCCCTCCGCCCCGGGCCACCCCACCCGGTGACAAGCCCGCGCAGCCACCCCCGCGCGCCCCCGAACCACCTGCCCCCACGCCGCGCCCCGCCCGCCTCGGCGGGCCTAGTCGCCCCGACGGCCGGCGATGTGGTGAAGCCGGTCGTGCCTGCCACGATCAGGGAGGTTCCGAGGACGATGCCGGCCGTTGGCGGGGCGAAACCGGTGAGGACGCCGACCAGGAGGGGGCCGCAGACGAAGAGGAGTTCCTCGGCGACGCCGTCGAGGCTGTAGGCGCGCTGCAGCAGGGCGCGGTCCGGGGCGAGCCTGCCCCATACGGCGCGCATGGTCGGGCCCAGCGGAGGGGTGCAGGCGCCCGCCGCGGCGGTCACGGCGCCCAGGACGAGCGGTGAGACGGCACCGGGGCGCCGGACGAGCAGTGTGAGCAGCCCGAGCAGGGCGGCGTACGCCGTGACCATCGGGACCAGCGTGTGGCGCGGCCCGTGCCGGTCGATCAGGGCGGCCCGGGCGGGCGACAGGAAGACGCTGGTGGCGCCGAACAGCGCCATGACGGTGCCCGCCACCGTGTACGACCCGGTGGCGCGGTTCACGGCGAGCATCACCGACAGGGGGACGATGCCGTACGACAGCCTGCCGAGCAGGGCGGCGGCGAAGGTGCGGCGGGCATGCGGGATGCGGAGGACGGCGGCATACGACGGCCGTCCCACTGGCGTGGAAGACACGGGAGTTCCTCGACTCGAGGCGGAAAAGGGGACGCCTGTTCGCCGCGTCGGCCGGGCGGCCGGTCAGTCGGTTCGTCGGTCGACCGCCGCTCGCCGTACGCGGTCTTGGGCGTGCCCTATGCCAAGAGGAGGTACATGAGAGTCAACGTAACAGCGCGGGCCGGGAGTTGGCCACGCGAAAACCCGCCTCAGCCCTGCGTCAGCCCCGCCACCAGCTCGTCCGCCGCACGGTAGGGGTCCAGGTCCCCGGCCACGATCCGTTCCGCCAGTGCGCTCAGCCGGCGGTCGCCGTGCAGGTCGCCGATGCGTTCGCGCAGGGCCGTCACAGCGATGGTCTCCACCTCGCGGGAGGCGCGGGCCAGGCGGCGCTCCGCCAGCACGCCCCGCTCCTCCATCCATGCGCGGTGCTTCTCCAGGGCCTCGACGACCTCGTCGACGCCCTCGGCGCGCGCGGCGACCGTCTTGACGATCGGCGGGCGCCAGTCACCCGGGCTGCGGGACTCGCCCAGGCCCAGCATGTGGTTCAGTTCCCGGGCCGTGGCGTCCGCGCCGTCCCGGTCGGCCTTGTTGACGACGTACACATCACCGATCTCGAGGATGCCCGCCTTCGCCGCCTGGATGCCGTCACCCATCCCGGGGGCCAGCAGGACGACGCTCGTGTCCGCCTGGGAGGCGATCTCGACCTCCGACTGGCCGACGCCCACCGTCTCGACCAGGATCACGTCGCAGCCCGCCGCGTCCAGCACCCGGATCGCCTGCGGGGCGGCCCACGCCAGGCCACCCAGATGGCCGCGGGTCGCCATCGAGCGGATGTACACCCCCGGGTCGGAGGCGTGCTCCGACATCCGCACCCGGTCGCCGAGCAGGGCGCCGCCGGAGAAGGGCGACGACGGGTCGACGGCCAGGACGCCGACCCGCCTGCCCTGCTTGCGGTACGCCGTGACGAGCGCGGACGTGGAGGTCGACTTGCCGACGCCCGGCGAGCCGGTCAGACCCACCACATACGCATTGCCCGTCAGCGGAGCGAGCGCCTCCATGACCTCCCTGAGCTGCGGGGACGCCCCCTCCACCAGGGAGATCAGCCGGGCCACGGCCCGCGGCCGGCCTTCCCTCGCCTGGGCGACGAGTGTGGAGACGTCCTGCATCACAGCTCCGTTCAGAGAACTACAGAGTTACGTGGAGAAAGGGTTCAGGCCTTGGGTACCCGCACGATCAGTGCGTCACCCTGACCGCCGCCACCGCACAGCGCGGCCGCACCCACACCGCCGCCCCGGCGCTTGAGCTCCAGCGCCAGATGCAGGACGAGCCGGGCGCCGGACATGCCGATGGGGTGGCCCAGGGCAATCGCGCCGCCGTTGACATTCACCTTTTCCGCTGAAACTCCGAGGTCCTTCATTGACTGCACGGCCACCGCGGCGAAGGCCTCGTTGATCTCGATCAGGTCGAGGTCCTCGACGCCCAGGCCCTCCTTCTTCAGGGCGTGCAGGATCGCGTTGGACGGCTGCGACTGGAGCGAGTTGTCCGGGCCCGCCACATTGCCGTGGGCGCCGATCTCGGCGATCCAGTCCAGGCCCAGCTCCTGCGCCTTGGCCTTGCTCATCACGACCACGGCCGCCGCGCCGTCCGAGATCTGCGAGGAGGAACCGGCCGTGATCGTGCCGTCCCGGGTGAAGGCCGGGCGCAGCTTGCCCAGGGACTCCGCGGTCGTGTCGCCGCGGATGCCCTCGTCCTTGCTGAAGAGGACCGGGTCGCCCTTGCGCTGCGGGATCTCGACCGGGGTGATCTCGGCCTCGAAGATGCCGTTCTTCTGGGCGGCGGCCGCCCGCTGGTGGGACAGGGCGGCGATCTCGTCCTGCTCGGGGCGCCGGATGCCCAGGCGGGTGTTGTGCTTCTCCGTCGACTCGCCCATGGCGATGTTCTCGAAGGCGTCGGTCAGGCCGTCGTACGCCATCGCGTCGAGCATCTCGATCGCGCCGTACTTGAAGCCCTCGCGGGACTTCGGCAGCAGGTGGGGGGCGTTGGTCATGGACTCCTGGCCGCCCGCGACGATCACGTCGAACTCGCCGGCGCGGATCAGCTGGTCGGCGAGCGCGATGGCGTCGAGGCCGGACAGACACACCTTGTTGACGGTCAGTGCCGGCACGTTCATCGGGATGCCCGCCTTGACGGCGGCCTGGCGTGCCGGGATCTGCCCCGCCCCGGCCTGCAGCACCTGGCCCATGATCACGTACTGCACCTGGTCGCCACCGATCCCCGCACGGTCGAGGGCGGCCTTGATCGCGAAGCCGCCGAGGTCGGCTCCGGAGAAGGACTTGAGGGAGCCCAGCAGCCGTCCCATGGGGGTACGCGCCCCCGCGACGATCACCGAGGTGGTGCTGTTCGATCCAGACATGAGCTGCGATCCCCTTCCGGCTGCACTGCCGAGGAGTGAACGAGGGTTTACTTCGAATGTACTGAGTGGCACTCCGTGCCGTCACCCGGCAGCCGGTGTGATCGCTGGCACGTTGCGTAACCATCCCCGTCGCGCTGCACTAACACCATGCTGACGCGAATCGACCACATCGGAATCGCCTGTTTCGATCTCGACAAGACCGTCGAGTTCTACCGGGCCACCTATGGCTTCGAGGTGTTCCACTCCGAGGTCAACGAGGAGCAGGGCGTCCGCGAGGCCATGCTCAAGATCAACGGCACTTCCGACGGCGGGGCCTCCTACCTGCAGCTTCTGGAGCCGACGCGACCGGACTCGACCGTCGCCAAGTGGCTCGACAAGAACGGCGAGGGTGTCCACCACATCGCTTTCGGTACGGCGGACGTGGACGCCGACGCGGCCGACATCAAGGAAAAGGGCGTACGCGTTCTGTACGAAGAGCCCCGGCGCGGCTCCATGGGGTCACGAATCACGTTCCTGCACCCGAAGGACTGCCACGGCGTTCTGACAGAACTGGTCACTTCCGCGCCTGTTGAGTCACCTGAGCACTGACCCCCGTACATATGGGCCGGTAGGGTTGGGGGCGGTCGCCGTCTCTGTGGGGGGGTGACCGCACGCCGGGGACCGTGTTTCGGGGGTCGAGCGTCGGGGCAGCAGCCCATGCTCCGCCGTTGATCTGACACCATTCCCCGGGGGCCCCGTTCGGCGGATGGACGGAGCTCGTTTGGCCAGACTTGCGACCAGGGGACGGATGGGACCGCGCAGTGCGGGGCTACGAACGCCAGGAGCGAGAGCCGGCGGCTGACGTCGACCACCTCTCTCGGTTCGAGGCCGAGATGGAGCGGCTGAAGACCGAGCGGGAAAAGGCGATCCAGCACGCCGAGGACCTCGGCTACCAGGTCGAGGTGCTGCGCGCCAAGCTGCACGAGGCGCGCCGCACCATCATGTCCCGGCCCGCCTTCGACGGCGGTGACATCGGCTACCAGGCCGAGCAGCTGCTGCGGAACGCGCAGATCCAGGCCGACCAGCTGCGTCAGGACGCCGAGCGCGAGCTCAGCCAGGCCCGTGCCCAGACCCAGCGCATCCTCCAGGAGCACGCGGAGCAGGCCGCCCGGCTGCAGGCCGAGCTGCACCAGGAGGCGGTCACCCGCCGCCAGCAGCTGGACCAGGAGCTGGCCGAGCGCCGGCAGACCGTCGAGTCGCACGTCAACGAGAACGTGGCCTGGGCGGAGCAGCTGCGCGCCCGCACCGAGTCCCAGGCGCGCCGGCTGCTCGACGAGTCCCGTGCCGAGGCCGAGCAGGCCCTGGCCGCCGCCCGTGCGGAGGCCGAGCGGGTCGCGAGCGAGGCCAGGCAGCGGCTGCAGAGCGAGGCCGAGGAGGCCCGCGCTGAGGCGGACCAGCTGCTGCGCCGGGCGCGTGCGGACGCCGAGCGGCTGCTGAACGCCGCGTCCACCCAGGCCCAGGAGGCCACCGACCACGCCGAGCAGCTGCGCAGTTCCACCGCCACCGAGTCGGACTCCGCCCGCCGCCAGGCGCAGGAGCTGAGCCGGGCCGCCGAGCAGCGCATGGCGCAGGCCGAGGAGGCGCTGCGCAAGGCGCAGGCCGAGGCCGACAAGCTGGTCACCGAGGCCACCGCGGCCGCCGAGAAGGCCCTCGCCAGCGCCGAGTCGACGAACGAGCAGCGCACCCGTACGGCGAAGGAGCAGGTCGCCCGGCTGGTCGAGGAGGCCACCAAGGAGGCCGAGGCCACCAAGTCGGATGCCGAGCAGGTCGTCGCGGACGCCCGTTCCGAGGCCGAGCGGATCGTCGCCGAGGCCTCCGAGAAGGCCCGCACGATCACGGCCGAGGAGAGCGCGACCCAGCTGTCCAAGGCGGCCAAGACGGCCGAGGACGTCCTCAACAGGGCGCAGGAGGACGCGAAGAACACCACCAAGGCCGCCGCCGAGGAGGCCGAGCGGATCCGCTCCGAGGCCGAGGCCGAGGCGGACCGGCTGCGCGCCGAGGCGCACGACCTGGCCGAGCAGCTCAAGGGCGCGGCCAAGGACGACACCAAGGAGTACCGCGCCAAGACGGTCGAGCTGCAGGAGGAGGCGCGCCGGCTGCGCGGCGAGGCCGAGCAGCTGCGTGCCGACGCGGTCGCCGAGGGCGAGAAGATCCGCGCGGAGGCCCGCAAGGAGGCCGTCCAGCAGATCGAGGAGGCGGCCAAGACCGCCGAGGAGCTGCTCGCGAAGTCCCGGCAGGACGCGGACGAGCTGCGTCAGAAGGCCACCGCGGACAGCGAGAAGGTCCGTACGGAGGCCATCGAGCGGGCGACCACGCTGCGCCGGCAGGCCGAGGAGACCCTCCAGCGCACCCGTCAGGAGGCGGAGCGGCACCGCGAGGAGGTCGTCGAGCAGTCCGAGGGCATCAAGGCCGAGGCCGAGCGGGCCGCGCGGGAGCTGCAGGAGGAGACCGAGCGGGCCATGGAGGCCCGCCGCGCCGAGGCGGCCGAGGAGCTGACGCGGCTGCGCACGGAGGCCGAGGAGCGCCTCGCCGCCGCCGAGCAGGCCCTGACCGAGGCCCGCGAGGAGGCCTCCCGGATCCGCCGCGAGGCCGCCGAGGAGAGCGAGCGGCTGCGCGCCGAGGCCGCCGAGCGGATCCGCACCCTGCAGGCCCAGGCCGAGGCGGAGGCCGACCGGCTGCGCAACGAGGCCGCGTCGGACGCGTCCGCGTCCCGGGCCGAGGGCGAGGCCATCGCCGTACGCCTGCGGTCCGAGGCGGCCGCGGAGGCGGAGCGGCTGAAGTCGGAGGCGCAGGAGAGCGCCGACCGGGTGCGGGCGGAGGCGCTGGCCGCCGCCGAGCGGCTCGGTACGGAGGCGTCCGAGACGCTGGCCGCCGCGCAGGAGGAGGCCAACCGGCGCCGTCGCGAGGCCGAGGAGACCCTCGGCGCGGCGCGCACCGAGGCCGACCAGGAGCGCGAGCGGGCGCGCGAGCAGAGCGAGGAGCTGCTCGCCTCGGCGCGCAAGCGCGTGGAGGAGGCGCAGGCCGAGGCCGTGCGCCTGGTCGAGGAGGCCGACCGGCGCGCGACCGAGATGGTGTCGGGCGCCGAGCAGCACGCCCAGCAGGTACGGGACTCCGTGGCCGGGCTGCACGAGCAGGCCCAGGAGGAGATCACCGGGCTGCGCAGCGCCGCCGAGCACGCGGCGGACCGTACCCGCCGGGAGGCACAGGAGGAGGCGGACCGGGTCCGCTCCGACGCCTACGCCGAGCGGGAGCGGGCCAGCGAGGACGCGAGCCGCATCCGGCGCGAGGCGAACGAGGAGACCGACGCCGCCAAGTCGCTTGCCGAGCGCACGGTCGCCGAGGCGATCGCGGAGTCGGAGCGGCTGCGTTCGGACGCGGCCGAGTACGCGCAGCGGGCGCGTACGGAGGCATCGGACGCGATCGCCGAGGCCGACCAGGCGGCGGCGCGCACCCGGGCGGACGCCCGCGAGGACGCCAATCGCATCCGTTCGGACGCGGCGACGCAGGCGGACGCCCTCATCACCGAGGCGCGCAACGAGGCCGAGCGGCTCACCACGGAGACGGTCCGGGACACCGACCAGCTGCGCACCGAGACGGTCGCGGAGGCCGAGCGGGTGCGCGTCGAGGCGGTCGCCAAGGCGGAGAAGCTCATCGCGGACGCCACCGGGGACGCGGAGCGGCTGCGCGCCGAGGCCGCCGACACGGTCGGGGCGGCGCAGCAGCACGCCGAGCGGGTCCGCAGCGAGTCGGAGCGGGTCAAGGCGGAGGCGGCGGCGGAGGCCGAGCGGCTGGTCAACGCCGCGCGCGAGGAGGCCGAACGCACCCTCGACGAGGCCCGCAAGGACGCCAACAAGCGGCGCCAGGACGTGGCCGAGCAGGTCGACACCCTCATCACGGAGACCACCGCCGAGGCCGACAAGCTGCTCTCCGAGGCGCAGCAGCAGGCCCACAAGACCACCGCCGACGCCGAGGCGCAGGCCGACACCATGGTGGGTGCGGCCCGCAAGGAGGCCGAGCGCCTGGTCTCGGAGGCGACGGTCGAGGGCAACGCCCGGGTGGAGAAGGCCCGTGCCGACGCGGACGAACTGCTCGTCGGCGCCCGCCGGGACGCCACCTCCATCCGCGAGCGCGCGGAGGAGCTGCGCGAGCGCATCACCGCTGAGATCGAGGCGCTGCACGAGCGGGCCCGCCGGGAGTCCGCGGAGACGATGAAGTCGGCGGGCGACCGTTGCGACGCGCTCATCAAGGCCGCCGAGGAGCAGCTGGCCAAGGCGCAGGCGAAGGCCAAGGAGCTGGTCTCGGAGGCCAACTCCGAAGCAGGCAAGGTCCGTATCGCCGCCGTGAAGAAGGCCGAGGGGCTCCTGAAGGAGGCCGAGCAGAAGAAGGCGGCGCTCGTGAGGGAGGCCGAGGAGCTCAAGGCCGAGGCGATCCGCGAGGCCAAGCGCACGGTCGAGGAAGGAAAGCGCGAGCTGGAGATCCTGGTGCGCCGGCGCGAGGACATCAACGCCGAGATCTCCCGTGTCCAGGACGTCCTGGAGGCGTTGGAGTCTTTCGAGGCCCCGACTGCGGGCAAGGACGGTGGCGTCAAGGCGGGTGCCACGGTCGGCGCCCCCCGTTCGGGTAAGCCGTCGGACAGCTGATCGACAGGGTCACATGCGGCGCCATCTGGGGCCTTTGACCAATTTTTTGGCAAGTGGTCCGAGGGTTAGCCACCCAAAAGGGGTCTCATTCTCCAGATCAAACACGTATCCGCTCGATGACACACCGCTTCGGCCCCTAGGATTCCCCCTATCACCTCACCGGTCTCATTTGACAGGAACCCCATGAGCGACACTTCCCCCTACGGCTTCGAGCTTGTGCGGCGTGGGTACGACCGCGCTCAGGTGGACGAACGAATCTCCAAGCTCGTCTCCGACCGTGACAGCGCTCTCGCCCGCATCACCGCTCTGGAAAAGCGCATCGAGGAGCTCCACCTCGAGACGCAGAACGCCCAGGCCCAGGTAAGCGACGCAGAGCCGTCGTACGCCGGTCTCGGCGCGCGTGTCGAGAAGATCCTTCGCCTCGCCGAGGAAGAGGCCAAGGATCTGCGCGAGGAGGCCCGTCGCGCGGCCGAGCAGCACCGCGAACTTGCGGAGTCGGCGGCCCAGCAGGTCCGCAACGACGCAGAATCGTTCGCTGCGGAGCGCAAGGCCAAGGCCGAGGACGAGGGCGTCCGGATCGTCGAGAAGGCCAAGAGTGACGCCTCGCAGCTGCGTTCCGAGGCGCAGAAGGACGCGCAGTCCAAGCGCGAGGAGGCCGACGCCCTCTTCGAGGAGACCCGCGCCAAGGCCGCGCAGGCCGCCGCCGACTTCGAGACGAACCTCGCCAAGCGCCGCGAGCAGTCCGAGCGCGACCTGGCGTCCCGTCAGGCCAAGGCCGAGAAGCGCCTCGCGGAGATCGAGCACCGCGCGGAGCAGCTCCGCCTGGAGGCCGAGAAGCTGCGCACCGACGCCGAGCGCCGCGCCCGCCAGACGGTGGAGACGGCTCAGCGCCAGGCCGAGGACATCGTGGCCGACGCGAACGCCAAGGCCGACCGGATCCGTTCGGAATCCGAGCGCGAGCTGGCCGCCCTCACCAACCGCCGCGACAGCATCAACGCCCAGCTGACGAACGTCCGCGAGATGCTCGCGACGCTCACCGGTGCGGCGGTGGCCGCCGCCGGTTCGCCGGCCGAGGACGAGCCGATCTCCCGTGGGGTTCCGGCGCAGCAGACCCGGTAACACCGCCTGACACGGCAACGGCAAGGGCCCGCACCCTCTCCCCCGAACGGTGCGGGCCTTTGTCATACCCCACGAGCGTTCGAGTGGCAGCCCCCGAACCCCGGTCTTAGCGTGACTTCATGATCGAGCTCGAGGGCCTGACCAAGCGGTACGGCGAGAAACTGGCGGTCAACAACCTCACCTTCACCGTCAGACCCGGCATGGTGACCGGGTTCCTCGGGCCGAACGGGGCCGGCAAGTCGACGACGATGCGGATGATGCTGGGGCTCGACCGGCCCACCGCGGGGGACGTCCGGATCGACGGCAGGCACTACGACCACCTCAGGGACCCGCTGCGGTACATCGGCGCCCTGCTGGACGCCAAGGCCATGCACGGCGGCCGCAGCGCCTTCAACCATCTGCTGTGCCTCGCGCAGAGCAACGGCATCCCGAGACGGCGGGTGGCCGAGGTCCTCGACACGGTGGGCCTCACGGCGGTCGCGAGGAAGAAGGCCAAGGGGTTCTCGCTGGGCATGGGGCAGCGGCTCGGGATCGCGGGTGCGCTGCTCGGCGACCCACGGATCCTGATGTTCGACGAGCCGGTCAACGGCCTCGACCCCGAAGGCATCCACTGGATCCGCAATCTGATGAAGTCCCTGGCGGCCCAGGGACGTACGGTCTTCGTCTCCTCCCACCTGATGAGCGAGATGGCGCTGACCGCGGACCACCTCGTCGTCATCGGCCAGGGCCGGCTGCTCGCCGACACCTCCATGGCCGACTTCATCGAGCGGAACTCCCGCTCGTACATCCGGATCCGCTCCCCGCAGCGCGAACGGCTGCTCGACGTGCTGCACGAGGAGGGCGTCACCGTCATCGAGTCCGGCAGCGGGGCGCTCGAGGTGGACGGCGGCAAGGCCGAACAGATCGGCGAACTGGCCGCACAGCACCAGATCGTGCTGCACGAGCTGAGCCCCCAGCAGGCCTCCCTGGAGGAGGCGTTCATGCAGCTGACCGCGGGGGCGGTGGAGTACCACGCGCACGCCGACACTCCCCTCGATGCGCCCCTCGATGCGCCCCTCGATGCGCCCTTTGAGACCCGCTTCGAGACGCCCTTCGAGAGGCCCCCGCAGCGGCAGCACTGGGGCGAGGACTGGAAGAGGAGATGAGCATGGCCGCGATGCAGGTCGTACGGTCCGAGTGGACCAAGATCCGGTCGGTGGCGTCCACGGTGTGGACACTCTCTCTCGCCGTGGTCGTCACCATCGCCCTAGGCATGCTGATCTCGGCGCTGTCCAGCCACGAGTTCGACAAGATGAGCCGGCAGGACCGGCTGACCTTCGACCCGACCTTCATCAGTTTCGCGGGCATGAGCCTCGGTCAGCTCGCGATGATCGTGTTCGGGGTGCTCGTCGTCTCGAACGAGTACAGCACCGGCATGATCCGCACCTCGCTGGCCGCCGTACCGCAGCGCGGCACCTTCCTGTTCAGCAAGATCGCCGTGGCCACCGGCCTCGCGCTCGCCGTCGCCCTGGCGACCAGCTTCGTCGCCTTCTTCCTCGGGCAGGCGATGCTCGGCGCGCACCGCGCCTCGATCGGCGACCCGCATGTGCTGCGCGCCGTGATCGGCGGCGGCATCTACATGACGCTCATCGCGGTGTTCTCGATGGGTGTCGCCGCGATGCTCCGCTCGCCGATGCTGTCGCTGGGCATCCTGATGCCGTTCTTCTTCCTGATCTCCAACATCCTGGGCAATGTCGACGCGACGAAGAAGATCGGCCGGTTCCTGCCGGACCAGGCAGGCAGCAAGATCATGCAGGTGGTCCCGCGGATCGACGAGGACACCTCGTACGGCCCCTGGGGCGGCCTCGGGATCATGGTGCTGTGGGTGCTCGCGGCCCTCGCGGGCGGCTATGTGCTGCTGAAGAGGCGGGACGCGTAGCGCTCCGCGGGCATCGCTCCGCCGGGAAGCGGAGTCACATTGCTTTACTTTCATTTGAGCGGAACCGTCAGCTCCTCGATATCCTCCTAACCCTTACGGGGGCGTGTGCCCCGCTGTCCTGAACCTTTGATGGGTGCGGAGCATGATCGAGGCTGTAGGCCTGACCAAGCGCTACGGCGACAAGACCGCCGTGTACAACCTTTCCTTCCAGGTGCGGCCGGGTGCCGTCACCGGCTTCCTGGGCCCGAACGGCTCCGGCAAGTCGACGACGATGCGCATGATCCTCGGCCTGGACAACCCCACCGCGGGGCAGGTGACGATCGGCGGCTACCCGTACCCGAAGCTGCCCAACGCCCCCCGCCAGGTGGGCGCCCTGCTCGACGCCAAGGCCGTGCACGGCGGCCGGTCGGCCCGCAGCCATCTGCTGTGCCTGGCCCAGCTGTCCGGGATCCCGGCCCGCCGGGTCGACGAGGTGCTCGGCGTGGTCGGCCTCCAGGAGGTGGCCAAGAAGCGCTCCAAGGGCTTCTCCCTCGGCATGGGGCAGCGGCTCGGCATCGCCGCCGCGCTGCTCGGCGACCCCCAGGTGCTGCTGTTCGACGAGCCGGTCAACGGCCTCGACCCCGAGGGCATCCTCTGGGTCCGCAACCTCATGAAGGCGCTCGCGGCGGAGGGCCGTACGGTCTTCGTCTCCTCCCATCTGATGAGCGAGATGGCGCTCACCGCCGACCACCTCATCGTGATCGGACGCGGACAGCTGCTGGCCGACATGAGCGTCAAGGACTTCATCTCGGCGAACTCCGCCGACTTCGCGCGCGTGCGTACGCCGGACACCGAGCCGCAGCTGCGCGAGAAGCTGACCTCCGCGCTCACCGAGGCGGGCGGGCATGTGCTGCCCGAGCAGGACGGCGCCCTCAGGATCACGGGGCTGGCGCTCCCCCGCATCAGCGACATCGCGCACGACGCCGACGTACGCCTGTGGGAGCTGTCGCCGCACCAGGCCTCGCTGGAGGAGGCGTACATGCGAATGACACAGGGGGCCGTGGACTACCGCTCGACCATCGACCAGAAGGCGGGGCTGCAGCAGCCGCTGCCGCCCGGTGTGCAGCCGCCGATGCCGGTGCCGGGGCAGGGCCAGCCGGACTGGTACGCCCCGCCGTCGCCCCAGGAGGGCGGACAGCCGTTCGCGATGCCGCAGGGGCAGCCGGGCCCGTACGGCGCCCCCGGCGCCCCGGGCGCGGGTCAGCCCAACCCGTACGCCCAGCCGGCGCCCGCGGCGCCCCAGGCGCCGGCCGCGCCGCCCCAGCGCCCCGCCTCCGCCGCCCCCGCCGACCTGACCAAGCCCGAGGACGCCCGATGAGCACCCCGCAGCCCCCGATGCCGCAGGCCGCCGCACCCGACTGGCAGGCGGCGGCGCCCGGTTCGCCGTACCCCACCTACACCTCGCCGATCCCCGTGGTGCGCACCCATCTCGGGCACGCGATCTCCTCGGAGTGGACGAAGATCAGATCGGTGCGCTCCACGATGTGGACGCTCGGCGTGTTCCTGCTGCTGGTCGTAGGCATCGGAATGCTGGTCGCCGTGCTGGTCTCCGCCAACGAGGGCGAGGACAGCCTCCAGGGCCAGAACCCGTTGTCCTTCGGTGTGTTCGGGCTGCTCCTCGGCAGCATGTGCATCATCACGCTCGGCGTGCTGACCACGGCCTCGGAGTACGGCACCGGCATGATCCGCACCACGATGACCGCGTGCCCGTCACGCGCGCGCGTGCTGGCGGCGAAGGCGATCGTGTTCTTCGCGGTGGCGTTCACCGTCACCTTCGCCTCGGTGCTCCTGGTCGCCGTCATGGACGTCGCCGTGCTGAAGGGCGCCAAGGTCCCGACCGGCGGCGAGTGGCTGAAGGGCACCTTCGGCATCTCGCTCTACATCGCGCTGCTCGGGCTGCTCTCGCTCCTCGTCGGCTCGATCATCCGGCACTCGGCGGGCGCCATCACCATCATGATCGCCCTGGTGCTGGCACCGCTGGTGATCGCGCTGTTCATGTTCTCGCAGGCCCTGGAGAAGGTGCGCCAGGCCCTGTTCGACTACTCGATCCCGAACCAGCTCAGTGCCTTCTACACCACCACCCTCAGCCGCACCGGCCCGACCGGCTGGGACCCGGTGTGGATCGCCCTGGGCGTGACGGCCGTCGCGTTCGCCGGCGCGGTCGCGCTGCTGCACAAGCGCGACGTGTGACGGGGCTTCAGAACTTCGGCGCGTTACGGGACCGCTGCACCCGCGTGGTGCGGCGGTCCTTCGCGTTCCAGCACGCCTTGTGCCAGTGGCGGCGCTCGTCGACGCCCGAGTGCTCGGGCCAGGCCACCACGTGCGGGACGCCGGAGGGGATCATCTGGTCGCAGCCGGGGCAGCGGTAGGTCTTGCCCTGCGCGCTCGCACCCGCCACGTGCCGGACGCTCCACTCCTCCCCCTGCCAGCTCTCGGTGGACTGCCAGCCGCCGTAACGGCCGGGCCGCTCGTCCTCGCCGCTCCGGCCGGACGAGCCCGACGGGTCGGCACCCTTGGGTCGGTTGCGACGCGGAGACACGGGACACCTCACGGGGCTATACAGGGAGCACGGGCCGCGTCCAGCCTACGGGGCGCGGACGGGGGTACGCGTAGAGCACCGGCCGCCCCCCGCCCTGCCGCGACCACCCATTCTGCAGACAATCCGCAAATCTCTTCGCCAGGCCGTGTCCTCGGCACGTGTCAGACGGTTATGCGGGTGGGGGAGCTCCGCGTCGGAGCCAAGGAAGCAGGAAAAGCAATGCGCGTAGGAAGTTTCGTGTTGGCGGCCCAGTTCCCGGGGCAGGGCCACGGGGAGGCGCTGCACCGCGCGGTCCGCACGGCCGAGGTCGCCGAGGAAGCCGGCCTCGACTCGGTCTGGCTGGCCGAGCACCACTTCGTGCCGTACGGGACCTGTCCGTCGGCGATCACACTGGCGGCCTTACTCCTCGGCCGGACCCGCAGGATCCGGGTCGGCACGGCGGTCACCGTACTGCCCACCGCCCACCCGGTGGCGGTCGGCGAGCAGGCCGCGCTGCTGCACCTCACCTCCGGCGGGCGTTTCTCGCTGGGCGTGGGACGCGGCGGACCGTGGGTCGACCTGGAGGTGTTCGGCTCCGGCATCAAGGCGTACGAGGAGGGCTTCCCCGAATCACTCGATCTGCTGCTGCGCTGGCTGCGCGAGCCGTCGGTCGGGGCCGAGGGAGAGCGCTTCGGTTTCCGTGAAGTGCCCGTCGTCCCCAGGCCGTCGGAGTCCCTGTCGGAGGTGCCGGGCCCGGAGGTCGTCGTCGCGTGCACCTCGCCGTCGAGTGTGCGGCAGGCCGCCGAGCGGGGACTGCCGATGCTGCTGGGCATGCATGTGGGTGACGAGGAGAAGGCCGACATGGTCGCCCTGTGGCGGCAGCTCGCGCGCGCCGCGGGACACTCCGCGGAGACGGTCCTGGGCGCGGCCCATGTCTCGGCCGGCGTCTGCCAGATCGCGGACCGGCGTACGGACGCCGTGGAGGCCCTGACGAAGGCGATGCCGGGCTGGCTGAAGCAGGGGCTCGAGGCCCATGTCACGGTGGACGGCCGCACCCGGCAGATGCGCGACCCGCTGGCGTACACCGAACTGCTCTGCGGACTGCACCCGGTGGGCACCCCGCGCCTGTGCGCCGACCGGCTCGCGGCCACCAGCGAGCGGACCGGCATCTCCCGCTTCGCCCTGCTCGTGGAGGGCTCGGGAGACCTGGCGGCCACAGAGGAGAACGTACGGCGGCTGGGCGCCGAGGTGCTCCCGCACCTCGGTTGAACGGGCCTGCCCGGCTGCGGAGCTTGCCGCCCCAGTACTGAATGCACCTCCCGCGTACGGAGCGGCAAGCAAGCGGCATGCTCCTCAGCAGTCCCGGAACTCCGGGGACTGGTTGAGTACCTGACTGCGGACCGAGGTGAAGCGGGCCAGCGTCTCGTCGACCGAGGCGTCCAATGGGAACACCGCCACCCGGTGGCAGTTCTGGAAGGCCAGCCGGACACCGAAATGCCTCTGCAGCGCGCCGCGTATCGCGTCACTCGCGAGCGCACGCAGCAGCTGTCCGCGTGCCTGCTCGTCCGGCGGGGGCGTCTGGTTGTCGGCGAAGTTGCCGCCGTCGACCTTCAGCTGGGCCACCAGGGAGCTGATCATCTCCCATGCGTAAGGCAGGGAGGTCCGGACGCAGTCGACGAATTCTGCTTCGTCGACCTCGCCTCGCTCGGCCTTCTCGAGTAGGGCCGGTGAGACGTCGAGCGACATGGGTTCTCCTCTCGCACCCCCGTGGTCGACAGGGGTTGCCGGACAGATAAGGGAGTTCGCGATACCGAACACGCTGAGTACTCGTCTCGCGACCTCCCGTTTACTACGGTAAGCAACGGGGGGTGACGGCACCAGGAAAATGCGTACATGGGGAGCCCTCTTTAGGCACACAATCAGCCACGAATGAACACGGGTTGTCTCGGGTGTTCCAGGGCGAATCGCGTGGACCCACACCCGTCGAGTAGCGTTGCCGACCATGCGTCTCGTCATTGCCCGATGCTCCGTGGACTACGCGGGCCGGCTCACCGCCCATCTCCCTTCGGCGCCCCGCCTGATCCTGGTGAAGGCCGACGGCAGCGTCTCCATCCACGCGGACGACCGCGCCTACAAGCCCCTGAACTGGATGTCCCCGCCCTGCACCCTGAAGGAGGGCGCGGGCGAGGAGGCGGGCGTCTGGACCGTCATCAACAAGGCGGGCGAGAAGCTCATCATCACGATGGAGGAGATCCTCCACGACTCCTCGCACGAACTGGGCGTGGACCCCGGCCTGATCAAGGACGGCGTGGAAGCACACCTTCAGGAGCTGCTCGCCGACCGCATCGAGACGCTCGGCGACGGCTACACGCTCATCCGCCGCGAGTACATGACGGCCATCGGCCCGGTCGACATCCTGTGCCGGGACGCCGAGGGTCGGACCGTCGCGGTGGAGATCAAGCGGCGCGGTGAGATCGACGGCGTGGAGCAGCTCACCCGCTACCTCGAGCTGCTGAACCGCGACCCCCATCTCGCCCCGGTCCGCGGCATCTTCGCGGCCCAGGAGATCAAGCCGCAGGCGCGGGTCCTCGCCACGGACCGCGGGATCGGGTGCGCGGTGCTGGACTACGACGCCCTCAGGGGCATCGAGGACGACAAGTTGCGGTTGTTCTGACCTCCGCTGCCACGAGCAAGGGGGCCGGGTCCGTCGAGACGGACCCGGCCCGCTTGTGTGTACGGGACCTCACATGACCGGGCTGGAGCTGCTGCTCTGCGGCGCAGTCGCCGAACTGCTCGTCGTCGCCGGGGCGCTGGAGGACGCGGGGGCGCTGGACGCCGGGCCGCTGGCCGAGGTGGACGTGGTCGGGGACGACGGCGGCTGCGATGTCGGCGGCGGGGACGTGGATGGCGGCGGTGTGGACGCCGGAGGCGTGGTCGACGGCTTGCTGGGAGGCGTCGTCGGCGGCTTGCTGGTCGGCGTCGACGGCGGCTTGGTGGGTGAGCTCGACGTACTGCCCCCCGACCCCTTCGTGCCGCTCGGGTCGTCCGACGGCTGACCGGTGCTCGACGACGGCGTCGGGGCGCCGGAGGTGCCGGGTGTGCCGCTGGCGCCCGGGCGTGTGGGGCGGCTCGTCGCGGTGCCGGTGTCGTTCTTCGGCGTGTCGGCGCCCAGGCTCCCGTCGTCGGTGCCCTGGCTTGCGGACGGGTTGACGCCGACCTTGTCGGACGGGTTGTTGGCGTCGTTGTTGGACGTGGCGCCGAGCGTCACGACCGTGCCGAGCACGGCGGCGAGCAGGGCGCCCGCGCCGGCCGCGACGAGGTTGCGGCGGGCGAGGCCGCGGATGCCGCCGCGGTGGCTCTTGGGCGGCGGGCCGGACACGGCCCGGTTGACGACGATGGTGGAGGTGTCGCCGGACGAGGGCGGCGGGCTCGGCGGGAAGGCGGCCGGCACTCCGCCGGGCGGCGACTGGGACTCCTCGTAGCGCGCGTCCGGGACCTCCTCGCCCGCCGTCGAGCCGAGGCCGGGCGTGGTGCCGGAGCGGTCGGAGACCAGGGCGAGGGCGCGGCGGCCCGCGACCGTGCCGCGTTTGTCGGCGAGGGCGCCGCGCAGCCCGATGGAGGACTCCAGCTCGGCGCGGGCCCGGTCGAGCTGTCCACCGCAGAGCGCGAGGATGCCCAACTCGTGGTGGAAGTAGGCCTGTTCGGACACCTCGCCGGCAAGGCGGGCTGCCTCGGAACCGGACCGAAGGGCCCGCTCCCAGGCGCTCCAGTGCAGGCCGGCGGCGAACGCGGGGGCCGCCGTGCGGGCCAGCTGGACGGTGACGCTCTCCTCGCCCTCGGCCGGGGCGGTCGTGCCCGGTACGAGGACGCCGAGCGCGGCGAGCAGGGCGTCGGCCTCGGCGCACACCCGCTCCGGGGTGACCGAGGGGTGCCCCGCCCACCAGGCGTAGTGCTGGGCGGCGGCCAGGGCCTGCGCCTCGATGTCGTCGCCGTATCCGGCGGCCTCGAGCTGGGTGAGGACCCCTGCGGCGAGCCGGTAGCGGGAGCCGACCGCGGAGACCAGTCCGCAGGCGGCCAGTTCGCCGAGGGCGGCGTCCGCATGGGTGTCGCCGACCAGCGCCGGCAGATGCGCCTGGTGCGGCACCTCGCCGCCGAGCGCGACGGCGAACCGCAGGGTGGCGCGCGCCGAGGCGCTGAGCCGCGAGGCCAGCAGCGGTGCGGGCGCGGCGGCCTCGCCGAGCGACGGCAGGGGTACGGCGTCGCCGTCCTCGGCGTCGAGCGAGGCGTCGAACGGGGCGTCCGCGGGGATCGCGTCCTCGAACACGCCGAACGCCTCGACGGCGCTGGTCCCCGCGCGCTGCTGGTCGCGCTGGCGCAGCAGGGCGCCGGCCTGGACGAAGCGCAGCGGCAGGCCCTCGGACTCGAACCAGAGGTCGCCGGCCCAGTTGGCCTCCTCCTCCGTGAGCACCCGGCCGACGGCGCGCTCGATGAGCTCCACGCCGCCCGCGCGGTCGAGACCGCCGAGGAAGACCTCTTCCAGGGTGGAGGCGGCGGAGGGCGCGGGCACCTCGGGCGTCGCGCCGATCACGAAGGCGCACTCGGGTGTCGCGTCCAGCAGCTCGTCGAGACCGGCGCCGCCGAACTCGACGTCGTCGAGGACGACGACCGCGCCGATCTCCCGGACCAGTTCGAGCAGTTCGTCCCGTTCCGGGCGGTGCAGGGGCGCGTTGTAGACGGCGTAGAAGAGGTCGTAGAGCAGGTCGCTCGGCGTGCGGTGGAAACCGCTGAGGCGGACCACGCCGTCGGGGGCGAGGTCCGTGCAGTCCTCGGCGACCAGGTCGAGGAGGGCGGTGCGGCCGGAGCCCGCGGGGCCGGTGAGACGCACGGAACGGCCGCGCGCCAGCAGCCGGACCAGGCGCTCGCGGTCCTCCTGGCGTTCCAGGAGGTGCAGCGAGGGCCGGCCCGGTCCCGCCGGGGCAGGCGGCTTGGCCGCGCGGTTCACCTCGGCACGCTCGGCGGCCGTGTACTTCTCGGGCCGCCCCGGGCGCTCGCCCGGCGGGCAGGCCTCTATCTCGCTGCCGTCGACGGGATTGACGGTGAGCAGGTAGTCGCCCGTGACAAGCTGTACCGTGCGCGCGAGCGCGGGCGAGTGCTGGCCGAAGTCGGGTGTGAGGGGGTCCCTGGGCGGGCGCTGACGCGGCGCGTTGCCGTCGCCGTCATGGCCGTACTCCTCGGGTCCCCGGGTGTTCGGGTCCATAGGTTCAAGCCCCCCAAAAGCGTCGTGTGTGCCTCGAGCCCCTCCCGGCCTTGCTGCACACCGCGCTGTCGCTTCTGGTCCGGACCCGCTTGCAGGGATGTCAGGCAGCGGGCGACCGAACCCTAAACCTTCGCTCAGTATCTACGACAGTCCGGAGTACCGCGCCGTGCGAGACGTCACAGTCTCGTGAGGATCACTCTGGAGGGTCACACGCGGGGCAGTGACTCCACCCCGATGCCGCCCTCGATCGCCAGGATCCGGTGCAGCCGGGTGGCCACCAGCAGGCGCTGCATCTGCGGCGGAACGTCGCGCAGCACCAGGCGTCGGCCGCAGCGGCCGGCCCGCCGGTGGACGCCCATGATCACCCCGAGTCCGGTGGCGTCCCAGGAGTCCAGTTCGGACAGGTCGAGCACCAGGTCGCCGGCTCCGTCGTCGACGGCCGAGTGCAGGACCGTACGGGCGTCCGCCGCGCTGCGGACGTCGAGGCGGCCCCCGACGACCAGCTCGGCGTGGTCGCCCCTGATGTACATATGCGCTCCCCGAGAGTGCGGTGACGTACTCCGTGACGGTGGCTGTGCAACGTCTGACTGCTTCAGCGGCGACGAGGTTGCCGTCTGTAAGCGAACCGATACCGAATTCACCCCCGCGGGTGATACCCGCGGGGCCTGTGCGGTTTCAGTGGCTGTACGTACTGGTGTGTCAGTACGTGTAGAAGCCCTGCCCGCTCTTGCGCCCGATGTCACCGGCGTCAACCATCCGGCGCATCAGCTCCGGCGGTGCGAACTTCTCGTCCTGCGACTCGGTGTAGATGTTGCTGGTGGCGTGCAGCAGGATGTCGACCCCGGTCAGGTCCGCCGTGGCGAGCGGTCCCATCGCGTGGCCGAAGCCCAGCTTGCAGGCGAGGTCGATGTCCTCGGCGCTCGCCACGCCCGACTCGTACAGCTTGGTCGCCTCGACGACGAGGGCGGAGATGAGACGGGTCGTCACGAAGCCGGCGACGTCCCGGTTGACGACGATGCAGGTCTTGCCGACGGACTCGGCGAACTCCCGCGCGGTGGCGAGGGCTTCGTCGCTCGTCTTGTACCCGCGGACGAGTTCGACGAGCTGCATCATCGGCACCGGCGAGAAGAAGTGGACGCCGACGACCCGCTCGGGGTGCTCGGTGGCCGCCGCGATCTTGGTGATCGGGATCGCGGAGGTGTTGGAGGCGAGCACGGTGTCCGGACGGACGATCTTGTCGAGCGCCCGGAAGATCTCGTGCTTGACCTCCAGCTTCTCGAAGACGGCCTCGACGACGACGTCCGCGTCGGCGGCGGCGTCGAGGTCGGTGGTCGCGGTGATGCGGCCGAGGGCGGCGTCGGCGTCGTGCGCCTCCAGCTTGCCCTTGCTGACGAACTTGTCGTACGAGGCCTTGATGCCGTCGGTGCCACGCTTCAGCGCTTCGTCGGTGACGTCGCGAAGGACCACGTCCCAGCCCGCCTGGGCGGAGACCTGGGCGATGCCGGAACCCATCAGGCCGGCGCCGATGACGGCAAGCTTCCGTGCCACGTTTGCGACTCCCCTTTGAAACGCCTTACACACTGTTTATGTCTGCCTCTTCGGCGGACCTTAGCGCTCGTGAGGTGCTGTGTGACCGGTAAGTAATGCGCGTCACGTCTCATCTGACGGACATCACACCGGGGTGGGTCATTCCGTGCCTCGGACGGCGTAGTTGAGCACCTTCTCGCCCAACAGCTCCTCGATGTCGTCCAGGAGGACGAGTACCTCTCGTGACACTTCGCCCGGGTTGCGCCCCTTGACCATCTCGCGGCCGATGACGCCCATCACACAGCTGTGCACCCAGCCGAGCTGACCGGCGATCAGATGCGGCATCGGGTCGTCCTCGGCCGCGCCGGTCTCCTCGCGCAGGGCCTGTTCGAGATTGGCCTGAACCTCCTGCGCGATCGCCCACAGCCGGGAGCGCAGGGCGGGAGCGTTCTCGATGACGCGCATGAAGGCGGCGTACCCCGGGATCAGTCCGACCCTCGGCGAGACCGCCTCGACCTCCTCGCGCAGCTCCCGCAGCACGGCGGCGGCGGCGGACTCCCCCTTGTTCCGGCCGCGGACCCAGCGGGCCATCCGGTCGACCATGCCGACGGAGCGGTCGAAGAAGAGGTCCTCCTTCGCCGGGAAGTAGTTGTAGACGGTGTTGACGGAGACGTCGGCGGCCTCGGCGATCTCGGCGACGGTCACCGCGTCGAAGCCGCGCTCGATGAACAGCCCCGTGGCGACGTCCGAGATGTACTGCCGGGTCTGCCGCTTCTTCCGCTCCCTGAGCCCCTCTGCCATGTCCGAATCCTAGCTTTCGCTGGGCCCGTTGAAAACTTGGCGTCATTGCAAAATTGGTGAGTCTCTGTTTTTCTGTGGAGCATGGCAGTCATCAGCGCGGCCGGACTGGCCCGCACCTTCCAGACCAAACGCGGCCCCGTTCAGGCCGTCCGCGGTATCGACCTCACCGTCCGCGAGGGCGAGATCCTCGGCTTCCTCGGCCCGAACGGGGCCGGCAAGACCACCACCCTGCGCATGCTCACGACGTTGCTCGCCCCGACCGGCGGAGCGGCCACCGTCGCCGGCCACGACCTCGCCGCCGACCCCGCTGGCGTACGCAGGGCCTGCGGTTACGTCGCCCAGTCGGGCGGGGTCGACGCGCAGATCAGCGTGCGGGAGGAACTCGTCACGCAGGGCCGCCTCTACCGCCTGACGAAGCCCCAGGCGATCGCGCGCGCCGACGAGTTGGCCCGCGACCTGGGTCTCACCGACCTTCTCGACCGCAGGACGTCCGCGCTCTCCGGCGGCCAGCGGCGCCGCCTCGACATCGCGATGGCCCTCACCCACCGCCCGAAGGTCCTCTTCCTCGACGAGCCGACCACCGGCCTCGACCCCGGCAGCCGCGCCGACCTGTGGGACCTGATCCGCCGCCTGCGCGACGAGCACGGCACCACGGTCTTCCTGACCACCCATTACCTGGACGAGGCCGACGCCCTCTCCGACCGTCTGGTGATCGTCGACAAGGGAGTGGTCGTGGCGGAGGGCACGCCCACCGCGCTCAAGCTCCGCTACGGCGGCTCGATCGACGCGAGCCTCCAGGACACGTTCCTCGCCATCACCGGCCGCGGTCCCTCCCCGGCCGACGCCGCCCCCGTAGCCGTATAGGAATCCGATGCTGCTTCACGACACCGCGCTGATCTACGGCCGCTACCTCCGCCAGTCGCTGCGCTCCCGCTTCGCGCTGCTCTTCGGCGTGCTGATGCCGCTGCTGTATCTCCTCTTCTTCGGACCGCTGCTGACGGGGCTGCCGCTCGGCGGGCGGGGCAGTTCCTGGCAGTTGCTCGTGCCGGGGCTGCTGCTTCAACTCGGTCTGTTCGGGGCGTCGTTCGCGGGGTTCTCGATCATCATCGAGCAGGGCCAGGGGGTGGTCGAGCGGATGCGGGTGACGCCCGTCAGCCGCCTCGCGCTCCTGCTGGGCCGGGTGCTGCGCGACGCCACGGTGTTCGTCTTCCAGGCGGTGCTGCTGGTGGTCGCGGCCGTGGCGATGGGGCTGCGGGCGCCGCTCGCCGGGGTCCTGATCGGCTTCGGGTTCGTCGCCCTGCTCACGGTCTCGCTCGGCTCGCTGTCGTACGCGCTGGCGATGAAGGTCCGCACCCCGCAGGAGTTCGGGCCGCTGATCAACGCCATGACCATGCCGTCGATGCTGCTGTCCGGTCTGATGCTGCCCATGTCCCTGGCCCCGGTCTGGCTGGACGTGCTCTCGCACTTCATGCCGTTCCGCTATCTGGTGGACGCGGTGCGGGACGCATACGTCGGCGCGTACGCGACGGATCACGTGCTGTACGGCGTCCTGGTCGCCCTCGGTTTCGCGGCGCTCGCCGTGACAGTGGGCACACGCGTGTTCCGGACGGCCGGAGCGTAACTACGCTGGTCGCATGGTCAATCTGACGCGCATCTACACCAGGACCGGCGACCGGGGCACCACCGCCCTCGGCGACATGAGCCGGGTCGCCAAGACCGATCTGCGGATCTCCGCGTACGCGGACGCCAACGAGGCGAACGCGGTGATCGGTACGGCGATCGCGCTGGGCGGTCTGGAGGAGGAGATCGTCAAGGTCCTCACCCGCGTCCAGAACGACCTGTTCGACGTGGGTGCGGACCTGTCCACGCCGGTCGTCGAGAACCCGGAGTTCCCGCCCCTGCGTGTCGAACAGTTCTACGTCGACAAGCTGGAGGCGGACTGCGACCGCTTCAACGAGCGGCTGGAGAAGCTGCGCTCCTTCATCCTCCCGGGCGGCACCCCGGGCGCGGCCCTGCTGCACCAGGCCTGCACGGTCGTACGGCGGGCGGAGCGCTCGACGTGGGCGGCGCTTGAGGTGCACGGAGAGGTGATGAACCCGCTGACGGCCACCTATCTCAACCGGTTGTCCGACTTGCTGTTCATCCTGGCACGCACCGCCAACAAGGATGTCGGGGACGTGCTGTGGGTGCCGGGCGGGGAGCGCTGATTCACGGCGCTCCCCGCCCTCCGCCCCCTTCTCAGTGGGCCGTGTCGTCCTGGGTCGCGTCCTGGTCCGCCCGGGCGACGGCGGATTCGGCGGCGGCCACCTTCTGCTGCATCTCCGAGTAGCCGGAGGGGGTGGCGGGCGTGGCGGGTGCCTTGTCCGCCGTACCGCCGTGCGGCGCGCACCCCGCGGTGAGCACCGCGAGGAGGGCCGCCGCGGCGGCCGCGGCCTTCAGGCGCATCAGCTCGCGCCCTGGTTGTTGTCCTTGCACCAGGTCCGGACGTCGTTCAGGTCCTTCTGCCGTTGCTGGAGCGTCGTCACCAGGGACTTGCGGAAGGTCAGCCGGTCCTGGAGATACGTGGCGATCTCGCTGTGACCGGCTGCCTTCGCCTTGTCCACCCGCTGCTGCAGCCGGGCGATCGAACCGCGCTTGTCGGCTCCGGCGTTCAGCCGGTTCAGGGCGCGTTCGATGCGTCGGTCGATCTTCGGTGCCCGCTTGCACAGGGCCTTGGCCCCGTCCCCGGCCGGGGTGGCCGTGGACGCGGGCGAGGGAGTGCTCTCGGCCACGGCAGCTCCCGTGCCGCCGGCCACCATCGCCGCTACGGCCGCTCCCACGAGCAGTGTGCGCCGGTGTCGTCGTACATACATCTCAGCCTCCGTTCCGCGGACGGCCCCCTTCGTCCGTCCGCCTGCCGTGGAGGCTAGGAAGGCTCTTTGGGGAAACTCTGTGACCGGTTTGCCCCGGCTGTGCCGATCAGCCAGTCCCGGCGGGCGGGCGGGGCCCCGCCCGTGGACGGCAGCCGTACCTCGAAGCGGGCGCCCACGCCCTGCGGCCCGTCCGTCACCGTGACGCTCCCCCGGTGCAGGGCCGTCTGCTGGGCCACCAGGGTCAGGCCGAGTCCGGAGCCCGTGCTGCCGGGGCCGCGGGCGAAGCGCTCGAAGATCCGGGCGCGGGTCGGTCCGGGCACGCCCGGGCCCCGGTCGTCGACCGTGATCACGACCTGTCCCTCCGCCTGCCGTACCCCGACCGTCACAGTGGCCTGCCCGGTCGCGTCCCGCCCGTGGGCCAGGGCGTTGGCCAGCAGGTTGTCGAGGAGGAGGCGGATGCCGGGTTCCCAGCCGTGGACCGTCGGTCCCGGTGCCGCCTCCAGCGTGATGCGGGCGTCCGGGGCGCGGCGCCGGGCCTCGGCCACCGCCGCGTCCGCGGTCTCCGTCACGTCCACGGTCCGGAAGGCCTCCGCCTCGACGAGGTCGCCACGGCCGAGTTCGCGCAGCATGACCAGCAGGTTCAGCAGCCGGGCGTGTTCGCTGCGCAGATCGGCCAGGACCTCCGTGCGGTCCGGCTCCGGGAGGTCCGGATGGTCGGCGAGGATGTCGAGGTTGGTGCCCATGCTCATCAGCGGGGTGCGCAGTTCGTGGGAGGCGGCCGCGGAGAAGGAGCGGGCCGTGTCCAGTGCCTCGGCGGTGCGGGCGGCCTGCTCGTCGTAGCGGGCGAGGACGGTGCGCAGGGTCGCGGCCAGTTCGTCGACCTCGGTCACCCCGGTGGGCTCGTCGGGCGGCCGGGCGGCGCTGGTGCGCGGGTCGAGTCCGGCGGTACGGCGGGTGAGGCGCCGCAGCGGTCCGGACGCGCCGGTGGCGATGCCCCAGGCGAGCAGGCCGGACAGGGGGGCGGCGAGCAGGGTCGTCACCGCCACCCGGTGCCGTACGAGCCGTAGTTGGACCTGGTCGGCGGCGTTGGGCGAGAAGACCCAGAGGGTGCCTGTGCCGTGCGCGGTGGTGATCGTCCGGGACAGCGCGCGCCAGCTGGTGCCGCCGTCCCGGACGGTGACCGGTCCCCTGATCGCCTTGGGCAGCGGCACCGAGGCGTCGGGCTGCGGCCCGCCGCTGAAGGTGGCGTCCGGTCCGATGACGCGTACGCCGACGTCGAGGGCCGCGCTGTAGAGGAGCCGTTCCTTGTTGTCCTCCGCCTTGGGCCGGCCGCCCGCGCTGGCCCGCAGCAGGGCGCGCGCGTCCGGGGCAACGGCCACGGCGCGCGACCGCAGATGACTGTCCTCGGCGCTGTGCAGATCGTGTTTCACCAGCTGAAGCAGCAGCCAGCCGGAGGCGAGCACGAGGAGCGGCACGGTGAACCCGACGGCGAGCCCGATGCGGGTGGAGAGCCTCACGACGACTCTTCCCTCAGCACGAATCCGACCCCGCGCACGGTGTGGACGAGCCTGGACCGACCGTCGGCCTCCAGCTTGCGTCGCAGATAGCTGACGAAGGTGTCGACGGCGTCCGTCCGCACGTCGAAGTCGTAACCCCACACCCGTTCCAGGAGCTGGTCGCGGGTGAGGACGAGCCCGGCGTTGCGGGCGAGCACCTCGAGGAGTTCGAACTCGCGCCGGGTCAGCTCCAGCGGCCTGCCGTCCCGCTCCGCGGTGCGGGCCGCCGGGTCGATCACCAGGCCCGCGACCCGCAGCACCTCCCCCACGGGCGGGCGGCGGCGCAGCAACGCGCGCAGCCGCAGCACGAGTTCCTGCAGCGCGAACGGTTTGACCAGGTAGTCGTCGCCGCCCGCCTGGAGCCCGGCGATACGGTCGGCGGTCTCGTCGAGCGCCGACAGCATGAGCACGGGGAGGTCCTGGCCGTCGTGGCGGAGCCGTTCACAGACCTCGATGCCGCTCATTCCGGGCATCGACACATCGAGGACGAGGACGTCCGGCGGCGTCTCCCCGATCACCGCGAGCGCCTCACGACCACCGTCCGCCGTCCGCACCCGGAACCCGCTCAGTCGCAGGCCCCGCTCCAGCGACCGCCGGATGGCAGGATCGTCGTCCACGACCAGCACCGCACCGGGGCGTTCCGCCTCACTCATGCGCACCTCCCCTCAGCGTTCGGCCAGGGTACGACCCTCCTCGTGGACTGCGTCTCACAGGCGGCGATCCGGTCCGAGGCGGCTGAGCGCATGGCGGACGGGCGTAGCCTCGGCGAGGGTCTGCACCGCCTTGAGAGCAAGCAGCTCGTCCGCCGCCTTTTCCAGATGGGCCCGGGCTTCGCGGACGGATACGGATGCGAAGTCGTCCATGCCGAGAGTGTCCCGTATCCGTGAGCACAGCCTCACGCACTCTCCTCCCGGCGGGCGGCAGCCGCCGTCGGCCGCCTCTTCGGCCAGATCAGGTACGTCAACGCGATGACCCCGTGAATGCCGACGGTCCGCAGCGCAGCCCACTGGAAGGCGCGCAGCGACGAGGTGTCGCCGTCGCCGACGTACCAGATCGCCCCCTGGAGCAAGGCGCAGGCGAGGGCAGCCGCGAGGAGGGTGCGCAGCCAGAGGCGGCCCTCGTGGCGGGCTCGGGCGAGGCCGTAGCGGGGCGGCTTCGGCGGGCGGGGGCCGCCGGCCAGGCGGTGGGCGGCGTGGCCGTCGAGCCAGGTGATCGTGTAGTGGCCGTAGGCGACGGTGTAGCCGATGTAGAGGGCGGCCAGCCCGTGTTCCCAGCTCGGTTCGGCACCGTTCTTCAGGTCCACCGCCGTCACCACGAAAAGCACGACCTCCAGCAGCGGCTCGCACAGCAGCAGCGCCACACTCGTGCGACGCCGTTTCAGCAGGTAGCGGACGGCCAGCCCGGCGGCCAGGAGCACCCAGAATCCGACCTCGCACGCAATGATCAACCCGACGACCACGACACGCCCCTTCCCTCGTACTTCCAGGCTTCCGGTGGGTCCGGGCGCTTTCGTCGTCGGCGGTGACGAGGTCGCGGTACATCGAAAGATGCAGTTCCGGACCGTCCTCGGGAATCACGCGCGCGGCACGCGGGCCGTGTTGGATGGGTTCATGCCCGTACGACTTGCCCGTCCCCACCGCTTCGACGTGTACTTGGCGATCGGCGGGCTGCTCGGCGGGCTGCTGCTGGTCGGTATCGGTCTGAGCACCCGGAAGTCCGCCGAGCCGATCACGCTCTTCGACGGCCCCTGGCCGGTTCTGCCGCCGCTGGTCGTGACGGCCTGCTGCGAGTTGCTGCGCCGGACCGCCCCGCGCACCGCCGTGCTGGTCGGCACGGCGGCGATCTGCGCGGACCTCGTGACCCAGGGCAACCTCGCCACGATCCTGATGTTCACCGACCTCGTCTACGCCGCCGTCCTCTACGGCACGGCCGCCTCGGCCCGCCGCATCCTGTGGATCACCGGACTGCTCAGCGTGGCGGGCACGCTGGTGCCGTTCGCGGTGTGGCGGGTGCCCGAGGCCCTGCTGATCGGCGTGGTCACCGGCATCGTGGCGTTCGGCCCCGCGGCCACCGGCTGGATCGTCCGCGACCACCGCGACGCCGCCGAGGCCGCCCGGTTGCGCGCCGAACAGACCGCGCTGCTGGCCGAGATGGACCGCACCCAGGCGATCTCCGCCGAACGCGCGCGGATGGCGCGGGAACTGCACGACATGGTCGCCAACCACCTGTCGGCGATCGCCATCCACTCCACGGCCGCGCTGTCGATCGACGACCCGGGCACCTCGCAGGAGGCCCTGACCGTCATCCGGGAGAACAGCGTGGCCGGCCTCGCCGAGATGCGCCGGCTCATCGGCATCCTGCGCGACGCCGGCGCCGGAACCGGGCCCGCCGCCGCCCCCACCCTGGGCGGCATCACCGCCCTCGTCGACGGCGCCCGCGCCAACGGCCTCGACATCACCCTCGACAGCGACCACGGCAAGGTCCCCGCACCGGTCGAACTCGCCGCCTACCGCATCGTCCAGGAGTCCCTGACCAACGCCCTCAAGCACGCCTGCCCTGGCCGCATCACCGTCGCCCTCGTCCAGCAGGACAGCGTCCTCGACATCCGTGTGACCAGCCCGTACGGCCACCGGGACGGCCCGCGCGCACCGGGCTCCGGTGCCGGCCTGGTCGGCATGCGGGAGCGGGCGGCGCTGCTGGGCGGCACCTTCGAGGCCGGACCCGACGGCGACTCCTGGGCCGTACGCGTCACGCTCCCCCTCACCGAAGAAGGTTCCGCATGATTCGCGTCCTGGTCGCAGAGGACCAGTCCGCCGTCCGCGCCGGACTCGTCCTCATCCTGGGCAGCGCGCCCGACATCGAGGTGGTCGGGGAGGCCGCGGACGGCGAGCAGGCGGTGGCGCTGGCACGGGAGTTGCGGCCGGATCTCGTGCTGATGGACGTCCAGATGCCGCGCCTGGACGGAGTGTCGGCGACCCGGCAGGTGGTCAATGACCAGCTCGCCGACGTCCTCGTCCTCACCACCTTCGACCTCGACGAGTACGTCTTCGGGGCACTGCGCGCCGGCGCCGCCGGGTTCCTGCTCAAGAACACCGAGGCGAAGGACCTGCTGGAGGCGGTACGGACGGTGGCGCGCGGGGAGGGCCTGATCGCGCCGGCGGTCACCCGCCGTCTGATCGCCGAGTTCGCCACCACCTCCGTGCGCGAGCCCACTGCCGACCCCGCCGTGCTCGACACCCTCACCCGCCGTGAACGCGAGGTACTGTCCTGCCTCGGCGAGGGCCTGTCCAACGCCGCCATCGCGGCCCGTCTCGACATGGCGGAGGCGACGGCGAAGACGCACGTCAGCCGCCTCCTCGGGAAACTGGAGCTGCGCAGCAGGGTCCAAGCGGCCGTACTCGCCCAGGAGTTGGGGATCTAGCACCTGCCGCGCCAGAGTGGTCCAGACCTATTGACCGATGGTCCAGACCTTTCTATTCTCGCGGCACTGTGGGCGTGAAGGCTCAGTCACGCCCCCCAACTCCCCATAGGAGGCGCACCATGCGCTTCGGACACAGAGCCGCGGCAGGCTTCGCGACCCTGTTGCTGCCGCTGGCCGGTCTGGTCGGCCTCGCAGGGCCCGCCCAGGCCGCGACCACCGCGACGGCGACCTACGCCAAGACCCAGGACTGGGGCACCGGCTTCGAAGGCAAGTGGACGGTGAAGAACACCGGCACCACGGCCATCAGCTCCTGGACGGTCGAGTGGGACTTCCCCTCCGGTACATCCGTCACCTCGGCCTGGGACGCGGACGTCACGTCCTCCGGCACCCACTGGACCGCCAAGAACAAGTCCTACAACGGCTCCATAGCCCCGGGCGCCTCCGTCTCCTTCGGCTTCAACGGAGCGGGCTCCGGCTCCCCCTCCAACTGCAAGCTGAACGGCGACAGTTGCGACGGCACGACGGTCCCCGGCGACGCGGCCCCCTCCGCGCCGGGCACCCCCACCGCCTCCTCCGTCACCGACACCTCGGTGAAGCTGTCCTGGCCGGCGGCGACCGACGACAAGGGCATCAAGAACTACGACGTCCTGCGCGACGGCAAGGTCGTCTCCACCGTCACCACCACCTCGTACACGGACACCGGCCTGACCGCCGGCTCCGACTACTCGTACACCGTCCAGGCGCGTGACACCGCCGACCAGACCGGCCCGGTCAGCGGCTCGGTCGCCGTGCACACCACGGGCGGCACCACCACTCCCCCGACCTCCGGCTCCACGGTCAAGCTCGGCTACTTCACCGAGTGGGGCATCTACGGCCGCAACTACAACGTCAAGAACCTGGTGACCTCGGGATCCGCGTCGAAGATCACCCACATCAACTACGCCTTCGGCAACGTGACCAACGGCCAGTGCGCCATCGGGGACTCCTACGCCGACTACGACAAGGCCTTCACCGCCGACCAGTCGGTGAGCGGTGTGGCCGACACCTGGGACCAGCCGCTGCGCGGCAACTTCAACCAGCTCCGTGAGCTGAAGGCCAAGTACCCGAACATCAAGGTGCTGTGGTCCTTCGGCGGCTGGACCTGGTCCGGCGGCTTCGGGCAGGCGGCGGCCAACCCGACCGCCTTCGCGAACTCCTGCTACAACCTGGTCAAGGACCCGCGCTGGGCGGACGTGTTCGACGGCATCGACATCGACTGGGAGTACCCGAACGCCTGCGGCCTGTCCTGCGACACCAGCGGCGCGGCGGCCTTCAAGAACGTGATGTCGGCGCTGCGTGCGAAGTTCGGCTCAAGCGCACTGGTCACGGCCGCGGTCACCGCGGACGGCTCCTCCGGCGGCAAGATCGAGGCCACCGACTACGCGGGCGCCGCCCAGTACGTCAACTGGTACAACGTGATGACGTACGACTTCTTCGGAGCCTGGGACGCCCAGGGCCCGACCGCCCCGCACTCCCCGCTCACCTCGTACAGCGGCATCCCGAAGGCCGGGTTCACCACGGCCGACGCGATCGCCAAGTACAAGGCGGCCGGCGTCCCCGCGAGCAAGCTGCTGATCGGCATCGGCTTCTACGGCCGCGGCTGGACGGGCGTGACACAGGACGCCCCCGGCGGCACCGCGACGGGGCCGGCCGCGGGCACCTACGAGCAGGGCATCGAGGACTACAAGGTGCTCAAGACGTCCTGCCCGGCCACCGGCACCGTCGCCGGCACGGCGTATGCGCACTGCGGCAGCAACTGGTGGTCGTACGACACCCCGTCGACCATCGCCGGGAAGATGAGCTGGGCCAAGTCCCAGGGTCTCGGCGGTGCGTTCTTCTGGGAGTTCAGCGGCGACACCAGCAACGGCGAGCTGGTGAGCGCCATCAGCAACAACCTGTAGTCAGTAGTCAGGCGACATTGACGCTCCCCCAGACTTCGTCCGGGGGGACCCCCACCCAGCGAGTGAATGTGGCTACGCCACATTCACTCGCTGTCCGGGCGGGGCTGCCTCAAGCCACGCGAGGAAACCGGTCAGCGCGTCTTCGCTCATCGCGAGTTCGAGACGCGTGCCCCGGTGCAGACACGTGAGGATCACCGCGTCGGAGAGCAGCGCCAGCTCCTCCTCACCCTCGGGGAGGCGGCGGCCGGCGACCTCGATCGCGGCACGTTCCAGGACGCGGCGCGGGCGGTAGGCGTAGGAGAAGACGCGGTACCACTCGATGCGGTCGCCGTTGTAGCGGGCGACTCCGTAGCTCCAGCCTTTTCCGCTCGTGTCCGTCTTCTCGGGGACGTCCCAGCGCAGCGAACAGTCGAAGGTGCCCCCGGAGCGCTGGATGAGTCTGCGGCGCAGGCCGAAGACGAACAGCCCCAGCACCACCAGGGCGACCACGACTCCGCACACAGTCAGAGCGAGGACCATCGACACCGACCTCCTCGTCTCCTAGGTACCGAAAATAGGTAACGGAACGGAAAAAACACCTATATCTGCCTCAGCCGCGGTCGGCTCCGGATTGCTCCGGTGCCGACCGCGGCTGAGTGAATTCATACAGCTCCGCGCGGGCTCAGCTCGTCGCCGCCGCGCGCAGTCGTACATCGGCGCGCCGCTCGGCGGCGGCGTCGCCCTCCGCCTTCGCGCGCTCCAGCTCTCGCTCCACGCGCTGGACATCGATCTCGTCCGACAGCTCGGCGATCTCGGCCAGCAGCGACAGCTTGTTGTCCGCGAACGAGATGAAACCGCCGTGCACCGCGGCGACGACCGTTCCACCATCACTCGTACGGATGGTCACCGGGCCCGACTCCAGCACACCGAGCAGCGGCTGGTGACCGGGCATGACGCCGATGTCGCCGGACGTGGTGCGCGCGACGACCAGGGTGGCCTCGCCGGACCAGACCTCTCGGTCGGCCGCGACCAGCGCGACGTGCAGCTCAGCAGCCAAGGTGGCTCCTCGGGTCACCACCCGGCGGTTCGGCCGGGTGTTGGTTACAAGTCTAATGGGCGTGAAAGAGGGGGCGGGACGTACCCCGCCCCCTCACACATGAGCCGTAGGGCTCAATTCGAACTCAGGGAGTTCAGGAGACGCCCAGCTCCTTGGCGTTGGCCTTCAGGTCCTCGATGCCGCCGCACATGAAGAACGCCTGCTCCGGGAAGTGGTCGTACTCGCCGTCGCAGATCGCGTTGAAGGCCGCGATCGACTCGTCCAGCGGGACGTCCGACCCGTCGACGCCGGTGAACTGCTTGGCGACGTGGGTGTTCTGGGACAGGAAGCGCTCCACGCGACGGGCACGGTGGACGACGAGCTTGTCCTCCTCGCCGAGCTCGTCGATACCGAGGATCGCGATGATGTCCTGGAGGTCCTTGTACTTCTGCAGGATCGTCTTGACGCGCATGGCGGCGTCGTAGTGGTCCTGCGCGATGTAGCGCGGGTCCAGGATGCGGGACGTGGAGTCCAGCGGGTCCACGGCCGGGTAGATGCCCTTCTCGGAGATCGGACGGGAGAGAACCGTCGTCGCGTCGAGGTGGGCGAAGGTGGTGGCCGGGGCCGGGTCGGTCAGGTCGTCCGCGGGGACGTAGATCGCCTGCATCGAGGTGATCGAGTGACCACGGGTCGAGGTGATGCGCTCCTGGAGGAGACCCATCTCGTCGGCCAGGTTCGGCTGGTAGCCCACCGCGGAGGGCATACGGCCGAGCAGGGTCGACACCTCGGAACCGGCCTGCGTGAAGCGGAAGATGTTGTCGATGAAGAACAGCACGTCCTGCTTCTGCACATCGCGGAAGTACTCCGCCATGGTCAGACCCGCGAGGGCCACGCGCAGACGGGTGCCCGGGGGCTCGTCCATCTGGCCGAAGACCAGCGCGGTCTTGTCGATGACGCCGGAGTCCGACATCTCCTCGATGAGGTCGTTGCCCTCACGGGTGCGCTCGCCGACACCGGCGAACACGGAGACACCGTCGTGGTTGTTGGCGACGCGGTAGATCATCTCCTGGATGAGCACCGTCTTGCCGACACCGGCACCGCCGAACAGACCGATCTTGCCGCCCTTGACGTACGGGGTCAGCAGGTCGATGACCTTGACGCCGGTCTCGAACATCTCGGTCTTCGACTCGAGCTCGTCGAAGTTCGGGGCCTTGCGGTGGATGCCCCAGCGCTCGCCCTCGTACTTCTCGTCGACGTTCAGTACCTCACCGAGGGTGTTGAACACCTTGCCCTTGGTGAAGTCGCCGACCGGCACCGTGATGGAGTTGCCGGTGTCGGTGACGGCGGCCTGGCGGACCAGACCGTCGGTGGGCTGCATGGAGATGGTGCGGACCAGGCCGTCACCCAGGTGCTGGGCGACCTCCAGGGTCAGCGTCTTCTTCTCGCCGGCGTTGGCCGGGTCGGCTACCTCGACGTGCAGCGCGTTGTAGATCTCCGGCATCGCGTCGACGGGGAACTCCACGTCGACGACCGGGCCGATGACCCGGGCGACGCGGCCCGTGGCCGTCGCGGTCTCAACAGTGGTGGTCATTAGCGGTCACTCCCCGCGGTCGCGTCGGCCAGGGCTGCGGAGCCACCGACGATCTCGCTGATTTCCTGGGTGATTTCGGCCTGGCGGGCCGCGTTGGCAAGTCGGGAGAGCGTGGTGATGAGCTCTCCCGCGTTGTCGGTCGCCGACTTCATCGCGCGCCGCGTGGCGGCGTGCTTCGAAGCGGCCGACTGGAGGAGCGCGTTGTAGATACGGCTCTCCACGTAGCGCGGCAGCAGGGCGTCGAGGACGTCCTCCGCCGACGGCTCGAAGTCGTACAGCGGGAGGATCTCGCCCTGCGGCGTGGCCTCCTTGGCGACCTCTTCGAGGCTGAGCGGCAGCAGACGGTCGTCGAGCGCCGTCTGCGTCATCATCGACACGAACTCGGTGAAGACGATGTGGAGTTCGTCCACGCCGCCCTCGGCCGTCTCGGTCTCGATGGCCTCGATCAGCGGCGCCGCGACCTTCTTGGCGTCCGCGTACGTGGGCTCGTCGGTGAAGCCGGTCCACGACTCCGCGACCTTGCGCTCACGGAAGTTGTAGTGCGCGAGGCCGCGGCGGCCGACGATGTAGACGACGACCTCCTTGCCCTGGCGCTCCAGCCGCTCGGTGAGCTGCTCCGCCGCCTTGATGGCGTTGGAGTTGAAGGCACCGGCGAGACCACGGTCGCTCGTGAGGAGCAGCACCGCGGACCGCGTGACCGTCTCGGCCTGCGTGGTCAGCGGGTGCTTGGTGTTCGAGCCGGTACCGACCGCCGTGACCGCACGCGTCAGTTCCTGCGCGTACGGCGTGGAGGCCGCCACCTTGCGCTGCGCCTTGACGACGCGCGAGGCGGCGATCATCTCCATCGCCTTGGTGATCTTCTTGGTCGCGGTGACGGATCGGATGCGACGCTTGTAGACCCGGAGCTGGGCTCCCATGAGTCAGGTCCCTTCCTTACGTCACTTGGCGGCGGCCGGGGCGTCCTCGCCGAGAAGCTTGCCGTCCGAGGTCTCGAACTGCTTCTTGAACTCGGCGATCGCGTCGGCGACAGCGGTGAGGGTGTCGTCCGACATCTTGCCGCCCTCGCGGATGGAGGTCATGAGGCCCTGCTCCTTGCGGTGCAGGTACTCCAGGAGCTCCTTCTCGAAGCGGCGGATGTCGGCCACCGGGACGTCGTCCATCTTGCCGGTGGTGCCGGCCCAGACGGAGACGACCTGGTTCTCGGTGGACATCGGCTGGTACTGGGCCTGCTTCAGCAGCTCGACCATGCGCTGACCGCGCTCCAGCTGCGCCTTCGACGCGGCGTCCAGGTCGGAACCGAAGGCGGCGAACGCCTCCAGCTCACGGAACTGGGCGAGGTCCACGCGCAGACGGCCCGCGACCTGCTTCATCGCCTTGTGCTGCGCGGAACCACCGACTCGGGAGACGGAGATACCGACGTTCAGCGCGGGGCGCTGACCGGCGTTGAACAGGTCCGACTCCAGGAAGCACTGGCCGTCGGTGATGGAGATGACGTTGGTCGGGATGAACGCCGAGACGTCGTTGGCCTTGGTCTCGACGATCGGCAGACCCGTCATCGAGCCGGCGCCCATGTCGTCGGAGAGCTTCGCGCAGCGCTCCAGCAGACGGGAGTGCAGGTAGAAGACGTCACCCGGGTAGGCCTCACGGCCCGGCGGGCGGCGCAGCAGCAGCGACACGGCGCGGTAGGCGTCGGCCTGCTTCGACAGGTCGTCGAAGATGATCAGGACGTGCTTGCCCTCGTACATCCACTGCTGGCCGATGGCCGAACCGGTGTACGGCGCAAGGTACTTGAAGCCGGCCGGGTCGGACGCGGGGGCGGCGACGATGGTCGTGTACTCCAGCGCGCCGTTCTCCTCCAGCGCGCGGCGGACCGACGCGATGGTGGAGCCCTTCTGGCCGATGGCGACGTAGATGCAGCGGACCTGCTTCTTCGGGTCGCCCGAGCGCCAGTTGTCGCGCTGGTTGATGATCGTGTCGACGGCCAGGGCGGTCTTGCCGGTCTGGCGGTCACCGATGATCAGCTGACGCTGACCGCGGCCGACGGGGGTCATCGCGTCGACGGCCTTGTAGCCGGTCTCCATCGGCTCGTGCACCGACTTGCGCTGCATGACCGTGGGGGCCTGCAGCTCAAGGGCGCGGCGACCGGACGTCTCGATCTCGCCGAGGCCGTCGATCGGGTTGCCGAGCGGGTCGACGACGCGGCCGAGGTAGCCCTCGCCGACGGCCACGGAGAGCACCTCACCGGTGCGCTGCACCGGCTGACCCTCCTCGATACCGCTGAACTCACCGAGGACGATGGCGCCGATCTCGCGCTCTTCCAGGTTCAGCGCGAGGCCGAGGGTGCCGTCCTCGAACTTCAGCAGTTCGTTGGCCATGGCCGAGGGCAGACCCTCGACCTTCGCGATGCCGTCGCCGGCAAGGGTGACCGTACCGACCTCCTCGCGCGAGGCCGCGTCCGGCTTGTACGACTGGACGAAGTTCTCCAGCGCGTCCCGGATCTCCTCCGGCCGGATCGTGAGCTCCGCCATCTGGGTTCCCTGCTCTCCTTGTTGGGCCCGAAGTTTCAACTTGGGGGTCTGGGGGCGACCCCCAGGAATCCTCTGCACGACCCAACCGGGCCGTAGGTACGTACTGCTGTACTGCTGTTCTGCTTATGAAGTTGCTGCTCAGCTCGCCAGACGGCGGCCGGCGTCCTCGATGCGGTCCGCGATCGAGCCGTTGATGACCTCGTCGCCGACCTGCACCCGGATCCCGCCGAGGACCTCGGGGTCCACGTCGATGTTGAGGTGCATCTTGTGGCCGTAGAGCTTCGCGAGAGCGGCGCCCAGGCGCTGCTTCTGCGAGTCGCTCAGCGGCACCGCCGAGGTGACGACGGCGACCAGCCGGTCCCGGCGCTGGGCGGCGAGCTTGGACAGGGACTCCAGTCCCGCCTCAAGGCTACGTCCCCGCGGCGCGGTAACAAGGCGCGTCACAAGACGCTCGGTCGACTCAGCGGCCCGGCCGCCGAGCAGCCGGTGCAGCAGCTCGATCTTGGCCGCGGTGGTGGCGGCGCGGTCGGTGAGCGCGGAACGCAGCCCGGTGTTCGACGAGACGATCCGCCCGAAGCGGAACAGCTCGTCCTCCACATCGTCGAGCGCGCCCCTCTTCTGCGCGGCGGTGAGCTCGGCGGTGTCCGCCAGCTCCTCCAGCGCGTCCACCAGGTCACGGGACTGCGACCAGCGGGAGCGCACCATGCCGGACACCAGGTCGGCAGTGGCCCCGCCGACCTGGGAGCCGAGCAGGCGCTGGGCCAGCTCGGCCTTCGCCTCACCGGCCTGCGCCGGGTCGGTCAGGACCCGACGCAGCGACACCTCGCGGTCGAGCAGCGCGGTGACGGCGGCCAGCTCGTCGGCGAGCTTCGTCGCGTCGGCGGACGTGGAGTCCGTCAGCGCGTCGAGGCGCTCGCGTGCGGCTGCCAGGGCCTCGCGGCTCGCTCCGTTCATCGGGTGGCCTCGGCCTTCTCCTCGAGGTCGTCGAGGAAGCGGTCGATGACGCGGCTCTGCCGGGCGTGGTCCTCGAGGGACTCACCGACGAGCTTGCCGGCCAGCTCGGTTGCGAGGTGACCGACGTCCTGCCGCAGCGCGGACGCGGCGGCCTTGCGGTCGGCCTCGATCTGCGCGTGGCCGGCGGCGACGATCTCCTCGCGCTGCCGCTGGCCCTCGGCGCGCATCTCGGCGATCAGCGCGGCACCCTGCTCCTGCGCCTCCTGGCGCAGACGCGCGGCCTCGTGCCGGGCCTCGGCGAGCTGGGCCTTGTACTGCTCGAGAACGCTCTGCGCCTCGACCTGAGCGGCCTCGGCCTTCTCGATGCCACCTTCGATCGCCTCGCGGCGCTCCTCCAGAACCTTGTTGATGTTCGGGAGCAGCTTCTTCCAGAAGAAGAAGAACACGATGGCGAAGGCGATGGCGCCGACGAGCAGCTCGGGGCCCGGGGGAACGAGCGGGTTCTGCTCGGTCTCCTCGGCCGCCAGCTGTACCAGGTTGGCGATCACATCAGTGCCTTTCGTCGATGCGTGTCAGTAAGGCGGAATTACTTACCGAACACGAACGGCATAACGATGCCGATGAGGGCGAGCGCCTCACAGAAGGCGAAGCCCAGGATCTGGTTGGCGCGGATCAGACCGGCGGCCTCGGGCTGGCGGGCCAGGGCCTGGGTGCCGTTACCGAAGATGATGCCGACGCCGACGCCGGGGCCGATGGCGGCGAGGCCGTAGCCGATGGAGCCGACGGAGCCGTGGACACCGGTGGTGGCAGCGAGGGTCTCAAGAGCGGACATGCCGGTTCTTCCTTCTCTTTCATGGACCGGTGGGGGTTGGCCACCGGACGTCTCGGGGGTTGCGGGCGGGTGTTGCTCGGCTCAGTGGTGCTCGGCGAGAGCGCCCTGAATGTAGGAGCAGGCAAGGAGCACGAACACGTACGCCTGGACGGCCTGCACGAAAAGCTCGAAGAGGATCATGACCATGGTCATGACGAAGGAGACACCGGCCGCCGGGACCATCGCGCCGTTCAGCAGGTACCAGGAGGCGACGGTGAACATCACCAGCATCAGGTGGCCGGCGAACATGTTGGCGAAGAGTCGCACCGCGTGCGTGAACGGGCGGACCAGCAGGTTCGAGAAGAACTCGATGACCATCACGAGCGGCAGCACGGCGCCGAGCGACTTGTCGTAGCCCGTGACGTTCTTGAAGAACCCGACGAATCCGTGCTTCTTGAAGGTCAGGGAGACCCAGGTGACGTAGACGACCGCGGCCAGCACCGCCGGGTAGGCGATGATCGACGAGACGGGGAACTGCGCCAGCGGGACCACGGACCAGACGTTCATGATCCAGATGAAGAAGAACAGCGAGACCATGAGCGGGACGTACTTCTCGCCCTCGCGCTTTCCGAGCGTCTCGTAGACGATGCCGCGGCGCACGAAGTCGTAACCGGCCTCGCCGACCATCTGCAGCTTGCCCGGGACCACCTTCGCCTTGCCGAAGGCCGCCCAGAAGAAGCTGACGACGAGCAGCGTGGTGATGAGCGCGAGCAGCATCACCTTGTTGAACTCGAACCCGCCGACCGTGGCCATCGGCTTGAACAGGAAGGACTGCAGGCCCGGGGCCGGGAAGCCACACCCGTTGTCGGACATGATCCGACAACTCCAGTCAAAGGCGAGCTGGGTCTGGTCAGCACTCACCGCGGGCTCCTTCGGCGTGACGCATGGGTACGGCAACCTCGTTGTGTCGGCGCGGCGCGCAGCCGCGGGTCGGCACTGGACTGGTGTTACGGATGTGAGGGCGGCTGGGGGGCATCAAGCCTCGCGATCGATCAGGCGTCAGCTCAGATGCCCGCGCCCGCGATGCCGCAGTTGGCACCGGACGATAGCAGGAGATCTCACAAGCCTTTATCCCGCCCCTATCCCTCACGACGACGACCCTGTCTTCTCGGACTTTCCACTCTTCTCGGAGTCGGGGTCGATGTAGAAAAGCTTGGCTTTCATATGCGCACGAGCCTGCGCAGCCATCCACACGACAGTCGCGACGACGAGCGAGACGGCGAACGTCTTCGCATTGAAGAGGGTGGTGTCCTTGAAGACGGCCACGAAGATCAGGAGCAGCAGGAGCTGAGCGACGTACAGCATCAGCCCCATGGCCTGGAACAACTGCGGGAGCGTTTTTGCCGTCCACTGCAGGACGTACAGACCGATTCCCATGAACAGGATCGCGAGCAGTGTGCCGACCGCCGCGCCGAGCGCACCCTTGCCGCCGGCGACCGCAGCGCTGACGGCGACGGCAATCGCGCCGACAGCCGCTGTGGGCACAGCGGTCTGCAAGAGGTTCCGGGCGTCATTGGACGGCATGGCGGCAACTCCGCTTTCACAGGGGGGCAGGTGTCGTCATGGACGAGCGTAGTCCCGGATCGAGAGGGGAACTCACGGCCAATGGACCGTCGCACTACGGCCCTTCAGCTCTCTCCGGGGTTCTCGTGAACCGTATCACAAACTATTTGATGCGGTCTTTACCTAGTAGGTGTGCTTGCTGTCACACATGAGAGTGACAGTGCGCGTCTGTGCAGAAACCGAACCGGCTTGTCTGATATTGGGGGGCTTTGCTCCCCCACGAGTTGGCAATGCTCTAGTCAGATTCTTACCTTGCCGAGTCAACGCGAAGTACCGGCCTTGCGGCGGTCCAGGAAGCGCGGACGGGCGCCCAGAGCGGTCGCACCGTTCACCCCCGCCACACCGGCCGCGACCGGAGGGAGCTGCTCCTCTTCGACTGCGGCCGGGTGCGCGGGGGTCGACGCGGTTTCGGCGACGGCCCTGCGGCGGCGGTAGCGCGGCGGCACGAAGTGCTCGGCCCAGCGCGGGGCGCGCGGCGTGAAGCGCGGCAGCAGCAGGAGCAGCAGGCCGATGGCGCAGAGGAACACGATGCCCAGCACGATCCACATGGAGGCCGAGTTGACCGAGTAGGCGAGGGCACCGAAGGCGATCAGCGCCGACCAGAAGTACATGATCAGGACGGCCCTGCTGTGCGAGTGCCCGATCTCCAGCAGCCGGTGGTGCAGATGCCCGCGGTCCGCGGCGAACGGCGACTGGCCGCGCCAGGTGCGGCGCACGATGGCCAGCACCAGGTCGGCGGCGGGGATCGCGATGATCGTGAGCGGCAGCAGCAGCGGGATGTAGACGGGCACCATCTGGTGCACGGTGTTGCGCTCGGACCCGGCGAACAGCTTCATGGCGTCCGGGTCGACCTGGCCTGTGATCGAGATCGCGCCGGCGGCCAGCACCAGCCCGATCAGCATCGAACCCGAGTCGCCCATGAAGATGCGCGCCGGGTGCATGTTGTGCGGCAGGAAGCCCACGCACATGCCCATCAGGATGGCCGCGAACAGCGTCGCGGGGGCGGCGGCCTCGATGCCGTACGAGTACCAGATGCGGTAGGCGTACATGAAGAACGCGGCGGCGGCGATGCACACCATGCCGGAGGCGAGGCCGTCCAGGCCGTCCACGAAGTTGACCGCGTTGATGGTGATGACGACCAGCGCCACCGTCAGCAGGGTGCCCTGCCACTGGGTCAGCGCGACGGTGCCGGCGCCGGGGACCGGCAGCCACAGGATCGTCAGACCCTGCATGACCATCACGCCGGCGGCGATCATCTGGCCGCCCAGCTTGATCAGGGCGTCGATCTCGAACTTGTCGTCCAGCACGCCGATGAGCCAGATGAGCGCCGCTCCGGAGAGCAGCGCCCGCGGTTCGTTGGACTTCTCGAAGACCTCGTTGAGGTTGGTGAGATGGTCCGCGACCAGCAGCCCCGCGCACAGCCCGAAGAACATGGCGATCCCGCCGAGGCGCGGAGTGGGCTCCCGGTGCACGTCACGGGCCCTGATCTCCGGCATTGCTCCGGCCACGATCGCGAACTTACGTACCGGCCCTGTCAGCAGATACGTCACCGCGGCCGTGATGCAGAGCGTCAGCAGGTATTCACGCACAGGCTTCCCCACAGGTCTCGCTGGCCATCTCAGCCCCACACCCTAGCGACGCACGCATATGAATGGGGACTGCCGGGTAGCGACGATGGTTGCACGCGTGCCTGTGCACGCAGGCTGCACCCAGTGGTACGCAGGTGCGTCTACCCCCGCTCAGCCGGTGTACGGCTGAAATCTACCGGTGAGCTCGCGCACCTGATCACGCGCCTTCTGGCTCTCGGTCCCGCCCCGCAGCACAGCCGCCAGCAGGGCGGCGATCGATGCCATTTCCTCCTCTCCCATCCCCTGCGTGGTCACGGCCGCCGTGCCGAGCCGCAGGCCTCGGGCGTCCCCGTGCGGCAGCGCACAGCAGTCCAGCACCATTCCGGCCGCGGCGAGGCGGCCGCGCGCGGTGCGTCCGTCGACGCCGAGGGGCGCCGGGTCGGCGGTGATCAGATGGGTGTCCGTGCCGCCGGTGGTGACGACCAGGCCCTCGGCGGCCAGCCGAGCCGCCAGCACCCGGGCGTTGGCGACCACCTGATGGGCGTACAACCTGAACGCCGGGGTTGCCGCCTCGCCGAACGCGACGGCCTTGGCGGCGATGGTGTGCATCTGCGCGCCGCCCTGGGTGAAGGGGAAGACGGCCCGGTCGACCCGCTCGGCGAGCTCGCCGCCGCACAGGATCATCCCGCCGCGCGGCCCGCGCAGCACCTTGTGCGTGGTCGCGCAGACCACGTCGGCGTACGGCACCGGGCTCGGCGCCGCTCCCCCGGCGACGAGCCCGATGGGATGGGCGGCGTCGGCGATGAGATACGCCCCGATCTCGTCGGCGATCTCGCGGAAGAGGGCGTAGTCGATGTGCCGGGGGTAGGCGATGGAACCGCACACGATCGCCTTGGGCCGGTGCGTACGGGCGAGGGTGCGCACCTGGTCGTAGTCGATGAGCCCGGTCTCGGCGTCGACGCCGTAGCCGACGAAGTCGAACCAGCGGCCGGAGAAGTTGGCGGGCGAGCCGTGGGTGAGGTGGCCGCCGTACGGGAGGCCGAGGGCGAGGACGGTGTCGCCGGGCCGCAGGAGGGCCGCATACGCGGCGAGGACGGCCGAAGACCCGGAGTGGGACTGCACGTTGGCGTGCTCGGAGCCGAAGAGGGCCTTCGCGCGGTCCACGGCGAGGCGCTCGGCGACGTCGACGATCTCGCAGCCGCCGTGGTGGCGGGCGCCCGGGTACCCCTCGGCGTACTTGTTGGCCAGCGGCGAACCCAGCGCGGCCAGCACCGCGGGCGAGGAGAAGTTCTCGGCGGCGATGAGCTGCAGTGTCGTCGACTGCCGGTCGCGCTCACCGAGCAGGATCTCGGCCAGCTCGGGGTCCTGCCGACGCAGGACATCGGCCTCGAGGGTGTGAGTGACCGGCATGATGGGCTCCGGGGGCGTCGACGGTGACGTACGACCAATGTAGGCCCGGTACCGGTGAGGTGCTCGGTTGTTACGCCTTCGCGGGTACCCCGGTGAGCGCTGTGACGACCGGATCCAGCGCCTGGTGTATCTCCTCCCCGATGGACCGGAAGAAGGTCAGCGGGGCACCATACGGGTCGTACACCTCGTCCGCCTCGGCGGTCGGGGCCAGGAGCCACCCGCGTAGAGCCGCCGCAGCCCGCACCAGCGCACGCGCGCGTGCCACCACGCCGTCCTCCAGGGGCGGCAGGGTCGCCGGGTCTATCGCCCGCACCAGGCGGGTGAACTCCTTCAGGGTGAAGGTGCGCAGGCCCGCCGAGTGGCCCATGGAGATGACCTGGGCGCGGTGGTCGCGGGTCGCCGTCAGGACGAGGTCGGCCATGATGACGTGCTCGTCGAGGAGTTCGCGGCCCATGAACCCGGAGGCGTCCGCACCGAAGTCCGCGAGGACCGCCTCGGCGTTGGCCTCCATGGGCGCCCCCTCGTGGCCCCAGGTGCCCGCGCTCTCCACGATCAGCCCGCCCCACAGCGGGTCGCCGAGCCGGTCCGCCAGGGCATGGCGGGTAAGCCGCTCGGTGATCGGCGAGCGGCACACGTTGCCGGTGCTGACGTGGAGGATGCGGAAGGTGGTCAAGGGGACGCCCTGTTCGAACAGGTTCCCCGTCTCTACCCCGTTGCCTATGCCACGCCCCGCGTCAGGGGCCGTCAATTCGCCACCTCGAGGTCGGGTACGACCTTCCGCAGCTCGTCCGGCGAGATCGCGCCCTCACGCAGCAGCACCGGCACCGGGCGGGTGACGTCGACGATGGAGGACGGGACGTTGCCGGGCGTCGGCCCGCCGTCGAGGTACACGGAGACCGAGTCGCCGAGCATCTCCTGCGCGGCGTCGCAGTCCTCGGGGGCGGGGTGGCCGGTCAGGTTCGCCGAGGACACGGCCATGGGGCCGACCTCGGTCAGCAGCTCGATGGCGACCGGGTGCAGCGGCATCCGGATGGCGACCGTGCCCCGGGTGTCCCCCAGGTCCCACTGCAGGGACGGCTGGTGCTTGGCGACGAGGGTGAGCGCGCCGGGCCAGAAGGCGTCGACGAGCTCCCAGGCCAGCTCGGAGAAGTCGGTGACGAGACCGTGGAGCGTGTTCGGGGACCCGATCAGCACGGGGGTGGGCATGTTGCGGCCCCGGCCCTTGGCCTCCAGCAGGTCGGCGACCGCCTCCGAGGAGAACGCGTCGGCGCCGATGCCGTACACCGTGTCGGTCGGGAGGACCACGAGCTCGCCACGGCGGACGGCGGACGCGGCTTCGCGCAGACCGGTCGTGCGGTCCGTCGCGTCGTTGGTGTCGTATCGCCGAGCCATCTAGCGGGCCTCCTCGTACACGTACATCGGGAAGTGGGTCGTCGGGGTGGTCACGGCAGTGCCTTGCGGGCCGTCGCGAACCGGGGGCGGTTGTTGAGGTCCGGGTGGTCGGCCGCGTCGGCCCAGCCCCGCTCCTCGGTGAAGATCCACGGCACCTGGCCGCCCTGGGTGTCGGCGTGCTCGATGACGACGACACCGCCCGGGCGCAGGAGCCGGTGTGCGGTCCGTTCCAGACCGCGGATGAGATCGAGGCCGTCCTCCCCCGAGAACAGGGCGAGTTCGGGATCGTAGTCCCGCGCCTCGGGAGCGACGTACTCCCATTCGGTCAGCGGGATGTACGGCGGGTTGGAGATCACCAGGTCGACCTGGCCGTCGAGGTCGGGGAAGGCGTCGAGGGCGTTGCCCTGGCGCAGGTCGACGCGTGAACCCTCGACGTTCTTGCGGGTCCACTGGAGGGCTTCCTCGGACAGCTCCACGGCGTGCACGCGCGAGCGCGGGACCTCCTGGGCGAGTGCGAGCGCGATGGCGCCGGAGCCGGTGCACAGATCGACGATGCAGGGTTCCACGACGTCCATGGCGCGTACGGCGTCTATGGCCCAGCCGACCACGGACTCGGTCTCGGGCCGCGGCACGAACACGCCCGGGCCCACCTGGAGTTCGAGGTACCGGAAGTAGGCACGGCCGGTGATGTGCTGCAGCGGCTCGCGCTGTTCGCGCCGGGCGATGACCTCCCAGTAGCGGGCGTCGAAGTCCGAGTCCTTCACGGAGTGCAGTTGGCTGCGCTTCACGCCGTGCACGAACGCGGCGAGCTCCTCCGCGTCGGTGCGCGGCGAGGGCACGCCGGCGTCGGCCAGCCGCTGGGTGGCCTGTGCCACCTCTGCGAGCAGCAGGTTCACGCATTCCTCCGTGTCGTACTGGGTCGTGCGCAGGTGCCTTTAGGCAGCCGCCAGCTTGGCCGCCGAGTCAGCGTCGACGCAGGCCTGGATCACCGCGTCGAGTTCGCCGTCCAGGACCTGGTCCAGGTTGTAGGCCTTGAAGCCCACGCGGTGGTCCGAGATGCGATTCTCCGGGAAGTTGTACGTGCGGATCTTCTCGGAGCGGTCGACGGTGCGGACCTGGCTGCGGCGGGCGTCGGCGGCTTCCTTCTCCGCCTCCTCCTGCGCCGCTGCGAGCAGCCTGGAGCGCAGGATACGCATCGCCTGCTCCTTGTTCTGCAGCTGGCTCTTCTCGTTCTGGCAGGAGGCGACGACTCCGGTCGGAATGTGCGTGATGCGCACCGCGGAGTCGGTGGTGTTGACGGACTGGCCGCCGGGTCCGGAGGAGCGGTAGACGTCGATGCGGAGGTCGTTCGGGTTGATCTCGACGTCGACCTCCTCGGCCTCGGGCGTGACGAGGACACCGGCCGCGGAGGTGTGGATACGGCCCTGGGACTCGGTGGCCGGCACGCGCTGCACGCGGTGCACGCCGCCCTCGTACTTCAGCCGGGCCCAGACGCCCTGCCCGGGCTCGGTGGCGCCCTGGCCGCCCTTGGTCTTCACGGCGACCTGGACGTCCTTGTAGCCGCCGAGCTCCGACTCGGTGGCGTCGATGATCTCGGTCTTCCAGCCGACCCGCTCGGCGTACCGCAGGTACATGCGCAGCAGGTCCCCGGCGAAGAGCGCGGACTCGTCGCCGCCGGCGCCGGCCTTGATCTCGAGGATCACGTCCTTGTCGTCGGACGGGTCCCGGGGCACGAGCAGCAGGCGCAGCTTCTCGGTGAGTTCCTCGCGCTGCTTCTCCAGCTCCTTGGCCTCGGCCGCGAAGTCGGGGTCGTCGGCGGCGTATTCCTTCGCCGTCTCGATGTCGTCGCCGGTCTGCTTCCAGGAGCGGTACGTGGCGACGATCGGGGTGAGCTCGGCGTAGCGCTTGTTCAGCTTGCGCGCGTTGGCCTGGTCGGCGTGGACCGACGGGTCGGCGAGCTTCTTCTCCAGGTCGGCGTGCTCACGGACGAGTTCCTCGACGGCCTCGAACATCTTGGGCTCCTGTACTGCGTGGAAAAGGGGGAAGGCGGGCGACCAAAAACGCCGGTCCCGGCGCGCCTGTGAAGGGCGCGGCCGTGGACCGGCGAATGGGAGCCAGCTACTTCTTGGAGCCGGCCGCAGCCTTGCCGAAGCGGGCCTCGAAGCGGGCCACACGGCCACCGGTGTCGAGGATCTTCTGCTTGCCCGTGTAGAACGGGTGGCACTCGGAGCAGACCTCGGCGCGGATGGTGCCGCTGGAGATCGTGCTGCGGGTGGTGAACGACGCGCCACAGGTGCAGCTGACCTGCGTCTCGACGTACTCGGGGTGGATGTCGCGCTTCAAGGTGTCTCCTAGTTTCGGGAGGGCGCCGGGTCGCTTCCGCGGGGTGCGGGCGCGTGAACCGGGGCCGACGTACCAGTCTGCCAGGACTGGGGCCATCCCCCAAAACCGGGGGCTCGGGCGATCTATTCCCTGCGGGCCGGTGGGGGTTGGTCGCGCCCACGCGGCGGAGCCGCACATCGACACGGCCCCGCCCCCTAGGGGGCGCTCACCACACCCTTTGCTTCGCCGCTTGCCGTTCCTTCAGTCGCCGACTTCGGGATCGTGCGGTCGTTCTTGAGAGCGTCCCACACCTGCTGGGCCTTCGTCTTCTCGACGATGACCCGGTTGGGGTTCGAAGGGTCGTACTGGACCGGCATCGTGATCATGTGCATGTTGCTGGAGCTGATGCTCTTCAGGCCGTTGGCGAAGGACATCAGGGAGTTGACCGCGCCCAGGTCGGAGTCGGTCGTCACGGCCTTGGTGGCGGTGTCGGCGAGGTCGTAGAGCTTCTTCGGGCTGGTGAAGATGCCGACGTGCTTGACCTGCTCGACCAGGGCCTTGATGAAGGCCTGCTGGAGCTGGATGCGGCCGAGGTCGGAGCCGTCGCCGACGCCGTGCCGGGTGCGGACCAGGCCGAGGGCCTGCTCGCCGTCGAGCGTGTGCGTGCCGGCCTTGAGGTTGAGATGGCTCTGGGAGTCCTTGATGTCCTTGGTCGTGGTGACCGGGACGCCGCCGAGCTCGTCGATGAGCCTCTCGAATCCGCTGAAGTCGACCTCGAGGTAGTGGTCCATGCGCAGCCCGGTGATCGACTCCACGGTCTTCACGGCGCAGGCGGCGCCGCCGGTGGAGTACGCGGTGTTGAACATGGCGCCGGTCTCGGCGGGATGTGTCCTGCCGTGGGTGTCGGTGCACTCGGGACGGTCGATGAGGGTGTCGCGGGGCATGGAGACCACACTGGCCTTCTTGTGGCCCTTGTAGACGTGCACGATCATCGCCGTGTCGGAGCGGGCGCTGCCGTCGTCGGTGCCGCCGCCGAGCTTCTTGTTGCTGCCCGAGCGGCTGTCCGAACCGAGGACCAGGATGTTCTCGGAGCCGTTGTCGACCTTCGTCGGCCGGTCCGTGCCCAGGGCCGAGTCGATGTCGACGCTCTTGATGTTGCCGTTGAGCTTGAAGTACAGGTAACCGGCTCCGGTGCCGCCCAGCACGACGATGCCCGCGGCGGTCCACGCCGCGATCAGCAGGCCTCTGCGGCGCGTGCTGCGGGGCTTGCGGCGACGGCCCTTGGCCCGGCCGCGCGTGCCGTTGGTGCCGGACTCTCCCGGTATGCCGGGTTCCGGCGTGCTCTCGGCGGACATGTGCTCCTCGTTCTCGTCCGGTCGGATACCCCCTGCTTTCAGGGACAGGCCTGTCGGTCACGGATACGCGTCGTACCGCACCATCGTCACTCCGTCGGGTCAGACGGAGAAACTCGAGAAAGGGTTGCACAACGCTCTGTGCCCGACCCGTGGAAGGACGGACACAGAGCGTCACGGAGATGTCCGGGCGTAACCCGCTCACCTGCGGTTTCAGCCGAGGATGTCGTACTGCTGGAAACCGGTACCAAGTGAGATTCTTGTGGCAAAGATCCCACTCGAGGCCTGGCCGGTGCCCGGGTAGAGGTAGAGCGTGCCGCCGGGCGTGCGGGCCAGGAAGTCGGCCTTGCCGTCCCCGGTCACATCGCCCACGCCGTCAAGCGTGTTGTACGTGGTGGTGCTCCAGGTGCGGACCTGGATCCGGCTGGAGAACGCCCCGGAGCCGGCCGTGCCGGTGCCGCGGTACAGGTAGATGTAACCGGTGCTCTTCTGACGCGCGATCAGGTCGGCCTTGCCGTCGCCGTTGAAGTCGCCGTGGCCGAGCAGGGCGTTGTACTGGTTCCAGCCGGTGCCGACCTTCACCGGCGTACCGAAGGTGCCGTCACCCTTGCCCGGGTAGATCCACAGGGTGCCGCCGGAGTCGACCGAGAGCAGGTCGGGCTTGTAGTCGCCGGTGACGTCACCGGGGGCGACGATGCGGGTGCGGGTGGACCAGTTGCTGAAGATCTGCGTCTTGGTCCAGGAGCTGCTGGCGGGCACGTAGTGCTCCCAGTAGACCGCGCCGGTGGAGCCGGAGCGCAGGATGAAGTCCTGGTAGCCGTCCCGGTTGAGGTCGCTCTGCAGGATCACGTTGTAGGCGCTGAAGGAGCCCCAGGAGATCCGGGAGGCCAGCGAGGTGCCCTTGGAGTCCAGCTCGTAGCCGGTCTTGGTGGAGGAGTTGCGCAGGAACAGGTCGGCCTTGGAGTCGCCGCTCAGGTTCGTGTCGTCGATGCGCGGGTAGGCGGCGCCGACATAGCTGCGGACCTTGGTGAAGACGCTGTAGTCGCCCTTCGCCACGCAGTTGTCGACTCCCCAGGAGACGACGCCCACGATCCGGTTGTTGACGATCAGGGGGCCACCGGAGTCGCCGTTGCAGGACGCCTTGGTGCCGGTGTCGCTGCCGCTCTGCGTGCCGGCGCACACCATGTGGCCCGCGACGTAGTCCGAGCCGTAGGCGGTGGTGCAGGTGCTGTCGGCGTGGATGGTCAACTGGGCCGACTGCAGGGTCTGCGCGATGTCGTTGCTGGTGGAGCTGGTACGGCCCCAGCCGTAGAGCGTGGCGACGGTGCCGCCCGCGTACGAGGCGGTGTCGGTCGACGTCGTCATGCGGACCGGCGTCGCCTTGACGGCGTTCGGCAGCGTGAGCACGGCGATGTCGTTGTCGGGGGCGCCGTGGGTCGTCGTGGTGAACGACGGGTGGTTCCACTGCCGCCAGACGCCGGAGACCGTGCCGCCGTGCAGGTCTGTGCTGCCGTCGCTGTTGGTGGTCGGCAACTGGTCCGTGCCGGTGATGACCGCACCGTAGGCGTGCCAGTTGAAGCCCTTGACGCAGTGCGAGGCGGTGAGGATCTTCGTCGGTGAGACGACGGTGCCGCCGCAGAAGAAGCTGACGTCGTCGCTCGTGTCGGTGGTGCCCTTGTCGTCGTAGTACCAGAGCTGGGCCATGAACGGCGCCGAGGTGATGGCGGTGTCGGTGCCGCCGATGACCATCGGGCTGATGGTGGAGCCACTGGTGCCGGCGCTCGTGCTGCCGCTGGGGCCGCTGGAGGTGCCGCTGGTGGTCTTCGACGACTTCGTCGTCTTCTTGCCCATGGCGGCGTCGGTGGCGAGGGCCCCGGAGACGCGCCGCTCCAGCTCGGAGTGCGACGGCGAGGTCATGGCCGGCTTCGCATGAGGTGTCGCGGACGGCGCGGCGTTCGCGGACGACGTCAGCAGCGCGGCGGCGACGGCCGCGACGAGGCCGGTCGCGGCGACCGGCAGGGCAAGGCGTATCCGGCGTCTGTGACGGCCGCTGCCGGACAGGGATGTGGACAAGAAAGTCCCCCAGTGAGACAAGTGATGGATGGGGCGCCTGGTGCGCCCCATCCCACTCAGCGCCAAAAGGCCGTTCATCGTCACTGATGTGACGATGAACGGCCTTTTGCCAGGTGCCGGAGGGCGGTGTCTCAGTCGCCGTTGCCGGGCATGGGCGTCGTCTTCTGAATCTGCAGCAAGAACTCCGCGTTCGACTTCGTCTGCTTCATCTTGTCCAGCAGCAGCTCGATCGCCTGCTGCTGGTCCAGCGCGTGCAGCACCCGCCGCAGCTTCCAGACGATGGCCAGCTCGTCGCTGCCGAGCAGGATCTCTTCCTTACGCGTACCGGACGCGTCGACGTCCACCGCCGGGAAGATCCTCTTGTCCGCAAGCTTCCGGTCGAGCTTGAGCTCGGCGTTACCCGTGCCCTTGAACTCCTCGAAGATGACCTCGTCCATGCGGGACCCGGTGTCGACGAGAGCGGTCGCCAGGATGGTGAGCGAGCCACCGTCCTCGATGTTCCGCGCCGCACCGAAGAAGCGCTTCGGCGGGTACAGCGCGGTCGAGTCGACACCACCGGACAGGATGCGGCCGGAGGCGGGCGCGGCCAGGTTGTAGGCACGGCCCAGACGCGTGATGGAGTCCAGCAGGACGACCACGTCGTGCCCGAGCTCCACCAGCCGCTTCGCCCGCTCGATGGCGAGTTCGGCGACCGTGGTGTGGTCCTCGGCCGGGCGGTCGAAGGTCGAGGAGATGACCTCGCCCTTGACCGACCGCTGCATGTCGGTGACCTCTTCCGGACGCTCGTCGACCAGGACGACCATCAGGTGGCACTCGGGGTTGTTGTGCGTGATCGCGTTGGCGATCGCCTGCATGATCATGGTCTTGCCGGTCTTCGGCGGGGCCACGATCAGACCGCGCTGGCCCTTGCCGATCGGCGCGACGAGGTCGATGATGCGGGTCGTCAGCACACCCGGGTCGGTCTCCAGGCGCAGCCGGTCCTGCGGGTACAGCGGGGTGAGCTTGTTGAACTCCGGGCGGCCACGGCCGTGTTCGGGCGCCATGCCGTTGACGGAGTCGAGACGCACCAGCGCGTTGAACTTCTCGCGCCGCTCGCCTTCCTTGGGCTGACGGACCGCGCCGGTGACGTGGTCACCCTTGCGCAGGCCGTTCTTGCGGACCTGGGCGAGGGAGACGTACACGTCGTTGGGACCCGGCAGGTAGCCCGACGTACGGATGAAGGCGTAGTTGTCGAGGATGTCCAGGATGCCCGCGACCGGGATCAGGACGTCGTCCTCGTTGAGCTGCGGCTCGGCGCCACCCATCTCGTCACGGCCACGACGGCCACGACGGTCCCGGTAACGGCCCCGACGGCCGCGGCGGCCGCCGTCGAAGTCGTCGTCGTCCTGCGGGCCGTTGTCGCGCTGCTGGCGGTCCTGACGGGCGCCGCCCTGCTGGCGGTCTCCCCGGTCCTGACGGTCCTGGCGCTGCTGGCCACCGCCCTGGCCGCCCTGCTGCTCGTCGCCCTTGTTGCCGCGGCCACCGCGGTCCCGGCCGCCGCGGTCGCGGTCCCGGCGGTCACGGCGGCCCTGGCGGCCCTCGCCGTCACCGGCGTCGCCCTGCGCCTGCGGGGCGGGCGTCTCGGCCTTCGGCTCGCTCTTGGCCTCGGCGGCGACCGTCTCGGGGCTGCCCGCCTCGGCGGTGGCGCGACGACGACGGCGCTCGACGGGAGCGTCCTCGCTGGCCGGCTGGCCGGGGATCTCGATCTGCTGCTGGGCCACGGCCTTCTCGGCCGAGGCGGCCGCCTTCTTCTCGGCGGCGGGAGCGGCGTCCTCGCCCGTACGGGCCTTGGAGGTGGCGCGGCGCTTGGGCTTGGTCTCGGCGGCGGCATCGGCCTTGGCCGGAGCGGCACCGCCTCCCGCCTGCGCCTCCTTGATGACCTCGATCAGCTGGCTCTTGCGCATGCGCGCGGTGCCCCTGATACCGAGGCCGGATGCGACCTGCTGCAGCTCGGCCAGCACCATGCCCTCGAGGCCGGTACCGCGGCGCCGCCGGGAGCCTGCACCGGTGGCAGGCGCGGAGGCGTCCGTGGCGGGCGCGGCAGCGGTCTCCTCGACACGTGCGCCCATCAGATCGGTGGTGTCGCTCACGAAGGGTCCTTCCCTGGAGCGGACGTCGGCCTGTCTGGCTCGGCGACCGGTTGTGCTTCCGGCTTCGGTCCTTGCTGTGTGGACCGTGCCGGGGCGGTGGTCCGCCAAAGGTGGCGGAGGCAATATCTGGGATGGCGCTTCCCAAAGCCGTGGCACCGAGTGTCGGTGTCACGTGGCTTGGTCGCACCGATTCCGGAGCGTGCCCGGCAAGTCGCTCAGTGCCCGCGTACGAGGTACTGCCCGCGTACGTCGTACGGAACACAGTGCGGCTTGGGAGGCTCCCGGAAGAATGTCTGTCCCGGACGGGGACACGAAGCACCTCGCCATGGTGGGGTCGGGTGCAGACTTGAGATTAACACTACCGGATCCAACAAACATTCCCCCTCTCGAAATCCGGCAACCGTGTGTCAGGACGCAAGCGGCAGCACGCTCGCTCCCTGGGCGTCGAGTTCGAGCCGGTTCGCGGCCCACCCTTCGCCTGCCAGATGGGCGACCTTGTCGGCGCTGTCGGCATCGGCCAGCGCCAGCACGGTGGGTCCGGCACCCGAGATGACCGCCGGGACTCCGTCGGCCCGCAGCCGCTCCACCAGCGCGGCGCTCTCCGGCATGGCGGGAGCGCGGTACTCCTGGTGGAGGCGGTCCTCGGTGGCGGGCAGCAGCAGCTCGGGGCGCCTGGTCAGGGCCTCGACGAGCAGGGCGGCACGGCCCGCGTTGGTGGCGGCGTCGACGTGCGGCACGGTGCGCGGGAGCAGGCCGCGCGCGGTCTCGGTGAGGACCGGCTTTCCGGGCACGAAAACCACCGGAACGATGGAATCGGCGGCGTCCATCCTGATCGCGCGGGCGGCGCCCGCCTCCATCCAGGAGAGCGTGAAACCGCCGAGCAGACAGGCCGCCACGTTGTCGGGGTGGCCCTCGATCTCGGTCGCGAGCTCGAGCAGGGCCGTGTCGTCGAGCTTCGACTCGCCGCCTATGGTCACGGCGCGCGCGGCGACGATGCCGGCGCAGATGGCGGCCGAGGAAGATCCCAGGCCACGACCGTGCGGGATGCGGTTGGCGCAGACGATCTCGAGGCCGCGCGGCTGCCCGCCCAGCAGGTCGAAGGCGGTGCGCAGGGAACGTACGAGAAGGTGTTTCTCGTCACGCGGCAGCGTCTCGCTGCCCTCCCCCGCGATGTCGATGTGCAGCCCGGAGTCGGCCACCCTGACGACGACGTCGTCGTAGAGCCCCAGCGACAGGCCGAAGGCGTCGAAGCCCGGGCCGAGGTTGGCGCTGGTGGCGGGGACGCGCACCCTTACGGCGGCGGCGCGGAAGGCGGGACCGGCCATCTCTCGATGACTCTCCTTGAGCTGCGTGATGGTCGAATGGTCGAAACAATTCGATACGACATCGGGTACGTACGGGAGACCCTCAGGCCGCGGAGACGGCGCGGCGCCGTCCAGACGCTCCATGGGCGGAGGCATATGCGGCGGGCGGGTTCGGTACAGCCTATCGAAGGATGCTTCTGTGGCGACATAGGGCGCACAGGAGGCGCACGATGCGTGCCGTAAGCCCCCCGTGCACCCCTCGGAGGGAGTTCCCCGTCAGGCCCGAAGTCAGGTCCGACCTCAGGCCCGACGTCAGGTCCCTCGTCAGGCCAGACCGAGGCGCTCGGCCGCCGTCACCGCGTCGACCGGGACGGTGACCGGCTGGGGGGCGCCGGCGACGGCCCAGTCGGGGTCCTTCAGGCCGTTTCCGGTGACCGTGCACACGATCTTCTGCCCCGGGTCGACCTTGCCCTGCTCGGCGGCCTTCAGCAGTCCGGCGACGGACGCGGCGGACGCCGGCTCCACGAAGACGCCCTCCTGCGCGGCCAACAGCCGGTAGGCGCGCAGGATCTCACGGTCCGTCACCTCGTCGATGAAGCCGCCGGACTCGTCCCGCGCGGCCAGGGCGTACTGCCAGGAGGCAGGGTTGCCGATGCGGATGGCGGTGGCGATGGTCGAGGGGTCCTTGACGATCTCGCCGCGCACGATCGGGGCGGAGCCGGAGGCCTGGAAGCCCCACATGCGCGGGGTGTGCGTGGCGACGCCGTCCGCGGCGTACTCCTTGTAGCCCTTCCAGTACGCGGTGATGTTGCCCGCGTTGCCGACCGGGAGGACGTGGATGTCCGGGGCGTCGCCGAGCATGTCGACGATCTCGAAGGAGGCCGTCTTCTGGCCCTCGATGCGCACCGGGTTGACCGAATTCACCAGCGCCACGGGGTAGTTGTCGCTCAGCGCCCGGGCCAGGGTGAGGCAGTCGTCGAAGTTGCCGTCGACCTGGAGGATCTTGGCGCCGTGCACGAGCGCCTGGCCCATCTTGCCCAGCGCGATCTTGCCCTGCGGGACGAGAACGGCCGAAACCATGCCGGCCCGCACGGCGTACGCGGCCGCGGAGGCGGACGTGTTGCCGGTGGAGGCGCAGATCACGGCCTTCGCCCCCTCCTCCTTGGCCCTGGTGATGGCCATGGTCATACCGCGGTCCTTGAAGGACCCGGTGGGGTTCGCACCCTCCACCTTCAGGTGGACCTCGCAGCCCGTGCGCTCGGAGAGCACCTGCGCGGGCACGAGGGGCGTGCCGCCCTCGCGGAGCGTCACGACCGGCGTGGTGTCGGATACCGGCAGTCTGTCCCGGTACTCCTCGATGATTCCGCGCCACTGGTGGGTCATTGCTGGTTACTCTCCTTCAACCCGCATGATGCTGGCGACACCCCGCACGGTGTCGAGCTTGCGCAGCGCCTCGACGGTCCCGGACAGGGAGGCGTCGGACGCGCGGTGGGTGACGACGATGAGCGATGCGTCGCCGTCCCCCTCTGGCCGGCCTTGCTGGCGAACCGTATCGATCGACACACCGTGCTCCGCGAAGACGGTCGCCACCTGGGCGAGAACGCCCGGTTTGTCCGCAACATCGAGACTGATGTGGTAGCGGGTGACGACGTCACCCATGCCCGACACGGGCAGCGCGGCATACGCCGACTCGCCGGGCCCCGTTGCCCCGCTGAGCCGGTTGCGGCAGACGGCGACGAGGTCGCCGAGCACGGCGGACGCGGTGGGCGAACCGCCGGCACCGGGTCCGTAGAACATGAGCTGCCCGCTCGCGTCGGACTCGACGAACACGGCGTTGTACGCGCCGCGCACGGAGGCGAGGGGGTGGCTCAGCGGAATCATGGCGGGGTGCACGCGCGCGGTGACCGACCCACCGTCCTGGGCCCGCTCGCAGATGGCGAGCAGCTTGATGGTGCAGCCCATGTTCTTGGCAGAGGCGAAGTCGGCCGCGGTGACCTCGGTCATCCCCTCGCGGTAGACGTCGTCGAGGCGCACCCGCGAGTGGAAGGCGATACCGGCGAGGATGGCGGCCTTGGCGGCGGCGTCGAAGCCCTCGACGTCGGCGGTGGGGTCGGCCTCGGCGTAACCGAGCGCCGTGGCCTCGTCGAGCGCCTCCTGGTACCCCGCCCCGGTGCTGTCCATCTTGTCGAGGATGAAGTTGGTGGTGCCGTTCACGATGCCGAGCACCCGGTTGACCTTGTCGCCGGCGAGGGACTCGCGCAGCGGGCGGATCAGCGGGATGGCGCCGGCGACGGCGGCCTCGTAGTAGAGGTCCTTGTCGTGCTCCTCGGCGGCGGCGTGCAGAGCGGCGCCGTCCTGGGCGAGCAGCGCCTTGTTGGCGGAGACGACGGACGCGCCGTGCTCGAAGGCGGTGGTGATGAGGGAGCGGGCCGGCTCGATGCCGCCGATGACCTCGACCACGACGTCGATGTCGCCGCGTTTGACGAGCGCGGTGGCATCGGTGGTGACGAGGCTCGGGTCGATGCCCTCACGGACCCGGTCGGGCCGGCGCACGGCCACGCCCGCCAGCTCGACGGGCGCCCCGATCCTGGCGGCGAGGTCGTCGGCGTGCGTCGTCATGATGCGCGCCACCTCTGAGCCGACGACCCCACAGCCCAGCAGCGCCACCTTCAGCGGACGCGTACGCATCATCCGACCTCGTTTCCTCATACCGTCACGGTTGGACCAGTCTCACTCACCGGACTGGAGTTTCTATCGAATGTCCGGATCGTGAGACATCTATTTCATTTGTACGGGGGTGGAAGACAGGAGATCTTCCACCCGCCCGGGGGTCTTTCCGGTTGTCCGCCTCATCCGACGTCGAGACGCAGGAGGTCCTCCTCCGTCTCGCGGCGGACGATGACCCGCGCCTCGCCGTCGTTCACGGCGACGACGGGCGGGCGGAGCACGTGGTTGTAGTTGCTGGCCATGGAACGGCAGTACGCACCCGTGGCCGGCACGGCGAGAAGGTCACCCGGTGCCAGGTCCGAGGGCAGGAACGCGTCCTTCACCACGATGTCCCCGCTCTCGCAGTGCTTGCCGACGACCCGGGCGAGCATGGGTTCGGCGTCGGAGGTGCGCGACACGAGCGCGACGCTGTACTCGGCGTCGTAGAGCGCGGTGCGGATGTTGTCCGACATACCGCCATCGACGGAGACGTAGGTACGGAGGTTGTCGAGGGGCTTGATGGTGCCGACCTCGTAGAGCGTGAAGGCCGTCGGACCGACGATGGCCCGTCCCGGCTCGACGGAGATGCGAGGGGTGCGCAGCCTGGCCGACTCGCACTCCCGCGTGACGATCTCGGTGAGAGCCTTGGCGATCTCGTGCGGCTCGCGGGGATCGTCGTCGCTCGTGTACGCGATCCCGAGCCCGCCCCCGAGGTCGATCTCGGGCAGCTCGACACCGTGCTCGTCACGGATGTCCTTGAGCAGCCCGACGACCCGGTGCGCGGCGACCTCGAACCCGGACATGTCGAAGATCTGCGACCCGATGTGGCTGTGGATCCCGATGAGCTCCAGCCCGTCGAGCTGCAGCGCCCGCCGCACGGCCTCGGCGGCCTGCCCGCCGGCCAGCGGGATCCCGAACTTCTGGTCCTCGTGGGCGGTGGCGATGAACTCGTGGGTGTGCGCCTCCACACCCACGGTGATACGAATCTGCACGCGCTGCCGCTTGCCGCGTTCCTGCGCGATGTGGGCGACGCGCACGATCTCCTGGAAGGAGTCGAGGACGATCCGCCCGACACCGGCCTCGACGGCCCTGGTGATTTCGTCGACGGACTTGTTGTTGCCGTGGAAGGCGATGCGCTCGGCGGGCATCCCCGCGGACAGAGCGGTGGCAAGCTCACCCCCGGAGCACACATCCAGATTGAGCCCTTCCTCGTGCAGCCACCGCACGACGGCACGCGACAGGAACGCCTTTCCGGCGTAGAAGACGTCGGCGTCGGCCCCGAAGGCGCTGCGCCAGGCCCGCGCCCGGGCCCGGAAGTCGGCCTCGTCGAGGACGTAGACGGGGGTGCCGTACTGCTCGGCGATGGTCTTCACGTCGATACCGCCGACGGTGGACACGCCGTCCTCGTCGCGGGTGACCGTCTGGGACCAGACCTTGGGGTCGAGGACGTTTAGGTCGGTGGGCGGGGCCGAGTAGTGGCCCTCGGGGAGGACGTCGGCGTGCCGGGGCCCGGCGGGGTGTGCGGAACGGCTCATCTTCTTTGCTGGCTCTCTAGAGGTGTCGGGGTGCGTCGATGCCGAGCAGGAACAGGCCACCGGCCAGCACCGCCCCGGCGGCTTCGGCGAGCGCGAGCCGGGCACGGTGGGCGGCCGAGGGTTTCTCGTCACCGCGCGGCAGCACCACGGGAAGGACGGCGAGAACGGCGTCGGCGACGGTGACGAGGTGCCGGGCGAGACTGTCGGGCGTGCGCTGTGCAGCCGCACGGGCGAGAACGCGGGGGTGGTCGGCAAGGACGGCGAGCAGGGCGGCCACGTCCTCTTGTAGGTGCTCTACGTCTCCAGGCTCGGGGGTGAAGCCCAGGTCGGCGGCGTTACGGCTGAGGGCCCGGGTGCGGGCGTGTGCGTAACGGACACGGAAGAGAGGGTTGCTCTCGCGCTGGACCAGATGATCGGCCGTGATACGGGGCCGGTCGTGGGCGGCGGGGTGCAGCAGCGCCCAGCGGGCGGCGTCGGGGCCGAGGAGTGCCGGGTCGTCCGGGGCCGGGACGGGCCGGAGGTTCACCGGCTCGCGATGGTCGACCTCGACGCGGCCGCCCTGTGAGCCGATGATGCGCACGAGGGCGTCCGCGACGACTTCGGCCCGTACGTCGTACGGGATGCGCAGTTCGACGACTTCTCCGGCGAGGGCGCCGCTGTGACCGTATGCCGTGCCCTCGCGGAGGATCTCGCGAGTGAGCGCGGCCGCGGATGCGGATGCGGTTGCCCCCTGCAGGCTGATGTTGAGGAACCCCGGCCCGGTGACGACGACGTCCGCGACGCCGTCCGTGCGGGCGAGGTGCTGCTGCAGGATCTCGGCGACACGCCGGGGTGGCTGCCCGGCGGGCCGGGCGAGCTGCAGGGCGATGTTGGTGGCGTAGTCGCCACAGCCACCCGGCCCGGGCGGCACGACAACGACCCGTTGCGGCACGGCCACGTTCAGCTCCCCCTCGTCGACAGCACGACGCACCGCGCGCAGCACGGTACGGGAGAGCTCGACGGGGGTCACGGCACAAGCGTATGGGAGGAGGGGGGTGGGTAGGCGAGCCGGTTTGGGAGAGGTCCGGGATGTGGACGGGGCGGGTGCACGGGAGGACCTCCGCCCGGGTCAGCCGCCGGCCCGCCCGGCCCGCTCGGTCTCGCCGAACCCGAGAACACTCCCGAGCCCGGGCTCACCGCCCTCTCCCCGGCCCCTCGCACTCCTCCTCCGCTCGATCAACTGCTGCACGAGGCGCACGAGTTCGCCAGGCTCGAAGGGCTTGGCGAGAAACGCGTCGACCCCCACATCCAGCCCGGTCTCGATCTCGTACGAGGTGCAGGCGCTGACGATGACGAGGGGAAGGTCACGGGTCAGCGGATCGGAACGAAGCCGGGAGGCGGTCCGCAGACCGTCCAGCCGGGGCATCACGACATCGAGTGTCACGACATCGGGCCGCACCTGATGAACGACATCCAGACACTCGGCACCGTCAGCCGCGGTCACCACCTCGAAACCCTCCAGCTCGAGATTGACCCTGATCAGCTGCCGGATGACCTTGTTGTCGTCCACAACAAGCACCCGGCCCGACGCGCCTGGCACAACTCGAGAGTAGGTCCGGACCGGCCACCGCGTCCGGGTTTTCCCCACTTCCGGCCCTTGCGGGGGACGCCCCTCCACCATCCGCCACGGCGACGGGCGCCCCCGGAAACCCGTTCATGAACACCCCGGATGAACTGGTAGTGTTCTACCCGTCGCCGCGCACACAGCGCAGCGACCACGCCCCCGTAGCTCAGGGGATAGAGCAACGGCCTCCGGAGCCGTGTGCGCAGGTTCGAATCCTGCCGGGGGCACCCTGTATGAGGTGCCCAAAGACCCCGTCACCAGCGGAAACGCTGAGGCCGGGGTCTTCGCGTATGTGCAGGCGTGTGCCGCCCGGAGCGGCGGTATGTCGGGGTCTGTGGACGAGGCGTGGACGGGATCTTGGAGCGTCGCCGCAGGTGAAGGGGCTCGTTAGAGTCGAGCAGACGACGGGCGACGGGTTGTCCTTCAGCCCCTGCCCGTAGGCCGGCGAATGGACGAGTTGGGGGATTTCGTGGACATGACCACACTCGCCGTGACGCTCATCAGCGTCGCAGGCACGCTCGGCGGGACCTTAGGCGGGGCGATGCTCAGCCAGCGTGCCAGCCGGGCCGAAGCAGCGGAGCAGAACCAGCGGGCTGACCGCGAACAGGAGCAGCAGCGCAGCGAACAGGCGCTACAAGCCAAGCGGGATCTCTACGCCCAACTGAACACCACGGCTCGCGCTTACCGCGTAGCTGCCCGAGACGCTGTTGAAGCCGCCGAACGTGGTGAGAGCGTCAACCCGGCACTACTCGACGCTGCTAAGGAGGCCTGGGCCGAGCAATATTCCCAGGCCCAGATGGCGCTGGGGAGTGATGTCCTGGAGGTGGCCTCTGCCCTCAACAGGTCGCTTGGACTCGGGTACTCCGTCGTCAAGCAGTTGCCGAGCAGTCCGGAACCCAGCAGTGCGTTTCAGCGGGCCAAGACATGGTTCCGGGGCCCATTGTCCGACGGCGTCTACCTGCTGCGAATCACACTGCGACACGAACTCGGCGTCGAGGCCGAACCCAATTTCGACCAGACTCGGATGCAGAGGCTCGCCGCACTCGAAAGGGCACGTAACAGACTCGCGGAACAACTCGGCGCGGAGCGGGGCCAGGCCACCTAGAACCTCGCCACACTTGGTAGCCCGAAGCCGACGAGGCCCCGGGCAGGATGCCAGGGGCCTCGAACACCATGTGGTGGTGTCAGCCGTACTCGCGCAGCAGGTCCTCGATGCGCCGGTTTGCGACGTCCTGCCGTCCGTCGACGCACTTCGCATAACGGATCAGCAGGACCTCAACACTGTTGCCAGCGCGCTCGGCAACCTCGGTGGGATCGACGCCCGCATTGAGCCACGTCGACAGGGCCGAGTGTCGAAGGTCGTACGGTCTACTCGCCAGCGGCGAGGCCGCGACAGCCGGCGGGAGGCCGAGGAGCCTCGCCTCTTGAAGACCTCACCGCACTCTGCGGGCCCCGCGCCACCGTCAGCAGGATTCGAGCTCCGCGACGGAGTGGAGCGGTGTCGGTGTCAGGCCGTGCGTTTGCGGGGTGTTGTCTTTTTTGCCGGGGTCTTTTTTGCTGCCGTCTTCTTCGTTCCCTGCGTCGACTTCGCCGTGGTCTTCTTTGCTGAGGCAGACGCCGTCGTCTTCTTTGCGGTTGTCTTCTTGGCCGTGGACGTCGACTTCTTTCCGCCTGCCTGTTTCGGGGCCGTTCGGGCCGACTTGCGGGGCGGGAGGCGTCTGACCTCTGCCGGTTCCTCCTCGCCGCGCGACTCCTTGGCGGCCTTCACGCTCTTTTCCAGTGCTGCCATGAGGTCCAGGACCTTGCCGCCCGCCGCCGGTTCCGGGGCCTCCGGTGGGGCCTCGCCGGCCGCCTTTGCGGCTACGACCTCCTCCAGCGCCTCGCGGTACTCGTCGTGGAGTTCGTCGAGCTCGATCCCGCCCAGGGTGTCCATCAGGGCGTCCGCCAGGTCCAGTTCCTTGTCGTTGATGCTGACCTTTGCGTCAGGGGCCACCCCCTCGGGGGCACGGACCTCGTCCGGCCACAGGAGGCCGTGCATGGCGATGGCGTCCTCCACCACCCGCAGCATGCCCAGCCGTTCCCTGCCGCGCAGGGCGAACTTGGCGATCGCCACCTTGTTGCTTCGTTTCAGGGCCTCACGGAGCAACGTGTACGGCTTCGCCGCCGGGGCGCCGCCCGCCGCCAAGTAGTACGCCGCGTCCATCTGGAGGGGGTCGATGCTGTCCGCCGGAACGAACGCCACGATCTCGATCGTCTTCGCCGTGGGAAGCGGCAGATGGGCCAGGTCCTCGTCCGTGATCGGGATGATCGTGCCGTCGGCGTCCTCGTAGCCCTTGCCGATCTCCGCCCCGCTGACCTCCTTGTCCTCCAGTTCGCAGACCTTGCGGTAGCGGATGCGGCCGCCGTCCTCCACATGGATCTGGCGGAAGGAGATCGAGTGGCTCTCGGTGGCGTTCACCAGCTTGATCGGGATGCTGACCAGGCCGAACGAGATGGCGCCGTTCCAGATGGATCGCACGTGCAGCACCCTTTCGGTCGGTTTTGATCTATTTGCAGCATTCACTCGGTTTCATTGCAGTTTGCGTGAGATTCTCATCGTATGACGCCGATCACAGAGGTGGAGGGGCGACGGCTCGCGCTCAGCAACCTCGAGAAGGTGCTGTATCCCGCGACCGGGTTCACCAAGGGTGAGGTGCTGCACTACTACGCCACCACCGCAGACCACCTGCTCCCCCACCTCCGCGACCGGCCCGTCTCCTTCCTGCGCTATCCCGACGGGCCGGGCGGACAGGTGTTCTTCGCCAAGAACGTGCCCCCCGGTACGCCCGACTGGGTCACCACCGCCGAGGTGCCGCGGATGGAGGGGCCGGCGCGAATGGTGCTCGTACAGGACCTGGCGAGCCTGATGTGGGCCGCGAATCTCGTCACCGAGTTCCATACGCCGCAGTGGGTCGTCCAGGACGCCGGTGTCGCCGACCGGATCGTCTTCGATCTCGATCCAGGGGCGCCCGCGACCGTCGTCGACTGCTGTGAGGTCGCCCTCTGGCTGCGGGAACGGCTCGCGGCCGACGGCATCGGCGCCTTCGCCAAGACCTCCGGCTCCAAGGGGCTGCACCTGCTCGCAGCGGTACGGCCCACCCCGTCCGAGCAGGTGAGCGAGTACGCCAAGCAGCTCGCCGTCGAGGCCGAGCGGGCCATGCCCCGGCTCGCCCTGCACCGGATGACCCGGAGCCTCAGGCCCGGGAAGGTCTTCGTCGACTGGAGCCAGAACGCCGCCCGGAAGACCACCGCCACGCCCTACACCCTGCGCGCCCGGACCGAACCCACCGTCTCCGCGCCCGTCACCTGGACCGAGGTCGAGGAGTGCGGGTCACCCGCCCAGCTCAGCTTCCAGGCACCCGACCTCGCGCCCCGTCTCCAGGACTACGGCGATCTGCTCGCCCCGCTGCTCGACCCTGCCGGTGCGGCGCCGCTGCCCTGAGTCCGCTGTCCGGGGACCCCGGGGGCAGCCGTCCCTGGGGGCTGCGCCCCCAGACCCCCGCTTTCGGCCTGAACGGCCTCGTCCTCAAACGCCGGACGGGCTGAAGAACGACGGCCTCGCGCTCAAGCGCCGGACAGGCTGAAGAACTACGGCCTCGTCCTCAAGCGCCGGACGGGCTGAAGAACGACGGCCTCGCGCTCAAGCGCCGGACAGGCTGAAGGACAACGGCCTCGTCCTCAAGCGCCGGACAGGCTGCAAAACACTGCCCGGCCGCCGTCACACCCGCGTCCAGGTCCCCCGGTCCCGCGCCATCGCATGCAGCACCTCCACGTCCGCCGGCTTCAGCACACCGCCGAGGCGGGCCAGGCCCTCCAGCTCCGTGTCCTTCAGGACGCGGACCTCGCGCAGCGGGGCCGGGACAGCGACGTCCGCGGGCTCCGCTAGGGCCAGGACCGGGTGGACCTCGGCCGTCAGGGCGTACGAGGCCCGGTCGGCGTCCGCGCGGACGCGGCGCAGCAGCGGGTGGGGTTCGCGGCGGCCCAGGGTGACCATGGGGTCGGCGACCGTCACCTTCTGCTTACGGGCGTACACCGTATGGACGGCGAACAGGCCGCCCGGGCCGATCGCCAGGTGGTGGATGCGGTCGCCGCCGGGCAGCGGGATCGAGTGCAGGGCGTGCCAGCCCGCGCCGTCGAGGCGGTCCAGGGCCTCGCCGACCGCCTGTTCCGCCGCCAGCGCCCGGCGACGGGGGTCCGGACGCAGCCGGTGCGGCGGCCCGGGTTCCCGGTCCAGGGCGACCAGCAGCGCCTCGCCGGGGCGGTTGGGCGCCAGGTCGTCGTCCGGGTGGAGGGAGAGCCGGGCCAGCTCGGCCGGGGTCGGTACCGGCGGCGGGCCGACGGTCACCGGGCCGGTGAGGAAGGGGCCCAGAGCCTGCAGCACGTCCTCCCTCTCGTCCTCACTGAGCAGGTTGACCCTGGCGGCCTCCCTGTCGTACCAGGCGACGTTCCGCCCGTCCGTGAGGCATACGTAGAGCCGCTCCTGGCCGTGCCGCCAGGACGGTACGACACGCAGTCCGGTCATGCACCATCACCCCTTGACCATGGGAACAGGCGGGGTGCTCCCCGGGCAAGAACCCGGCTACCTTTGACGAGGAGTTGGGCTCCACGGAAGCGGCGCTTGGGGAGGCCTGATTGCGTACCCGCAGGAAGCAGCCCGACGTACCGGCTCCGGACAGTCCGTGGAGCGAGATAGTGCCCGGACTGTGGATGGGCGGGCACGAGTTCAGGGGTCGCACCGGGCAACTGGAGTTCGCTGTCGTGCGGGGCGAGTTCGATCTCGTACAGACCTTGCTGAGACTGCCGGGGCACGGGCCCGACCCCGGTGTGGAGCACCATGTGTGGGCGATACCGGACGGGCCGCTGGACGGCACCCAGCTCGCGGGGGTGATGCGCCTGGCGCAGGCCGCGGGCGAGGCACTGGACGAGGGCCGCAAGGTCCTCGTCCGCTGTTATCACGGATACAACCGCTCGGGGCTGGTCATCGCGCACGCCCTGGTCCGCCGGGGGCACGCCACCGAGGACGCGATACGGCTGATACGGTCCCGCCGCTCCCCCTGGGCGCTGCACAACGAACTGTTCGTGGACTATCTGCGGGCAGGGCTGTCCACGGCACGGCTGCTGGAGGAGCTCGCCGAGTAGCAGGGCGGTGCCGAGCAGCCGTGCGGTGCCGAACAGCCGGGTGATCAGGTCGCTGAGCAGCCGTATCGCCAGGTAGCCGAGTAGCGAGGTAATCGTTTCGCCGGACGAATAGGGTGTACCGGGTCACCGATGGTTCTCAGCCACAGGAGTACAGTGCTCCGCACTCGCGCCGCATGCACAGCCCTCGCCACAGCCCTCCTCGCCCTGCTGGCGGCGGGCTGCGGTGACGCGGGCGGACTGCAGGGCGCCGGGTCTACCCCGACCGCGACCAGCCCGGACAAGCTGTGGCCCGGCCTGAGTCCGGCGGCCAGTCCCGCCTGGGACTACGACAACGGCGAGTCCGAAGTCATGAAGGGCATCACGGCCCCGGACGACGACATCCGCAAGGTGGACCCGGTGGCCGTGGTCAGGGCCGAGATGTCCCAGCACCCGTCCGACTACTCCGGCTCCAAGGCGCCGTACCGCGACACGGCCCGCCGTATGGCCTACTGCGGCAAGCGGCCGGCGAACCCGAAGTGCCCGCTGCTCAAGGCGTACTACCGGGATGTCACCGGTGACGGGCGCGCCGACATGACGCTGGGCTTCCGGCTGCTGCCCGGCAACCAGACGGCCGTGCGCGTCTACACCGTCGAGGCGGGCCGGGTGGTCCAGGTCATGTCGAACAACGACGCGGTGAGCGGTGTCGAGCTGGCCGGGCGTTCCGTGATCATCCACGCGCCGTCCGATCTCGTCGACTACGAGTACCGCTTCCAGTGGACCTGGGACCCCAACCAGCGCGTGATGCTGCTCACCCACGACGAGATGCTGCACATCGGCAAGCGCGAGCGCCTGTCGCACCCCTCCGCATCACCCTCCGCCTCCCCCTCGGCGACCCCATGACGAGGCTCGCGCTCCCCCAGTGGACCGGCACGCTCGCTCTGAAGGCCGCCGTCTTCATCACGGTGATGTGCTGTGCGCTCGCCGCGCTGCTCGGCGTGCTCGTGCATGTGTCGGTGACGAACCAGACCGTCGGCCAGGCCCGCAACCTCGCGCTGTCGCGGCTGACGGACGCGACGAAGGCGTACGAGGCCGGGGACTCGCTGCTGCCGGGCGCCGGCGTCGATCCCCCGGGGCTGCCGAGGGCGCTGCGGGAACTGGCGGCGGACGGGGACCGCGGCACGATGGTCTCCGAGCACCACGGCCGTCCCACGATGTGGGCGGCGGGTCCCGCGGACCGGAACAGGGCGCTTGCCGTCGAGGTCGACTACTCGCAGCAGTCCCGTACGATCGCCGCGCTCGACCAGTCGATCCTGTGGTCCTCGGGCCTGGCGATCACGGTGACGCTGCTGGTGGGCGCGTTCGCGGTGACCCGGGTGACACGGCGGCTGCACGCCACGGCGCAGGTGGCCCGGCGGATCAGCGCCGGCGACCTGGACGCCCGCGTCGGCGACCCCCGTACGAAGGATCCGACGCACCCCCAGGACGAGGTGGCCGCCGTGGCCGCCGCGCTGGACTCGATGGCGGCCTCGCTGCAGGGCAAGCTGCTGAGCGAGCAGCGGTTCACCGCCGACGTGGCGCACGAGCTGCGCACCCCGCTGACCGGGCTGCACGCGGCGGCCGAGCTGCTGCCGCCGAGCCGGCCGACGGAGCTGGTACGGGACCGGGTGGCCGCGCTGCGTACGCTCACCGAGGATCTGCTGGAGATCTCCCGGCTGGACACCGGGCGGGAGCAGCTGGAGCTGGACGCGGAGGAACTGGGGGCGCTGGCCACGCGGGTGGTGCGGGCGTCGGGGACCGACACGGAGGTCGTCGTCGTGCGGGACGCCCGCGTGGAGACGGACCGGCGGCGGCTGGAGCGCGTGCTGGGGAATCTGGTCGCCAATGCGCACAAGCACGGGCGGGCTCCGGTGTCTCTGACAGTGGACGGGGCGGTCGTGACCGTACGGGATCACGGGGACGGGTACCCCGACTATCTCCTTGAGCATGGGCCGCAGCGGTTCCGGACCGAGGGGGGTGCCAAGGGGCACGGGCTTGGGTTGACCATTGCGGTCGGGCAGGCGGAGGTGTTGGGGGCTCGGCTTGAGTTCGCCAATGCCGTTGATGGTGGGGCGGTTGCGATTTTGACGCTCGGCCAGGGTGACTGACCAAGAGCTCGGGGCTGCGGGTCATTGGTGGCGCGCGGGCCCGTGGGGGCTTGTCGCGCAGTTCCCCGCGCCCCTGTCGGGGCGCTCCTATGGACCAGCGTGACAGGCGAGCCCAGTCCCCTCCTCCTAATGTGGCTGGCATGTGGCGAATAGTCAGCTTCGCCCCCGTTCATGGAGGTATCCCCCATGTCCCTGCGCTCCACCTTCATACGCCTGGCCACCGCCACCGCCGCCTGTGCTCTCGTCAGTTCCGTGGCCGTCTCGCCCGCCCTCGCGGACGACGAGTGGGGCGGCGGTGACGGGGACCCCGGCTTCGGCCAGGGGGACGAACACCACCACGACCGGCTCGCGCGGGGTGTGGTCACCGCGGAGACGCTGTTTCTGCGCAGTGCGCCGAACCGCGGCAGCCAGGTGATCCGGGTGGCCCACGAGGGCGATGTCGTCTCCATCTTCTGCAAGACCCCGGGCCAGCGCGTCGACGGCGACAACATCTGGTACCTCCTCCCGGACGGCACCTGGGCGTGGGGCGCGGCCCGCTTCATCCGCGTCACCGGCCACGAAGAACCGCGCTGGTGCTGAGGCCCTGAGATCACAAGACCGACTATTTGGGTAGGTTCCGGACATGACCAACGCCGGACCCACCGTGGCACAGGCGGACACCCCGGCCACCCCGGCCCCTGTGACCCGCCTGCCCCGGCGCCGTGGCGTCGAACTCGCCCTCATCGTCGTCGCCGTACTGCTCTGTGTGTACGGCTACTGCGCCGTGGGCCTCGCCAGGAACGGCACCGTCCCGCCCGGCGCCGCCGGTTACGGCGCCGGGCTCGGCGTGCTCGCGCTGCTCGCCCACTGGGCGGTGCGGATGCGGGCGCCGTACGCCGACCCGCTGCTGCTGCCCATCGGGGTGCTGCTCAACGGCATCGGTCTGGTGCTGATCCACCGGCTCGACCTGGAGACCCCCCATGACCAGGCCGCCCCCGCGCAACTCGTGTGGTCCACGCTGGGCGTGACCCTGTTCATCCTGCTCGTGCTGATGGTCCGGGACTACCGGGTGCTCCAGCGGTACGCGTACGTCTTCGTCGTCGCCGCGCTCTTCCTGCTGGCGCTGCCGATCCTCTTCCCGGCCGTGAACGGCGCCCGGATCTGGGTGCGGATCGCCGGATTCTCCATCCAGCCGGGCGAGTTCGCGAAGGTGCTGCTCGCGGTGTTCTTCGCCGCGTACCTGGCGGCCAATCGCAGTGCGCTCGCCTACACCGGGCGTCAGGTGTGGCGGTTCCGGAGGGTCCAGCTGCCCACGGGCCGGGTGCTCGGTCCGATTCTCGCCATCTGGCTGGCGAGTGTCGGTGTGCTGGTGCTGGAGCGCGATCTCGGCACCTCGCTGCTGTTCTTCGGGCTGTTCGTGGTCCTGTTGTACGTCGCCACCGGGCGCATCGGCTGGATCGCCGTGGGGCTGCTGCTCGCCGCCGCGGGCGCGGCGGCCGTCGGCTGGCTGGAACCGCATGTGAACAGCCGGGTCCAGGACTGGCTGCACCCCTTTGCGACGATCGAGGCGGGACAGGGCCCCAACCAGATCGCGCAGTCCCTGTTCGCCTTCGCGGCGGGCGGCGTCCTCGGTACGGGCCTGGGCCTCGGCCATGCGGTCCTCATCGGCTTCGCCACGAAGTCCGACTTCATCCTCGCGACCGCCGGGGAGGAACTGGGCCTCGCGGGCCTGTCCGCGCTCTTCCTCCTCTACGGCCTCCTCGTGGAGCGCGGCTACCGGGCCGGCCTCGCTCTGCGCGACCCGTTCGGCCGGCTGCTGGCGGTCGGGCTGGCCTCGATCGTGGCGCTGCAGGTGTTCGTGATCGCGGGTGGTGTGACCGGGCTGATCCCGCTGACCGGCATGGCGATGCCGTTCCTCGCGCAGGGCGGTTCGTCGCTGGTCACCAACTGGGCGATCGTGGCGCTGCTGATCAGGGTGAGCCATTCGGCACGGCGTCAGTACAACGGGGAGGTGGCGCCCTGATGGCGAGGCACATCCGGCACGCCGCCTTCTTCTGCGCCCTCCTCCTCGTCGCGCTCCTCGTCAACGCCGTCCGCATCCAGATCTTCAGCGCCAGGTCCTTCGACGACAATCCCGCCAACCGCCGTGCCACCATCGCCCGTTACGAGCGGCCGCGCGGCAACATCCTGGTCGACGGAGAGAGCGTCACCGGCTCCCGGGACTCCGGCGAGCAGCTCCGCTACGAACGGACGTACACGGACGGCCCGTTGTACGCGCCCGTCACCGGCTTCGCCTCACAGGTGTACGGCACCACGCTGCTGGAGCACACCGGGGACTCGGTGCTGTCCGGCACCGACCCGATGCTCTCGCCGTTCCCCCTGGTGGGTGACCTCACGCGCGCCCAGGGCCGAGGCGGCAACGTCGTGACGACCCTCAACCGGGCGGCGCAGCGGGCGGCCTACGCGGGGCTCGACGGGCGCAGGGGTGCCGTGGCAGCGATCGAGCCGACGACGGGGCGGGTGCTGGCGCTGGTGTCGAGTCCGTCGTACGACCCGGCCGTGCTGTCGGGGAACGCCGCGGCGACGGAGCGGTCCTGGGTCCGGCTGAACGACGATCCGGACAAGCCGATGCTCAACAGGGCGGTGCGGCAGACGTATCCGCCGGGTTCGACGTTCAAGGTGGTCACCGCGGCGGCCGCGCTGGACGCCGGTGTGGTCCTGGACATCGACCGGCCGACCGAGTCGCCGGACCCGTACCGGCTGCCGGGTACCACGACCATGCTGATGAACGAGGGCGACGGCTGCGAGGACGCCCCGCTGCGGGAGGCCTTCGCGTGGTCGTGCAACACGGTGTTCGCGAAGCTCGGCGTGGATGTGGGCGTGAAGCACATGGGGGCCGCGGCGAAGGCTTTCGGCTTCAACGACCCCCGGCTGCGGATCCCCTTCTCGGTGGCGCCGAGCACCTTCGACACCCACGTCGACCGGGCGCAGCTCGCGCTGTCGTCGATCGGGCAGTACAACACGCGGGCCACGCCGCTGCAGATGGCGATGGTCGCGGCGGCCGTGGCGAACGGCGGTCAGGTGCGCTCGCCCTATCTGGTGGAGCGGACGACCACGGGCAACGGCGCCACGATGACCACGGCGGGCTCGCGCCCGGTGCGCCAGGCGATGCGTCCGGAGACCGCCGACGTCATGAAGGAGCTGATGGAGGACGTCGTGACGGAGGGCACCGGCACGAACGCCGCGATCCCCGGCGCGATCGTCGGCGGCAAGACCGGCACCGCCCAGCACGGCATCGGCAACTCCGGCATGCCCTACGCCTGGTTCGTGTCCTGGGCGCAGAGCCGGCGCGAGGTGCTGCCGAGGGTCGCGGTGGCTGTGGTGGTGGAGGACGCGTCGGCGGACCGCGACGACATCACCGGGGGCGGGGTGGCCGCACCGATCGCCCGTGACGTGATGCAGGCGGTACTGAACTCGTCACCCGACAACAGCAGCTGACGACTGCTCCTGCACCAGCTTCGCCGGCAGGCCCACGTAGGCCGTGACGCCCGTGCCCTGGGTGGGGCGCAGTTCGACATGGGCGCCAAGGCGGGTTGCGAGGGCGCCGACGACGTGGTGGCCGAGGAAGCGGGTGGGGGTGGTGAGGAGTGTGCCGCCGCGGCCGCTGAGCAGGGAGTTGGCCTGTGCCATCCGTTCCCGGGTCATGCCGATGCCCCGGTCGAGGACGGCGAGGCAGTACTCGGTGCCGTCCCGCCAGCCGTAGATCTCGACCGGCTGCTGGGGCGGGCTGAACATGAGGGCGTTCTCCACCAACTCGGCGAGGAGGTGGGAGAGTTCGGCGACGGCATGGCCGCGGATGCGGCACTGTTCGAGGTCGACGGCGGCGACCCGGCGGTACTGTTCGACCTCCGCGACGGCCGAGCGCACCACGTCGGCGACGGCGATCGTGCCGGACCAGGAGCGGGCCGGGGACTCCTCGCCGGCCAGCACCAGCAGCGACTCGGCGTTGCGGCGCATACGGGTGGCGAGGTGGTCGAGTTCGAACAGCTCCCCGAGGGCGTCCGGGTCGAGTTCCTGGCTCTCCAGGGTGGTGATCAGGCCGAGCTGGCGGTTGAGCAGGGCCTGGTTGCGGCGGCCGAGGCTGGCCAGGGACTCGGTGCTGTTGCGGCGCAGCACGGCCTGCTCGGCGGCGAGGCCGACGGCGGTGCGCTCGACGTTGCGCAGGGCGGCGGCGAGCCGGGTGATCTCCCGTGCGCTGCCCGGGAGCCCGGGGCCGCCCTCCTCCGCGGGCAGCGGGGTGTCCGGGTCGGCCTGCTGGATGCGCCGGACCGCGGCGGGCAGCCGGTCGCCGGCAACGGCGTCCGCCTCGTCGGCGAGGGCACCGAGCGGGCGGGTGATGGAGCGGGCGGAGAGGACGGCGAGGGCGGTGGCCACGGCGAGGATCAGGGCGCCCAGGCAGACGTAGCCGATCAGCTCCCGGGTGGCGGAGTCGCCGGTGGCCGCCGCCTACGCCCGTACGTCGTCGCCCACCTGCTTCTGCACGCCGTGCAGATCGTCGACGAGGGCGGTCATGTCGGCCCACCAGCGGCCGGGGGCGACGGACAGGGCGGATCCTTCGGCGCCCGCCTCGGCCTGCTTCTCGTACCCGGAGACCCGGCGGGCGGCGGCCGTCGCGAAGGCCTTGTCGAGCGCCGACTCCTGCGTCCTGTCGGCAAGTTGGCGGAACTGGCCCAGGGCGGCCACACGGGTGGCGCGGATCTCGGTGAAGCCGAGGTACTCCCCGGAACGGAAGTGCTTCGCGGCGAACACGCCGTTCAGGGAGCCGCGTTCGAGGGCGACGGCCTCGGTGGCCCGGGCGAGCGCCTGGAGCGCCTGCACCCCCTGGGCGATCCGGCCGTCACCGCCCGGCGCCCCGGCCGATTCGGCGTCGATCAGGGCGGTCACGGCCTTGGTGTAGCTGTTCAGGGTGGCGGTGCGGTCGGCGGTGCCGGCGTCCACGCCGGTACGGGTCGAGGTGAGCGCGGCGAGGGGAAGCTCGGCGGTGTCCAGGGCCCTGGCGGCGGCGCCGGGCAGGTCCCCGCGCTCGTCGGCGAGGGCCGCCCTCAGCCGCTCCTCCGCCGCGTCGGTCCGCTCCCGCTGCCTGCGCACGTCGTCCCGGTACTCCTCGGCGCCGCCCAATAGCCCGTTGGTGAGCCCGCGTTCGCGCTGCACCTCCCGTACGACGTCCTGCACCCTCAGCAGCACGCCGACGTGCGCCTCGGTTGCCCGGGCGGCGGACCAGTCGGAGGCCCTGCCCGCCACGCCCAGCCCGGTCAGGGCGAGCAGAAGGCAGGTCGGGACGGCCAGCACGATGGCCATACGGCCGCGGATGGAGTTCCAGCCGGGCAGCGCGGGCAGGCGGAGCCAGGCCGGTCGGAGGGTGGTCGATGCATTCCCCGTCATGCCCCGCGAGACTACGGACGGGCAGGTCAGATCCGGGTTTCTCCATCGTAAGGAGCCGGTGCACAGGAACTCACGCAGGTCGTGGAAGCGCCGTGAAAGGCGGACATTGCTCACATGCTGAGACGGGGTCTGGGATCACCCCGCCCTCCCGACCTATCGTTCGGTCCATGACGACACCCGATGCCGCGTACCAACTCGCCCAGGTCAACATCGGACGCCTCAAAGCCCCTCTGGACTCCCCGCAGTTGAAGGACTTCGTCGACAACCTCGACCCCGTGAACGCCGACGCGGACGCGGCGGACGGTTTCGTCTGGCGGCTCGAGAGCGACTCGGGCAACGCCACGGACGTACCCGTCTTCGGCGACGAGTGGCTGATCATCAACATGTCGGTGTGGCGCGACAGCGACGCCCTGTCCGCGTACATGTACCAGGGCCGCCACCGCGAGATGCTGGCCCGCCGCCGGGAGTTCTTCGAGCGGGTGCAGGAGGCGATGGTGGTCCTGTGGTGGGTCCCGGCGGGCCACCGGCCGACCGTCGCGGAGGCCGAGCAGCGGCTGCTGCACCTGCGCGCGAACGGACCCACGCCGTACGCCTTCACGCTGCGGACGTCGTTCCCCGCGCAGGGGGCCGAGCCGGTGCCGCTGGAGGTGCCGGACGACCTGGGGTGCTCGGTCTAGCTCTCGCCCGCGGCCGCGCCCGCCACGATCGCGTCCGTCACCTCGGCCACCCGTTCCTGCTCCTCCACGGCGAACCGTTCCGCGTCCAGCCGTTCCGCGATCTCCTCGTCCTGGGCCATCAACAGGTCCAGGTTCGAGTCGCCCATCTCGAACACCCCCATGTCGGCGTACGCCTGCTGCAGCCGCTTGCCCCACAGGCCGATGTCCTTGACGCAGGGGACGATGCGGGAGAACAGCAACTGCCGGAACAGCGCGAGGAATTCGGACTGTTCGCTGTACTCCTCCGCCTCGGCCCTCGGAATGCCGAAGTTCTCCAGGACCTCGACCCCGCGCAGCCGGTCCCGCATGAGGTAGCAGCCCTCGATGACGAACTCCTCGCGTTCGCGCAGTTCGGCGTCGGTGAGCTGCTTGTAGTAGTCGCGCAGCGCCATCCGCCCGAAGGCCACGTGCCGGGCCTCGTCCTGCATGACGTAGGCGAGGATCTGCTTCGGGAGGGGCTTGTCGGTGGTGTCTCGGATCATGCCGAAGGCAGCCAGGGCCAGGCCCTCGATGAGGACCTGCATGCCGAGGTAGGGCATGTCCCAGCGGCTGTCGCGGAGGGTGTCGCCGAGCAGCGACTGCAGGTTGTCGTTGATCGGGTAGAGCATCCCGATCTTCTCGTGCAGGAAGCGGCCGTAGATCTCCGCGTGCCGTGCCTCGTCCATGGTCTGGGTCGCCGAGTAGAACTTGGCGTCCAGGTCGGGGACCGACTCCACGATCCGGGCGGCGCAGATCATCGCCCCCTGCTCGCCGTGCAGGAACTGGCTGAACTGCCAGGAGGCGTAGTGCTTGCGCAGCTCGCCCTTGTCCTTGTCGCTCATCCTGGCCCAGTGCTTGGTGCCGTAGAGCGACATGGACTCGTCGGGGGTGCCGAGGGGGTCGTACGGGTCGACCTCGAGATCCCAGTCGATGCGCTTGTGGCCGTCCCACTGCTTGTCCTTGCCCTTCTGGTACAGGGCGAGCAGGCGGTCGCGGCCGTCGTCGTACTCCCAGGCGAAGCGGGCCGCACCCGTCGCCGGCACCTGCCAGTGGGGGTCTCCCGCGTCCATGGCGTACAGGTCGTAAGTCGGCATGCTTCGCAGGCTCACACGCGGTAGACGCCGGGTCAACAAGTCGCGCACAGGGGATTGACGAGCTTGCTGACAAGCAGTCTCATAAGCGGTGGAGGATGTGACCCCGGGTAACAGAGGTGGGAGAACGATGACGACCCTGACGGAAGCCGACGCGCTGGACGGTCTGCGCGACGCGCTCGGGCTGCTCAAGGACCGCGAACAGGTGGCCGAACGGCTCCTCGCCTCCTCCGCCAAGCACTCCTTCGACCCCGACAAGGAGCTGGACTGGGACGCGCCCTTCGAGGAGGGCAAGTGGTTCTGGCCGCCGGAGCTGGTCTCGCTGTACGACACGCCCCTGTGGAAGCGGATGGGCGAGGAGCAGCGGATCCTGTTGTCGCAGCACGAGGCGGCCGCGCTGGCCTCCCTCGGCATCTGGTTCGAGCTGATCCTCATGCAGCTGCTGGTACGGCACATCTACGACAAGGCGGCGACGAGCGCACACGTGCGGTACGCGCTGACCGAGATCGAGGACGAGTGCCGGCACTCGAAGATGTTCGCGCGGCTGATCTCGCGCGGGGACGCGCCGTGGTATCCGGTGGCCCGGGCGCACCAGAACCTGGGGCGGCTGTTCAAGACGATCTCGACCACGCCCGGGTCCTTCACGGCCACCCTCCTCGGGGAGGAGGTGCTCGACTGGATGCAGCGGCTGACGTTCCCGGACGAGCGGGTGCAGCCGCTGATCAGGGGGGTCACGCGGATCCATGTCGTGGAGGAGGCCCGGCATGTGCGGTACGCGCGGGAGGAGCTGCGGCGGCAGATGGTGACGGCGCCGCGGTGGTCGCAGGAGTTCACCAGGGTGACGTCCGGTGAGTTCGCGCGGGTGTTCTCGGTCGCCTTCGTCAACCCCGAGGTGTACACGAACGTCGGGCTGGACAAGCGGGAGGCGATGGCGCAGGTTCGCGGCAGCGGGCACCGGAGGGAAGTCATGCAGACCGGTGCGAAGAGGTTGACCGACTTCTTGGACGACATCGGTGTGCTGCGGGGTGTCGGGCGACGGCTTTGGAAGAGCTCGGGGCTGCTGGCTTGAGTGCAGGGTGCGAGCCGGTGGGGGTTGCTCGCGCAGTTCCCCGCGCCCCTGAAGGGGCGCGGGGCTGTGACATATGCGGCTCCGCCGCGTGGGCGCGACCAGCCACGACGCACCTGCACCCGGCCGACTACCCTGCCAGGCATGACCCCCTCCGCCCCCGCCTACCGTCGCCTCAGCGTCGAGGAGCGGCGAAGCCAGCTGCTCGAAGCCGCGCTGAACCTCTTCGCTCACCGCGCCCCCGAGGACGTCTCCCTCGACGACGTGGCCGAGGCGGCCGGGGTCTCGCGACCGCTCGTCTACCGGTACTTCCCCGGCGGGAAGCAGCAGCTGTACGAGGCGGCGCTGCGGTCCGCCGCGGACGAGCTGAAGCAGTGCTTCGACGAGGCGCGCATCGGGCCGCTGCTGCCCCGGCTGGCCCGCGCTCTGGACCGGTATCTCGCGTTCGTCGACCAGCACGACGCCGGGTTCAGTGCGCTGCTGCAGGGCGGCAGCGTGGTGGAGACGTCCCGGACGACGGCCATCGTGGACGGAGTGCGGCGGGCCGCCGCCGAGCACATCCTGAGCCATCTGGACGTTCCGGACCCCGGGCTGCTGCTGCGTATGACCGTGCGGATGTGGATCACCGCGGTCGAGGCGGCCTCCCTGATCTGGCTCGACGAGGACAAGCATCCGCCGCTCGACGAACTGCGGGACTGGCTGGTCGAGCAGTTCGTGGCCGTCCTCTCGGTGACCGCGGCCCGGGACCCGCAGACCGCCACGCTGGTGCAGGCGCTGGCCGAGGATGTCTGAGACTGGTGCCGTGAAGAGCGAAGAGACACCGTTCGTGGGCGGGCCGATGGACGGCCGGGTGCTGCCGGTCCTGGTGGGCCCCACCGGGCACCCGCCCAAGACGTACCGCATCCCCGTGCCGGACGCGGCCGGCGGCCCGCCCACCGTGCTCGTCTACCGGCGCGTCCCGCGCGGCCACAGCAAGCGGCTCGGGCTGCCGCAGGGCTGGAAGTACGAGTACGACCCCGAGGGAAGGGCGAGCGACCGGCTGAAGTGGCCGTGGTCCAAGCCGGACGCCGATCCAGACGCCACGCCGGGCCGCAAGCCGGACGACACGGACGGGTGACGGGCTTGCGCCGACCAGCGCACACACGGCGCGTTTTCGGCCGCGGAGACGTCAACACCTGATGGTGCGGAGCAGAGGGACTGCCCCGCACCGGAGGTGATGATGTGTCAGGAAAGCTACTGCGCCTGGTCTGCTCGGTGGCGATGGCCGCCGGCGCTCTCCTGGTACCGCCGCCCGCCGCGGCCGTGCCCGGGGCGGAGCCCGGCGGGCGTACCGTCGCCCAGCAGCTGACGGATCTGCAGCGGCTGTACCGGGAGGCCGAGAAGGCCACCGAGACCTACGACGCCACCGCGGAGAAGCTGACGAAACAGCGCGCGGAAGTGGCTCGCCTCGACCGCGAACTGGCCGGCGCCCGTCGCTCGCTGCACGACAGCCGGGTCGCCGCGGGACGTCTGGCCACACAGCAGTACCAGGGCAGCACCGAGATCTCCGCCTACGTACGTCTGCTGCTCGCGCGCAACCCCCAGCAGGCGCTCGACGAGGGGCATGTGATCGGCCAGTTGGCGCGGGAGCGGGTCGAGGCGGTCGGGCGGCTGACCGCGAGCGAGAAGAAGGCCGGGGAGCTGGACCGTGCGGCGCACAAGGCCCTCGACGATCAACTGGCCCTCGCCGAGCGGCAGAAGAAGGACCGCGACGACGTACAGGCACGTCTGAAGGACGTCGAGGAGCTCCTCGCCTCCCTCACCCCCGGGCAGCTGGCGGAGCTCGGCGAGTTGGAGAAGAAGGGCACCGCCGCGGCGCAGCGGCAGCTGATGGCGTCCGGCGTGCTGGGCGGCGAACGCCGTCCGTCACGGAAGGGCGCCCGGGCCCTCGGCTACGCCGTGCGGCAGCTCGGGAAGCCGTACCGGTGGGGGGCCGAGGGCCCGAAGTCGTACGACTGCTCGGGCCTGACCTCCCAGGCCTGGGCGAAGGCCGGTACGCCGATCCCGCGCACCAGCCAGGAGCAGTGGGCGCAGCTGCCGCGGATCCCGCTGAAGAAGCTGCGCCCGGGCGACCTGGTGATCTACTTCCCGGAGGCCACGCATGTGGCGATGTACCTGGGCGAGGGCATGATGATCCAGGCGCCGCGGACGGGCGAGACGGTCAAGGTCTCGCCGGTCGCGTCCTTCCCGATCCTGGGTGCCGTGCGTCCGGACCGGCGCCACAAGGGCGCCTAGCCGGTCACTTCCGCGAGGTAAGCCGCGGTCTTCTCGGGCTCGTAGAAGAAGTTCTCGTAGTCGGACGGGTCGTTGAACCCGTTGGCGAAGCGGTCGGCCACCGGCTGCAGCTGGCCGGCCGCGCCGATCAGGTTGAGGATGTGCTCCGGCGGCGGGGCGAGCATCGCGTTCGTCCACTTGGTGACGTGCCGGGCGGTGTCCCAGTAGCGGTCGAACGTGGCCTGCATCCAGGTCTCGTCGAACTCCTTCTCGCCGTTCTCCAGGATCGACGCGAGGTACGAAGCCGCGCACTTGGAGGCGGAGTTGGAGCCCTGGCCGGTGATGGGGTCGTTGGCGACGACGACGTCCGCGACGCCGAGGACCAGTCCGCCGCCGGGCAGCCGGCCGATGGGGTTGCGGACGGTGGGGGCGTAGCGGCCGGACAGCACGCCGCCCGCGTCGGTCAGTTCGACCTTCCGGGCCCGCTCGAACTCCCAGGGCGTGAACTTCTCCATGAGTTCCAGGGTCAGGGAGAGGTGCTCCGCCGGGTCCTTGACGCCGTTGAAGACGTCGAGCGGGCCGCCGGGTATGCCCTCCCAGAAGAGGATGTCGGCGCGGCCGGAGGTGGTGAGCGTCGGCATGACGAACAGCTCGCCCACGCCCGGGACCAGATTGCAGCGGACCGCGTCGTGATCGGGATGCTCGGGGCGGGGGCCGAGGCCGTGGACGTAGGAGACGGCGAGGGCGCGCTGCGGCTCGGAGTACGGCGAACGGGAGGCGTCCCGGCCGAACATGGACACCAGCTCGCCCTTGCCCGCCGAGACCAGGACCAGGTCGTACGTACGGGAGAAGTAGTCGAGGTCGGAGACCGCCGCGCCGTGGATGACAAGCTGGCCGCCTCGCTGTGCGAAGGTCTCCATCCAGCCGGCCATCTTCACCCGCTGGTCCACCGACTGGGCGTACCCGTCGAGCCTGCCCACCCAGTCGATCACCCGCTGCGTCGGACCCGGGTCGTGCGAGCCGGGGGCCGCGACCGAGACGCCGAGTCCTTCGATCTTCGGGGCCTGGGACTCCCAGAAGTTCAGCTGGAGATCGCGCTCGTGCTGCAGTGCCGTGTGGAACATGCACTGCGTCGACATGACCCGGCCGGAGCGGATCTCGTCCGCCGTCCGGTTCGACATCAGGGTGACCTCGTACCCGTGCGACTGGAGTCCGAGGGCGATCTGGAGACCGGACTGGCCGGCTCCAACGACGAGTATCTTCCGCATGCGGGGCTGTTCTCCTACTCGGGGACTGCTCGGGGACTGCTCCGGTGGGCTGCCGGGGGCTACTCGGGAGTGACGTCCAGCGCGTGGCCCACCAGGGACAGCAGGGTCTCGATCACCGAGATCCGGCGGCGCGCGTCCATGATCATTACAGGTATGTGCGCGGGGATCGTCAACGCCTCCCGCACGTCCTGCGGTTCGAACAGCTCGCTGCCGTCGAAGTGGTTGACCGCGACGACGTACGGCAGTCCGCAGCTCTCGAAGTAGTCAAGGGCGGGGAAGCAGTCCTTGAGGCGACGGGTGTCGGCCATGACGACCGCACCGATCGCGCCGCGCACCAGGTCGTCCCACATGAACCAGAACCGCTGCTGGCCCGGCGTGCCGAACAGATAGAGCACCAGGTCGTCGTCGAGCGTGAGACGGCCGAAGTCCATGGCCACGGTGGTGGTCAGCTTGCCCGGTGTGGCGGTGAGGTCGTCGGTCTCCTCGCTCGCCTCGGTCATCAGCGCCTCGGTCTGCAGGGGCGTGATCTCCGAGACGGCGGTGACCAGGGTGGTCTTGCCGACGCCGAAACCGCCCGCCACGACTATCTTCGTCGCGATGGGGGCACGGGTGCGGTCCGTCTGCCAGGACTTCAGATCCTCGTCGGTGTCCGCGAAGGCGGTGTCTCTAAAGGCGACGGAGTCCACTCAGCACCCTTTCCAGCAGAGCGCGGTCCGGGCGGCCCGTGCCGTGACCGGTACCTGTTCCGTACACGCGGATCCTGCCCTGGTCCGCGAGATCGCTGAGCAGCACGCGGACCACGCCCAGCGGCATCTTCAGCAGCGCTGCGATCTCGGCCACCGTGCGCATACGGCGGCACAGTTCGACGATGGCCTGCAACTCGGGCATGACCCGGGTGCCGAGCGATCCATTCGTCAGCTCTTTGCGCTCTTCCGGGGCGTCGAGCGCGGCCACGAACGTCTCCACGAGGAGGACATGGCCGAAGCGGGTACGGCCGCCGGTGAGCGAGTAGGGGCGCACTCGGGCGGGCTTGCGTTCGCCGCCGCGGACGGGAAGCTTCTTGGGCGAACTGCTCATCGGGGGCTCCCGGCGGACTCCGACTCCAGGGATTTTCGTAGCTCGCTGCGGAGTTCCGGCGTCAGTACGTGGCCGGCGCGGCCCACGAACAGGGCCATGTGGTACGCCACCACGCTCATGTCGCAGTCCGCGGAGCCGTGCACGCCGAGGAGGCTGCCGTCGCTGATCGACATCACGAACAGGCTGCCCTCCTCCATCGCGACCATGGTGTGCTTCACGCTGCCGCCGTCCATCAGCCTGGCCGCGCCGATGGTGAGGCTGCCGATGCCGGAGACGATGGTGGCGAGGTCGGCGGAGGAGCCCCTTGGGCCGGCGGGCCTGGCGACTCGGGTCTGACGGGCCTCGTGGTTGCGGTCAGGGTCGGAGGAGAGCAGGAGCAGGCCGTCCGAGGAGACCACCGCTACTGACTGGATGCCCGGCACCTCCTCGACCAGGTTCGTCAGCAGCCAGTGCAGATTGCGGGCTTCACTGCTCAGTCCGAAGGTACTGGGCGCGGTCAACTGCTTGCCTCCTCGACGGTGCCCCCCGTGGTTTCTTCGGATACGGCTGGTGCGGTGCCCGGCATCTGGTTCTGGGCGGTCTGTTCGGCGATCTCCGCCTCTACGGCGCGGTAGCCGGCCTGGGCGCCGGTGCGGAAGCCGCCGAGGCGTCGGCGGAGGGCTTCCGCGTCCACCGTGCGGCGGCGTTCCGCCGGGGGCGCGGTGGGGGTGGTGATCTTGGGGGTGCGCTTGGGGAGGCCCTTGGCGGTGAGCTGCTCCTCGTCCGGGGCGTGAGTGTGTTCCGCCTCGGCTTCGCCTTCGGCGTGGATGTTCCCACCCGCACCACCCGTACCAATTTCGTCGTCGGGTGCGGGTGGCCCCTGTGGGGCGTCCTCGCCGTCGGCGGCTGCGGGTCGGGCCTGAGGCGGGATCATCCCGGGCGCCAGGGGCGGGTGAGCCTCGGTCGCCGCGGGCGCGGGCCCGCCATGGCTCCCCGCCTCCTCGGCGGCCGACCGGCCATGGGCCTCCGCCTCCTCGGACACGGGGCCGCCATAGCTCCCCGTCCCCTCGACGGCCGACCGGCCACGGGCCTTTGTCCCCTCGGACACGGGGCCGGCATGGCTCCCCGCCTCCTCGGCGGCCGACCCGCCATGGGCTTCGGGCGCCAGGTCCGGGAGCAGGAGTTCCATCGTGGTCTCGGCCGGGGCCGCCTCGTGCTGCAGCGCCTTCTCCGCCAGGGCGACCAGGGGGTCCCTCGGCTTCTGGCGGGCGTGGAGTTCGTTGGAGTTGGCCTCGGCGTCGGCGCCCGGGAGGGAGAAGGTGAGCGTGCCGCCGGTCGTCGGGGAGGTCGACGACGGGACCGCGGCTGAGGGGGCCGCCGCCAGCAGGGGGTTCGGGAGGACCACCACCGCCGCCACGCCGCCCTGCTTCTGCTCGCGCAGCTGGACGCGGACGCCGTGGCGGTGGGCGAGGCGGGCGACGACGTAGAGGCCGAGGCCCAGGCCCTCCTCGCCCTCCTGGTCGTAGGGGGACTCGGGGTCGAACTCGGCGAGGCGGGCGTTGAGGCGGGTCAGGCGTTCGGCGGTCATGCCGATGCCCTCGTCCTGGACGGAGAGCATGACCTCGCCGTTCTCCAGGAGCCAGCCGGAGACCTCGACGGGCAGGTCCGGCGGGGAGAACGAGGTGGCGTTCTCCATCAGTTCGGCCAGCAGGTGGGAGAGGTCGTCCGCGGCGAAGCCCGCCACGTGCGCGTGCGGCGGCAGCACGGCGATGCGGACCCGCTCGTAGCGCTCGATCTCACTGACCGCGGCGCGCACGACGTCGACGAGCGGGACGGGGCCCGCATGCTGCTGGACATGCTCCGTGCCGGCGAGGACCAGGAGGTTCTCGCTGTGGCGGCGCATGACCGTCGCGAAGTGGTCGAGCTTGAAGAGCGTGGCGAGGCGCTCGGGGTCCTGTTCGCGCTCCTCCAGGCTCTCGATGACGGCGAGCTGGCGCTCGACGAGACCGAGGGTGCGCAGGGAGAGGTTCACGAAGGTGCCGCCGATGCTCTCCCGCAGCCGCGCCAACCGGTCGGCGGATTCGGCGAGTTCGGCACGCAGTTCCTCACGGGCGTCCGCCATCTTCTGGCGCTGGCCGACCAGGTGCTTGCGGTCGGCCTCCAGGGTGACGATGCGCTCGCTGAGGGCGGCGGCGTGCGCGTGCAGGGCGTTGACGGAGCGGACGACCTGCGCGAACTCGTCGTTGCGGCCGGTGAAGGTGACCGGTTCCTCGGCGGCGGGGTCCGCCGCCTCGGCGAGCCGGGCCGAGCCGCGGCGCAGCACGGAGAGCGGCCGGGTGAGGCTGCGGGCCATGGCCGTGGCGATGCCGACCGCGAGCAGCATCAGGGCGCCGAGGACGGCGATCCGCAGCTCCAGCGCGCTGACGTCGTCGTCGCGCAGCTGGGCCAGGTCCTTGGTGCGGCGGTCGTAGAGGGCGGACTCCGCGCCGCGCATCGCGTCGATACGGGCGGAGAGCGCGGCGTCGGCCTTCGAGGCGCTGGTGCCGAGTTCGGAGTCGGAGAGCGTCGGCTGGTCGGTGAGCCTGGCCAGGTACTTCTCGGCGGAGTTGACCTCGGGTCCGGTGACCGTGGAGTCGTACGACGTCCGGGCGGCCTTGGTCGCGGTGTCGTGGAAGTCGGCGAGGGCCGCGTCGGAGCGCAGCCGGGCCTGCTGGGCGGCGGCGGTCAGCGCATTGCGCTGCTTGGTGTCGGCGGCCGAGGAGGAGGTGACCGTGGTCGGCAGCCCGGTGACCGGGCTGATGACCGTCTGGGGGGTGCTGGGCACGTTGAGGGCCGCGAGGAGCAGGCCGCGGGCGGCGGCGGCCTGCTGCACGGCCGTGTCCAGCTCGGCGAGGGCGTAGGCGCCCGAACCGGCGCGGGGCGGCATCTGCTGCGCCAGCTGCTCGGCGAGCCCGTGCAGTTCGGTGATGGCGGCGGAGTAGGCGTCGTGGGTCTGCAGGGCGTCGCTCTTGCCGGTGAGCGCGGAGCGACGCAGCGCGGCGATGCCGTCCAGGTCGCCGCGGAGGGCGGCGGGCGTGTCGGCGTCCTGCTGCAGCTCCTCGACCTGCCGGTCGACCCGGGCGCTGCGCTGCTCGGACGGCGCCTTGGACTTGGGCCGCCCGGCGGCGATGTAGGAGGTCACCTCGTCCCGCTCGTCGGCGAGCGAATGAGCCAGGGCGAGCGCGTTCTGGGTCTGCCCGGCGAGCGTCACCAGGTCCTGGGAGTCACTGAGCTGCCCCGAGGCGGTGAGGACGGAAGGGACACCGGCCCCGGCTATGGCGGCGGCCACGACGGCCACGGCGACGACGAGCCGGTTGCGCACATGCGTGGGCCGGCCCTTGCCGGTGGTGGTGGCGGTGCTGCCGGACGTGTGCTCCACGCCCGCTGCGGGGTCCGTCTGCTTGCCTGTGCGACGAGGCCGCGTCTTCTGCACCGGTGCTCGCAATCCTGACTCGTGGTACTCATGGGCCCGGGTGTGACGCTCCGTCAACCGACGTCGACTCTACGTACGCCCAGTACGGTGCCGACCCTCCCAGTGCCGGTGGGCAGTGGACGAGCATCACCTGACCCGCCACCCGAAGGAGTGAACATCGGAGGGGAGTTGGCGAGCAAGTTCCTGGGAAGCATTCAGCGCTCGCGTACGGCAGGCCGGTTGGACGTCCGCGCCGGGCGGTGGCAATATTCGCCGACACGGCTTCCCGGAACAACGGATTCCACCCCAAACAGGGCGCCTGACCTGCGCGAGTGCGCCAATTCCGCGACCGATGCCAGGCTTTGGCGAACCTTGTGAAGACGTCGTGCAGACTGGCCGAATGCATACGGAACTTGTCTCGGAGCCGGGTGATCCCACCTACCCCAACGAGGACTTCGCGGCGGCCACACTCCCGGCTTCCGGCCAGGGCGGGACCCTCGTCGTCCTGGACGGGGTGACGCCACCACGCGACGGGACGGGCTGTCTGCATTCGGTCCCCTGGTACACGTCCCGCCTCGGCGGAGCCCTGACCGAACTGACCGTTTCCCTCCCGGATGTTCCGCTGCAGGAGGCGCTGGCCCGCGCCATCGCCCGTACGGCCGAGGCCCATGCGCCCACTTGTGACCTTTCTCACCCACGCACCCCACAGGCAACGGTGGTGGTGGCGCGGTGGGGCAAGGAGACGCTGGAGTACCTGGTCCTGTCGGACTCGGCCCTGCTGGTGGAGTCACCGGAGGGCACGGTGACATCCCTCCTGGACGACCGCCTGTCCCGGCTGCCGCGCTCGTCCCTGGCCACGGACGCCATCGTGGACTCGACGGTCCGGAACAAGGAGGGCGGCTTCTATACGGCCGCCGCGGACCCGGCCGTGGCGGCACGGGCGGTGACGGGCGTGCTGTCGCGGGGCGACGTGCGGGCCCTGGCCGCCCTGACGGACGGCGCCACCCGGTGGGTGGAGAAGTTCCGGGAGGGTGACTGGGCGGACTGCTTCCGTTTCGTGCGGAAGGAGGGGGCGCAGGCGCTGGTCGACCGGGTACGGATGCTGGAGCGGGCCGACGCAGAGGAGCGGAGGTATCTGCGGCGCAGCAAGACGCACGACGACGCGACGGTCGTGTACGTGGAGTTGTGAGCCGGTGGGCTACTTGACGGCGTTGCGTATGAACGCCGTCCAGGCGCCGGCGGAGACGATCACGACCGGGCCTTCCTGAACCTTGCTGTCCCGGACGGGGACGATGCCCGGGAGGCCGTCGGCGACCTCGACGCACGCGCCGTTGTCCCCATTGCTGTACGACGACTTGCGCCAGCGAGCGGAACGCAGATCGTGCGTGCGGTTCATGATGAGCAGTCCTTCGTCAGTAGACCTTCGACGAAGGCGAGGGACGCCTCCGGCGAGAGGGCGGTTGCCCTGGCCAGATCGTAGGACTTGGCATAGTTCGCGACCAGAGCGGGATCCTCGATCAACTGCCCCGAGTAGGCACCCTCGGTGTACACCACAGGGGGCTCGTCGGCGAAGGTCATGAAGGTTGTCGTCGCGTACAGGAGTGGGTTCAACCCGGCTGAGTACGGCATCACCTGAATGACTGCCTGATCGCTTCGCGCCACCTCGGCAATGTGCTCCAACTGCTCTCGCATCGCCTGGTTCCCTCGGGCGACCACGTGCAACGCCGCTTCATGGATGATGAACCACAGGTCGGGGTCGGCCGGGTCCTTCAGCAATGCGCGCGCCCGCTCCTGCCGTAGGGTGACGCGCCGTTCGACCTCTTCGGGAGCGACCCGGGGCCGGTTGGCCCGGACGAGGGCGCGGGTGTACTCGGGGGTCTGCAGCAGCCCGGAGATACCCGTCCCGTCGAACTCGCAGATAGTCAGAGCCCGCTGCTCCATCTCCGCAGCGACCGCGAAGTACTCGGCGAACGTGACCTTGGCCGCCTTGAGGATGGCCTCGCACAGTCGCTTGAAGAACCCGCCGGTCTTCAGGATCGTGTCGATCTGCTCGGACATGTCCAACTGCGGGCTGCGGGTGGCCATCTCCATCTGCCCGACGTACGACCCCGAGCAGAACAGAAGGTCTCCGAGCCCGGACTGCGACAGCCCCGCGTCCTCGCGGCGCCGCCTGAGCTCGGCGCCGTAGAACTCCTTCATGGAGGCGGGGTCAAGATTCTTCGGCTGAGGCATGCTTCGAGAATAGGTACGCTTCGGAGCCGATCGGGCACGAACGGTGAAATTCGCCGGGCGACCGCCACCAGTACGGTGGAGGCGGTCCGTGGTCGCTCGACGCATTGGGCAGGGCCTCCTGAACAGCTCGTTGTGTCGAATCACCGAGCAATATCAGGAGGCCCCGGCGCCGCCCGGCTCACCGGTTCGCAACCCCTGCCGAGGGGCTCTCCGGACTGGTGGCCGACGGTGCCTCACAGGCGGCCGACGTACCGGAAATCCTTGTAGTGGTTGATCGAAATGAACACGTCACCGGTGTTGATCGCCCGTACGATGCGGAAGTTGCCTGTGGCGATTCCGCTCTCTTCCGGGTTGCTCGGATACACGTCCCCGTAATACTCCTGGAACGTCCCCTGGTAGTTCATCGGGTCACCCGTGTACCCCCAGTTCATGAAATCCCGTATCCGGACACCGAACCGGTTGGGATGGTCCTGGTACTGGCCACCCGTCTCGATGTAGGCATGGCTGTCGACCTGCCACACCTCGCCGCGCTGGCCGACGTTGCGCCAGTTCGGCCAGCCCAGCTGTCGCCAGTAGTTCAGGGCGCGCTGGACGCCACGGGGAACAGAGGCGAGTGACCAGCCCGTACCCTGGAAGCCGTCCGGCGGAGGCGCGCTGCACTGCTGGCTGGTGCCGCAGTCGGCCGCGGCGGCCGGGGCGACGGTGGCCGATGTGGCCACGCCACCGGCCAGGAGGCTGAGCAGAACGGCTGACACCGTGAGCGCCCGGCGACCCCTTGCAAAGGACGGTGCAGGCCGCTCATCACGCGCCGATTCCGGCATCTGGGGCGAGGATGTCTGCGTTGGAGACACTGTGACTCCTAGGTTTCGCGGTTTCCGCCGAGGCTGTGCGCCCCGGCCGACCGCAATCAGAGCCGCGGTGCGTGTCAGTGGCCCAGCGGCCGGTTCACAGCTGCATGACAAAGTCCACGGCGGCGCCCCACGCCGGTGACGTCGTCACACGTTCGGTACGCACAGGCGCACGCTCCCTGACATCCAGTGCCCGGGGACAATCCGAGACGCGAGCGGAATTCCCCTGCGGACCGGCCGCCACCACCCGGGGTCAGTAACCGTGCTTCGGCTTCAGGTGATGCTGAGTGGTCAGAGCAGAGTTCACGGCCGGCAGCACCTTCACAATTCCCGAGGGCAGCGGCAGGCCTCGCCAGGCTCCACTGCGTTCCCTGCCGCCGGACACCTGATGGCCCGCAGCGGTCGGTCTTTCAGGGAACCAGCCGTGCCCATTGGCCCGGCGTCCGGACCACGGCCGCGGGACGGAAATGATGTACGGCTGTTACAGAGATGTGGGAGCGATTCCATGCATTGCCGAGTCCTTGCTGTCAGGACATTTCTCGTTCACCGGGGGCCATGAAGGTGGTCGTCCCGTGGGCGAAGGCAGAAAGGGAACGGCATGCGATACGGCGGATCGGCGCTGTGCCTGCTGCTCGCCATGAGCCTCACGGGCCTGACCGGGTGCGGCACGGTGGCCGGTGGCACGCGGGTCGAGGGCCCGGCGCCGACCGCGATCCGTTGGACGGGGCCGGTGTACGTCGACGACGCACGCTCCATCCCGCGGCAGCGTCCCGACGTGATGGATCTGACCGACGTCACCACTCTGTACGGCATGAAGTGGCGCGGCTGGGGCACGCCCCGGGCGGTCGGGACCGGGCTGGTGGTCGACTTCTCCTGCCAGTCGCTCTGCCCCCACGGCAAGGACGACCCGCCGTACTACGGGGTGCGTCTCGTCCTCAGCGGGCTGGTCAAGCGCGAGTACGCCGCCTACTACAGCCACGCCGTGCTCAGCCCCGCCCCCCCGCCCGCGCCCGACTGGGCTCAGGACGTCGGTGACCTGCGTCTACCGGTGCCGGCGGCATGACAACGTTTCCGCCCCGCGACTGTGAACCGGCCGCCGGATCACCGACACATACGACTGGTCCTCTGGGGCCGGAGCACGACGTATCAGGAGACACACATGCACGAGGTCCTGCTGGTCGAGGACGACGAGATGATCCGGGAGGCGACCCGTCTCACCCTGGAGAGCAGCGGCTACGCGGTGCGCACCGCCGCGGACGGGACGAGCGGGCTCGCCCTGTTCCGGGAACAGGCTCCGGACGTGGCGGTCCTGGACATCATGCTGCCCGGTCTGAACGGGGTGAGCCTGGCCGGCCGCATCCGCGAGGAGTCGAGGGTGCCGGTGCTGATGATCTCGGCCCGCAACGATCCCGTGGACGTGGTGATGGGCCTGGAGGCCGGCGCCGACGACTATGTCACCAAGCCGTTCGACGGGCTGGTGCTGGCCGCCCGGATCCGGGCCCTGCTGCGCCGCGCCGCGCCCGCCGAGCAGCGGCCGGACAGCGCGCCGCTCACCTTCGGTGACCTGACCTTCGACCCGCAGACCCTGGAAGTGTGCCGGGCGGGGAAGCCGCTCGCCCTCACGACCACGGAGCTGAAGCTGCTGCAGATGTTCGCCGCGGCGCCCGGCACGGTACTCACCCGGGACCTGCTGTTGGAGAAGGTGTGGGACTACGCCTGGTCCGGCGACACCCGGGTGGTGGACGTCCACATACGGCGGCTGCGCTGCAAGATCGGCCGTGACCGCGTCGAGACGGTGCGCGGCTTCGGCTACAAGCTGCGCCCGTAGTGGCCCGGCACATCGGTACGGCTTCCATGAACATACGGCTGAACATCGGCACGAAGGTGGCCCTGGCCGTCGCCGCGGCGGCCGTCTGCGTCGCGAGCGCGGTCGGGCTGCTCGTCCACCGCATCACCGCCGCCAGCCAGCTGGCCACGGCCCGCTCCGACATGGACCGGCGGCTGATGACCGCCGTCTACGACCAGGCGGCCGGCCGCAAGTCGGAGGCCCGGCTCGACCCACCGGATCTGCCCGCGCCCATGTCGAAGGCGGTGCGCCGCGGCGTCCGCGTCACCTATCTCCAGGACGGGCCCGATCCGGTGCTGTGGGCGGCGACCCGCATCTCCGACCGGACGGTGCTCGCGCTGTCGCGTCCTTACTGCCGTGAGGCCGATGAGCTGGTCGCGCTGGACCGGACGCTGGTCACCACGGGCGCGGCGGCCACCGTGGTCGTGTCCCTGGCCGGGCTGGCCCTCGGCGTGCGGATGGGCCGGCGGGCCACGGCCGCCGCCCGTACGGCGGAACGCATCGCCCACGGTGACCTGGACGCCCGTATCGGCCCGCAGGGGCGGGACGAGATCGCCCGGCTCGCCGTCTCCGTGAACACCATGGCCGACGCGCTCGGCGCCCGGCTGGAGGCCGAGCGCCGGGTGACCGCCGACATCGCGCACGAACTGCGCACCCCCGTCGCCGCCATGGTGACCGCCACCGGCCTGCTGCCGCCCGGTCCGGCCGCCGAACTGGTGACGGGCGGGGTGCACAAACTGCGCGGCCTCGTCGAGGACGTCCTGGAGGTCGCCCGCCTCGACGCCGACGCGGTACCGGTGGAGACCGAGATACGCCAGGTGAGCGCGATGGCCCGGCGGGCGGTCGCCGGGCTCGAAGGAGCGGAGGGCAAGGTCGAGGTGCGGATCGTCACGGACGCGCTCGCGGAGACCGATCCACGGCGCGTGGAGCGGATCCTCACCAATCTGGTCGCCAACGCGCTTCGTCACGGTGCCCCGCCGGTGACGGTCGAGGTGAACGTCGAGCGGGGCCTGGTCGGCGACAGACCGGTCGTCCGGGTCCGCGACCACGGTCCCGGCTTCCCGCCCGACCTGCTGAGTGTCCTCACCGCCTCCGGCCCGCAGCGGTTCCGCACCGGCTACGGGTCCGCGGGCACGGGTCTGGGCCTGACCATCGCCTCCGGCCAGGCCCGCCTCCTCGGCGCCCGCCTCACCTTCCGCAACCACCGCGACGGGGGCGCCGAGGCGACCCTGCGCCTCACCAGGGGCGGCGGCGCCGGCTCCTGAAGCGCAGCCAGGCACCCGACGCGGAAACAGGACACGGCCCCACCATCACCCCCGGCCAAGCCCAGCTGCTCGACGCCCGCCACGGGGGTGCCGAGGCGAACCTGCGCCTGAAGTGCAGCAGGGCGAGGCCTACTTCTCCATGCCCCGGTTCAACTCCCCCAGCAGTCGCGCCAGTTCCGCCACCTCGCGCCGGTCCCAGTGGGCCAGTTGGCTGACGTAGCGCGCCCGCCGGGCGTCACGTACCTTGCTCACCCGGCGGTGTCCCTCCTCGGTGAGGCGGACGAGCCAGGCGCGCCCGTCCGCCGGGTCGGGTTCGCGGGCGACCAGGCCCAGGTCCTCCAGGGCGCGCAGCTGGCGGGACATGGTGGCCTTGCCCACGCCGATGTAGGCGGCGAGCTCGGTGGCGCGCAGCCGGTCGTGCTCGTCGAGCCGTACGAGCAGCCCGTACGCGGCGGACTCCAGGTCGGGGTGGACCTCGCGGGCCATCTCGCCCTGGCTGGCCCGGGCGCGCCGCAGCAGAACCGTCAACTCACGCTCCAGGGACAGGTACTCATGGTCCGCGCCGCCCGGTGCCATCCGGTCCGAGAGCCGGCGCTCGTCCCCGTTTCCGCCTTCGTGCACGTCAGCCCCTGCCTCGGTTTTCCCGATCCTGAAAGTTTCCGCCAGACCCCGTCGTTGCCGCAGCTCCACAAGTATTTCGCAGGGCTAGACCAACGGCAGACTCCGGGCCCCCTTCCCACCCGCTCTTCTACGTGCGTAGCTTCCTTACCAGGAAACGGCCGGCATGCCCACGCCAACAGCACTCGGCGCTGCAGCGCTTCCCCACCGAGCATCACCGAGCCCTCGGAGGCACGCTATGCCCGTGCACAGACCCGGATCGGTCCACCCCCGGCGCCTCTTTTTCGCCGGGCTCCTGCTCGCCGCCCTCTCCCTGGCCCTCACCGCCCCGGCCGACGCGGCTGACCCGGCCAAGCCGCCGCGCGGCTCCGCCCGCATGGGCATGGGCGTCCTCGCCCACGACGGGCAGAACGGCGCCCCCGCCCCCACCGCAGCCACCCAGACGGAGGGCGTCGACGTCGCCGGCTACCAGGGCAACGTCGCCTGGTCGACGCTGTGGAGCAGCGGGGTCAAGTGGGCCTATACGAAGGCGACCGAAGGGACGTACTACACGAACCCGTACTTCGCCCAGCAGTACAACGGCTCATACAACGTCGGCATGATCCGCGGCGCGTACCACTTCGCCACCCCCGACACCACCAGCGGCGCCACCCAGGCGAACTACTTCGTCGACCACGGCGGCGGCTGGTCCAAGGACGGCAGGACCCTCCCCGGCACCCTCGACATCGAGTGGAACCCGTACGGCGCCGAGTGCTACGGCAAGTCGGCGAGCGCGATGGTCGGCTGGATCGCCGACTTCCTGAACACGTACAAGGCGCGCACGGGCCGGGATGCCGTGATCTACACGGCGACGAGCTGGTGGAGCGACTGCACGGGGAACTACGCGGGCTTCGCCTCGGCCAGCCCGCTGTGGATCGCACGGTACGCCTCGGACGCGGGGACACTGCCGGCGGGCTGGACCTATTACACGATGTGGCAGTACACCTCGTCCGGCCCGACCGTCGGCGACCACGACAGGTTCAACGGGGCGCTGGACCGGGTGCAGGCACTGGCGAACGGTTGAGGCCCCCGGCTGGGGGCCGGCTGAGCCGTCGATGCGCAGAGCGAAGGCCCGGGCCTCCCTCACGGGACCCGGGCCTTCCCTTGTCCGATCCCCGCGGGCGGAGCCCGCTATCGGACTACGTCGTCACGCCGCGACCGGAACCTCCGGCTTCGCGTCGCTCGTGGCAGGCGCGAGGGCCAGCTCCAGGACCTGGCGGACGTCGGTCACGGCGTGGACGTCGAGCTTGTCCAGCACCTCCGCGGGGACGTCGTCCAGGTCGGCTTCGTTGCGCTTGGGGATGATCACCGTGGTGACACCTGCCCGGTGCGCGGCGAGCAGCTTCTGCTTCACGCCACCGATGGGCAGGACGCGGCCGGTCAGCGAGACCTCACCGGTCATCGCCACGTCCGTGCGGACGAGGCGCCCGGACAGGAGGGACGCCAGGGCCGTCGTCATCGTGACGCCCGCGCTGGGGCCGTCCTTCGGGACCGCGCCCGCCGGGAAGTGGATGTGCACCCCACGGTCCTTCAGGTCCGCGACCGGCAGCTCCAGTTCGGCGCCGTGGCTGCGCAGGAAGCTCAGCGCGATCTGCGCCGACTCCTTCATCACGTCACCCAGCTGACCGGTGAGGGTCAGGCCCGCCGCACCAGTCTCCGGGTCGGCCAGGGACGCCTCCACGAACAGGACGTCGCCGCCCGCCCCGGTGACCGCGAGACCCGTCGCCACACCCGGAACCGCCGTGCGGCGCTCCGCCGGGTCCTGGGCGGACTCGGGCACGTGGTGCGGCCGCCCGATCAGGTCGCGCAGCTCGCCGTCCGTGATGGTGAACGGCAGCTCCCGGTCGCCCAGTTCGTGCTGTGCCGCGACCTTGCGGAGCAGCCGGGCGATCGAGCGCTCAAGGGTGCGGACGCCCGCCTCGCGGGTGTACTCGCCGGCGAGCTTGCGCAGCGCGCTCTCGTCGATGGTGACCTCGTCCGACTGCAGCCCCGCGCGCTCCAGCTGACGCGGCAGCAGGTGGTCGCGGGCGATGACGACCTTCTCGTCCTCGGTGTAGCCGTCCAGGCGGACCAGCTCCATACGGTCGAGCAGTGCCTCCGGAATGGCCTCCAGGACGTTCGCCGTGGCGAGGAAGACGACGTCGCTCAGGTCGAGTTCGACCTCCAGGTAGTGGTCGCGGAAGGTGTGGTTCTGCGCCGGGTCCAAGACCTCGAGGAGCGCGGCCGCGGGGTCGCCGCGGAAGTCCGAGCCCACCTTGTCGATCTCGTCGAGCAGGACGACCGGGTTCATCGAACCGGCTTCCTTGATGGCGCGGACGACACGGCCGGGCAGCGCACCGACGTACGTACGGCGGTGGCCGCGGATCTCCGCCTCGTCCCGCACACCGCCGAGGGCGACCCGGACGAACTTGCGGCCCATGGCGTGTGCGACGGACTCGCCGAGCGAGGTCTTGCCGACGCCGGGCGGGCCGACGAGGGCCAGTACGGCACCGCCGCGCCGGCCGCCCACGACGCCGAGACCCCGCTCGCTGCGGCGCTTGCGCACCGCCAGGTACTCGGTGATGCGCTCCTTCACGTCCTCCAGGCCGGCGTGCTCGGCGTCTAGGATCGCCTTGGCGCCCTGGATGTCGTACGCGTCCTCGGTGCGCTCGTTCCAGGGGAGTTCGAGGACGGTGTCCAGCCAGGTGCGGATCCAGGAGCCCTCCGGGGACTGGTCGCTGGACCGCTCCAGCTTGTCGACTTCCTTGAGCGCCGCCTCGCGGACCTTCTCCGGCAGGTCGGCGGCCTCCACACGGGCGCGGTAGTCGTCGGACTCCTCGCCCTCCTGCTCGCCGTTGAGCTCGCGCAGTTCCTTGCGCACTGCTTCCAGCTGACGGCGGAGCAGGAACTCGCGCTGCTGCTTGTCGACGCCCTCCTGGACGTCCTTGGCGATGGTCTCGGCGACGTCCTGCTCGGCGAGGTGGTCGCGCAGGTGCTGGGTGGCGAGCTTGAGGCGGGCGACGGGGTCGGAGGTCTCCAGCAGCTCGATCTTCTGATCGGTCGTCAGGAAGGGCGAGTATCCGGAGTTGTCGGCCAGGGCGGAGACGTCGTCGATGGCCTGTACCCGGTCGACCACCTGCCAGGCGCCGCGCTTGCGCAGCCAGGCGGTGGCAAGGGCCTTGTACTCCTTGACCAGCTCGGTGACGTGACCGGGCAGCGGCTCGGGCACGCTCTCGTCGATCCTGGTCCCCTCGACCCACAGCGCCGCACCCGGGCCGGTGGTGCCGGCGCCGATCTTCACGCGGCCGCGGCCGCGGATCAGGGCGCCCGGGTCACCGTCGGCGAGCCGGCCGACCTGCTCGACAGTGCCGAGCACTCCGGTGCCCGGGTATGTGCCGTCGATGCGTGGCACCAGCAGGACCTTGGGCTTTCCCGGCTCGGAGCGGGCGGCGGCCTGGGCTGCCTCCACCGCGGCGCGGACGTCGGTGTCGTTCAGGTCCAGCGGCACCACCATGCCGGGCAGCACGACCTCGTCGTCGAGCGGCAGCACGGGCAGGGTGAGCGGTGTGGACGTCGATGCCATGATCTACCCTCCGGCAGTCAAGTTGAGTTATGCCGACTCAATGCATGGCGCTCCGCTAATGTTCCCGGGGCCCCGTTCGCTGTCAGCGATCACGGCGGTGCGGTGGGCGCTGCTGGGGGCTTACAGCCCCCAGACCCCGCCTTTCGGCCCTGAAGGGGCCTTGTCCCCAAAAGCCGGACGGGCTGAAAAGGCAGAAAAGACAGAACGCCGGGCAGGCTGAAAGCAACAACGCCGGGCGAGGTGAAAAGAATCCGCGATCGAGCGGCCGTCAGGCCGTGGTCGTGCGGTACCAGCGGCGGATCATCGGCCAGGTCGCGATGCCTATGGCCAGGGAGATCAGGTGGCCCCAGTTGCTCAGCGGGTCCGTGAACTCGATCAGGTCTTCGACCAGCATGCCGCCGAACAGGACCAGCATCGGCCAGCGCAGCCAGGGTGTGAGCAGCCCGGCCAGGGCGCCGACGCTGGCGGCGACGCCGAAGCTGATGCCGTAGTCGAAGCGGTGCAGTGAGCTGTCGGGGAGGTGGCCCACGAGCACGGCCAGGCCCACGGGGACCTCGGTCGCGAGGGTGGCCAGGACATGGCCCAGCAGGAAGACGACGGCCGTGCGCGCCCCGCCCAGACGCCGCTCCAGCGCCGTCAGGACGAGCAGAAAGCAGAGCACGTACGGCGACGCGACCCCGCCCGCGATCCACAGCCCGCTGGCGAGCAGCACCAGCACGGGCGTCTGCACGAGGTGCGCGTCGTCCGTGCTGGAGGCCTGGAGCAGGGCGTCGACCACCGACGGGGCGGCGTAGGTGGCGATCAGCGTGGTGAACGCCAGGACCATCGCGTAGGCGAAGGTGAACGGCGTACCGGTGGGGGTCGGCAGGAGGCGCCAGGGGCGCAGGGTGCGGGCCGCGGGGAGCGGCACCTGAACGGTCGGTACGGCGACGGTGACCGCGCCGCGCTGACGCGGCATACCGTCGAGAAGTCCGGACACGTCGGGAAGGGGCGCGACCGATGGTTCATTGTCGGCCGTCGCGATGGGTTCCACGTTGCGGCGCTCCTTCCGTTGCGCCCCAGCCTTCGCAACCACAGGGGTCCCTGTCTGTGACCGACGCCACGCGAGAGGCGATTCACAGCAACCTCTCATGCTTTTCCTGCGTCGGAGGGCAACTCCACTTACCGATCGACACCCGAAAGGCGTCATCCGGTGACAGACCGTCAGGGAGGGCGCCCCAGGGGGGCGCGGGGCTGTATCGCGCCCCCGGCAAACCCCCGTCCCCCGGTAATTCCCCTGACCGCGAACCCGAGTTCGTGCAGGATGAAGCCATGACCGCCTCCTTCGACACCCACGCCACCCCCGTGGTCCTGGACCGTCGCGAGGGCCCGTACGGCGAGGTCGTGCTGCGCCGGCACGGCGAGTTACTGCAGATCATCGCCAACGGCTGCTTTCTGATGGACACCTCGGACGGCCGCTCGGAGCGGCTCCTCGTGGACGCCGCGCTCGACGCCCTGGGCCCCCGCGAGGCGCCGAACGTGCTGATCGGAGGCCTCGGAGTGGGCTTCTCGCTCGCACACGCGGCGGCCGACCCGCGCTGGGGCGCGATCACGGTCGTGGAGCGCGAGCGCGCGATCATCGACTGGCACCTGGACGGCCCCCTCGCCGCCCTGTCGGCCCGGGCAGTCGCCGATCCGCGCACCCAGATCGTGGAAGCCGATCTGATCGAGTACGTCCGTGAGACATCCGCCACTTATGACGCGCTCTGCCTGGACATCGACAACGGTCCCGACTGGACCGTCACCGAGGGCAACGACGATCTCTACTCACCGGCCGGACTGACAATCTGCGCAAGGGTGTTGAAGCCGGGCGGGGTGCTGGTGGTGTGGTCCGCTCAGCCGTCTCCGGATTTCGAAGAAACCTTGCGGAATGCCGGGTTCCAACAGGTGCGTACCGAAGAGATCCCGGTTGCCCGTGGCGTTCCCGACGTGGTGCACATCGCCGTCCGACCTGGATAGCCCTGGGACGGTGACTCCCCGTACTCTGCTTCTCTGGCGCAGATCATTCAAGCGTCAATCGCAAGCATGCGCAGGCATGAGCCAGGTAACGGATCACCCCACGGATTCCGGAAAGCAACTCAGGGGCGGGCGATGGAGCAGACCCACACATCCCACAACGGCACGACGGCGACCCCGGGCGCACAGCGCAGGGTCCTGGTGGTCGAGGACGACGCGACCATCGTCGACGCCATCGCGGCCCGCCTGCGCGCAGAGGGTTTCCTCGTGCAGACCGCGGGTGACGGCCCGGCCGCCGTCGACACCGCCGAGGCCTGGCAGCCCGACCTGCTGATCCTCGACATCATGCTGCCGGGCTTCGACGGCCTGGAGGTCTGCCGCCGTGTGCAGGCCCAGCGCCCGGTGCCGGTGCTGATGCTGACCGCGCGTGACGACGAGACCGACATGCTGGTCGGGCTCGGCGTCGGCGCCGACGACTACATGACCAAGCCGTTCTCCATGCGGGAGCTGGCCGCCCGCGTGCATGTGCTGCTGCGCCGGGTGGAGCGGGCCGCACTGGCCGCCGCGACGCCCAGAAGCGGCATCCTGCGCCTCGGCGAGCTGGAGATCGACCACGCCCAGCGGCGGGTGCGCGTGCACTCCGAGGACGTGCATCTGACGCCCACCGAGTTCGACCTGCTGGTGTGCCTCGCGAACACCCCGCGCGCGGTGCTCTCCCGTGAGCAGCTCCTGGCCGAGGTGTGGGACTGGGCGGACGCCTCCGGCACCCGTACGGTCGACAGCCACATCAAGGCGCTGCGCCGGAAGATCGGCGCCGAGCGGATCCGCACGGTGCACGGCGTGGGCTACGCGCTGGAGACCCCGACGCCATGAGCGGCGATCCGGTCGGCCGGAGAAGCCCCGGGGAGCCCTGGGGCGGTGTGAGCCCGTTCTCGATCAAGACCAAGCTGGGCGCGCTGGTCGTCATCGCGGTCCTGATCACCACCGGGCTGATGATGATCGCCATGCGCACGGCGACGGAGCTGCGCTTCATCACGGTCTTCTCGATGATCGCCACCCTGTTGATCACGCAGTTCGTGGCCCATTCGCTGACCGCGCCGCTGGACGACATGAACGCGGTCGCCAAGGCCATCTCGCACGGCGACTACACCCGCAGGGTGCGCGAGAACCGCCGCGACGAGCTCGGCGACCTGGCGCAGACGATCAACCGCATGGCCGACGACCTGGAGGCCCAGGACCGCCAGCGCAAGGAGCTGGTGGCGAACGTCTCGCACGAGCTGCGCACCCCCATCGCGGGCCTCAGGGCGGTGCTGGAGAACATCGTCGACGGTGTCTCCCCGGCCGACCCGGAGACCATGCGTACGGCCCTGAAGCAGACCGAGCGGCTCGGCCGTCTGGTGGAGACGCTGCTGGACCTGTCCCGGCTGGACAACGGGGTCGTACCGCTGCGCCGGCGGCGCTTCGAGGTCTGGCCGTACCTGTCGGGCGTGCTGAAGGAGGCCAACATGGCCGTGCCCGCGCGCGCGGGCATCGCCTCCGGCTCCGGCAGCCATACGCGCACGGACGTGCATCTGCATCTCGACGTGTCCCCGCCGGAGCTGACCGCGCACGCGGACCCCGAGCGGATCCACCAGGTAGTGGCGAATCTCATCGACAACGCGGTCAAGCACAGCCCGCCGCACGGCCGCGTGACCGTGAAGGCGCGGCGCGGCACGCTGCCGGAGTCGCTGGAGCTGGAGGTGCTGGACGAGGGCCCCGGCATCCCGCGCTCGGAGTGGCACCGGGTCTTCGAGCGGTTCAACCGGGGTGGCGCGGGCGCCTCCAACGGTCAGGGCGGCGACGGCGGTACTGGGCTGGGCCTCGCGATCGCCCGCTGGGCCGTCGACCTGCACGGTGGCGGGATCGGAGTGGCCGAATCCGAGCGGGGTTGCCGGATTCTCGTCACCCTCCCGGGAGAGACATCCGTTCAAAGTTGACGTAAAGTCCGAACCGGAGCCTCAAGATCCACCGCGGTCCGCGCCGACGGGCACGTGTGATCAGGCACACGCCCGCACGCTGAGCGTGCAGGGCCTGCCTCGGCGTTTCCCGGCACCCTCGGTCCGTACCGGAACCGCGTTTGTTTCCCGCCATTTCCATGCCCGAAACGCGGTTTCCGATGTGACTTACACGACGATGAACCTGCCCGGCCTGACCTTCCGGGTCTTGGGGGCGTAGCCTTTATTCCCGCTGTCCATCACCTTGTGAAGCGGAAGAGGGCGGTTGCCGCCGTGTCGCCACAGTCCCCCAGTAACTCGAGCATCTCGACCGACGCAGACCAAGCGGGCAAGAACCCCGCTGCGGCGTTCGGCCCCAACGAGTGGCTCGTCGACGAGATCTATCAGCAGTACCTCCAGGACCCGAATTCGGTAGACCGAGCCTGGTGGGACTTCTTCGCCGACTACAAGCCCGGGGCGCCCGCCGCCCCGGCTCCGGCGGGTACTGCGGCCGCGGGGGCCGCAGAGACCACCACGACCCCGGCACCCGCGGCGCCCGCCGCCCCGGCTGCGCAGGCCCCGGCCGCCCCCGCGGCGCCCGCCCCCGCGCCGGCCCCCGCGGCCCCGAAGCCCGCGGCCGCCGCTCCGGCGCCCGCCCCCGCGAAGGCCGCCCCGGCTCCGGCCAAGCCCGCCGCTGCCGCCAAGGCCGCCCCCGCGGCCGAGGCCGCCGACGGCCCCGAGCTGGTGACCCTGCGCGGTCCCGCCGCCGCCGTCGCGAAGAACATGAACGCCTCGCTGGAGCTGCCCACGGCCACGTCCGTGCGCGCGGTCCCGGTGAAGCTGCTGTTCGACAACCGCATCGTCATCAACAACCACCTCAAGCGGGCCCGGGGCGGGAAGATCTCCTTCACGCACCTGATCGGCTACGCGATGGTGCAGGCCATCAAGACGATGCCGTCGATGAACTGGCACTACGCGGAGAAGGACGGGAAGCCCACCCTCGTCAAGCCGCCGCACGTCAACTTCGGCCTCGCCATCGACCTGGTGAAGCCCAACGGCGACCGCCAGCTGGTCGTCGCGGGCATCAAGAAGGCCGAGACGCTGAACTTCTTCGAGTTCTGGCAGGCCTACGAGGACATCGTCCGCCGCGCCCGCGACGGCAAGCTGACGATGGACGACTTCACCGGCGTCACGGTCTCCCTGACCAACCCCGGCGGCCTCGGCACCGTCCACTCGGTCCCGCGTCTGATGCCCGGTCAGTCGGTCATCATGGGCGTCGGCTCCATGGACTACCCGGCGGAGTTCCAGGGCACCAGCCAGGACACCCTGAACAAGCTCGGCATCTCGAAGGTCATGACGCTCACGTCGACCTACGACCACCGGGTCATCCAGGGCGCCGCCTCCGGCGAGTTCCTGCGGATCGTCGCCAACCTCCTCCTCGGCGAGAACGGCTTCTTCGACGAGATCTTCGAGGCGCTGCGCATCCCCTACGAGCCGGTCCGCTGGCTCAAGGACATCGACGCCTCGCACGACGACGACGTCACCAAGGCCGCCCGGGTCTTCGAGCTGATCCACTCCTACCGGGTCCGCGGCCACGTCATGGCCGACACCGACCCGCTGGAGTACCGCCAGCGCAAGCACCCCGACCTGGACATCACCGAGCACGGCCTCACCCTGTGGGACCTGGAGCGCGAGTTCGCCGTCGGCGGCTTCGCCGGCAAGTCGATGATGAAGCTGCGCGACATCCTCGGCGTGCTGCGCGACTCGTACTGCCGCACCACCGGCATCGAGTTCATGCACATCCAGGACCCCAAGCAGCGCAAGTGGATCCAGGACCGGGTGGAGCGCCCGCACTCCAAGCCGGAGCGCGAGGAGCAGCTGCGCATCCTGCGCCGGCTGAACGCGGCGGAGGCCTTCGAGACCTTCCTGCAGACGAAGTACGTCGGCCAGAAGCGCTTCTCCCTGGAGGGCGGCGAGTCCGTCATCCCGCTGCTCGACGCGGTCATCGACTCCGCCGCCGAGTCGCGCCTGGACGAGGTCGTCATCGGCATGGCCCACCGCGGCCGGCTGAACGTGCTCGCCAACATCGTCGGCAAGTCGTACGCGCAGATCTTCCGCGAGTTCGAGGGCAACCTCGACCCGAAGTCGATGCACGGCTCCGGCGACGTGAAGTACCACCTGGGCGCCCAGGGCACCTTCACCGGCCTGGACGGCGAGCAGATCACGGTCTCGCTGGCCGCGAACCCCTCCCACCTGGAGACGGTCGACCCGGTCATCGAGGGCATCACCCGCGCCAAGCAGGACATCATCAACAAGGGCGGCACGGACTTCACCGTCCTGCCGGTCGCCCTGCACGGTGACGCGGCCTTCGCGGGCCAGGGCGTGGTGGCCGAGACCCTGAACATGTCGCAGCTGCGCGGCTACCGCACGGGCGGCACGGTCCACATCGTCATCAACAACCAGGTCGGCTTCACCGCGGCCCCCGAGTCCTCGCGTTCCTCCATGTACGCGACGGACGTGGCCCGCATGATCGAGGCCCCGATCTTCCACGTGAACGGCGACGACCCGGAGGCCGTGGTCCGCGTCGCGCGGCTGGCCTTCGAGTTCCGCCAGGCGTTCAACAAGGACGTGGTGATCGACCTCATCTGCTACCGCCGCCGCGGTCACAACGAGTCGGACAACCCGGCCTTCACCCAGCCGCTGATGTACGACCTGATCGACAAGAAGCGCTCGGTGCGCAAGCTGTACACCGAGTCGCTGATCGGTCGCGGCGACATCACCCTGGAAGAGGCCGAGCAGGCCCTGCAGGACTACCAGGGCCAGCTGGAGAAGGTCTTCACGGAGGTCCGTGAGGCCACCTCGCAGCCGGGCGTCGCCCCGGTCTCGGACCCGCAGGCCGAGTTCCCGGTCCCGGTGAACACCGCGATCACCTCGGAGGTCGTGAAGCGGATCGCCGAGTCCCAGGTCAACATCCCCGACCACTTCCACGTCCACCCGCGTCTGCTGCCGCAGCTGCAGCGCCGGGCGACGATGGTCGAGGACGGCACGATCGACTGGGGCATGGGCGAGACGCTGGCCGTCGGCTCCCTCCTCCTGGAGGGCACCCCGGTGCGTCTCTCCGGCCAGGACTCCCAGCGCGGCACCTTCGGCCAGCGCCACGCGGTCCTCATCGACCGTGAGACGGGCGAGGAGCACACCCCGCTCCAGTACCTCGCCGAGGAGCAGGCCCGCTACAACGTCTACAACTCGCTGCTCTCCGAGTACGCGGTCATGGGCTTCGAGTACGGCTACTCGCTGGCCCGCCCCGACGCGCTCGTGATGTGGGAGGCGCAGTTCGGCGACTTCGTCAACGGCGCGCAGACGGTGGTCGACGAGTACATCTCGGCGGCCGAGCAGAAGTGGGGCCAGACGTCCGGCGTCACGCTCCTGCTCCCGCACGGCTACGAGGGCCAGGGCCCGGACCACTCGTCCGCCCGCGTCGAGCGCTTCCTCCAGCTGTGCGCGCAGAACAACATGACGGTCGCGATGCCGACCCTCCCGTCGAACTACTTCCACCTCCTGCGGTGGCAGGTGCACAACCCGCACCACAAGCCGCTGGTGGTCTTCACCCCGAAGTCGATGCTGCGCCTGAAGGCCGCCGCGTCGAAGACGGAGGAGTTCACGTCGGGTCAGTTCCGCCCGGTCATCGGCGACTCCACGGTCGACCCGGCCGCGGTCCGCAAGGTCGTGTTCGTCGCGGGCAAGCTGTACTACGACCTGGAGGCCGAGCGCACCAAGCGCGGCGCCACGGACATCGCCATCGTCCGTGTCGAGCGGCTGTACCCGCTGCCGGGTGCCGAGCTCCAGGCGGAGATCGCCAAGTACCCGAACGTCGAGAAGTACCTGTGGGCCCAGGAGGAGCCGGCGAACCAGGGCGCCTGGCCGTTCATCGCCCTCAACCTGATCGACCACCTGGACCTGGCGGTCGGCGCGGACGTGCCCCACGGGGAGCGGCTGCGGCGGATCTCGCGCCCGCACTCGTCGTCTCCGGCGGTCGGTTCCGCGAAGCGGCACCAGGCGGAGCAGGAGCAGCTGGTGCGTGAGGTGTTCGAGGCGTGAGCCTCTGAACAGGCCTGAACGACAGGGCCCGCTCCCGGGTTTCCGGGGCGGGCCCTTTGTCATGAGGTGTGAGGTCAGGGGAGGTCCGGGGGGTCGTAGTGGATCGCCAGGTGGCGGGCCCAGACGATGTCGAGGCTGCGCAAGTGGGCGATGCGCTCGAAGAGTTCGGCGGGGGTGCGGGACGACCGGACGACCTCTGCGGCTCGGTCCCGGAACTCGGCGCAGTCGGCGTGGTCCGGGGCACGGTTCCAGAGGACGAGGGGGATGCTGCACCGCTCGGCCTCGTGCAGCACCGGGAACTCGTGTGCGCAGCCGACGAGTACGGCGGCCGCCGGTGACTCCTCCAGGAGCATGCGGGTCATGATGCTCTGTGGGGGCACGCGGATCGCGACCAGCGGGCCCTCGGACAGTGCGGCCCAGCGTCGCTGCCGGACCGGCATCGGACGCCCGGTGCGGTCCCTGTTGCGCACCACGACGGATCGGGGCCCCACCCGCTCGGCCATGGCGTGTTCCTCCCAGGGCGGGTTCCATACGAGGCTCACGGGCAGCGAGAAGATCACGTTCGCTCTGCTCTCCGGGGTGTCGCAGGCGCGTAGTGCCTCCGTCACCTGCGGGCCCAGGGCACGCCGGAGGTCCGGAAGGGAGGTGGCGCCGAACTCCGCGATCGTGGTGCGCTCGTCACCCCGCACCTGTGTGAGGCGCCACACGTACCGGTCGATGTCCAGGAGCCGGGGCCCGATGTCGACGAGGAGGAGGTTGTCCGCGAAGGGGGTGACTTCGTGGGTCGAGCCGAGGATCTGCGCGACGGCCCGCCGGGTGCTCTCGTTCCTTGCCGACGCGGCCTGCGTGACCCACTCCCGCAGCTTCTCGCGTGCTGAGTCCGCCGACTCCTCACCGGACACCCCCAGCTCGGCCCAGACACGCGCGGCGTATGTCAGGGCGAGGGTCTGTGAATCGCCCCGGTGCAACAGCCCCACCCCGTCACGCCAGCTGTAGGGCGGGTAGCGGTCCGCCCGGCGTTCCCCGAGCAACTCGTACACGGTCTCCGGCCGGTCCGGCGGGGGCAACTCGGCGAGCAGGCCGTACAGTTCGGTGCGGTCGGCAGGCAGAAGCTGGTCGAAAAACGTGATGGCGGTGGACTGCACGCCGGTCCATGTCCGGTCCGAGCCGCGCGCGCGGAAACACTCCGCGTGGTACCGGTCGTGCGCCTGCACGACACTGTGCCAGAGCTCGGCCTCGCCGGACTCGCACAACGCCTGCTTGAGCTGTCCGACGCGTACGGCCTTTCCCCCTCCGCCGGGCGCCGGGTCGGTCATCACCGCGACGACGGCGCCGTCCACGGGGTCGAGGACGGGCCCTCCCGTGGCGTCGAGCGGGATGGGCGGCTCGTCGGCCACCCACAGGGTGTCCCTGCCCAGGGCCCTGGTGAACGTCACCGCGAGGGGCCGGAGATACACCGCATTCGCCATGCCGGTGGTCGCGTACAGCGTCCCCGGAGCCCGGGGGCCCACATGGGTGACGTCGCTGAGCCACAGGCAGTCGGGGCCGACGGCTTCCGGCACATGAACGAGCGCCAGGTCGCCGGCCTCGTGAATCCGTCCGGCCTGGTAGGTCCGGCCGTCCATGGTGACGATCTCGCGGACGGAAGCATTGACGGCCCTCGTGGTGACCAACCAGCAGGGCGCGACGAAGAAGCCGGTGTACGAAACCACACCGCCGACAGACCGCGAGACATTCAGGCGTGCGACACCGCCCCGGACCAGTGCCTCCCGGTCGGCCTCCGTGACGGGCGGCTCCGCCTCCCCGCCGACCCGCACCAGCACCGCACGCACGGCGGCCGCCCCGGCCTCGTCCCTGGTCGTGACCAGGACCTGCCCCCCGCGGAGGGGCAGCTCGTCGGGACGGCCGAGGTCGTTCCAGCCGTCGTGCACGATCAGCCATCGCACGTTCGCCCGGCCCAACTCCCAGAGCACTCCGTCCAGGTCCGCCATGTGCGACGGCGGCAGACCGAGTGCGAACGCGCACTGCCTGATGTCCTCCCGGCGTTCCGCCCGGCTGTCGCCGCGCACCCACCAGACGAAGTCGTACTCGTCACCATGGCGACGCACGTACTCGGCAGCGGCCTGCGACTTGCCGCTCGCGGGTGGCCCGACCAGGACGCACGAGGCAGTCCCGGGGCGCGACCCCAGCTCCGCCCGGAGCCGAGCCAACAACCCCTCCGGGGAGGGGTTTCCGGGGTCTGCCTCGGGCATCTCACCCACCACCAGCCGCGAGGCGCCCGGAAAAGCCGCCGCCGGCCAGTCGGGTAGGCCTGCGCTCCGCCCGACGCCGAGCAGTTGCAGGAGCAGCCAGAGGGCGACCTTCTGGGGCAGCCACGACAAGGAAGCGCCGACCCAGGGCGGCGGAGTGACACCCCCGCTGCGGACGTCGAGGGCCAGCACCTGTTGGTGGGCCGCCGCCTCCGCCAGCCGTGTCTCGTGAGGCCCGCATCGATCGCCGTACAGAAGCACTGCGTGCCGTCCGTACTCGCGCAGGGCCCGTCTCAGGCCGTTCTCCAGCTGCTCGCCACGGTCCCAGGACCGCAGGTTCACCTCCTGCCCGTGAGCTCCCAGCACCCCCGCCACCCAGGTCGCCCACTCCTGGTCCTCGGCCTGGAACACGACATCGAACGTCCGCCGTTGCGTCTTGTGCCCCAGATACCGCCCCACCACCAGGGCCGACACCTCGGCGAACGCCCCCGGCACCGCCTCCCCGCCCCCTGCCGTCCGGTCGTCCCCGGTCAGCTGCGCGAGGGCCAGTGCCGGGAAGTTCCGCGCCCGGCGCCCGAAGTTCCGCTCCACGTAGTCGCCGCAGTGCTTGAGGAGCAGTTGCGCGTCCCCTCGGGACAGCAGACGGAGCAGCGCCTCCCGTACGCCCGGCGCGAAGTCGTACCACCCGTCCTCCGCCCCGCGCCGCACCAGCCCGCCCAGCAGCACCTCCGCCAGCACGGCCGGTCCGGATCGCGGCAGCATCACCCGCTGGACGAGTTGCATGACCGGCAGGGTCAGGGGTACCGCCGAGAACCACACGGCAAGCGAGACGGCCTGGCGGGAGGCGGTCCGGCGGAAGGTGTGGACGAGGGTGTCCGCGTCCGCCTCGTTCGCCCTGGGCCGGGACCGGGCCGCCGGATGGTCCGCCCGCACCCACGCGGCCGCGGCGGGCAGCGACAGCCCGGTGTCCGCCGACAGCAGCCGTGCCCACGTGCCCAGCGCGAACCGTGCCGGAGCGAGCACCGGTACGGGGAGGGCCTGTTCCGGTACATCGCCCGCCCGCGCGCTGAACTCCAGCCGCGCGCCCAGCCCTTCACGCCGTCGAAGCACTCCGGGCAGTGCGGGCAGATGGGTGCGGTGCCACATGCGCCGGGGCAGCGGCTGTACGACCGCCACGGGCGCCACCCGGCCCCAGTGGTGCAGGAGCCGCTGCATCCGGCCGGATCGCCACAGCGGGCCCGCGCAGTCGCTGAGGACGAGCGTGAGCTGGCGGCCCGTGGGATCGCGCAACTGCTCCGCGGGCCGCCGCAGTCCGGCCTCCGGGTCGGGTGCGGTGCCGGCCAGCAGGCGGCCGTCGGCGCCCTGATGGACGTAGTGCACGGACACTTCACGGAAGGCGCCGATGCCGGCGCAGATCTGCCGGAGTTCCTCCAGGGTGCTCTGCCACACGACGGTCGAGGTCGAGGCGTCCATCAGCAGGCGCAGTCGTGCCTCTCGGCGCGCTTCGACGTGCAGGACGGGGAGCAACAGCCCGGTCTCCGCGGCCCGTTCGGCGGTCGCCTGCTCGTCGAGGTGGTGCGCGGGCGGGCGTACGGGAGGGCGGTACCGCTGGAGCGGGCGCAGGGCGCGCTGGAGGTGGAGCGGGTCGGGGAGGGTGGTGGCGACGGGGACCCGGACGGGCGTCGCGGCCGCCTGGGCGGGTGCCGGCACGGAAGGTTCGGGGCGGGGCGGGTGGAGACGCGCCCGGTCGTGGAGTCCGCCCCGAGGAGCGGGAGCGTCGGGCTGCGGCCGCAGCGGGGACTGCTTCTCGCGCGGCTCACGTGGCGGTGCCGGAGTCTCCTGGCGCGCCGCCTCCCGGCCTTCCGGCAGAACCCCTCCCAAGTGCCCTGCCAGCCAGAGCGATTCAGCCAGCTCCCGGGCGCTCGGCTCGACGCCCAGCGCGCCCCGCAGCCGGTCGACGAGCTCGCCCACCAGCCTGTCCGAGTGCTCCCCCGGCATCAGCGTGTTCCGTGCTCGCCCTGGTCGAGTGGGCGCATCAGCAGCTCGGCGAGCCGTCGGCGGTCGGGTTCGCTGTCGCGGACGGTCTCCTGGGTGAGGTAGATGGCGTTGAGGAGTTGGTCGGCGGCGCGCAGGGAGCCGGGGCTGGAGCGCAGGAAGTCGCGGATCAGCGCGTCGTGGGCGGGCCGGTCGGTGTCGCCGAAGTGGGCGCGGACCATGGCCTCCAGCCGGGCCTGGCCCGCCTCGTCGTCGCGGGGCGAGGGCAGGTCGAGGTGGAGGCATCGGCGCAACAGCGGAGCCGGGAAGTCGCGTTCGCCGTTGCTGGTCATGACGACGACCGGGAAGGCCCGGCAGCGGACACGGCCCTCGATGACCGGGGCCCGTCCGCCGTCGTCGGTCAGGACGGCGGCCTCCGGCTGGCGGCGCGCGATCCGCTGGAGTTCGGTGATGCGGAACTCGCCCTCTTCCAGGGCGTTCAGGAGGTCGTTGGGCAGGTCGATGTCGCTCTTGTCGAGTTCGTCGACGAGCAGCACGCGTGGACGGTCGTACGGCAGGAGGGCTGTGCCGAGGGGGCCGAGCCGCAGGTACTCGCCGATGTCCTCGGTGTGGGGCCCGCCGCGTTCCTTGGCCAGCTGCATGTCCTGGAGGCGGGCGATCGCGTCGTAGGTGTAGAGGCCCTCGCGCAGGGTCGAGCGGCTCACGATGGGCCAGTGCAGCACCCGTCCGAGGTTCAGTTCGTGGGCGATGGCGTGGGCGAGGGTGGACTTGCCGGAGCCGGGATCGCCGGTGACGAGGAGGGGGCGGCGCAGGTAGAGCGCGGCGTTGATCAACTCCAGCTCCTGGGGCCGCCAGGCGTTGCCCCGCAGACCGCGCAGGCCGAGGCGGCGCTCGGACTCGGTGCCCAGGCCGGGCGCCCGGCCGACCGTCGGCCTTCCGTCGAAGTCCCTCCACGGCGGCGGTGCGGGCAGCCGCTCGACGCCGTCGTGCGGCTCGCCGGTACCCCGGAAGACAAGCCAGTCGGGGGTGGTCACGGAGGTCTCCTTCAGCCGGAGGCGGTCACGGTTCGGTGGACGGTCATGGACTTGCGCCGGACGCGTCACGGGGACTCCAGCAGGTCGTCGCAGAGGGGAATCGGGCGCCGCGGATCGTCGTACAGGAGAGCGAGGTGTGCCGCCCAGCCCGCGTCCGTGCCGTCGTCACCCTCCTCGCCGGCCCGCTCCCGCAGGACCCGCAGCCGCTCGGGCAGGGCCGCGGCGCCGTCGGCCGCGCCGAGCAGCTGCGCCGCATTGCCGTACAGCTCGCCGCAGTCCGTGCTGCACGCGCGCGCGTGCTCGCTCCGCAGGTTCCACAGCGCGACGCCGTATCCGGCGCCGATCGCGTCGGCCAGCGAGGCTGCGCTCTGCTGCGGGGGGCGGCACAGGACCGGCACCGCGCCGGGCTCCGCTTTCTCCAGCGCCTCCTTGGCGTACTCGGCCGAGTGGACCGGCAGGGCCTTGAGCGTGTTCGCCGCGACACCGTCCCAGCGCTCCCGCCATGCAGCGACCGGCTCACCGCGCCGTTTGAGGCTGCGCAGTACCACCTGCCGCTGGGCGCCGAGGGCCGGCCCTGCGGACCGGGGCCACCTGTGCGCGTCCAGCCCGAAGTGCTCGACCGGGAGGGCGAGTTCGAGACGGGCACGGCGCTGCTCGGCGTCGACCCCACGGAAGGCCCGGCGCAGCGGTTGGTCCAGCACCTGCGGCAGTTCGGAGAGTGCGGAGCCCTCGTCCCCCGCGTCCTCGTCCACCACCCGCGGTGTGTCGGGTCCGTCCGGCCAGGACCAGACCCGCCAGTGGAAGCGGTCACCGGGCCCGTACGGGTTCGGCTCCAACTCGACGGCGACTACGGGCCCTTCGCCGCTCGGAGCCGTCGCCTCGCCCCAAGGGGCCGCGCCGCCCACGAGCCTGCTGTCGCCGGCCGCGCGCTCGCGCAGCAGCGCCGCGAGGAAGTCGGGAAGGTCCTCGATCCGCGCCTTCACCCAGCGTTCCAGGTCGGCGACGGCGTCCGGCGCCCGCCGCCGGCACGCCTGGGCCACGGCCAGCAGATAGTGCAGCGCGACGATCTCGGCGCCGTCCGGCTGGTCGTGGGCCCAGCCCTGCCCGTCGCGCCAGTCGACCGGCGCGAGCTCGTCCTCCCACAGCGGCTCGTAGCCCAGCACCAGGCTGATCATCCGCTGCAGCTCGGCCGACGAGACGGGCCGCGGCAGTGCGGCCAGCAGCGCCGCCGCCTCGGCGCTGTCCCGCGGCGCCCAGCCGCGTCCACCGCCGGTCAGCTCACCCTGGAACCGCACCCAGGAGGGGCCGCCCGTCACACGGTGATGCCACCGGTCGTGCTCCCGTATGAGCGCCGCGTACGGGTCGGGTCCGAGGCTGTCTTCGCCGCCCACGGGACGCGCGTCACGGAACCCGCGCAGCGCCGTCGAGGCAACGGCCAGACCGCCGTCCTTGCCCGCCCGGCGGGCCTTGACGACGCCGGCGACGACCCCGTGGTCACGGTCCAGGAGGGGGCCGCCGGAGGCGCCGTGCGGGATCTCCATGTGGGGCGCGAGCGTGAGCCCGTACGAGCCGTCCCGGCCGTTGCATTCACTGTGCCCGTTCCAGCGCTGGGGCGCGCCGCCCGCCGGGGTGCGCCAGCCGAACGCGGTGACCTGGTGCGGCGGGTCGTAGCGGTCGGTCAGCCGTACGCAGACATGGCGGTCCGCCGCGTCGTCCGCCAGCCGTACCAGGGCAAGGTCCTGTTCGGGGTCGGTGCCTCCGCCGAGCCAGTACGCGAGCCGGGCCCCCGTGTCCAGCCCGTGCCCCTGCACACGCAGGGAACCCACGCCTTCGGCGCCCTCCGCGAGGGGCAGGATGTGTGCGCAGGTCAGCACCCAGCCGGGCGCGACGAGGAAACCGCTGCCCCAGAGCGTGCCGGGGGTGCTGTCGGGGCCGATCCGCACGGTGGCGCGCATCGCCAACTGCTCCAGGTGGCCGGTCATGCGGAGGCGGCGTTCCGGCCGTCGTGGAGGGCCGTGCCGCCGGCGTCGGCGTCAGACTGCGCACTGTTTCCGTGCCAGGTGAGCGTGATCGACAGGGCCGCCTTGGCCTCCCCGTCGGCGAGGAGCGCCACGGCCTTGCCCGGCTTCAGTGCGAGCTCCACGCCGAAGGTGGCACTGACCTCGTCGGGCCGCACGGCCCGCGCCGCCGCCAGCACGGCACCGCCGACGCCGCTGACCAGTTCGTTGAGCTGGTCGATCCGCGCGGCCATCCGGTCCACCGCGCCCACGTCGTCGTAGACGAACTCGTCGGCCCCTGCCGGCATGTCCTCGGGAGCGAGCACACTGACCCTGGCGAGCACCTTCTCGCCCCCGGGCAGTTCGATCTCCTGGACCCTGCGCTCCATGGCTCCCCCTTTGCCGCACGCGCCGACTCTCCATGGACCACCACCCGTTGCGGCCCGCTGATCTCCGTACCCCATTGTGCCGTCGCACGCACGCGTGGGAGGTGGTTCCGGCGAGTGCGGAAGAGGTTTCCGGCGCGCATAACCTGGAGGGGTACGACCCCGGACAGGCCCCCAGGAGAGCACCCGTGTACTTCACCGACCGAGGCATCGAAGAGCTGGAGAAGCGGCGCGGCGAGGAAGAGGTCACCTTCGAGTGGCTTGCGGAGCAGCTGCGTACCTTCGTCGACCTCAACCCGGACTTCGAGGTCCCGGTGGAACGGCTGGCGACATGGCTGGCGCGGCTGGACGACGAGGACGACGAGTAGGAGTCCGGGGAGTCCGGCTGCCGGGGCGCCCGCGTGGCGCCCCTTTTTCATGCCCGCTGCACGGCCCGTAGTCCCAAGGCTCTCGCCGCCCGCCGTCCCAAGGCGTGCCTCGCCCTCAGTCCCACGGCCACAGCAGTTCGTACGCCAGTCCCAGCGCCCCGTGCGCCAGCAGCAGCACCCCCGCCGCCGTCCAGCCGCCGCTGCGGCGCCGTAGGCCCCAGGCCGTCAGCGGGAGCCCGGCCGCGACCTGGGCCAGGGCCAGAGCCCGCGCCCGGGGCGTCCCCGACCAGGGCAGCCACGGGCCCAGGTGGCCGGTCTCGACGGCGTCGAGTTCCGCCCGTACCGCCTCGCGACGGCCCGGCCACTGTGCCGGGCGGGCGTCCGGCAGGGCGTGTGCGGCCTCGCGGAGGCGGTCTGCGGGTTCGCCCGGGGCGATGCCCTCGGGGAGCGCGACTCCCGCGCGCGTGAGGACCGCGATCAAGGCGCGCAGGCGGGCGCGGGCGTCGGTCCCGGGGTCGGGTTTCGTGAGGTGGTCCAGGTCCTGTACGTCGAGCACCGGGTCCAGGCCCAGGCGGTCGGCGAACGTGCGCATGGCCTCGTCCTCGGCGGCCGGGGTGCCGTTCGCGAGCCAGACATAGCCGACGGGGCGGCGGAAGCCCGACGCGAGGGTGAAGCCGGCGCGGTCGGTGTCCCACCACAAGGCGAGTACGGGCCAGGGGGCGCCGACGGCGAGAGCGGTGGCCCAGCCGGTCAGGACACGGTCGACGGGTTCGCCGCCGTGCAGCCAGGGCCGGCCCTCGGGAAGGAGCACGCTCCAGGCGTCGCCTGCCGGGGCGAGCAGAATCCCGTCGCGCAGCAGGTGGGCGGCGGGGGCGACGGACTCGGGCTGCGCCCGGCACAGGAGCAGGGCACCGACGTTCGACATGCTCACACGCTAGGGCGATTCGACCGCTTTGGTCATTTCCCAGGCCGCACAGATCACCACAACGAGTGCCTTGACTTTCGCCGCCCGCGATATATCGTGAATTGCAGGAGACGCGATATGGCGCGTTGCGACGGGGAGGTCTGCACCATGTCCGAGTGGTCTGTGGGTGAGCCGCGGAGGCTCACCTTCGACAAGCCCGTCCGCGAACTCCACGTACGCATCGTCAACGGAACGGTGAACGTGGTGGGCACGGACGAAGGTTCCGCCCGACTGGAGGTCTCCGAGATCGAGGGACCACCCCTGCTGGTGAGCCAGCAGGACGGCACGCTCACCGTCGCGTACGACGACCTGCCGTGGAAGGGCTTCCTCAAGTGGCTCGACCGCAAGGGATGGCGGCGCAGCGCCGTCGTCTCCCTGGCCGTCCCTGCCGACACGCGCGTGGAGGTGGGCGTGGTCGGCGCCGCGGCGGTCATCTCCGGGATCGACGGGCCTACGGAGGTGAAGGGAGTCACCGGGGACACCACCCTGGTGAGGCTGACGGGCCCGGTGCGCGCCGACACCGTCTCGGGGAACCTGGAGGCGCAGGCCCTGCGCGGCGACCTCCGGTTCAACTCGGTCTCCGGGGACCTGACGGTGGTCGAGGCGGGCTCCTCGGTCAAGGCGGACTCGGTGAGCGGCTCGATGATCGTCGACCTCGATCCGGCGAGCCGCCCGACGAACATCGTCCTGGCGAACGTCTCCGGCGAGATCGCCATCCGGCTGCCCCACCCGGCGGATGCGGAGGTGGAGGCGAACACGGCGAGCGGGACGGTGTCCAACGCCTTCGAGGATCTGCGGGTCAGCGGCCAGTGGGGCGCCAAGAGGATCACCGGGCGGCTCGGCTCGGGCAGCGGAAGCCTGAAGGCGACGACCGTCTCGGGCTCGATCGCCCTGCTGCGGCGGCCCCCGGCGGAGGACGAGCCGTGGGACGTGGCGCCGGAGGACATCGGCCCCCTGGTCGAGGACACACCTCCGGCGGGTGCGGAGCCGGCCGCGGAGACCGGCCCGGCGAACACCCCGGCAAACGGACCGCGCAATGACTCGGGGGACAATTCCGTTTCCGGCCGGGACGGCGGCCCGACCGACGACCCTGCCGACGGCACGACCGACAAGAAGGTGCTCTGACATGCCTCCCGTCTTCGCCCACGGCCGCCTCCGCCTCTATCTGCTGAAGCTCCTGGACGAGGCCCCGCGCCACGGCTACGAGGTGATCCGCCTCCTCGAGGAGCGCTTCCAGGGGCTGTACGCACCGTCGGCGGGCACCGTCTACCCCCGCCTGGCCAAGCTGGAGGCCGAGGGCCTGGTCACCCACACCACCGAGGGCGGCCGCAAGGTGTACGCGATCACGGACGCCGGCCGCGCCGAGCTGGCCGACCGCAGCGGCGAGCTGGCCGACCTGGAGCTGGAGATCCGCGAGTCGGTCGCTGAGCTGGCCGCCGAGATCCGGGCCGATGTGCGCGGCGCGGCGGGCGATCTGCGGCGCGAGATGCGGGCCGCGGCCACGGAGGCTCGGCGGGGCGCCGGCAAGGGCCGCGGCGAAGGGGACGGCTCCCTCGGTGACTTCGGGGAGTACGGCGACAAGGAGTCCTGGCGTGCCGCGAAGGAGGAGATGCGGCGCGTCAAGCAGGAGTGGAAGGAGCAGGCCCGGCGCGCCAAGGACGAGAGCCGCAGGGCCCGCGAGGAGGCCCAGCGCGCCCGGCGCCAGGCCAAGGAGGCGCAGGAACAGGCCCGGGCCCAGGCCCAGGAGGAGCTGCAGCGCATCGCCAAGCGGGTGCAGGAGCAGGTGCAGGATCACTTCGCGCGGGGCGACTGGCCGACGGGGGTGCGGGAGGGCCTGACCGAACTGGCCAAGGAGTTCGGGGACTTCGGGAAGGACTTCGGCAGGGAGTTCGGAAAGGACCTCGGGTTCGGACGGGCCGGTACCGGCACCGCGGCACGGCCGGAGTACTCGCACACCAAGGAGGACTTCCCCGCGGAGTACGAACCGTCGTGGGCGCACGAGGCCACCACCGGAGACCCGTCCCGCGACCTCGACCGCCTGCTGGACCGCTTCCGGGACGGCATCCGCGACGCGGCCCGGGACCACGGCGTCACCGACGAACAGCTCCGCGACGCGCGCCGCCATCTGTCGACGGCGGCGGCACACATCGGAGCGATACTGCGCACACCGAGGGTGTAGCAGCCGGCGGGCCGCTTGCCGCGGAGGCAAAGGCAGTGGTCAGGTGCACTGCCAGAGGAAGCGGCCCTCCTTGCCGTCCGGGGAGGTGAAGGCGTAACCGACGCCCGCGTCGCCGAAGTTGACGTCGAAGGGCAGCTTCCCGGAGTCGAGCTGGACCACCAGTTGCCATCCGTCGCCGGGCGTCTCGTCGCCCTGGAGCCAGTGCGGTTCGACACCGGGCCCACCGAGGAACTGCCAGGGCCTGCGGTCCTCTTCCTCGTTGGAATGCTCTCCGGAGTCGATGTGCCGCGGCAGATGGTCGGGCCCCGCGCTCGGCCCCTCCGCCCGTTGCTCGAAGGTCACGAAGTCCGGGAGTCGGCCGCCGGGTTGGATCACCAGGGCGTTCTCCCCGCCCTCCGGCTCCCAGGTGCCGTCGACGTGCTCCCCCTTGCCCCCGGTCATGAACAGATGGGCGAGGCGGCCGCCCTCCAGGGCGAACTGGCCCAGGAACTCCATCGGCCGGCCCGTCTCGCGAGACAGCGGCCACTGCGGCTCCTCCAGCCACACGGGCTGCCCGCCCACCTTGGTCACCGCCTCACGCACGGCCCCGTCCGCAGGGACGAACACGAGCGGCACGGGCTCGGACACGGTCATGGAAGCTCCTTCGAAAGGACCAGGCCAACCTCGGCAAACCCACCCTAGGACCCACCACGGACACCTCCGGCCCAGCACACCCGCCCTCCGACCCCGTCACGTGCGCCCGGTCACCCGGCCTTCGCCTCACCGTCCGCGCCGAACAGCACCCGTCTCAGCGACTCGTAGGTCACCCCGCGGTCGGCGAGGACCTCGGCGGGGATGCCGGGACGGGCGGTCAGCGCCAGGAGGATGTGCTCGTCGCCGATGTGCCGGTCGCCATGGGCGACGGCGGTGCGCAGCGATGTCTCGAGGATCTGCTTGGCGTCCCGGCCGAAGCTGCGGCGCCCCGACCACCAGCCCTTGTCGCTGCGATCGCCGGACATCGCGCCGACGCCGTGCACCGCCTCGACGCGGGCGACGATCTCCGACACGTCGATCCCCAGCCCGGCGAGAGCGTCGGTCTCGGACCGGGACAGCCCGGCCCGCCGACGGGCCTCGGCCACCGCCTCCCGTATCGACTCCTTGCGTTCAACGGTCACCCCGAGGGAGGTGAACGCGAACGAGGCGCGGCTGTCCTCGCGGTCGAGCAGCGCGAGCAGTATGTGATCGGCCTCGACGGCCGGCGCCCCTGCCCGTTCCGCGTGCTCCACCGCCGTCTGCACCACCCCGCGGGCGTCCTTTGTGAACCGCTCGAACATCAATGCCTCCCGTACTTCTTGTGCACGGCCTGCCTGCTGACTCCGAGTTCCGCGGCGATCTCCTGCCACGACCAGCCCTGATTGCGCGCACTGCGCACCTGCACCGCCTCCAGCTGCTCCAGCAGCCTGCGCAGTGCGGCGACGGCACGCAGTCCGACCCGTGGATCGCGGTCGCCCGCGCGCTCGGCGAGATCCGTTGCTTCGGTCATGATGTCAACTTACGTTGACACCCCCGTCTCGTCAACCCTGGTTGACAAACGTCTACGGCCGGCCCGAAGCCGGGCCGGCCGTCACACGCGCGAAAACGGAACGTCAGTCGCTGATGAGCACGATCTTCCCGAACTGCTCGCCGGAAGCCATCCGTTCGAATCCCTCCCGCGCCCGGTCCATCGGCAGCGTCTCGTCGATGACAGGACGTACCCCGGTGGCGGCACAGAAGGAGAGCAGGTCCTCCAGCTCGTCCTTGGTGCCCATCGTGGAGCCGACGACCTTGAGTTCGAGGAAGAAGATGCGGGTCAGCTCGGCGTGCGAGGGCCGGTCACCGCTCGTCGCGCCCGAGATGACCAGCGTGCCGCCGGGCTTCAGCGACTTCACCGAGTGCGACCAGGTGGCGGCGCCGACGGTCTCGATGACGGCATCGACGCGCTGCGGCAGCCGTGCCCCCGACTCCAGCGCCTCGACGGCGCCCAGTTCCACGGCCCGCTTCCGCTTGGCCTCGTCCCGGCTGGTGGCGAACACCCGCAGTCCCGCCGCCTTCCCGAGCACGATCGCGGCCGTCGCGACCCCGCCGCCGGCGCCCTGCACGAGGACCGAATCGCCGGGACGTACGCCCGCGTTGGTGAAGAGCATGCGGTACGCCGTCAGCCAGGCCGTCGGCAGACAGGCGGCCTCCGCGAAGGAGAGCTCCTTGGGCTTGGGCAGGATGTTCCAGGTCGGCACGGCCACCTGCTCGGCGAACGTGCCCTGGTAGTGCTCGGTGAGGATGGACCGGGGCTCCCTGGGGCCGACGCCGTGACCGCTCTGTCCGATCACGGAGTGCAGGACGACCTCGTTGCCGTCCTCGTCGACACCGGCGGCGTCGCAGCCGAGGATCATCGGCAGTTTGTCCTCGGACAGGCCCACGCCCCTCAGGGACCAGAGGTCGTGGTGGTTGAGGGAGGCGGCCTTGACGTCGACGACACTCCAGCCGGGCCGGGCCTCAGGAGCGGGCCGGTCCCCCAACTCGAGGCCGTTCAGTGGCTGGTCACGGTCGATTCGGGCGGCGTAGACGGCGAACATGACCTTGACGATAGGCGGCACACCCGCCTGACGGAACCGCGGGACTCTGTGACACACGCCCTCTTGTCAGGAACCATATGCGGTCCTCATCCGCTGCCGGTCAGCACCATTCAGCCCGTCCGGCGTTTGAGGACGAGGCCGTTCAGGCCGAAGGGCGTCTGGGGGCGCAGGGCCACGGGCCCCCACCATCCGCAGCCGCCGACGGCGGGCCCCACCCATGGCAGACGTCCGCCTCGTCACCACCCGAACGGGTGGGCGGGTGGGCAAAGAAATGGCCCCGCCCAAACGGGCGGGGCCATTCAGCCGACGGCACATCAGCGCCGGGCAACACCCTCCGCACGGGCTGCCGCCGCAACGGCCGCCGTAACAGCCGGAGCCACGCGCTCATCGAACGGCGACGGAATCACGTAATCGGCAGCAAGGTCGTCCCCGACGACCCCCGCCAGCGCCTCGGCCGCCGCGATCTTCATGCCCTCCGTGATCCGGGAGGCACGAACCTGCAGCGCGCCCGCGAAGATGCCCGGGAACGCCAGCACGTTGTTGATCTGGTTCGGGAAGTCCGACCGCCCGGTCGCCACGACCGCCGCGTACTTGTGCGCGACGTCGGGGTGCACCTCGGGGTTCGGGTTGGCCATCGCGAACACGAACGCTCCCTCGGCCATCGAAGCCACCGCGGACTCCGCGACCGTACCGCCGGAGACGCCGATGAAGACGTCCGCACCCTCCAGAGCCGCCTCCAGCGACCCGGCGATCCCGGCCTTGTTGGTGAAGGAGGCGAGCTCCCGCTTGACGTCCGTCAGGTCGTCCCGGTCCGCCGACACGATGCCCTTGCGGTCGGCCACCGCGACATCCCCGATACCGGCCTCGACCAGCATCTTGGCGATGGCGACGCCGGCCGCGCCGGCACCCGAGATGACGGCCCGCAGATCCCCGATGGCCCGCCCGCTCAGCCGCGCGGCGTTGCGCAGGGCCGCCAGCGTCACGACCGCCGTACCGTGCTGGTCGTCGTGGAAGACCGGGATGTCCAGCCGCTCCTGCAGCTTCCGCTCGATCTCGAAGCACCGCGGCGCCGAGATGTCCTCCAGGTTGACGCCGCCGAAGGACGGCGCGAGCCGCACCACGGTCTCGACGATCTCGTCGACACCGGTGCAGTCGAGCGCGATCGGCACGGCGTCGACGCCGCCGAACTGCTTGAACAGAATCGCCTTGCCTTCCATCACCGGAAGGGAGGCCTCGGGGCCGATGTCCCCGAGTCCGAGCACGGCCGTGCCGTCGGTGACCACGGCCACGACGGACGACTTCCACGTGTAGTCGTGGACGAGTTCCGGCTGCTCGGCGATGGCGCTGCACACCTTTGCAACGCCGGGCGTGTACGCCAGGGACAGGTCGTCCTTGTCACGGACCGGCACGGTGGCCTGCACGGCCATCTTGCCGCCGCGGTGCAGCGCGAACGCCGGATCGAAGGAATCGAGGGGCTCGGCCCCGCCGTCCCGACCCGTACTGCTGTCGCTGCGAGGATTGACGATCTCCGCTGCCACTTTGTTTTACCCCTTAAGTCTTCATTGGTTGAGGGTGGCCACTCCTGGTGAGGGGTGGGCGGGCACCGCGTCAGTCCCGGTCGGTGTTGCGTACGGGTCCTGCGCGACGGGCGCGCCGCACACGCGCCCTGAGCCCCGGATGAGGGGTGTAAAGAACCTTCTTACCGGACGCACCGGGCCAAGGACGAGTCCAATAAGGGCAAGGTCACATCGCGGAACCCGAAGGTCACATCTCGGCCACAAGGTTCGTCCCGAAATATAGGGACTCGTCCTCGACAATCCGAACGGGACCCTTGACCGGCGACCGAACGGTGATCAACGCCTCGGAGTGCAGGTCCTCATCCCGAGATGTGTCGAAGATCTTCCGGCCGGAGGGCCGGATTCCCGTAGATGGTCCGGCCATGTTGTACCGGCCTGGTGCGGTTCGGGGGTCACCCGTTATCCGATTTTGACATGACGGGTCCCCTGAACGGCTTAGTCCAAATGGCAGGATGCGGTGACCACACGAGGTCGCGAGACCCGATGGTGTGTCTCTCGTCGACCCATCGGCAACTCCACCCATCCGCCGGAGGAACCCAACATGACCGCAAGCTCCACCCGTCGTACGACCGCCGCACGCACCCGTCTGGCAGCGGCCGGTGCGACCGCGGTCGCAGGCGCCCTGATCCTCACCGGCTGCGGTGACCACACGGACAAGGGCAGCAACGGCAGCAGCTCGGGCACGTCCTCGTCCACGGCGCCTCTCGCCTCCAAGCTCCCTGCCGACATCCGCAAGGCAGGCGTCATCAAGGTGGGCTCGGACATCGCCTACCCGCCGGTCGAGTTCGTCCAGAACGGCAACACCGCCGGCATCGACCCGGACATCGCGGACGCCCTCGGCAAGCAGCTCGGCGTGAAGTTCGAGTTCCAGAACGGCAAGTTCGACAACCTGATCGTGGGCCTGCAGGCCAACCGCTTCCAGGTGATCATGTCGGCGATGAGCGACACCAAGGACCGCCAGAACGGCATCAACTCCGACAACGGCCAGAAGGTCGGCAACGGAGTCGACTTCGTCGACTACTTCACCGCCGGTACCTCGATCCTGGTGCAGAAGGGCAACCCGAAGGGCATCAAGTCGCTCGACGACCTGTGCGGCAAGGTCGTGGCCCTGCAGAAGGGCACCACCTCCGAGGGCATCGCCAAGACGCAGAGCAAGAAGTGCACCAAGGACGGCAAGAAGGCCATCGACCTGCAGACCTTCGACACCGACCCCGAGGCGCTGCTCCGTCTGAAGCAGGGCGCCTCCGTCGCCGACCTGAACGACTTCCCGGTGGCGGCGTACAACGCGAAGACCTCCGGCGGCGGCAAGGACTTCGAGGTCACCGGCGACCAGATCGAGGCGGGCCCGTACGGCATCGCCGTCAGCAAGACCAGCACGCAGCTGCGCGACGCCCTTCAGGCCGCGATGAGCGCGATCATCAAGAACGGCGACTACACCAAGATCCTGCAGAAGTGGAACGTCACGGACGGCGCGGTGACCGAGGCGAAGATCAACGGCGGCTCCTGAGCCACGCGCAGCTGAAAGGCAGTCACCGTGACTGACACTCTCGACAAGGCTCCGGCGGCCGTGCCGCCGGAGCAGATCAAGGCCATACCGGTGCGCCACTACGGGCGCTGGGTGGCCGGCGCCCTGGTCATCGCGGTCCTGGTGCTGATCGGCATCGCCTTCTCCAACGCGAAGATCAACTACAGCATCATCCCGGACTACCTGTTCGACCAGGGCATCATGAGCGGTGCCTGGACGACGCTGTACATATCCGTGCTGGCCATGGTGCTGGGTGTCGCCCTCGGCATCGTCCTCGCCGTCATGCGGCTGTCCTCGAACCCGGTCACCAGCACCGTGGCCTGGTTCTACATCTGGTTCTTCCGCGGCACCCCGGTCCTGGTGCAGCTGCTGCTCTGGTACAACATCTCGCTCGTCTTCCCCATCCTGAACCTGGGGTTCTACAAGGACGAGATGAACCAGGTGATGACGCCGGTCCTGACGGCCCTGCTGGGGCTCGGCCTGAACGAGGCCGCGTACATGTCGGAGATCGTCCGGGCCGGCATCCAGTCGGTCGACGAGGGCCAGACGGAGGCCTCGCACGCCCTGGGCATGACCCACGGCCAGACGCTGCGGCGTGTGATCCTCCCGCAGGCGATGCGGGTCATCGTCCCGCCGACCGGCAACGAGTACATCAACATGCTGAAGACCTCGTCGCTGGCGTACGCGGTCCAGCTGCCCGAGCTGATCAAGAAGGCCACGGACATCTCCAGCACCTCGCTGGCGGTCGTGGAGATGTATTTCGTGGCCTGCATCTGGTACCTGTTCCTGACCACGATCTTCAGCATCGTGCAGTACTACGTCGAACGCCGTTACGCCCGCGGTTCGACCCGCAACCTGCCGGCGACGCCGTTGCAGAAGGTCAGGACCAACCTGGCCAAGATGAACATGCTCTCCCTCTCCAGCTGGCGGCGGTAACCCATGAACGCAATGGTGAAGGCCGAGGGCGTGCACAAGTCCTTCGGTCTGGCGCACATCCTCAAGGGCATCGACCTGGAGGTGAACCCGCGCGAGGTGTTCTGCCTGATCGGCCCGTCGGGCTCGGGCAAGTCCACGTTCCTGCGGTGCATCAACCACCTGGAGAAGATCAGCGCCGGCCGGCTGTACGTCGACGGTCAGCTGGTCGGCTACCGGCAGAGCGGCGACAAGCTCTACGAGCTGAAGGAGAAGGAGGTCGCCGCGCAGCGGCGGGACATCGGCATGGTGTTCCAGCGCTTCAACCTTTTCCCGCACATGACGGCGCTGGAGAACGTCATGGAGGCGCCGGTCCAGGTCAAGCGCGAATCGAAGGCGATTGCCCGGGAGCGCGCCGCGCGGCTGCTGGACCGTGTCGGCCTCGGCGACAAGACCGGCCACTACCCCTCGCAGCTCTCCGGCGGTCAGCAGCAGCGCGTCGCCATCGCGCGGGCGCTGGCGATGGAGCCCAAGCTGATGCTCTTCGACGAGCCGACCTCGGCCCTCGACCCGGAACTGGTCGGCGAGGTCCTGGACGTGATGCGGGACCTCGCGGAGGACGGCATGACCATGATCGTCGTCACCCACGAGATGGGCTTCGCCCGTGAGGTCGGCGACTCGCTCGTCTTCATGGACGACGGAGTGGTGGTCGAGTCCGGCCACCCGCGCGAGGTGCTGACGAACCCGCAGCACGAGCGCACCAAGTCGTTCCTCTCGAAGGTGCTGTAGCGGTACGACGGGAAAGGGGCGGTACGGGTATCCCGTACCGCCCCTTCTCAGTTCCGGCCCGCCGACGTCACTTCAGCGCCAGCAGCAGCGTGTCCGCGGGCGAACACCACACCGCCCGGGCCTCCCCGAACCCCTTCTCCCGCAGCACGCGCGCGTGCCACTGCGGCGAGGGCATGTCGCCGTCCGCGTGGTCGCCGTAGATCTCGAAGCGGCGGGCCGTCGGGCCGGCGAGGGCGGGGTCCTCGGCGGCGAGCTGCCACCACTGGGACCAGTCCAGGGCCCCGTCCCGCGTGGCCTGATCCATGCGGGCGTGGCGCAGGCCGCGCTCGGCCGCGTTGATCCGGGGCGTGGTCTCGTCGATCATGTGGTCGGCGTTCATGAAGACGCCGCCGTGGCGGACCAGCCCGGCGATCCGGCCGTACAGGGCCGCGAGGGGGGCGCTGTGCAGCCAGTGGAGGGCGGTGGCGGTGAGCACCGCGTCGTACGTCTCGTACGGCAGCCGCGCCGGCCAGTCCGGGTCCTTGAGGTCGGCCTCGACGAAGGTGGCCCTCTCGTCGCCCTCGAAGGTGCCGCGGGCGATGGCGAGGAGCGCGGGGTCGAGGTCGATGCCGGTGCTGGTGGCGCCCGGGAAGCGGGCGAGCAGCCGGGCCGTGATGCTGCCGGTGCCGCAGGCGAGGTCGAGGACGCGCGGCTCGGTCCCGACGCAGGCCTCGACCATGTCGAGCATGATCCTGAACCGCTCCTCGCGGTCCGGCATGTACCACTCCTGCTGGCGGTCCCAGCTCTTCTGCCAGGCCTGCCAGTCGGTTCCCGTCGTACCGGTTCCGGTTGCAGTGGTCTCCGTCATGGAATCCCTCTCCCCTCACCCGCGTAATACCCTGGAAGTGCAGGCAGTCGTTACCTCTTCGCACCCACGACCATAGAGCCCCTCCGTAAGGACCACAAGTGGAACTGGCCTATTACTCGGACTACGCCGTACGACTCGTCAACAGCGAGGAACCGGCCCGGGGCAAGGACAACCTGACCTCCGTCGAGGCCGTCCGCGACCTGTTCGGCGGCAACGCGTCGGCCGCCCGCCGCGCCACCGACGCCGACGTCACCCGCTTCCGCTCGGTCAGGGCCCGGCTGCGCGCCGTCTTCGAGGCCGCCGACAAGGGCGACGAGACGCTCGCGGTGGACCTGCTCAACTCACTCCTGCTGGAGTTCCCGGTCAGCCCGCAGATCTCGGGCCACGACTTCCGGGACGACGACGGCCGACCGCTCTGGCACATGCACCTGGCCGACCACCCCTCGAACGCGACCGCCGGCTACGCGGCCATCGCGGCGATGGGCCTCGCCTTCCACCTGACGGAGTACGGCGTGGACCGGCTGGGCCTGTGCGAGGCGGCGCCGTGCCGCAACGCCTATCTGGACACCTCCACGAACCGCTCCCGGCGCTACTGCTCCGACCGCTGCGCGACCCGGGCCAACGTGGCCGCCTACCGCGCCCGCAAACGCCTGGAGGCCGACCGGTCCGACAGCACGGGCCTCGCGGCCGACAGCGCCCAGCGCGCCAGCGCGAACGGCGAGCGCTGATCCGCCCGCAGCGGCCGGTACCGAAAGCGCACCTTGCCGAGGACCAGGTCCTCCGGGACGGTCCCGTAGTCCGTGCTGTCGCCGCCCGCGTAGGCGTTGTCACCGAGCACCCACCAGCCGCCGTCGCGCCGCTCGGCGGCCCGCTTCACGACCAGCAGGTCCTGCTGGAACGGATGCCGCAGGACGACCACGTCTCCTGGCCTGATCCGGGCGCCGTACTGCACCACGAGCCGGTCCCCGTGGTGGAGCGTGGGCACCATGGACGGACCGGTCACCTCTGCCGCCCCGAAGGGCAGCAGCGCCCGCCCGCGCTCGATCTCCTGCGACAGCTCCGGCATGCCCGGCACCTCCCCGGTACGTTCCTCCACCAGTCTCAGTCTCACCCCGGACTTTTGTCCTAAGCCCATGGGGGCACCCGCGAAATCCCCTCCCCCAGGGAGTAATGTCCCACCTGAGAAGACGATCACGAGGAAGGAACGCTCCATGCTTTCCCGCCTGTTTGCCCCCAAGGTCAAGGTCAGCGCGCACTGCGACCTGCCCTGCGGTGTGTACGACCCGGCCCAGGCCCGCATCGAGGCGGAGTCGGTGAAGGCCGTGCAGGAGAAGATGGCCGCCAACGACGACCCGCACTTCCAGGCGCGCGCCACCGTCATCAAGGAGCAGCGCGCCGAGCTCGCGAAGCACCACGTCTCGGTGCTCTGGAGCGACTACTTCAAGCCCCCGCACTTCGAGAAGTACCCGGAGCTGCACCAGCTGGTCAACGACGCCCTGAAGGCCCTGTCGGCCGCCAAGGGCTCGACCGACCCGGCCACGGGCCAGAAGGCTCTGGACTACATCGCCCAGATCGACAAGATCTTCTGGGAGACCAAGAAGGCCTGACGAACGAACCGTTCGCGTGGACCGCGATCGGTGCACCATCGCAGGTCCACGGGCGTTCCGAAGGGGCCCGGCCGGGAACCGGCCGGGCCCCTTCGGCTTCTGACGCAAGGCGGTCTCAGCGACGGCGGAGCAGGACGCCGCTCCCGCAGCCGATCTCGAACGCCGCCGGCCGCCGACGTACCTGCCGTTGCGGCAGCCGACGTCGACGACGGGTCCGGGCACCCTACCGACCGCCTACCGGACCCCCGTCGTCGTCCTCCCCCACCTCCAGCAGGCCCGCCGCCGCCCCCACGATCCGCGGATCGGGGCTGCCGACGACCTCCTCGTCCTTGCCGGTGTAGTCGAAGCGGGCGAGCACGCTGCGCATGGCCTCGACGCGGGCCCGCTTCTTGTCGTTGCTCTTGACCACCGTCCAGGGCGCATGCTCCGTGTCCGTCTCGCGGAACATGGCGACCTTCGCGGCGGTGTAGTCGTCCCAGCGGTCCAGGGAGGCCAGGTCCATGGGGCTGAGCTTCCACTGCCGTACGGGGTCGACCTGACGGATGGTGAAGCGGGTGCGCTGTTCGCCCTGGGACACCGAGAACCAGAACTTGATCAGGTCGACGCCGTCGTCCACGAGCATCCGCTCGAACGCGGGCGCCTGCCGCATGAAGCGCCGGTACTCGTCGTCCGAGCAGAAGCCCATGACCCGTTCGACGCCCGCCCGGTTGTACCAGGAGCGGTCGAACAGCACGATCTCGCCCGCGGTCGGCAGGTGTTCGACGTAGCGCTGGAAGTACCACTGCCCGCGCTCGCGTTCGGTCGGCTTCTCCAGCGCCACCACCCGGGCGCCGCGCGGGTTGAGGTGCTCGGTGAACCGTTTGATGGTGCCGCCCTTGCCGGCCGCGTCCCGTCCCTCGAAGACGATGACGAGCCGGCGCCCGGTCTCCTTGATCCAGCTCTGCAGCTTCAGCAGTTCGATCTGCTGCAGCCGCTTGTGCCAGTCGTACTCCTTGCGCTCCATGCGGTGCCCGTACGGGTAGTTCTCCCGCCAGGTGTCGATCGGGCTGCCGTCCGGGCGGATGAGCACCGGGTCGTCGGGGTCGGTGTAGTCGACCTTCAGATCGGCCTGCAGGGGTGGCGTCGTCATCCCGATGTCCTTCCGGAATCTCAGTGGAACTGCGGCACGATCAGATAGATCCCGTACGCCACCACGGCGGCGCAGGCGAGGAAGCACAGGCCGGCCTGGGCGAGGCCCAGGGACGAGGTCCCGCCGCCGTCCTCGCGTGCCCCTTCGAAGCGGGCGAGGCCGAGTACGCCGAGGGCGAAGACGACGACCACGGCGACGGTGACGCCGACGCTCACCGCGGCGACCTGGCCGAGTGCGTTCCAGTCGAGGTTCATGAGGGGAACTCCCGTGTTTCAGGCGGCCGTGCCGACGCGGGCCGGCGGTTCGGTGCGGAGGGTGACTTCGTGGGCGTCGTTGACATTGCTCGCGTGCACCGGGTTGCGGCGCGAGACGAGGACGATGCCGGTGGCGACGGCGGCGCCGACCAGGGCGACGACGACCGTGCCGAGGTTGCCGCCGTGCTTGACCGCGTACGCGGAGACTCCGCCGACCAGCGCGGCCGAGGGCAGGGTGATCAGCCAGGCGGCGACCATGCGGCCCGCGACGCCCCAGCGGACCTCCGCGAGGCGCCGGCCGAGACCGGCGCCGAGGATGGAGCCCGAGGCGACCTGGGTGGTGGACAGGGCGAAGCCGAGGTGGGCGGAGGTGAGGATGACGGTCGTGGAGGCCGTCTCGGCGGCGAAGCCCTGCGGGGACTGGATCTCGGTGAGGCCCTTGCCCATGGTGCGGATGATCCGCCAGCCGCCCAGGTAGGTGCCGAGGCCGATGGCGAGGCCGGCGGAGGCGATCACCCAGACCGGCGGTCCTGCGTCGTGGCCGAGGGCGCCCGCGGAGATCAGGGTCAGCGTGATGATGCCCATGGTCTTCTGGGCGTCGTTGGTGCCGTGGGCGAGCGAGACCAGCGAGGCCGAGGCGATCTGGCCGATGCGGAAGCCCTTGGTGACGGAGTCCTTGCGGCCGCGGGCGGTGAGCTTGTAGGCGAGGTAGGTGGCGATCAGGGCCGCGACTCCGGCCACGACCGGCGAGGCCACGGCGGGGATCAGCACCTTCTCGACCACCTTGTCGAAGTGCACTCCGTGGGATCCCGCGCCGACCCACACGGCGCCGATCAGCCCGCCGAACAGGGCATGCGAGGAACTCGACGGCAGCCCGACCAGCCAGGTCAGCAGATTCCACAGGATTGCCCCGACCAGCCCGGCGAAGATCATTCCCGGACTGACGAGGGTGTCGTCGACGATTCCCCCGGAGATCGTCTTGGCGACCTCCGTCGACAAGAAGGCTCCGACGATGTTGAGGACTCCGCTCACGAGCACCGCTGTTCTCGGCTTGAGCGCGCCGGTGGCGATGGACGTGGCCATCGCGTTGGCGGTGTCGTGGAATCCGTTGGTGAAGTCGAAGGCCAGAGCCGTGACGATGACTACCGCCACGAGGAACGTGATGTGGTCCATTCCCCCAGGGGAACAAGCGCTTTCATACGGCAGGCGAACTCAAGGCAAAGCCCACCCCAGAACCCGGCACCCGGCCGGTGAGGGTCGTGCGATGCTGACGTGGTGAACCGTGAGGATCTGGTACGCCTGCGACAGGCCCGCGACCGTATGGACCGGGAGTACGCCGAGCCCCTCGACGTGGCCGCCCTCGCGGGCACCGCCCTGATGTCGCCGGGGCACTTCCAGCGCAGCTTCCGCGAGGCGTACGGCGAGACCCCGTACGGCTATCTCATGACGCGCCGCATCGAGCGCGCCAAGACCCTGCTGCGGCGCGGCGACCTCACCGTCACGGAGGTCTGCATGGCGGTGGGCTGTACCTCGCTGGGCTCCTTCAGTGCCCGTTTCACCGAACTGGTGGGCGAGACGCCGAGTTCCTACCGGGCCCGCTCGCACGAGGAGAGCGCGGAGATCCCGCCGTGTGTGGTGCGCGCGTACACGCGTCCCAGAAGGACGTGACGCCGGTATCGACCTTAGGTTGGCCCCATGGACCTGAAACTGCACACCTGTTTCATCGCCGTCGACGACCACGACAAGGCGATCGCCTTCTACTGCGACGTCCTGGGCCTGGAGATCCGCAACGACGTCAAGTACGAGGGAATGCGGTGGACGACCGTCGGGTCGCCGCTGCAGCCGGACGTGTCGATCGTCCTGGAGCCGCCCGCGGCCAACCCCGACCTCTCCCCCGCCGACCGTGACGCGATGGAGCAGCTGCTGGCCAAGGGCGTGCTGCGTGGGGTCAACTTCACCACCGAGGACTGCGACGCCCTCTTCGCCCGTGTCCAGGAGTCCGGCGCGGAGGTGCTCCAGGAGCCGACGGACATGCCGTACGGGGTCCGGGACTGCGCGTTCCGGGATCCGGCGGGGAACATGCTGCGGTTCATGGAGCGGAAGGGATGAGCCGGCAGGCCTTGTGGACCTACGCCTTCATAGACCGGCCGATCGAGTCCTTCACAGCCGCCTGCAGGTTCTGGACGGCCGTCACGGGGACGCACCTTTCCGAACTCCGCGGCGAGAACGAGGAGTTCACGACCCTCCTGCACGACGGGGCCGACGCGTGCGTCAAGGTGCAAGGGGTCACCTCGGGTCCCGGTGGTGCGCATCTGGACTTCCCGGTGGCCGACGAACGGGAGTTCATGCGCTCTGCGGTGGCTCTCGGGGCGGAGGTGGTCGCCGATCACGGGACGTGGGCCGTGCTGCGGTCGCCCGGGGGCCAGGAGCTGTGCACGATGCCCTGGCGCGAGCAGGCGACGCGCCCGCCCGTCGTACGGGGAAGCCGCCTCGACCAGGTCTGCATCGACATCGCGCCTTCCGCGTACGACGCCGAAGTCGCCTTCTGGAGCGCCCTGTTGCCCGAGTGGCAGTCACGGCCGGGCTCGCTCCCCGAGTTCCATGTGCTCACGCCGCCGGCGGGCCTCCCGATCCGCATCCTGCTCCAGCGCCTCGACGAGGACCGCCCCACCACCGCCCACCTGGACCTGGCCTGCGCGGACATCGAGGCGACCCGCACCGCCCACGAACGCCTCGGCGCGCGGCTGCTCGCCCACGGCACCCACTGGACGGTGATGCGGGACCCGACGGGCGGCACGTACTGCCTGACGGGGCGGGATCCGGAGACGGGCGGGTTGCCCGCGCGGGAGGGCCAGGGCGCTCAGGGCCTCGCATAGACGCACACCACGATCGTGGTCCCGTCGCCGTGCGGGCACGCGGTGCCCTTCAGCAGCGGGGCGGCCGGCTCCTGGGAGGGGTCGGCCCGTTCCCAGCGGGCCGGCGGCCGCGGTTGAGCGGAGTCCTGCAGCCACAGGGTGAGCCCTCCCGCGACGGCCACGGCAATCGCCCACACCACCACGGCCCACCGCCACGCGCGGCGGCGCGACCCCAACTCGCTTGTCACGGCATCACGTTACGACCTCAGCCGAGCGGCCCGCCCCCGCAGATAGCGCTGTTCCGGCAGGGACAGGGTCGCCGCGGCGGCCGACTCGTAGGCGCGGCGGGCCTCCTCGTACGCCCCCGCGCGCTCCAGGAGGTGGCCGCGGACCGCGTCGAGGCGGTGGCCCAAGGCCGGTTCCAGGCGGTCGAGTTCGGCGAGCCCGGCCTCCGGGCCGTGCACCATGGCGACGGCCACGGCGCGGTTGAGCCGTTCGACGGGGCCCGGGACCAGGCGGACCAGCACCTCGTACAGGCCGAGGATCTCCTGCCAGTCGGTCGCCTCCGCGGACGGCGCCTCGTCGTGTACGGCGGCGATGGCCGCGCGCACCTGGTAGGGGCCGGCGCGGCCCCGGGACAGTGCCCGGGTGACCAGGGCGACGCCCTCCTCGATCGCGGCCTTGTCCCAGCGGGCGCGGTCCTGTTCGTCGAGGGAGACGAGCTCGCCGTGCGGCCCGGTGCGGGCTTCGCGGCGGGCGTCGGTGAGCAGCATCAGGGCCAGCAGCCCGGCCACCTCGCCGTCGTCGGGCAGCAGGCGGTGGACGGTACGGGCCAGCCGGATCGCCTCGCCGGCCAGTTCGCGGCGCTGCAGGGCCGCTCCGGACGTCGCCGTATAGCCCTCGTTGAAGACCAGGTAGAGCGTGTGCAGGACGGCGGGCAGACGCTGCTCCCAGTGCTCCGGCCGTCCGAAGCGCACGCCCCGCACCTTCTGCTTGGCCCTGCTGATCCGCTGCGCCATCGTCGCCTCGGGCACCAGATACGCACGGGCGATCTCCGCCGTCGTCAGACCGCCGACCGCCCGCAGGGTGAGCGCGATCTGGGCGGTCGGGGCGAGGTCCGGGTGGCAGCACAGGAACAGCAGCGTGAGCGTGTCGTCCTCGCGGGGCGCCCGCTCGGGCCCGGTCGCGAGCCGCGAGGTCAGCGCTGCCGCCCTCTCCTCCCGCGCCCGCCGTGCCTCCTCCGACCGCAGCGCGTCCGTCAGCCGCCGCGAGGCCACCTTGATCAGCCAGCCGCGCGGGTTGTCGGGCACGCCCGCCGAGGGCCACTGCCCGGCCGCGGCGAGCAGCGCCTCCTGTACGGCGTCCTCGGCGGCGCCGAAGTGCCCGTACCGCCTGACCAGCGCGCCGAGGACCTGCGGCGCGTGCAGGCGCAGCAGGTCCTCGACCTCGATGGCCGTGCCCATGGACGCTCAGACGTCCGCGGAGCCGTTGTCGATGGGCCGGATCACCACGGGGTAGTGGGCGGCCCCGGCGGGCTGGGGGCACTGGAGGATGCGCTCGGCGATCTCCGTGACGCGCTCCAGGCTCGCGCAGTCCAGGACCCAGTAGCCGGCCATCAGCTCCTTGGTCTCGCTGTACGGGCCGTCGGTGATCACGCTCTTGCCGTCCTCGCCGAGGCCCACCAGCCGGGTCCTCGCGGGCTCGGCCAGACCCTGTCCGTCGATCATCTCGCCGGTCTCCGCGAGGTCGTCGTTGAGGGCCCCCATGAAGGCGTACATGGCCTGGACGTCCTCCTGGCTCCAGGCCGGCGAGGTCGTGCCGGCCTTGCCCTGCATACCCTCGTAGTCCGCCTGGGTGCACTGCACCATGACCAGGTACTTCATGACTCTGCTCCTTCGGCTCGCACCGCCCGCGGCGGGCGGCTCTCACGGGGGACGTCGGAGCCGGGCCGGGATTCTCGACACGGGGCTCAGGAATTTTTCGCGACGGGTTTTCCGGGCTGCTGGTCCGGTTCGGCGCCTTCGGCGACGTACGCCTCGCACTCGGGGTTGCGACAGGGGCCCGGCACCCAGACCGGGACCCACGCGCCGAGGGTCTTGTGGCGTTTGACGACCGTTTCCACGGGCTGTCCGCAGACCGGACAGACGTGTTCTGAGCTGTCCATGCCCTCAGCGTAGGCCGGTCAGCGGCGGCGCGCGTAGGTGCGGACGAGGGCGCCGTTGCCGAAGGTGCGCACCGACTCCAGCGTGAAGTCGGTGACGGAGAAGCCGGCGCCGAACATCGGCATGCCCGAGCCGTAGACCTGCGGGTACGTCTTGATGACCAACTCGTCTATCTCGTCCAGCAGTTCACCGGCCACCTGCGAGCCCCCGCACAGCCAGATGCCGAGTTCGCCGTCCTCGGCCTTCAGCTCGCGGACCCTGCCGACCAGGTCCTCCGCGATGATCTCGACATGCGGGTCGGGGGACTCCGTCAGGGTGCGCGAGGCGACGTACTCGCGCAGATGTGCGTACGGGCTGGTGATTCCGGCGTCGAGGGCGAGCCGGTAGCTGGCACGCCCCTGGATGACGGTGTCGAAGCGGAGGTTGTCGCCCTTGATGCCCAGCGGCTCGCGGGCCTGGGCCGCGATGGTCTCCGGGTACGTCGAGGCGAGGAACCCGAGGAACTCCTCGTCCAGGAGCGCGAACATCGACGACGCGTCGCCGTCCGGGTCCCCGATGAACCCGTCGATGGAGCAGGCGACGAAGTAGGTGAGCTTTCGCAAGCTGATCTCTTTCCGTGGAAGGCAGGATCCGTTGAATAACTACAACCATAGTACTTCACCCGTAGTGGCTACAAGGAGATTTTCCACCGCCCTCCTGGAGACGCGTCTCGAAGCCACCCGGTGCCCCCAACTGCGTGCTCCGTCTCGCCATGCTCGGCCTGATCCTGGAGCGCCTGACACTGCCGGGCGTGCCGGACGCTGTGCTGCCCGGGGTCGAGGTGCCGGAAGGACTGGACTGGTGGAGCGGATCGTGGCGGCGGTCGTGCCGGAGAGGTAACGGTCGCCCCGAAGTGGCAGGTCAGCCGCGGGGCTCCCGCCACATCGGCCACATCTGCGGGCCGTTCGGCAGGTCGAGGGGGCGGCCGGTGAGCTCGAAGCCGAGGCGCTCGTACAGCACACGGCTGCGGGCGCTGCTCGCCTCCAGATAGGCGGGAAGACCTTCGCGGTCGCAGCGGTCGAGGACGTGCTGGACGAGCGCGCTGCCGAGCCCCTCGCCCTGGCGCTCCGGGGCCACGCCGATCATCCAGAGGTACTCGTGGGCGCGTCCGGCGGGGTGGATCTCCGCGGTCAGACGGGCGATCAGCTCGATGCGCTCGTTACCGGGATCGACGGCCGCGCGCAGTTGGGCGGCCCCGTCGTCGGCCGCCCCCGCTGCGGCCTCATGCTCCCCGGCGGGCACGGACAGCCACAACGCGCATGCGCTGCCGTCCTCCGTGACGTCGATCCGGCCCTCGTCGAGCACGATCCCGGTGAAGGCGGCCATCAGCCTGTGGTGGGTCGTACGGCGGTACTCGTCCCCGGGAAAGACCCAGCCGCTGACCGGATCGTCCTGGAAGGCCTCGTCCAGCAGCCGCACGACCAGCTCCCGGTCGCCCCCGTCCGCCGCCCGGATCGCCACACCCATGTGCCGCCCTTTCACCTCAACCGCCTGCGCCCTTATGGATGTTGAGCCTATACGGGGCTGTCCGGCGAGTACCGCAACCATCGATTGAGGGACCACGACGGCGAGCAACCAGCTCCGCGAGAGCGGCGCCGGCACAGGCGCAAAGGCGGGTGGCGGGCCCCGCACACCGTGGGGATGTGCGGGACCCGCCCGGCCGGAGCCTCGACGGCTGTGCGGGGTCAGGAGCCGCGCGGCCGCCCCGGTGGGCTCCGGGGTCTGTGCGGGGTGTGGTCAGCCGGTGCGCCGCGTCACGAACTCCGCCAGCGCGAGCAGACCGCCTGCCGCCTCCGGGTCGGGGACCGCGCGGGCCAGCTCCTGCATGGCGCGGGCCATCCGGTCGGCGGCCTGGACCTGAGCCCAGTCGCGCCCGCCGGCCCGCTCGACGGCGAGCGCCGTCTGCGCGAGTTCCTCCTCGTCCCCCTTCCCGTACGGCATTTCGTACAGCTCGGCCAGTTCCGCGGCCGCCGGGGTGCCCGAGGTGAGCGCGGCGACCACCGGCAGGGACTTCTTGCGGGCCATCAGGTCCGCGCCGACCGGTTTTCCGGTGCGGTGCGGGTCGCCCCATATGCCGATGACGTCGTCGATGAGCTGGAAGGCGAGCCCGGCCTGACGGCCGAACGCGTCCAGCGCCTCGACGTCCTCGTCGCAGGCCCCCGCATACAGCGCCCCCACGGCGCAGGCGCAGCCGAGCAGCGCGCCCGTCTTGGCCTCGGCCATGGTCAGCGCCTCGTCGAGGGTGATCTCGCCGGGGCCGCGCCGTTCCATCTCCGTGTCCGCGTGCTGACCCGCGCACAGCTCGACGACGCAGGCCGCGAGCCGGGCCGCGGCCGGGCCGGACGCCGGGTGCGGGTCCTCGGCGAGCAGCCCGAGTGCCAGTGCCTGCAGGGCGTCCCCGGCGAGGATCGCGTCGGCGTCGCCGAACACGGTCCACGCGGTGGGCCGGTGCCGGCGGGTGGTGTCCCGGTCCATCACGTCGTCGTGCAGCAACGTGAAGTTGTGCACCAGCTCCACTGCCGCGGCCGCCCGCCCGGCCGCCTCGCGCGCACCCGGGCCGCCGAGCGCGGCGGCCGCGGTGAGGACGAGTGCGGGGCGGATCGCCTTGCCCGCGTTGCCCACCGCCGGGGTGCCGTCCGCGTGCTCCCAGCCGAAGTGGTACAACGCGATCCGGCGCATGGAGCCGGGCAACGAGTCGATGGCGGCGCGCAGTTCGGGGTCGACGCAGGACCGGGTGCGCTCCAGGATCGCGGCCGCCTCGTGCCCGTCCAGCGGCTGCGCCCCCGTGGGACGCTGCTTCGCCTCCGTCATGAACTCGGCCATGGGATCTCCCTCGGTCAGTCCGCGGACGGTGGCGCTTCCGCTGTGGCTGGGCGCGTACGACCGGGGTGTACCCGCCCCGGAGGGCGGGGACACGGCTCCCAGGTGCAGAAACGTCACCGCCACCGGCCGATCTCGACGTTCTCCAGCACGCCGAGCGCGTCCGGCACCAGGACCGCGGCCGAGTAGTACGCCGTCACCAGGTACTTGATGATCGCCTGTTCGTTGATGCCCATGAAGCGCACGGACAGGCTCGGCTCGATCTCGTCCGGGATCCCGGCCTGCTGCAGTCCGATGACGCCCTGCTCGGCCTCGCCGGTACGCATCGCGATGATCGAGCTCGTACGGGCCTCGGAGACCGGGATCTTGTTGCACGGGTAGATCGGCACACCGCGCCAGGTCGGGATGCGGTTGCCGGCCACCTCGATCGTCTCCGGGACGAGGCCGCGCTTGTTGAGCTCGCGGCCGATCGCGGAGATCGCGCGCGGGTGGGCGAGCAGCAGCTTGGTGCCGCGCCGCCGGCTGAGCAGCTCGTCCAGGTCGTCGGGGCTGGGCACGCCGTCGTGCGGCTGGAGCCGCTGGTCGTACTCGCAGTTGTGCAGCAGCCCGAACTCGCGGTTGTTGACCAGCTCGTGCTCCTGGCGCTCCTTCAACGCCTCGACGGTGAGCCTGAGCTGCTGCTCGGTCTGGTTCATGGGCTGGTTGTAGAGGTCGGCCACGCGCGAGTGGATGCGCAGCACGGTCTGGGCGATGCTCAGTTCGTACTCGCGGGGCCTGGCCTCGTAGTCCACGAAGGTGTGCGGGATGTCCGGCTCGCCGCTGTGGCCGGCGGCGAGATCGACGGCCTTCTCGCCGTACTTGTTGGTGCGCTGCTCCGGGATCGAGCGCAGCTGCTGGAGGTGGTCGCGCAGGGAGTCGCTGCGCTCCGCGACCAGTTCGACGTCCTGGCGGGTCAGGGTCAGCACCGTGCAGGCGGTGTCCGCGCGGGCCGTGTACTCCCAGATGGCGTCCGGGTCGAGCAGGGCCGCGTCGCCGAAGTAGGCGCCGTCGGCGAGCACCCCGAGGACCGCGTCGTCGCCGTACGGGCCCGTGCCGATCTTCTCGACCCTGCCGTGCGCCAGCAGATGCACCTCGTCGGTCCGGCTGCCGAACGAGGCGATCAGGCTGCCGGGCGCGAACTCCTGCTGCCGGCAGCGCTGGGCGAGCTCCGCGAGCACCTCCTCGTCCTCGTACGACCGCAGTGCGGGAAGTTCGCCCAGCTCCGCGGGGATGACCTCCACCCGGTCGCCGGTCTTCACGAACGTGATGCGGCCGTCCCCCACCGCGTAGGTCAGTCGCCGGTTCACCCGGTAGGTGCCACCCTGGACGTTCACCCATGGAAGCGTGCGCAGCAGCCAGCGTGAGCTGATCTCCTGCATCTGGGGTGCCGACTTGGTCGTCGTGGCCAGGTTCCGCGCGGCGGCAGTGCCGAGGCTCTGCTGCGGCTTGCCCTGCTCCGAACGAACCTCTTCGCCTACCGACATATGAGAATTGCCCTCCCGCTCCAACAGCCCGCGCCGATGTGCGCGGCTGCATCGATCTCCGCGGCCAAGCCTTCCATCACGGAACGTATCTGTGCTATTACCCGAAAGAGCGGGAATGGATCACCGCTCAGCTGGGCACGAAGGGGGATCCTGTCCAGCGGCACGCACGTGCGGAATGGCCGGATCCGCCCCCTCACCCCGAACACGATGTGTGACGACTCCATTACTTTCGGTACAAGCTCCTTCACAGGCGGTCGCGTCGGGTGGCCGTCGGCACGGTACGAAGGAGGCGGTCATGGCCTCACCCATGTCCGCGGGCAGTTTCCTCGACGGCCTCAGAGCGCAGGGCCTCACCGTCGTCGAGGTGGGCGACTGGGTACATCACAACCGCAACCACAAGGGACCGTGGGGTCCGGTGTACGGCGTGATGATCCACCACACCGTCACCAGCGGCAGCGAACACACCGTCGAGATCTGCCGGGACGGCTACGCCGGCCTGCCCGGCCCTCTCTGTCACGGCGTGATCACCAAGGACGGCACGGTCCACCTGGTGGGCTACGGCCGCGCCAACCACGCCGGTCTCGGTGACGACGACGTGCTGCGGGCGGTGATCGCCGAGAAGGCGCTCCCGCCGGACAACGAGGCGAACACCGACGGCAACCGTCACTTCTACGGCTTCGAGTGCGAGAACCTCGGCGACGGCGAGGACCCCTGGCCCGAGGCCCAGCTGGAGGCCATCGAGAAGGCCGCCGCGGCGGTGTGCCGGCACCACGGCTGGACGGAACGGTCGGTGATCGGCCACTTGGAGTGGCAGCCGGGGAAGGTGGATCCGCGGGGTTTCACGATGGACTGGCTGAGGGGGCGGATCCACGAACGGTTGAAGTGACGGCACCAGGCAGTGGTGCGGGCCGCTGGGCCGAGATCACCGACCGGCGTGACAATGATGCCGTGAGCAGCCCCGACGCCCTCGACCTCGCAGCACTGCACCCCCGGCTGCCCTCACCCCTGCAGGAGATCGAGGACGGCCGTTTCGCTCAACGCGGCCTCCGCCTCCTCCTCAAGCGCGACGACCTCATCCACCCGGAGCTCATCGGCAACAAGTGGCGCAAGCTGGCGCCCAGTCTCGCCGCCGCGGCCGGCCGTACCGTCGTCACCTTCGGCGGCGCGTACTCCAACCATCTGCGGGCGACGGCCGCAGCGGGCCGGCTCCTCGGGCTGCCGACCGTCGGGGTGGTCCGCGGTCAGGAGCTGGCCGACCGGCCCCTCAACCCCTCCCTGGCCCGGTGCGCGGCCGACGGGATGCGGCTGCACTTCGTCGACAGGTCGACGTATCGCCGCAAGACCGAAGAGGACGTCCTCGCGCGCGTGCTGCGCACGGTCGGCGCGGAGGGGGCGTATGTCGTCCCGGAGGGCGGCAGCAATGCCGAAGCCGTGCGCGGCTGCCGGGCCCTGGGTGAGGAACTGCGCGGACGGGCCGATGTCGTCGGCCTCGCCTGCGGTACCGGCGGAACGCTGGCCGGGCTGGCCGCCGGGCTCGCCCCCGGGCAGCGCGCGCTCGGCGTACCCGTCCTCAAGGGCGGCTTCCTGCCCGCCGACATAGAGGCGCTGCAGGAGCGCGCTTTCGGCGGCCGGTGCGGCGCATGGGCCCTCGACGACCGCTTCCACTTCGGCGGCTACGCGCGCGTGCCCGGCGAACTCGACGCCTTCGCCGAGGACTTCGAGGAGCGGCACGGGGTGCCGGTCGAGCGTCTGTATGTCGCCAAGTTGCTGTACGGACTTGTCACCCTGGCTGCCGAGGGCGCGTTCGCGCGCGGGACGACCGTCGCGGCCGTCGTCACCGGGCGGCCCTTTCCTCAGGCGCCCTCCACCGTCTCCCGGTAGGCCGCGGCCTCCTCCAGGTCCAGCCTGCGCAGCAGCGTGCGCAGCATCTCGTCGTCGATGTAGCGGCCGTCCCGCAGCCTCACGAACATCGCGCGCTCGGCGCCGATCATCTCCCGGGACAGCCGGCGGTAGGTGTCGTCGACGGATTCACCGGTGACCGGGTTGGTCTGCCCGAGGCGTTCCCAGACGGCGTTGCGGCGGCGCTCCAGGACCTGCCGGAGACGCTCGGCGAGGGGTGGCGGCAGCGCGTTGCGCTCGTCGGTGAGCAGTTCGTCCAGGCGCCGCTCGGCGACCCGGGAGGCCTGCGCCTGGGCGTTGGCCTCGGCGAGGGTCTCCGCCTGTGCGTCCCGGCCAGGGAACTTCAGCAGGCGGATCACCGGGGCCAGGGTCAGTCCCTGCACCACCAGGGTCCCGATGACCGTCGTGAAGGTCAGGAAGAGGATGAGGTTGCGCTGCGGAAAGGGGCCGCCGCCGTGCACGGTGAGCGGGATCGAGAAGGCGATGGCGAGGGAGACGACGCCGCGCATCGCGGCCCAGGAGGTGACGATCGGCCCTCTCCAGGTGGGGTTGTCCTCGCGTTCCCTGATCCGCGCGGACAGCATGCGGGGCACGAACGTCCCCGGATACACCCACACGAACCGGGCCAGGACGACCACCAGGAAGACGGCGACCGCATACCAGGCGGCGTCCACGCCCCTGTACTCGCCGAGGCCCTTGAGGACCACGGGCAGCTGCAGGCCGATGAGCGCGAACACCGCCGACTCCAGGACGAACGCGACCACCTTCCACACCGCCTCCTCCTGGAGACGGGTGGCGAAGTCGACCTCCCACGCGCGGTGTCCGAGGTAGAGGGCGACGACCACGACCGCGAGGACACCGGAGGCGTGCACCTGCTCGGCGACGGCGTAGGCGACGAACGGGATCAACAGGGACATGGTGTTCTGCAGCAGCGCCTCCTTGACGTGCGTGCGCAGCCAGTGGATCGGGAGCATCAGCACCAGCCCGACCACCACGCCGCCGACCGCCGCCAGCAGGAACTCGCCGATCCCGCCGATCCAGGAGGCACCCTCGCCGACGGCGGCCGCGACGGCCACCCGGTACGCGGTGATCGCGGTCGCGTCGTTCAGCAGGGACTCGCCCTGCAGGATCGTGGTGATCCGGGAGGGCAGCCCCACCCGGCGGGCGACCGCCGCCGCGGCGACCGCGTCCGTCGGCGCCACCACCGCGCCCAGCACCAGCGCCGCGGGCAGGGGCAGTCCGGGCACGACGAGATAGGCGACCCACCCGACCACGAAGGTCGCGAACAACACATAGCCGACCGACAGCAGCGCCACCGGCCGCATCGTCGCCCGCAGATCGAGGTACGAGCTCTCGACGGCCTCCTTGTGCAGCAGCGGGGGCAGCACCAGCGGCAGCACGATGTCCGGGTCGAGGGTGTAGTCCGGGACCCCGGGGACGTACGAGACGGCGAGCCCCACCGCGACGAGCAGCAGCGGGGCCGGCACGGGGGTGCGCCGGGCCGCCGCGGCGATCGCGGCGCTCCCCGCCACCAGCAACAGCAGTGGCATCACGTCCATCGTCCTCGCCCGCCCTCGTTTTTCCGCGCGGTCATCCGCACGCCCGTCGTAATCTGGCAATCATGAAACAGTGCACGCACGCCGACGCGCTGCCGGATCCGGAACCCGGTCCGGTGACCGAGACATGCCCGGAGTGTCTGGCAGCGGGCACGCACCCGGTACAGCTGCGGCTGTGCCTCACCTGCGGCCACGTCGGCTGCTGCGACTCCTCGCCCGGCCGGCATGCGACGGAGCACCACAAGGACTCCGGCCACCCGATCATGCGCACATTCGAGCCCGGCGAGAACTGGCGTTGGTGCTTCGTGGACCACGTTCTCGTGTGACCCTGGACAGCCGGGGGACGACCCGGAATCCGGACGGTTCGACCGTCTGACGTCTGGGTACGTCAACCCGGCGCGCGTTCTTCCCAATTGGAGCCGCAGACCCCTAGACACGGAGCGTGTCCACAGTTTTACTGTGAGTGACGGCAAGGGGTTGGGGTCCCGGGGACGGGAAACTTGAGAGCGCGATAGCGTCACCGCTGAACACACATCGCGTTATCCCGGGGGGCGACCCTCGGCCCCGAATAGCTTGTACCACCTTGGAGGTGAGGGTGTCCCAGATCGCAGGCGAGCCCGCGACCCAGGACTTCGTGGAAGTCCGGCTGCCGGCTGCGGGTGCCTACCTGTCGGTGCTGCGTACGGCGACTGCCGGCCTCGCGGCCCGTTTGGACTTCACCCTCGACGAGATCGAGGACCTTCGCATCGCGGTGGACGAGGCCTGCGCGATCCTGCTCCAGCAGGCCGTGCCCGGCTCGGTGCTGAGCTGCGTCTTCCGGCTCGTCGACGACTCGCTGGAGGTCACCGTCTCGGCCCCGACCACGGACGGCCATGCCCCCTCGCGGGACACCTTCGCCTGGACCGTCCTGTCCGCACTCGCGGGCAAGGTCTCCTCCGCCGTGGACGAGGACAAAACCGTTTCGATCAGCCTCTACAAACAGCGCGGCGCGGGACCCGGGCCGGCGTGAGGACAGGGGACGGGCCGGTGCGTGACGAAGAGCGCGGCACACGAGAGCTGCCGGCCGAGGGCGCAGACGGATCCCGGCGCATCGGGGACTCCGTCGGCGGCGCCGACGGCATCGACGGCATCCCCGAGCAGGCCCGGCCGCATCCGGAGGACGACGCCGACAGCACAGCGGCGGCCGGCCTCCCGGACGATGGGCGGCGGGATCGGGAAGGTGCCGTGCAGAGCACGCCTCTGGACGGACGGAACGGGGTCACCCCGGTCCGAGCAGAGGCGAGGGCTCGGAGAAGGGCGACGGGCGGGACGATGAGCGAGCACGAGCGAAACGCCGAGGGCGAGGGGCAGGACGCGCAGCGCGTGCCGCAGGCCACACATCACGACGCACAGGACCGCAGCGGGGCGCGTGCGATGTTCATCGAGCTGCGCGGCCTGAAGGACGGCAGCCCGGAGTACGCGGAGCTGCGCAACAAGCTGGTCCGTATGCACCTGCCGCTCGTCGAGCATCTCGCGCGCCGCTTCCGCAACCGCGGCGAGCCGCTGGACGACCTCACTCAGGTCGCCACCATCGGCCTGATCAAGTCCGTCGACCGCTTCGACCCGGAGCGGGGCGTCGAGTTCTCGACCTACGCGACCCCGACGGTCGTCGGCGAGATCAAGCGCCACTTCCGTGACAAGGGCTGGGCGGTTCGCGTGCCCCGGCGCCTGCAGGAGCTGCGCCTGGCGCTCACCACGGCGACCGCGGAGCTCTCCCAGCAGCACGGCCGCTCCCCCACGGTCCATGAGCTCGCCGAGAAGCTGGCGATCTCGGAAGAGGAGGTCCTGGAGGGCCTGGAGTCCGCCAACGCGTACTCCACACTGTCCCTGGACGTGCCCGACACGGACGACGAGTCCCCGGCGGTGGCCGACACCCTGGGTGCCGAGGACGAGGCCCTGGAGGGCGTCGAGTACCGCGAGTCGCTCAAGCCGCTCCTGGAGGACCTCCCGCCCCGGGAGAAGCGGATCCTGCTGCTGCGTTTCTTCGGCAACATGACCCAGTCGCAGATCGCGCAGGAGGTCGGCATCTCGCAGATGCATGTGTCCCGGCTGCTGGCCCGCACCCTGGCCCAGCTGCGGGAGAAGCTCCTGGTGGAGGAGTAGGACCCCGTCGCCCCACGGCGACCGCGGCGCCGTACGACTACTGCTTGCCGTCCTGCGCACGGCCCGGACCCTTGATCCCGAGGGCCTGGGTCGTCGCCGGGTTGACCAGCAGCACCAGCGCGACGACGGCCACGACGGCGAGCGCGATGCCCGCCGGGATCGCCACGCTGTCGGCCTGGAGCAGGTTGTACGCCACCGGCAGCGCCATGATCTGCGTGATCACCGCCGGGCCCCGGCTCCAGCTCTTCTGCTTGAGCAACCCGCGCGCGGCCAGCAGCGGCAGCAGGGCGAGGACGACCAGAGTGATACCGCCGGTGACGGCGGACCGGCGGTCGTCCGGGGCGCCCGTGAGGCCCTCCACGAGCATCCAGACGCCTCCGACGGCCAGCGCGAGCCCCTCCAGCGCGGCGAGCCCCGCGGCATACGTCAGGCGGCGCGGGCGGGGGCCGGCGTTCTCCTCGGTGGCGGGGGTCTGCTCACTGGTCACCCCTGAAGGGTAGCCCTGGGGATGTGCGCCTCCATGGGCGAGCCCGGGGGACGCGGACCGTCGTGGCGAGGTTGAGACACAACCCCGTGGTGAGCCTCACGCCCCCGCCTCTTACCTGATCCCTACCTCGAACTGTGCCCGGTACTTCCCAGTAGGTACGCTGCAACCCATGCGTGCACTTCTCGTGGCCAATCCGGCAGCAACCACCACAAGCGCACGTACGCGCGATGTCCTGATCCACGCCCTGGCGAGCGAGATGAAGCTCGAGACGGTCACCACCGAGTACCGCGGGCACGCGCGCGACCTCGGCCGGCAGGCCGCGGAGAGCGACGACATCGACCTGGTCGTGGCGCTCGGCGGCGACGGCACGGTCAACGAGGTGGTCAACGGCCTGCTGCACGCGGGCCCCGCCCCGGAGGGCCTCCCCCGTCTCGCCGTGGTCCCCGGCGGCTCCACGAATGTCTTCGCCCGCGCCCTGGGCCTGCCCAACGACGCCGTCGAGGCGACCGGCGCACTGCTGGACGCGCTGCGCGAGGGCAGCGAACGTACGGTCGGCATGGGCCTCGCCGAAGGCACGCCGGGCACCGAGGACGAGGCGGTGCCCTCCCGCTGGTTCACCTTCTGCGCGGGGCTCGGCTTCGACGCGGGCGTGGTCGGGCGGGTGGAGCAGCAGCGCGAGCAGGGGCGGAAATCCACCCACGCCCTGTATCTGCGCCAGGTCGCACGCCAGTTCCTGCAGGAACCCCACCGGCGGAACGGCTCGATCACTCTGGAGCGGCCCGGTGAGGAACCGGTGACCGGGCTGGTGATGTCGATAATCTGCAATACGTCACCGTGGACGTATCTGGGCAATCGTCCGGTGTACGCGGCGCCTAAGGCCTCGTTCGATACCGGGCTCGACCTGCTGAGTCCCAGCCGTATGTCCGTGGTCGCGGGTGCCCGGTATGCCACGCAGTTGCTCACTTCGTCCCCCGAGCGCGGCCCTCATGGCAAGCACGTGCTGTCCCTGCACGACCTGGACCGGTTCACCTTGCATTCGAAGGTGCCCCTGCCCCTCCAGATGGACGGCGACCACCTCGGGCTGCGTACGAGCGTGACGTTCACAGGCGTACGCCGTGCACTGCGTGTGATTGTGTGAGCAGAAAGGGCTGAAGTCCTTTCACTCGAACGTTTAGGCCAGGATCCACCCCATGGAAGTACGGCTGTGACCTAGTCGACACCGAGGAATCAAAAAAAACTTTCCGGAAGGGGTTGTATCCGCCGCTGAGGTTTGCGAGTCTCTACGTGGCGATCGGGACGGCCCGCAACACCGGCCTCCACAGATCACCGGAACCCCTCTTCACATCACAGGACCTCGCCAGGGAACCTGGCGCTCGGCCCTTCACTTGTTGAGGGATTCGTGAAAGCGTTCACATTCACAAGCAACCTGCATGTAATACCAAGGAGAGGTAGCAGCCATGGACTGGCGTCACAACGCCGTTTGCCGCGAGGAAGACCCCGAGCTCTTCTTCCCCATCGGCAACACCGGTCCTGCGCTGCTGCAGATCGAGGAAGCCAAGGCCGTCTGCCGCCGCTGCCCCGTCATGGAGCAGTGCCTGCAGTGGGCGCTCGAGTCCGGCCAGGACTCCGGCGTCTGGGGTGGTCTCAGCGAGGACGAGCGTCGCGCCATGAAGCGCCGTGCCGCCCGCAACCGGGCCCGTCAGGCCTCCGCCTGACAACCCGCCCCGCAACAGCCTGAGCTTGGCGGCGCGTACAGCGAGTACGCATCTCCCGCCCCCGAGCCGCAGCGCGCAGTACCCCCGATGCGCAGCACAAGCTGGCAACGAGCATTTCAGCCCCGGACCTGGGAACGGTCCGGGGCTTCTTGCTGTGGACGGTCCCGCCGTACGGGTCCGTCGTACGGTCCTGCTCGCACCCGGCGCTACTTGTTCGCCCGCACCGGCACGTCCAGGATCACCCGGGTCCCCCGCTCCGGCGCCGGGACCATGTCGAACGTGCCGCCCAACTCCCCCTCCACCAGGGTCCGTACGATCTGCAGACCCAGGTTGCCGGCGGTGTGCGGGTCGAAGCCGTCGGGCAGACCGACGCCGTCGTCCTGGACGGTGACCAGGAGGCGGGCCTCCTTTGTCGTGCCGCCGCGGACCGCGGAGACCTCGACCGTGCCGGTGTCGCCCTCGCGGAAGCCGTGTTCGAGCGCGTTCTGCAGGATCTCCGTCAGGACCATGGAGAGCGGGGTGGCCACCTCGGCGTCCAGGATGCCGAAGCGACCGCTGCGCCGGCCGGTGACCTTGCCCGGGGAGATCTCGGCGACCATGGCCAGCACCCGGTCGGCGATCTCGTCGAACTCCACGCGCTCGTCCAGGTTCTGGGAGAGCGTCTCGTGCACGATCGCGATCGATCCGACGCGGCGGACGGCCTCTTCGAGGGCCTCCCGGCCGCGGTCGGACTCGATGCGCCGGGCCTGCAGGCGCAGCAGCGCGGCGACCGTCTGGAGGTTGTTCTTCACCCGGTGGTGGATCTCCCGGATGGTCGCGTCCTTGGTGATCAACTCGCGTTCGCGGCGGCGCAGTTCGGTGACGTCCCGGAGCAGGACCAGCGAACCGATGCGGGTGCCCTTGGGCTTGAGCGGGATCGCGCGGAACTGGATGACCCCGTCCCTGGCCTCGATCTCGAACTCGCGGGGCGCCCAGCCGCTGGCCACCTTGGACAGCGCCTCGTCCACCGGGCCGCGGGTCGGGGCGAGTTCGGCGGTGGTCCTGCCGAGGTGCTGGCCGACGAGATCGGAGGCGAGGCCCATGCGGTGGTACGCGGACAGGGCGTTCGGGGAGGCGTACTGGACGATGCCGTCCGCGTCGAGGCGGATGAGGCCGTCGCCGACGCGTGGCGCGGCGTCCATGTCCATCTGCTGGTTCGCGAACGGGAAGGAGCCGGCCGCGATCATCTGCGCCAGGTCCGAGGCGCTCTGCAGGTACGTCAGCTCGAGGCGGCTCGGGGTGCGCACGGTCAGGAGGTTGGTGTTGCGGGCGATGACGCCGAGGACCCGCCCGTCCCGTCGTACGGGGATCGACTCGACCCGGACGGGGACCTCCTCGCGCCACTCGGGGTCACCCTCGCGCACGATCCGGCCCTCGTCCAGGGCCGCGTCCAGCATGGGGCGGCGGCCGCGCGGGACGAGGTGGCCGACCATGTCGTCCTGGTAGGAGGTGGGGCCGGTGTTGGGGCGCATCTGGGCGACGGAGACATAGCGTGTGCCGTCGCGGGTGGGGACCCACAGGACGAGGTCGGCGAAGGAGAGGTCGGACAGCAGCTGCCACTCCGAGACCAGCAGATGGAGCCACTCGAGGTCGGAGTCGTCGAGGGCGGTGTGCTGGCGGACCAGTTCGTTCATGGAGGGCACGTGTGTGAGCGTACCTGGGGGTATGTGCTGGTCCTAAATACGACCGGAGGACCGCAACGGCCCTGAGAACACCCGCGGGCCGCGGCGCCTGGGAGGGACCCTCAACCCTCCCGGCACCGCAGCCCGGAGCAATATCGGCCGCGGGGTGTGCGGTCCCGGATGGCCGAAGGATGAGGAGCCGGGGCAGTCAGGGCAGAGAGCTCCGGATCCTCCGTCCGTCTTCCTGTGCGGGGAAGACGGAAGTCTCATTTGTTCAATTGTGGACTAGACCACTCTCGGTGTCCATGCGTTGGAGCCTGTTCGTTGTTGTTATTTCTCGGACGGTCTCCAACTGCTTGGACGCCCTGGCATCCAGCACGCAGCCTAACCCGTGTGGGTTCATGTGCGGGGCCAGATGGACATGGCAATTTCCGCGAGCGCCTCCAACTCCTGACGACTCGCGCCGTCGCGCGCCTGCTGGGACATGCCCTGGATGATCGCGCCTGTGTGGCGGGCGAGGGCGGCGGCATCGGTGCCGGGCGGCAGCTCCCCCGAGGCGATGCCGGCCTTCATACGACTCTCGAAGGCGGCGATGTTGGCGTTGCGCCGCTCGCGCAGGGACGCCTCGACCTCGGGGCTCGTGCAGTTCGTGGCCGCGTGGATGACGAGGCAGCCGTGCGGTCGGCCGGGTGCCGTGTACTCGGCGGCGGCCTCCCGCAGCATCCGCTCCACGGCGGCGCGGGCGGTGGGCTCCTCGGCGAGGGCACGGTCGGCGAAGGAGCCGTAGCGGGCGCCGTAGACGGTCACGACCTCGTCGAACAGCGCGCGCTTGTCGCCGAAGGCCGCGTACAGGCTCGGCGCGCCGATGCCCATGACGCGGGTCAGATCGGAGACGGAGGTCGCCTCGTATCCATGCTCCCAGAAGGCCATGACCGCCTTCTCCAGCGCGGTCTCGCGGTCGAAGGAGCGAGGGCGGCCACGGGGCCTGGGTGCGGCCTGCGCGTTCGTCCTCGTGTCCTCGCTGCCCACCATGGAGTGAATTGTATAGGGGGCGCTAGAGAAATATCGGCGGACTGCTGTACGGTCTTTTTGTAGCGACCACTAGATATTGTGCGAAGGGGGCGCCGGCATGGGCGTGCTTGCAGGCAGGACGGCACTCGTCACGGGGGCGAGCAGGGGGATCGGGCGCGGGATCGCCGAGCGACTGGGGCGCGAGGGCGCACGGGTCGCCGTCCACTACGGGAGGAACGGGGCGGCGGCGAAGGAGACGGTGGCCGCGATCGAGGAGGCCGGCGGCTCGGCGTTCACGATCGGCGTGGAGCTGGGGCGGCCGGGGGCCGTGGACGCCCTGTGGGAGGAGTTCGACCGGCATGCGGACGGTCTGGACATCCTCGTGAACAACGCCGGGATCGGGAAGTCGCGGTCGATCGAGGAGATAGCCGAGGAGGAGTACGACAAGCTCTTCGCGGTGAACGTGAAGGCGCCGTTCTTCATCGTCAAGCAGGGCGCGACGCGGCTGCGGGACGGAGGCCGCATCGTCAACATCTCGTCGGGGCTGGCCAGGAGCGCCGCGATGCCGGACAACATGGCGTACTCGATGACGAAGGGCGCGCTGGACGTTCTCTCCCGCGACCTCTCCAAGGTGCTGGGCCCCCGTGGCATCACCGTGAACTCGGTGGCGCCGGGACTCATCGACACGGACAACACGTACGAGGTCCTGCACGGCAGCCCGGGCGCGTGGGAGTGGGGGGCGGGACTCTCCGCACTGGGTCGGGTGGGCGAGGCTGCCGATGTGGCCGACGTGGTGGCGTTCCTGGTGTCGGACGCCGGCCGGTGGGTGACGGGGAGCTGGGTGGATGCGACAGGGGGTTCGCTGACGTAGGGGTTCCTACGAGGGCGTGGTGGCCGCCCGCAGAAAGGCTCAGTGAGTTTCGGTCACCTTGGCCAGCGCGCGCGGTGCGTCCGGGTCCTGGCCGCGGGCGATGGTGATCTCGTGGGCCAGCAGCTGGAGCGGGATGATCTCCAGGATCGGCTGGACCTCCTCGGCCACGCCCTCGGTGGGCAGGACGAAGCCGGCGGAGGCCTGCTCGACCTGGTCCCTGGGGCCGACGACGAACAGGTCGGCACCGCGGCCGCGCAGCCGGTCGAGGACGGGCTGCAGGGCCTCGCCGCCCTTGCCGTCGGTGACGACCGCGATGACCGGGGAGACGTTGTCGACCATGGCGAGGGGGCCGTGCAGGAGGTCGGCGCCGGAGTAGGACAGGGCGGGGATGTAGCTGGTCTCCATGAGCTTGAGGGCGGCCTCCTTGGCCGTGGGGTAGCCGTAGCCGCGGGAGGTGATCACCATGCGTTCGGCGAAGCGGTAGCGGGCGGCGAGGGAGCGGACCTCGTCCTGCCGGGCCAGCAACTGCTCGGCGAGGCCCGGCAGCGCCTTCGCGGGGGCGCCGTCGCCGCCGCGCAGGCCTTCCACGAAGAGGTAGAGGGCGAGGAGGGAGGCCGTATAGGTCTTGGTCGCCGGGAGGGCCTTCTCCGGCCCGGCCATGATGTCGACGTGGTACTCGGAGACACCGGCCAGCGGTGAGCCGGGGTTGTTGGTCACGGCGAGGGTGATCGCGCCGGCCTCGCGGGCGGCGCGGGTGGAGGCCACCAGGTCCGGGGAGCCGCCGGACTGGCTGACGGTGACGACGAGGACGTCGGTGAGGTCCGGGCGGGCGCCGTATGCGGTGGTGGTGGACATCGAGGTCAGGCCGCAGGGCAGGCCGAGGCGGATCTCCAGGAGGTACTTGGCGTAGAGGGCGGCGTTGTCGGAGGTGCCGCGGGCGGTCAGCAGGACGAAGCGTGGGGTGCGGGCGGCGATGTCCCGGGCCACCTGCCGGATACCGGGGGCGCCTTCCTCCAGGAGGCGGCGCAGCACGGCGGGCTGCTCGGCCATCTCACGGGCCATGATCCGCCCCGGGACGTCGGTCCGGGGGTCCGGTGTCGCGGCGGCCATGGTGGGCTCCTTGCGGGTCGGTTGCGGGGTGCTGGGAGGTGCTGCGCGGGGCGGCGCCGCACCCATTTCACTCCCCCGCGGCGAATGGCGCCTGTCCTCCGTATGGAAAGACGATGACCCCACTCCACCTGGGCCACAAGGGGCGGCTCTGTTAGATTGGTCTAAACCACATAGCCCCTTTCGGGTGCCGGTTGAGCCCCCCCTCTTCGGACCGTTTCTTCAGATCGGCAGGCCAGCGTGGAAGTTGTCATAGTTCCGGACGCCAAGTCGGGCGGCGAGCTCATCGCCGAGGCCATGGCGCAGCTCCTGAGGCGCAAGCCCGCGGCACTGCTCGGCGTGGCCACCGGCTCCACCCCGCTGCCCATCTACCAGGCGCTCGCGGCCAAGGTGCGCTCCGGTGCCGTGGACGCCTCGCGGGCGCGGATCGCGCAGCTCGACGAGTATGTGGGGCTGCCGGCCGAGCATCCGGAGTCGTACCGTTCGGTGCTGGCGCGTGAGGTGCTGGAGCCGCTCGGGATCGGGATGGACGCGTTCATGGGGCCCGACGGGACGGCCGAGGACGTGCAGTTGGCGTGCGCCGCGTACGACAGGGCCCTGGCGGAGGCCGGCGGGGTGGATCTGCAGTTGCTCGGGATCGGGACCGACGGGCACATCGGGTTCAATGAGCCGTGCTCCTCGTTGGCCTCACGGACCCGGATCAAGACGCTGACCGAGCAGACCCGGGTGGACAATGCGCGGTTCTTCGACGGGGACATCGGCCAGGTGCCGCATCACGTGATCACTCAGGGAATCGGGACGATTCTCGAGGCGCGGCATCTGGTGCTGCTGGCCACCGGGGAGGGGAAGGCCGACGCGGTCGCCGCCACCGTGGAGGGGCCGGTGGCTGCGGTGTGTCCTGCTTCGGCGTTGCAGTTGCATCCGCATGCGACGGTTGTTGTCGATGAGGGGGCGGCTTCCAAGCTCAAGTTTGCGGATTACTTCCGCCACACGTATGTCAACAAGCCCGACTGGCAGGGGATTTAGCGAGTTCGTCTGCCGGGTTCGGTCTTCTGCGGGGTGCGGGTCGTTTGTGGCTGGTCGCGCCCACGCGGCGGAGCCGCACATCGACCAAGCCCCGCGCCCCTGGGAATGGCGCAGGCGCCGGTCCCTTTCAAGGGACCGGCGCCTGTTGCGCCGTAGTCACTACACCCCCGCGATGACCTCCGCCGCCGCCCGACCGCACACTCGTGCCGCGCCGTGAGTGGCGATGTGGAGGGCGCCTCGGGGGGTGGCCTGGGGGAGGCCCATCTCCACCACGATGGTGTCTGGGCGGGCCGACAGCAGGGTGTCGAGGGCGGATGCCATCCAGGGGTGGCGGTGTTCGTCGCGGACGACGGCCACGATGCGGCGGGGGCCCGCCGCGGCCAGGGCGGTGCCGCCCGCGTCCTCGCCGGCGAAGCTGCCCGTCTCCGTGCCGGGGAGGAGGCGGAAGAGTTCCGCCGCGACGCCCCAGGGGGTCTCGTCGCCGACCGCGAAGTTGGCGACGGGGGTGAGGGCGGCGACGTAGGGCGGTTCGGTGAGCGGGGTGAAGGGCCCCGCCGCGGTCGTCCTCAGGGCGCGGCGGGCCGCGCGGAGGCCCACCTCGGCGTCGGGGGTGCGTTCCGTGTCCGCTGCGGCCGCGGCGGCGGTCCAGCGGGCCAGTGCACGGACCCGTTCCGCCGCGTCCGCCAGGCGTTCCTCGGGGAGTTCACCGGCACGGACCGCGGAGACGAGGGCGTCGCGCAGGCGCCGTACCGTCTCGTCGTCGGCGAGGCCGCCGCCCACGCAGATCGCGTCGGCGCCGGCGGCCACGGCGAGGACGCTGCCGCGCTCGATGCCGTACGTACCGGCGATGGCCTGCATCTCCATGCCGTCGGTGACGATGAGGCCGTCGTAGCCGAGTTCGCCGCGCAGCAACTCCGTGAGCGCGCGCGGGGAGAGGGTCGCCGGCCGGTCCGGGTCCAGGGCGGGGATCAGGATGTGCGCGCTCATCACCGCGCGGGTGCCGGCCTCGATCGCCGCGCGGAACGGGGACAGTTCGCGGGAATGGAGCACCGATGTGTCCACGTCGATGCGCGGGAGCGCATGGTGGGAGTCGACGGCCGTGTCGCCGTGGCCCGGGAAGTGCTTGGTGCAGGCGGCGACTCCGGCGGACTGCAGGCCGGTGACATAGGCGGCGGTGTGCCGGGCGACCAGGTCGGTGTCGGCGCCGAAGGAGCGGACGCCGATCACGGGGTTGGACGGGTTGGAGTTCACGTCGGCCGACGGGGCCCAGTTGAGGTTGACCCCGCAGGCGGCGAGGCGGCGGCCGAGTTCTGCGGCCACGTCCCGGGTCAGCTCGACGTCGTCGACCGCGCCCAGCGCGTTGTTGCCGGGGAAGGAGGAACCGGTGCGGACCTCCAGGCGGGTGACGTCGCCGCCCTCCTCGTCGATGGCGACGAGGACGTCGTCACGTTCGGCGCGCAACTGGGCGGTGAGGGCCGCGAGTTGTTCGGGCGAGGCGATGTTGCGGCCGAAGAGGCCGACCGAGGCGAGGCCTTCGCCCAGGCGGCGCAGCAGCCAGTCGGGGGCGGTGGTACCGGTGAAGCCCGGCTGCAGGACCGTCAGGGCGTCGCGCGTGAGAGTGTCGGTACCGCTGGCGAATGTCGTCATCGGGTGGCGTTATCCCTTCACTGCGCCGGCGGTCAGGCCCGCGGCCATCTTGCGCTGGACGAGGAGGAACAGGGCGACGATCGGCACGGCCATCATCGTGGCTCCGGCCATCATCGGCGCGTATTCGGTGCCGTGCTTGGTGGTGAAGTTGCCGAGCCAGACGGTCGCGGTCTGGTGTTGCTGGCTGAGCAGCATCAGGGCGTAGAGGTATTCGTTCCAGGCCTGGATGAAGCCGTAGACCGAGGTCGCGACCATGCCGGGGGCCAGGAGCGGGAAGACGACCCGGATGAAGGCGCCCGTGCGGCTGCAGCCGTCGACCATCGCCGCCTCCTCCAGCTCCTTCGGGATGTTGACGATGAAGCCGCGCAGCGTCCACACCGTGAAGGGGAGGATGAAGGTCAGATACGTGATGATCAGGCCCGAGAGCTTGTCGTACTGCTCCAGGTCGTTGAGGAGCAGGAAGATCGGAATGATCATGGCGACCAGCGGGACCATCTGGACCGCGAGGATGCCGACGATCACGATCTTGCGGCCGCGGAAGGCGAACCGGGAGATGGCGAGCGCCGCCAGCATGCCGACGACGATGCCGATCGCCACGACCGAGAGGGAGACGATCAGGCTGCGGCCGACCGGGCCCCAGAAGTCCGCGATGGCCAGCGCCCGGCGGAAGTTGTCGAGGGTGAAGCCGGTCGGGAACAGGCTCGGGTCGGGGTCGATGGTGTCCTTGGCCGGCTTGATGGCCGTGTTGAGCATCCAGTAGACGGGGAAGCCGGCGGTGACGAAGACCAGGAGACCGAGGAGGTTCCAGCCGAGCTTGGACTTGCGGGGTCGCGAGCCTGCGTCCGTCGTCGCCACGGCGTTCATGACGGTCATTCGACCTCTCCGATCTTCAGCATCTGGCGCATGTACACGGCGACCACGCCGAGCAGCAGCACCACGGTGATCAGCGCGATCGCGGAGCCCTGCGCATAGTCGTTGACCACGAAGGCACGGTCGTACGAGTAGGTGGTCAGGAGCTGGAACTCCTGCTCGGGATGGCCGTTGCGCATCACGAAGACCTGCGGGAAGACGCCCATGTCCCAGATGACCGACAGGGTCGTGAGCATCACGATGATCGGCTTGAGGATGGGCAGGGTGACGTACCGGAAGACGCCCCAGGAGCCCGCGCCGTCCAGGCGGGCCGCCTCCTCCAGTTCGGCGGGGACCTGGGTGAGGCCGGCGCTGAGGGTGATGACGACGAAGGGGACGGCACCCCAGACCACCAGCAGCATGATCACGGCGAGGCCCTGCGGCCCGCTGGCGAACCAGTTGTGGCCGATGAGGTCCACGCCGGGCAGCTTGCTGAGCAGGGCGTTGAGAATGCCGTAGTCGGCGTCGAACAGCCACTTGAAGACGGTGGTGGCGACGATGATCGGCATGCCCCAGCTGGCCACCAGCACGATGTTGACCAGCGTCTTCACCCAGCCGGAGACCCGCTGCAGAAGCAGGGCGATCAGCATGCCCAGCACCATCGTGAAGACGACCGACCCGCCCGCGAAGACGATCGTGCGGACCACGACCTGCCAGAACTCGCCGTCGCCCAGCACTCCGGTGAAGTTGGCGAACCCGACCCAGTCGGCGGGCTGGAAGCCCCACAGCTGGGACTGTCCGAACTTCTGGAAGGACAGGGTGACCAGGCGGAACAGCGGATAGCCGAGGACCAGCGCCAGGATCAGCAGACAGGGGGCGAGCAGCAGCCACGGTGTGGCCGCGCCGCCCGAAGTCCGGGCTCTGCGTGGTTTCTCGGCGACCGGCGGCGGTGGCGGCGCCTGCCGCGGCGGCGGCACCTTGGCAGGGGTGGTCGTGTCTGCGGCACTCATCGCGCGCTCCTCAGCGGTCCCTCAGGTCGTACGGAGAGCGGGGTTCCGCCCGGGCGGAACCCCGCTCGCTGGTCACTTGGCGTTGATGACCTTGTCGATCGCGGTGTCCGCGTCCTTGGCGGCGGCCTCGACCGACTTCTTGCCGGTGCCGATGTCCTGCAGCATGGTCTGCAGGACCTGCGCCTTCTCGACCTGGCCCCAGCCGGGGGCCATCGGGACGAACCAGTTGGACTCGGCGGCGGTGGCCGGGACCGCCGTCGCGGGGTCGTTCTTCAGCGTCGCGAGGTCGGTCTTGTTGTTGGGCAGGTTGCCCTTGGCCATCAGGCCCTTCTGGCCGGCGGGGCCGGTGAACGCGTCGATCCACTCGGCGGCGAGGGCCTGCGCCTTGGACTTGACCGGGACGGCGAGGTCGGAGCCGCCCAGGAAGACCGGGAGGTTCTTGCCGGACGGACCCGGCATCACGAAGTTCTCGAGGTTGTTCTTGAGCTTGCCGGTCTTGTCGTTCTTCGGGTCGGCGGAGGTCGCACCCTCCCAGGCGGCGCCGAAGATCATGCCGGACTTGCCCTGGCCGTAGACGATGTAGCGGTCGGACTCGTCCTTGGTCTTGTCGCCGTGCATGTACTTGTCGATGACGTTCTTGAACTCGGTGAGGCCCTTGATCGACTCGGGCGAGGAGAGGTTGGCCTTCCACTGGCCGCCCTCCTCCTTGGCGATGGAGCCGCCGGCGTCGTAGACGAAGGACATGGCCGCGTACCAGTCACGGGTGGGCTGGTACCAGGCGGAGAACTTGTCCCCCTCCTTCTGCTGCACCTTGTCGAGGTCGGCGGTGAGCTCCGCGTACGTCTTCGGCGTGGACTTGACGCCCGCCGAGGCGAAGACGTCCTTGCGCCAGTTGGCGACCCGGCCGCCCGCGTAGTACGGCACGCCGTAGGTCTTGCCGCCGTACGTCACCGAGGCCTTGAGGCCGTCCAGCCAGGCGGCGGAGTTGCTGAACTTCGCCGGGTCCAGGGGGGCGAAGGCACCCTTGACCATGTAGCCCAGCATCTCGGTGTTGCCCATCTCGACCACGTCGGGGGCCTTGTCGGTGGCGAGGACCGCGTCGAGCTTGGTGTTCTTGTCCGGCCAGCCGTAGTACTCGTGGTTGATCTTGATGCCGGGGTGCTTCTTCTGGACGGCCGCGTCGGCGGCCTTCACCAGGTTCGGCCAGTTGTTCTGGGCGTCGACGGTGAGCCAGACAGTCAGCTCCTTGGCGTCCGCGCCGCTGTTGGAAGAACCCTTGCCGTCACTGCTGCCGCACGCCGCGATGGAGACCATCATGCCCGCGATACCGATCGCGGCTATGAGCTTGCGCTTCACGCCACCCTCCTCAGGGATGCCCACACCTCCCCGCTCATGCGCCGGGACCTGAACCAATGGTGTAGACCAGTACCGGGAGCTTGGACCAGACCACGAAGCCTGTCAAGGGTGCTCGAAACGCCTCTGACCAGCCGTTATGCGACCTACATATGCAAGAACCTTTAAGTAAGAAGGCAGCGAAATCACCGATGCCGGAGTACTCTCGTCCGCTAGACCACTTGGCCCTCCGTGGACTAGACCAAATGAGCTGGCGACGGTATACAGAAGGGATCACGAAGTGACCCGCATCCGGAGCCGGGAAGGCAGAGCATGAGCAGCGACGTCAGCAGTGCGGAGACCGACGGCGGGGCAGGTGTCCGAACCGCGCGCGTGCCCAAGTACTACCGCCTGAAGAAACACCTGCTCGACATGACGGAGACGCAGTCCCCCGGCACTCCGGTACCGCCCGAGCGCACCCTCGCCGCCGAGTTCGACACCTCGCGCACGACGGTGCGGCAGGCACTGCAGGAGCTGGTCGTCGAGGGCCGCCTCGAACGCATCCAGGGCAAGGGCACCTTCGTCGCCAAGCCGAAGGTGTCCCAGGCGCTCCAACTCACCTCGTACACCGAGGACATGCGCGCCCAGGGCCTGGAACCCACCTCGCAGCTGCTGGACATCGGCTACATCACCGCCGACGACCGCCTCGCCGAGCTCCTCGACATCACGGCAGGCGGCCGGGTGCTCCGTATCGAACGCCTCCGCATGGCCAACGCCGAGCCGATGGCGATCGAGACGACCCACCTGAGCGCGAAGCGCTTCCCGGCGCTGCGCCGCTCGCTGGTCAAGTACACGTCCCTCTACACGGCGTTGGCCGAGGTCTACGACGTCCATCTCGCCGAGGCGGAGGAGACCATCGAGACCTCACTGGCCACCCCGCGCGAGGCGGGCCTGCTCGGCACGGACGTGGGCCTGCCGATGCTGATGCTCTCCCGCCACTCGTACGACAAGACGGGCGAGCCGGTGGAGTGGGTGCGGTCTGTTTATCGGGGGGACCGATACAAGTTTGTTGCCCGGCTCAAGCGGCCTGCGGAGTAGAGCCTGGCGGGGTGTGGGTCGGCCGGGGGTCCGGGGGTCATCCCCCGGGACAATGCAGCGTGGCCCGTCTGAAGCGCCCTCAGGACTGATTCGCCGTAGTACCGAACGCGGTGTAGCGCTTGCGCGACTCCTGTTCTACGGTCCTCCCGACTCCGTCTGGACGGGAGGACCGCCTCGTGCGTACCGCGAACGTCCGCTCCATCGTCATCTGGACCCTCGTCGCCCTGGTCTCAGCGGCGGGCTGGTCCGTGCTCGCGCTCTCCCGGGGCGAGAGCGTCTCGGCCGCCTGGATGGTCGCGGCAGCCCTCGGCTCGTACGCGATCGCCTACCGCTTCTACGCGAAGTTCATCGCGCACAAGGTGCTCAAGGTCGACGGCACCCGGGCCACCCCGGCCGAACGCCTCGACAACGGCATCGACTTCCACCCCACCGACCGCCGTGTCCTGCTCGGCCACCACTTCGCGGCGATCGCGGGTGCCGGACCCCTGGTCGGTCCGGTGCTGGCCGCGCAGATGGGCTATCTGCCCGGCACGATCTGGATCATCGCCGGCGTGGTCTTCGCGGGCGCGGTCCAGGACATGGTGGTGCTGTTCTTCTCCACGCGCAGGGACGGGCGTTCGCTCGGCCAGATGGCCCGCGAGGAGATCGGCCCCTTCGGGGGTGCGGCCGCGCTGATCGCCGCCTTCGCCATCATGATCATCCTGCTCGGGGTGCTGGCGCTGGTCATAGCGGATGCGGACGGACCGTCAGGAGGAGGACCCGCGCCAGGGTTTCCGCTGCCGCTGACAGCGATGTCGGGCTTTCACGGAATCGACATACCGATATGCGGACGAGGTCTTCCGCTCCCGTGACACCGTGACCTAGATTGCCTGCGCATTACACAAGTGATCAGTACGGGTGATCAGCGAGGGGACGGAGCCGGTATGTCAGATGTGTCCGAGGCGAGACCACCGGTGGTGACACCGGTCCGCGTGGTCATCGCCCTCTGTCTCGTGGCGCCCTTCGTGGCGATGCTCTGGGTGGGTTCCTACGCCAAGACGGACCCGGCGCTCGGCGGCATCCCGTTCTTCTACTGGTACCAGATGCTGTGGGTGCTGATCTCCACGGCGCTGACCATGACGGCGTACAAGCTGTGGCAGCGTGACCAGCGCGCCCGCGCCGCACAGAAGGGCGGTGCGGCGGAATGAACCACGGCGTGAACGGCGTCGCGCTCGGCGTCTTCATCTTCTTCTTCCTGGCCGTCACGGTCATGGGCTTCCTGGCCGCGCGCTGGCGCAAGGCCGAGAACGAGCAGAGCCTCGACGAATGGGGCCTGGGCGGCCGGTCCTTCGGCACCTGGATCACCTGGTTCCTGCTCGGCGGCGATCTGTACACGGCGTACACCTTCGTCGCCGTACCCGCGGCGATCTACGCTGCGGGCGCGGCGGGCTTCTTCGCCGTGCCGTACACGATCCTGGTGTACCCGCTGATCTTCACCTTCCTGCCCCGCCTGTGGTCGGTCTCGCACCGGCACGGGTACGTGACCACCTCGGACTTCGTGCGCGGCCGCTTCGGCTCGAAGGGGCTGTCGCTGGCGGTGGCCGTCACCGGCATCCTGGCGACGATGCCGTACATCGCCCTGCAGCTGGTGGGCATCCAGGCGGTCCTCGACGTCATGGGGATCGGCGGCGACGCGGGCTCCAACTGGTTCGTGAAGGACCTGCCGTTGCTGATCGCCTTCGGTGTGCTGGCGGCGTACACGTACTCGTCGGGTCTGCGCGCGCCCGCGCTGATCGCGTTCGTGAAGGACGCGCTGATCTACATCGTCATCGCCGTCGCGATCATCTACATCCCGATCAAGCTGGGCGGGTTCGACCACATCTTCGCCAAGGCGGGCGAGGCCTTCAGCGCGACCAACCCGGCGACGGGGAAGCCGCGCGGGGCGCTGGTCCCGGCCGAGGCGAACCAGTGGACGTACGCCACGCTGGCGTTGGGCTCCGCGCTCGCGCTGTTCATGTACCCGCACTCGATCACCGCGACGCTGTCCTCGAAGAGCCGTGACGTGATCCGGCGCAACACCACCATCCTTCCGCTGTACTCGCTGATGCTGGGCCTGCTCGCGCTGCTCGGCTTCATGGCGATCGCGGCGGGGGTCAAGGTCACCAACGGGCAGCTGGCGATCCCTCAGCTGTTCGAGGACATGTTCCCGAGCTGGTTCGCGGGCGTGGCCTTCGCGGCCATCGGGATCGGCGCCCTCGTCCCGGCGGCGATCATGTCGATCGCGGCCGCGAACCTCTTCACCCGCAACATCTACAAGGACTTCATCAAGCCGGACGCGACGCCGGAACAGGAGACCAAGGTCTCCAAGCTGGTCTCGCTGCTGGTGAAGGTGGGCGCCCTGGTCTTCGTCCTGACGATGGACAAGACGGTCGCCATCAACTTCCAGCTGCTGGGCGGCATCTGGATCCTGCAGACATTCCCGGCCCTGGTCGGCGGCCTGTTCACGCGCTGGTTCCACCGCTGGGCGCTGCTCGCGGGCTGGGCGGTCGGCATGGTCTACGGCACCCTCGCCGCGTACGGCGTCGCCTCGCCCACGCAGAAGCACTTCGGCGGCTCCAACGCGGCGATCCCCGGCATCGGCCAGATCGGCTACATCGGCCTCACGGCGTTCGTCCTGAACGTTCTGGTGACGGTGGTCCTGACCTTCGTACTCAAGGCCCTGAAGGCCCCGGAGGGCGTCGACGAGACGAAGCCGGACGACTACACGGCGGACGCGGGCGACCCGGGCGTCCAGGTGGAGCTGCCGCCGGCGACGGCGGGCGCGTCCCACTAGCGGTCACGGCGATCAGCGGGCCGTCGGAGAAATCCGGCGGCCCGTTGTCGTACCCGTCCGGCAGACTCGGGACCATGGACATCGTGATCAGACAGGCGGAACCCGGTGAGTACGAGGTCCTCGGTGAGATCACCGCCCAGGCCTATCTGCAGGACGGCCTGCTCACCTTCGGTGAAAGCGACTGGTATCTGGCCGAGTTGAGGGACGTCGCCAAGCGGGCGGCAGCCGCGGAGGTGCTGGTGGCCGACCTGGGCGGCCGGCCGATCGGCGGCGTCGCCTACGTCCCGTCCGGCGGCCCCATGGCGGATCTGGCCGGCCCGGGAGAGGCCGAGATACGCATGCTGGCCGTCGACCGGGCAGCGCGCGGCCGAGGCGCCGGAGAAGCCCTCGTACGCGCCTGTGTCGACCGGGCAAGAGCCGCGGAGTGCTCCGGCATCGTCCTGTGCACCCAGCCCGTCATGCACGCCGCCCACCGCATCTACGAGCGCGCCGGCTTCGTCCGCGCCCCCGAGCGCGACTGGAAGCCGATCCCGGGCGCCGAGTTCACGCTCCTCACCTATGAGTTGACACTCTGACACGCTCCGAAGTCGCCGCGACACAACATATGGGGGTGCTGTCCTCACCCGGCACAAGATGTATGCTCATGCTCGCTGTCGCCGCAGGGGAATCCGGTGTGAATCCGGAACTGTCCCGCAACGGTGTACCCATAGGTGTTCGCGCGCATATGGGCGTCAGTCCGAGGACCTGCCGACGGTGTGCCCGGCCCATCCGGCCCGGGTGCTTCGACGTCCGGGCCTCGTGGAGTGGGCCGGTGGACGCGACGCCGTGTGCGCTCGTGACTGCCCCCTGCCCTCCGCAAGGCCCCCGTGCCGAGCGAGGGAGAGCCTCACGTGACCATCGCGCCAGCAGACCCGGTTTCAGCCAGCGCCGCCGTGTCCGACGACGGCCTGGGAGCCGCGCTGCTGCGGACCCTGACCGAGCTGACCGCCGACCTCCCCGACGCCGACCCCGGCCGGGTCGCCGCCGCCGCGCTGCGCGGCCGGTCCGCCCGTGCGGACGAGACGCAGCTGCGCGAACTGGCCACGGAGGCGGCGGCCGGGCTCATCTCGGAGGACCCCGCGTACAGCAGGCTGGCAGCCAGGCTGCTGACGATCGGCATCGCCGCGGAGGCCGCCTCGCAGGGCGTCATGTCGTTCACGGAGTCCGTCGCCGTGGGCCATCGGGAGGGGCTGATCGCCGACCGCACGGCCGAGTTCGTACGGGTCCACGCCCACCGCCTCGACGCGCTGATCGACCTCGAAGCCGACGACCGCTTCGGCTACTTCGGCCTGCGCACGCTCCACAGCCGCTACCTGCTCCGGCACCCCCTCACCCGCAAGGTCATCGAGACGCCCCAGCACTTCATGCTGCGGGTGGCGAGCGGACTGGCCGAAGACACTGCATCTGATTCAAAGACGGGCAGCCGCTCGGTGGACGAAGTGGCCGCGCTCTACGGCCTGATGAGCCGCCTCGACTACCTTCCCTCCTCCCCCACCCTCTTCAACTCCGGCACCCGGCACCCCCAGATGTCGTCCTGCTACCTCCTCGACTCCCCACTCGACGAGCTGGACTCCATCTACGACCGCTACCACCAGGTCGCCCGCCTCTCGAAGCACGCGGGCGGCATCGGTCTGTCGTACAGCCGCATCCGCGCCCGCGGCTCCCTCATCCGCGGCACCAACGGCCACTCCAACGGCATCGTCCCGTTCCTGAAGACCCTCGACGCCTCGGTCGCCGCCGTGAACCAGGGCGGCCGGCGCAAGGGTGCGGCCGCCGTCTACCTGGAGACCTGGCACTCGGACATCGAGGAGTTCCTGGAGCTGCGCGACAACACCGGTGAGGACGCCCGCCGTACGCACAACCTGAACCTCGCGCACTGGGTCCCGGACGAGTTCATGCGCCGCGTGAACGCCGACGGGCAGTGGTCCCTGTTCTCCCCGGCGGACGTGCCGGAGCTGGTGGACCTGTGGGGCGAGGAGTTCGGCGCCGCCTACCGCAGGGCGGAGGAGGCGGGGCTCGCGAAGAAGACCATCCCGGCCCGCGACCTCTACGGCCGCATGATGCGCACCCTCGCCCAGACCGGCAACGGCTGGATGACCTTCAAGGACGCCGCCAACCGCACCGCCAACCAGACGGCCGAGCCGGGCCATGTCGTCCACTCCTCCAACCTCTGCACGGAGATCCTGGAGGTCACGAACGACGGCGAGACGGCGGTCTGCAACCTGGGCTCGGTCAACCTCGGCGCGTTCGTGGCCGGTGGGGACATCGACTGGGAACGGCTGGACGAGACGGTCCGCACGGCCGTGACCTTCCTGGACCGCGTGGTCGACATCAACTTCTACCCCACCGAGCAGGCGGGCCGCTCCAACGCCCGCTGGCGCCCCGTGGGCCTGGGCGCGATGGGCCTCCAGGACGTCTTCTTCAAGCTGCGCCTGCCGTTCGACTCCCCCGAGGCCAAGGCCCTGTCCACCCGTATCGCCGAGCGCATCATGCTCGCCGCGTACGAGGCCTCCGCCGACCTCGCCGAGCGGAGCGGACCGCTGCCGGCCTGGGAGAAGACCCGTACGGCCCGCGGCGTCCTGCACCCCGACCACTACGACACCGAACTCACCTGGCCGGAGCGCTGGGCGGCCCTGCGGGAGCGCATCGCGACCGTCGGCATGCGCAACTCGCTCCTCCTCGCGATCGCCCCCACCGCGACCATCGCGTCGATCGCGGGCGTGTACGAGTGCATCGAGCCGCAGGTCTCCAACCTGTTCAAGCGCGAGACGCTCTCCGGCGAGTTCCTCCAGGTCAACTCCTACCTGGTGAAGGACCTCAAGGAGCTCGGTGTCTGGGACGCCCGCACCCGCGAGGCCCTGCGCGAGGCGAACGGCTCGGTGCAGGACTTCACCTGGATCCCGGCCGACGTACGCGCCCTGTACCGCACGGCGTGGGAGATCCCGCAGCGCGGCCTGATCGACATGGCGGCGGCCCGCACGCCGTTCCTCGACCAGTCCCAGTCCCTGAACCTGTTCCTGGAGACGCCGACCATCGGCAAGCTCTCCTCGATGTACGCGTACGCCTGGAAACAGGGCCTGAAGACGACGTACTACCTGCGCTCCCGCCCGGCGACCCGCATCGCCCGCGCCGCCCGGGCCACCGTCCCCGTCCAGCAGGCGGCCGACCCCGAGGCCGTCGCCTGCTCCCTGGAAAACCCCGAGTCCTGCGAGGCCTGCCAGTGATGACCAGCACCACCCGTTCCCAGAACCTTCTCGACCCGGGCTTCGAGCTGACCCTGCGCCCCATGCGCTACCCGGACTTCTACGAGCGCTACCGGGACGCCATCAAGAACACCTGGACCGTGGAGGAGGTCGACCTCCACTCGGACGTCGCCGACCTCGCGAAGCTCACGCCCGCCGAGCAGCACCTGATCGGCCGCCTCGTCGCCTTCTTCGCGACGGGGGACTCGATCGTGGCGAACAACCTGGTCCTGACCCTGTACAAGCACATCAACTCCCCGGAGGCGCGCCTGTACCTGTCGCGCCAGCTGTTCGAGGAGGCAGTGCACGTCCAGTTCTATCTGACCCTCCTGGACACCTACCTGCCCGACCCGGAGGACCGCGCCGCCGCCTTCGCGGCCGTCGAGAACATCCCCTCCATCCGTGAGAAGGCCCAGTTCTGCTTCAAATGGATGGACTCGGTGGACAGCCTGGACCGTCTGGAGTCCAAGGCCGACCGCCGCCGCTTCCTGCTCAACCTGATCTGCTTCGCCGCCTGCATCGAGGGCCTGTTCTTCTACGGGGCCTTCGCGTACGTCTACTGGTTCCGCAGCCGGGGCCTGCTGCACGGCCTGGCCACCGGCACCAACTGGGTGTTCCGCGACGAGACGATGCACATGTCCTTCGCTTTCGACGTGGTCGACACCGTCCGCAAGGAGGAGCCGGAGCTCTTCGACGACCAGCTCGAGCAGCAGGTGACGGACATGCTGCGGGAAGCCGTCGAGGCCGAGCTGCAGTTCGGCCGCGACCTGTGCGGGGACGGTCTGCCCGGCATGAACACCGAGTCGATGCGCCAGTACCTGGAGTGCGTCGCCGACCAGCGCCTCACCCGCCTCGGCTTCGCCCCGGTGTACGGCTCCGAAAACCCCTTCTCCTTCATGGAGTTGCAGGGCGTCCAGGAACTGACCAACTTCTTCGAGCGCCGGCCTTCGGCGTACCAGGTGGCGGTGGAGGGCACGGTCGACCTGGACGAGGACTTCTGACGCCTCCGGCCGTGATATGCCGGGAGGGTGATCAGCCGTCTCCCTCTCGATGACCAACTCGACTCCCTGTGCGCGGTGTTGTCCCGCAACAGCGTCCTGACCGAGGTGCTGGAGCGGGCCGCGACGATGGCGCTGCCCGGCTGGTACCTCACCGCCGGGTGCCTCTTCCAGACCGTCTGGAACGTCGTCACCGACCGGCCGCCCACCGCCGGCATCAAGGACTACGACGTCTTCTATTTCGACGCCGGTGACCTGTCCTGGGAGGCCGAGGACGCCGTGATCAAGGCCGGCCGGGAGATCTTCGCGGATCTCCCGGCCGAGGTCGAGATCCGCAACGAGGCACGCGTGCACCTCTGGTACGAGGACAGGTTCGGAGTGCCGTGCCCGCCGTACGAGTCGAGCGAGGCGGCGATCGACAGCTTCGCCGCCACGACCTGCTGCCTGGGGGTACGGCTGGAGGCCGGCGGCCGGTGGCGGGTCTACGCACCGCACGGCCTCTCCGACGTCTTCAACCTCGTCGTGCGGCCGAACCCCGTGCTCGCCCCGCGTTCCGTATACGAAACCAAGGCCGCGCGCTGGCGCGAGCAGTGGCCGGAGCTGACCGTGCTGGACTGGCCTCGCCGGGACTCGTCCATGGAGCGTCCATAGGGCCTCCATCGGACGGCCATGGACCTCCCACGGAGCGGCAAAGTTCTTCCGGCCCATCTGTTCCGGGCTCCTCGCCTCCGGCTACTTTCTGGCCGTCCTGCCATGTGCACACAACACCGGCACAGGATGTTCGAAGTGTCATGCCCATGACGGCGCCCCGCCGCCGCTACGCGCGTCACAGGCCTGCCACCAGCGTCGAGAACCCCACTCCAACGACGGAGGCAGTACCCCCATGCGTGAGAAGCCCAGACGGAGCCTGCGAAGACTCCTGGCCACCGCCATACCCGCCCTCGCTCTCGGCCTCGCCGGCCTCGTGGCCGCACCGGCGCACGCGGCACCCGTGGCCGCGCACCCCACCCGGACCGCCCAGAACGCCAAGGCCCTCACCTCCCCCGAGCGGCAGACGTTCCACTCGACCGGCAAGGCCGGCCAGAAGGTGCCGACCCAGCACCTGTGCGCCACCGCCGCCCCCGGCCACGCGTCCTGCTTCGCCCAGCGCCGTACCGACATCAAGCAGCGGCTGGCCTCCGCGGTCGCCGCCGCCGCGCCCTCCGGCCTCTCCCCGGCCAACCTGCACAGCGCCTACAACCTGCCCTCGACGGGCGGCTCGGGCCTGACGGTTGCCGTGGTGGACGCCTACAACGACCCCAACGCCGAGTCGGACCTGGCCACTTACCGCTCGACGTACGGCCTGTCCTCCTGCACCAAGGCCAACGGCTGCTTCAAGCAGGTCAGCCAGACCGGCTCCACCACCTCGCTGCCCACCAACGACACCGGCTGGGCGGGTGAGGAGGCGCTGGACATCGACATGGTCAGCGCGGTCTGCCCGAACTGCAACATCATCCTGGTCGAGGCGAACTCCGCGAACGACACCGACCTCGGCATCGCCGAGAACGAGGCCGTGTCGCTCGGCGCGAAGTTCGTCTCCAACAGCTGGGGCGGCTCCGAGTCCTCGTCCCAGACCAGCGAGGACACCTCGTACTTCAAGCACCCGGGTGTCGCGATCACCGTCTCCGCCGGTGACTCCGCCTACGGCGCCGAGTACCCGGCGACCTCGCAGTATGTGACGGCGGTCGGCGGTACGGCCCTGTCCACGTCCTCCAACTCCCGCGGCTGGACCGAGTCGGTGTGGCACACCAGCTCCACCGAGGGCACCGGCTCCGGCTGCTCCGCGTACGACCCGAAGCCGAGCTGGCAGACCGACAGCGGCTGCAGCAAGCGCATGGAGGCCGACGTCTCCGCGGTCGCCGACCCGGCCACCGGTGTCGCGGTCTACGACACGTACGGCGGTTCCGGCTGGGCGGTCTACGGCGGCACCAGCGCCTCGTCGCCGATCATCGCCGGCGTGTACGCCCTGGCCGGCACCCCCGGCTCCGGCGACTACCCGGCGAAGTACCCCTACAGCCACACCGGCAACCTGTACGACGTGACCAGCGGCAGCAACGGCTCCTGCTCCACGGCGTACTTCTGCACCGCCGAGACCGGCTACGACGGCCCGACCGGCTGGGGCACCCCGAACGGCACCACCGCCTTCACCTCGGGCAGCACCTCCGGCAACACGGTGACCGTCACCAACCCCGGCAGCCAGTCCACCACCACGGGCAGCTCGGTCAGCCTGCAGATCAAGGCCACCGACAGCGGGGGCGCGGCTCTCACCTACAGCGCGAGCGGCCTGCCGACCGGGCTGTCGATCAGCAGCTCCAGCGGCCTGATCTCCGGTACGGCGTCCACCGCGGGCACCTACCAGGTCACCGTCACCGCCAAGGACTCGACCGGCGCCTCCGGCTCGACCTCCTTCAGCTGGACCGTCGGTTCCGGCGGCGGCACCTGCACCTCCTCGCAGCTGCTCGGCAACCCCGGCTTCGAGTCGGGCAACACCACCTGGACCGCGTCCAGCGGTGTCATCACCAACTCCAGCAGTGAGTCGGCGCACGGCGGTTCGTACTACGCCTGGCTGGACGGCTACGGCTCCTCGCACACCGACACGCTGTCCCAGTCGGTGACCGTGCCGAGCGGCTGCAAGGCGACCTTCACCTTCTATCTGCACATCGACACCGCGGAGACCGGCTCCACCGCGTACGACAAGCTGACGGTCAGCGCCGGTTCGACCACCCTGGCGACGTACTCGAACCTCAACGCCGCCTCCGGGTACGCCCAGAAGTCCATCGATCTGAGCTCCTACGCGGGCTCGACCGTCACCCTGAAGTTCAGCGGTGTCGAGGACTCCTCGCTCCAGACCAGCTTCGTCGTCGACGACACCGCCGTCACGACCAGCTGATCCCGATCGATCCTGTGTGACCCCGAGCCCCGGTCGCCGCCTTCGCGGCCGGGGCTCCGGTGTGGATCCGGACGCGGGGGTCACACGTCACAGAGGTGAGGAGGCCCCCCATGCGCCGAACGATCCGCCACACGACACTCGCCCTCGCGGCACTGACCCTCGCCCTGGCCGGCTGCGGCAACCAGACCGACAGCGGCAAGGGCGGCGACGGCAACAACGTGTCGTCCTCCCCCACCCCCAGGAAGAGCCCGCCGGCCAGTCCGACGCCGAGCCCCTCGGGCGGCTGCACGACGGAGTCGACGCTCGGTGCCGCCGACAGCGGCCGTACGGTCTGTCTGGCGGTGGGCGACACCGTCCGGATCAGCCTGGACGGAACCGCGAAGCGGCCCTGGAAGCCGGTCACGGCGAGCGGCTCGGTGCTGCGGGCGGCCAACAGCGGCTTCGTCCTGCAGCCCGGCGATGCGAGCGCGGCCTTCAAGGCCGTGGCGGACGGGAAGACCCGGCTGCAGTCCACGCGGCCGCTGTGCGCCAAACAGCCCGGCCAGGTCTCGTGCCTGGGGATTCAGGAGTGGTGGGTCACCGTGGTGGTGAAGTAGCGCTGCCGGCGGGCGGGACGCCCGTCGGGGCCGAGGCCATCGGCCTCCCGGCGGGCCTGCTCGGCCTCGCGAATCTGCCGGTCGATGCGACGGTCGCGCGCGATACCGAGCACGGACGGGAGGACCAGGAGAACGAGGAGGGCGAGAACGGTCAGCATTCCGATCAGTCCTTCGAGGTGTGCCGTATCCATGGACACCACTGTCGCGCCGATAGCTCCTGACAAACAGTGGCAGGACTGCCGTGGACCCTCGAAATACTGCCAATGGCAAGGCACACTGGTGGCATGCTGCAGAACGTCGCCGCCGTCGTCCTGGACGGTGTGAACCCCTTCGAACTGGCCGTGGTCTGCGAGGTGTTCGGCACCGACCGCAGCGACGACGGACTGCCCGTCTACGACTTCGCGGTCGCCTCGGCCGAGGGTCCGGTGCTGAGCACCCGTGCCGGCTTCTCCATGAACGTCGAGCACGGTCTGGAGCGGCTGGAGGAGGCCGACCTCATCGCCGTGCCGGCCGGCGCCCGCTTCGAGACCCGGGAGTTCCCGCCCGAGCTCCTTGACGCGCTGCGGCGCGCGGCCCGCCGGGGCGCCCGCATCCTCAGCGTCTGCTCCGGCGTCTTCGTGGTCGCCGCGGCCGGGCTGCTCGACGGCCGGCGCTGCGCCGTGCACTGGCACCACGCGGAGGAGCTGGCGCGGGCGTACCCGCAGCTGACGGTCGAGCCCGACGTCCTGTACGTGGACGAGGACCCGGTGATCACCTCGGCGGGCACCGCCGCAGGCATCGACGCCTGTCTGCACATCGTGCGCAAGGAGCAGGGCCCGGAGGTCGCGAACAAGATCGCCCGGCGGATGGTGGTGCCGCCGCACCGGGACGGCGGGCAGGCGCAGTACATCGAGCGGCCGCTGCCCCGCTCGCACGGCGACACCGTCGCCGAGGTGCTGGTGTGGATGGAGCGGCACCTCGACGAGGAGGTCACGGTCGAGCAGCTCGCCGACCGCGCCCATATGTCGCCGCGCACCTTCGCCCGCCGCTTCCAGCAGGAGACGGGGACGACTCCCTACCGGTGGATCCTGCGGCAACGCGTGCTGCTGGCCCAGCGGTTGCTGGAGGGGACGGACGAGACGGTGGACGCGATCGCGGGCAGAGCGGGGTTCGGCAACGCGGCGGCACTGCGCCACCAGTTCGTCCAGGCGATCGGGACGACCCCGAACGCCTACCGGCGCACCTTCAGGGGCCCGGAGGCGGCCGCCTGACCGTCACCGGGGCCGCCTCAGTCGTTCGCGACGACGGGGTAGCGCGGCTCGTTCTCGGCCATCTGCCTGAGCGCGTCCTTGCGCTCACGCTTGGACAGGCGGTCGATGTACAGGTAGCCGTACAGGTGGTCGGTCTCGTGCTGCAGGCAGCGGGCGAAGTAGCCGGTGCCGCGGACCTTGATCGGGTTGCCCTTCTCGTCCTGGCCGGTCACCTCGGCGTAGTCGGGACGGGCGAGCGGTGCGTACGCGGTGGGCACGGACAGGCAGCCCTCGTTGCTGTCGTCCAGGCGGCGCCGCTCGGCGGGCAGGTCGACCAGCTTGGGGTTGCAGACGACACCGACGTGCCGGACGCCCTCGTCGTCGCCGCAGTCGTAGACGAAGACCTTCAGGTCGACGCCGATCTGGTTGGCGGCCAGACCCACGCCCTCGGCGGTGCGCTGCGAGGCGAACATGTCCGCGACCAGCTGCTGCAGCTCCTCACCGAACTCGGTGACGTCCTTGCACTCCTTGTGCAGCACCGGGTTGCCGACGACCGTGATGGGCCGCGAGGTCCCGGCCGCCCGCCAGGCGTTCTCGCGCTCCTCGGCCTCCTCGGTGTCGATGACGAAGCCGTCGTCGTCCACGGGAAGCACGCCCACGTGCTGCTGATCGGTGTCCTGCTGCGCCATGACCGACGTATGCCTTCCTAAACCAAACCAAGGGGTGAAGTTGCTGCTACAGGGTACGGGTAGCGCCCCTCAGGGGGCGCGGGGAACTGCGCGACCAGCCACGACGAGCCCGCACCCGGCCGCGATCCTCAGCACACCTCTTCGAGATCCCGCCAGTCCCGCGAATCCGGACTGTCCGCAACCCACCCGTCCAACAGCCCCCTGACCAGGGAAGCCGGGGCCGCCACCCCGCACTCCCGCTCCGGCACCCACAACTGCCCGTCCGTGCGATGCCCCAACGGCCCCGGATGCCCGGGCTCACTGTGATCATGAGGATCCAGATGTTCCCCGTCACCTTCATCGGACGGCATCCGAGACTCCGAGCACATACGACATAGCAGGCGCACGGAGGACGACCAGTCCTCCGCGGCAAACCCCGCGTCCGCGGCCAACTGCTCCAGCGCATCCCGATCCGCCTCGGTGGCGGCTTCAAGCAGCACCACCCACGTCGGCACCGGCGACGGCGCCCACAGCTCGATCTCGTCGAACACCGGGTACGCATGCCCGGCGGCGGTGGTGCGCTCACCATGGGGCACTCCGTCGTGCAGCACGACCTCACCCCACCGCCGTCCGGACGACGGCAGCGGAATCGACAGCACCTCGATGCGCGCGGGGTCCAGCCGCCTCCCCCACACGACCTCGGCCTCCCCCTCAGGGGACAGCCGTACGGCGGCGCTGCCCAGCTCCATCCCGACCGGCTCGCCGTTCGCCGCGGCAGCCCCCGGCACCCGCAGCCCGTACGCCTGCCAGGACCGCCGGGCCAGCGGCCAGTCCTGCAGGGCGGTGGCCGCGATGCCGACGTTCCACCAGTCGGGGGCGCCGGTCTCCCGGTCGAGCAGCGCGACGGCGCGCAGGCCTGCCGCGCGGGCCTGCTCCCAGTCGTGCCGGAACTTGTGCAGCAGGGCGAGGTTGAACCAGGACTCGGAGAGCCAGGGCTCCAGGTCGGCAGCACGTGTCAACAGAGCGCCCGCGTCCTCGTACCGGCCGTCGCCGATCAGCGTGAACGCGCGGTCGGTGGCCTGCCGCCAGGAGGCGGAGGGCCGGTGCCGTCCCTTGCCGAAGATCCTCACGATTCCCTGCCAGTTCCGTGGAGTGGGCTGGCTAGTGCTGCCCCCGGACACACCCTCTCATTCGCATCCAACCACGTACGGCTGGAAGGGCGCTCATTACCCATGGGTTACCCAGCCGCAGGCAGGGTCAGACAGTCCCGTGCGAGGACCCGGGCCAGCGATTCCACCACTTCGGGCGCATAGTCCCCGGCGGTGGCGAGCCGCAGCTCCTCCAGCGCCGTGAGGGGCCCGCCGGGCCCGGCGTCGCGTGCCTTCTCGTCGTATGCGTTGACGGCCCGCACGATCCGGGCGGCAAGGGGCTGCTCCCGGTAGGGGTCGGCCTGCCGCTCGACGACCACGGCGACCGCCGGGTCGACCCCGGTCTGGCGTACGACGGCCCCGCCGAGCAGGGCGATGCGGCGCTGCTCGGCCGAGGGAAGGCCCGCGGTGGCGCCCGCCGGTACCGGGTCGACCAGGCTGAGCTGGCCGATGTCGTGCATGAGGGCGGCGTACTCCAGCACGGTCAGTTCGGGCCGGGTGAGCCCGAGGTCACGTCCGACGGCACGGCTGAGGGCGGCCACCCGGCGGGCGTGCCCGGCGGGGGTGTACCCGGCGATCTCGGTGGCGCGGGCGAGGGAGGTGATGGTCTGCCGGTAGGTGGTCCGCACGGCCGCGTACCGCTTGAAGGACAGCTGGGTCAGCAGCAGCGGCAGCGAGAACACGGGCAGCGCCCACAGTCCGACGACGGCGACCGCGAGGGCCATCACCGCGCCCGTGGCGCACACGGCGGAGCCGATGCCGAGGAGGGCGTGCAGTTCGTCCCGCAGCAGCGGGCCGAAGGGCCACTGGGTGCGGGAGTGGGCGAGCGCGGCGGCGAGTACGGCGTCGCACAGTGCGGTGAGCGCGAGGAGGGCGAGGAGCAGCAGGGCGTAGGCGGGGCCGTGCCATTGGCCGAACACCCCCCGGTTGTACAGGGGTTGGAAGCAGACGGCGGCGAATCCGACGGTGAGCACGCGCCGCGCGAGGTGGTCGAGCACGGGTCCGCGTCCGCGGGCGATGTGCGGCACGCTGCCGATGAGGGCGGCGGCGAGGACGACGGCGACGACCTGGGTGACGCCGTGGTGGGTGGGCTGCCCGGCGTCCTCCCCGAGCAGGGCGTACGACATCGCCCCGGCGGCCCCGAGCGGCGCGGCCTCCCTGACCCGGGCACCGGTCCAGCGGCTGAGCTCGCCGACGGTGACGAGCAGCCCGAAGGCGAGGGCGGTGGGCCGCTCCTCCAGGCCGGTGTGATGGGTGACGGCGAGGGAGACGGCGGCGAGGAGGCCGGCACAGGCATGAATGAGAAGCGTCAGCGGCGACCGGGCGCTCATCCGCGGGCTCCGGGGGCGCGCATCCCGGGGTCCCCGGCCCGCTCGAGACGACGGCCGCGGGTTCCCCAGGCGGAGCTGCCCCTCCCCGACCGCCGGGCGCTCATCCGCGAGCCCCCGGTCGGCTGGAGACGGCCCTGGCCGGTGCGGGAAGCCGGGGCTGCTCCTCCGCGGTGACTGCGGGATGCCAGCCGGACCGGGCGAGCGCCTGTACGAGTGCCGCGACCATGCGGGGGTCGAACTGCGCGCCCGCACACCGTTCCAGCTCCTCCAGGGCCACCGGGACGGGTCGGGCGCGCCGGTAGCAGCGTGTGGACGTCATCGCGTCGAAGGCGTCCGCGACGGCCACCACGCGCGCGGATTCGGGGATCTGGCTTCCGCGCAGCCCGTACGGGTAGCCGCTGCCGTCGAGGCGTTCGTGGTGGTGGAGCACGGCGGCCCGGGCCTCGCCCAGAAAACCGATTCCGCGCACCATTTCGTGGCCGTACTCGGGATGCAGCTCGATCACCCGGCGTTCCTCGGGAGTCAGCGGCCCGTCCTTCCTCAACAGCCGTGTGGGGACGCCGAGTTTGCCCACGTCGTGCAGGATCCCGGCGAACCGCAGGACCTCGACGCGCTCGTCGTCCATCCCGAGTTCACGGGCGATCATCATGGAGGCCTGGCCGACCCGTTCGCTGTGGCCGCGGGTGTACTCGTCCTTGATGTCGACGGCCTGCACCAGCGCCCGGATCGTCGCCTGGTGGGCGGCGCGCTCCCGGTGGTACTGCGTGAACACCCACCAGGACACGCACATCGGCAGCAGCACCAGCAGCGCGGCGACGGGGCCGTAGGGGCTGCGCCACAGGACGGCCATCATCAGCCCGGCGAGACCGTGGACCACCACCGGCGCCAGGGACCGTACGAACAGCCCGCGCCAGGCCCGCCGCACCGGCACCCGCTCGGCCAGCGCGCGGATCCCGCCGTCGAGGGCGGTCAGCACCAGGCAGAAGGCCAGTACCGCGGCGCTCGCGGGCACGAGTGCGTAGGGGAAGTCGGAGGCGACGACCGCGTCCCGCCCGCCCAGCGACCAGTGCACCCGGCCCGCGGCCCACACGCCGAGGACCAGCTGGGCGCTGCGCCAGCTCCGCCGCAGCCGCCGCGGCCGCCGGTCGACCGGGGACAGCAGCGCCCCCGGCAGCGCGACCAGCGCGGCGGCCGGGGGCGGCAGCAGAAAGGCACCGGCGAGCAGCACCGGGTAGAACGTTCCGGCAAACCGCCATCGGGCGGCGGCCTGCTCACAGCCGGCGTAGAGCAGGGCCAGCAGGGCGACCGCACGCCAGGACGTGTGGACGGCGAGCAGCGGGAGCAGGCAGAGCAACGCGCCGAGGACCGTACAGGCGACGTACACGCGTGCCCGTGCCGGAACCGCCTCCATCACGCTCCTCCCGGCCGAACCTGCTCCGGGTGAGGAGACTAGGGCGGGCCGGGGGCAGTCCGCGGGCTTATGAACCGCGGATTAGCACGTTCGAGTGACGACAGCCCGTTCCAGGCATTCCGGACGAGGGTCCGGGGGAGTTCAGGACTCCTGCGGGGTCGCGGTGATGTCGTGCTCGGGGACGGCCTGTCCGGAGCGGATCAGGTCGAGCCGCCCGAGCACCTTCGCACGCAGGTCGCTCGGTACGTCGTCATGGCCGCAGCACCGCTTGACCAGCTTCTTCACGGCCTGCTCCAGGCCGTACTTCTCCAGGCACGGCGAGCACTCCTGGAAGTGCTGCTTGAACTTGTCGCGATCGACGTCCGGCATCTCACTGTCGAGGAACTCGTAGAGATGGTCGAGGACCTCACTGCAGTCCGTCTCGTGCGGCTCTCCGCAGCTCATGAGCCCGAGCCTTTCGCTTCGTCCGACTCTCCGGCGCCGGCCGGGACCAGTCCGCGCTCGCGCGCGTAGTCCTCGAGCATGCCGCGCAGTTGACGGCGGCCCCGGTGCAGCCGGGACATCACCGTGCCGATGGGTGTCCCCATGATGTCCGCGATCTCCTTGTACGCAAAGCCCTCGACATCGGCGAGGTACACGGCGATGCGGAATTCCTCGGGGATCGCCTGAAGTGCTTCCTTCACGTCCGAGTCGGGCAGGTGGTCGAGGGCCTGCGACTCCGCGGAGCGCAGACCGGTCGACATGTGCGACTCGGCGCGGGCGAGCTGCCAGTCCTCGATCTCCTCGGCCGCGGAGCGCTGGGGTTCGCGCTGCTTCTTGCGGTACGAGTTGATGAAGGTGTTGGTGAGGATCCGGTACAGCCACGCCTTGAGATTGGTGCCTTCGCGGAACTGGTGGAAGGACGCGTACGCCTTCGCGTACGTCTCCTGCACCAGGTCCTCGGCGTCGGCCGGGTTGCGCGTCATGCGCAGGGCGGCCGAGTACATCTGGTCGAGGAATTCGAGCGCGTCCCGCTCGAAGCGCGCGCTGCGCTCCGAGGTCGACTCCGCGCTGATGCCCTGGCCCTCGGGCCGCTCCGCCTGGCCGTTGTCGGTCCCTGCGTCGATCCCAGTGACCGGACCCACCTCCTCAAGATTCCGGGCAGCACCGAAACCGGTGTCGCCAGAATCGGAGGATAGACGACGACCCGTCCCCGCCGCCCCTCGAATAGGGGTGGTCTTGGCCGCAGTCAGCACCGTCCAGTCCAGGTCAGTGCGGCTGCTGCGGCTCGGGCAAGTGGTCGAACCCATGCGGCGGACTTCCTCTCCCACGACGATCGGTGCTGGTCTCCAGCACATCTGTCCGCCTCAACAGTGGCCGCCCGCGCGGCATTCCCAGCCCTCACCCGAGTGACGCGGTCCACTGGGTGACACCCCCCGTGATGATCTCCAGCGCCTGTTCCTGCGTGATCTCCGCCCGCTTGGGCACGGCGAACCCGTGATCGCCGTACTCCACCTCGACCAGCTCGTACGACCCTTCCGGGAACTCCTCGGGCTTTCCGAAGGGGTCGTTCCCGCCCTGTACGACGAGGGTGGGCACCCCGGACCCGAGCAGTTCCTCGGCGCGGGACTTCTCGGGCCTGCCCGGCGGATGCAGCGGGAAGCTGAGGGCCAGGACGGCGTGGGCGCCGAGTTCGACGGCCGTACGACAGGCCACGCGGGCGCCCGCGCTGCGTCCGCCCGAGATCACCGGCAGTCCGGGCCCGGCGAGCGCGGGCCAGATCCCGCGCCAGCCGAGGTCGAGCGTCTTCGGGGCGGGGGCCAGCTTCTTGCCGGCCACCCGCCAGGGCTGCTCGACGAGGGCGACGGTCACCCCGTGTCCGGGCAGGACCCGGGCGAGGGCCTGGAGGTCCCGTGCCTCGATGCCGCCCCCGGCACCGTGACTGACGGCGAGAACGAGCCTCGGCCGGCTGGCGTGGCGCCAGATGATGCGTGCCGGGCCGGCACCGGTCTCGACGTTCTGTATCACTTCTGTCAGATCTGTCACATCAGAAAAGTGTGCCCTCTTCGGGGCCGTCGAGTTCCTTCAGCAGTTCCGGCCCGTTGTTGCGGACGTTGCTGACCGCGGTGGAGACGGGGTAGGCGCGCATCAGCCCGGCGGGCGGCGGCTCCAGCAGCGCTCGCAGGTCCTCGGGGTCGGTGCGCGAGGGGTCGAGCCAGGCGTCCCAGCGGTCCGGGGTGAGCATCAGCGGCATCCGGGGATGGATGTCGGCGAGCGCGTGCGGGCCCTCGGCCGGGGCGACGGCGAGGGGTGTCGTCTCCGCCTCGGTCGTGATCACTGAGCAGGTCACCCACCAGGCCTGCGGGTGGTCGTCCGGCAGCGTCTTGTCCCGCCAGAACTCGTACAGCCCGGCCATCGCGAAGACCGACCCGTCGGCGGGCAGCACGAAGTACGGCTGCTTGCGGGGCCGCTTCTTCTTCCCCTCGACCTCCAGGTCCCGCTCCTCTTTGGCGGTGACCCACTCGTAGTAGCCGTCGGCGGGGATGATGCAGCGGCGGGAGGTGAAGGCCCGCTTGTACGACGGCTTCTCGTGGACGGTCTCCGCACGGGCGTTGATCATCCGCGCGCCGCCCTCCGGGGTCTTCGACCAGGACGGCACCAGGCCCCACTTCAGCGTGCGCAGCTGCCGAACCGGCCGCGGGTCCTCTGCGTCCTTCAGAGGGCGGTCCAGGACGGCGTAGACCTCCTTGGTGGGGGCCACGTTGTAGTCGGGCGCGAGGGTCTCCTCGGGTTCCCACTTCTCGATCTCAAAGATTCCTGCGAGATCCTCGGGCCTACGACTCGCTGCATACCGTCCGCACATACGTGCCACACTGCCAGATTCGACACGACTCCAGGGAGCCACAGCCGAACATGCACCCCACCGCATCCGACTCGCTGGCATCCCTCTGGGACCAGGTCTCCGGCAGCCAGCCGGACCCCGACCTGTGGGTGGTGATCGCGACCCTGGTCGCCGCATCGGCCGTGGTCGTCCCGCACAACGTCTGGCGCATCTCGCGCAACGCCATCACCATCGCCCACGAGGGCGGCCACGGCCTGATCGCCCTGCTCACCGGCCGACAGCTGACGGGCATACGGCTGCACTCCGACACCAGCGGCCTCACCGTCAGCCGCGGCAAGCCGCACGGCCTGGGCATGATCCTCACCGCGGCCGCGGGCTACACCGCTCCCCCGCTCCTCGGCCTGGGCGGCGCGGCCCTGCTCGCCGTCGGCCACATCACCCTGCTGCTGTGGCTGGCGACGGCCCTGCTGGTCGCCATGCTGGTGATGATCCGCAACGCGTACGGCGCCCTGACGGTCGTGCTGGCAGGGGGCACGTTCCTGCTGGTGTCGTGGCTGGCGGGACCGCAGGTGCAGGCGGCGTTCGCGTACGCCGTGGTGTGGTTCCTGCTGGTGGGAGGGGTACGCCCGGCGTTCGAGCTGCAGGCGAAGCGGAGCCGTGGGAGTGCGGGCGACTCAGACGCGGATCAGTTGTCGCGTCTCACCCATGTACCGGCGGGACTGTGGCTTTTCCTGTTCCACGCGGTGAGCCTGTGCTCCCTGATAGGCGGGGGGCGCTGGCTGCTGGAGGCGTGATCAGCCACCCCAGGGGCGCGGGGCTGTGTCTGATATGCGGCTCCGCCGCGTGGGCGCGACCAGCCGCGATGGCGCCGCACCTGTACAACGACCTGCGCAACCCCCTGCTTATAAAGTGGCCCCATGGCCACAAACCCCGCACACACCGCCCTCTGGCCCGCCCCCCTCGCGAGCGGAGCCGTCGACGCGACGGTCCACGTACCGGGGTCCAAGTCGGTCACCAACCGCGCCCTCGTCCTGGCGGCGCTGGCGAGCGAGCCGGGCTGGCTGCGCCGCCCCCTGCGCTCCCGCGACACCCTGCTGATGGCGGGCGCCCTGCGCGCGATGGGCGTGGGCATCGAGGAGGGCGTGGGCCCCGACGGCACCGGCGAGACCTGGCGGGTGCTCCCGACGGGCCTGCACGGCCCGGCCACGGTCGACGTCGGCAACGCCGGCACCGTGATGCGCTTCCTGCCCCCGGTGGCCGCTCTCGCCGACGGCCCCATCCGCTTCGACGGCGACCCCAGGTCGTACGAGCGTCCCCTGAACGGCGTCATCGACGCCCTGCGCGTGCTCGGCGCCCGTATCGACGACGACGGCCGTGGCGCGCTGCCGCTGACGGTGCACGGCGGGGGCGCCCTGGACGGCGGCCCGGTGGAGATCGACGCCTCGTCGTCCTCCCAGTTCGTGAGCGCCCTGCTGCTCTCCGGCCCGCGCTTCAACCAGGGCGTCGAGGTCCGTCACATCGGCAGCTCCCTGCCCTCCCTGCCGCACATCCGCATGACCGTCGACATGCTGCGCGCGGTCGGCGCGCAGGTGGACACCCCGGAGTCGGGCGGCGAGCAGAATGTCTGGCGGGTGACACCGGGCGCGCTGCTCGGCCGGGACCTGACCATCGAGCCCGACCTGTCCAACGCGCAGCCGTTCCTGGCGGCCGCCCTGGTGACCGGCGGCAAGGTCGTGATCCCCGACTGGCCGTCCCGCACCACGCAGCCCGGCGACAAGCTGCGGGAGATCTTCACCGACATGGGCGGTTCCTGCGAACTGACCGAGTACGGGCTGGAGTTCACCGGTTCGGGCACCGTCCGCGGCATCGACGTGGACCTGAGCGAGGTCGGTGAGCTGACCCCGGGCATCGCCGCGGTCGCGGCCCTCGCGGACTCCCCCTCCACCCTCCGCGGAGTGGCCCATCTGCGGCTGCACGAGACGGACCGGCTGGCCGCGCTCACCAAGGAGGTCAACGAGCTCGGCGGTGACGTCACCGAGACCGCCGACGGTCTGCACATCCGTCCGCGCAAGCTGCACGGCGGGATCTTCCACACGTACGAGGACCACCGTATGGCGACGGCCGGCGCGATCATCGGCCTCGCGGTCGAGGGCGTGCAGATCGAGAACGTGGCGACGACGGCCAAGACCCTGCCGGACTTCCCCGACATGTGGGCCGGGATGCTCGGGGCGTAGGGACTTCCGCGATGCGCCGCTACGGCAAGCACACCGACGAGGACGACATCCGCAGCCGCCCGAACCGCAAGGGCACCCGGCCGCGTACGAACATCCGCCCCGCCCACGAGGACGCGGCCGAGGGCATGGTCCTCACCGTCGACCGCGGCCGGCTGACCTGCCTGGTCGACGACCGGATCGTGCTGGCGATGAAGGCCCGCGAACTCGGCCGCAAGGCGGCGATCGTCGGCGACCGGGTGGCCCTCGTGGGCGATCTGTCCGGCAAGAAGGACACCCTCGCGCGCATCGTCCGCATCGAGAAGCGCACCTCGGTCCTGCGCCGCACCGCCGATGACGACGACCCGTACGAGCGTGTGGTCGTCGCCAACGCCGACCAGTTGGCGATCGTCACGGCCCTGGCCGACCCCGAGCCGCGCCCCCGTCTGATCGACCGCTGCCTGGTCGCGGCGTTCGACGGCGGACTGACCCCGCTGCTGGTGCTGACGAAGTCGGACCTCGCCCCGCCCGACAAGCTCCTCGAGCTGTACGGCGCCCTCGACATCCCGTACGTCGTGACCAGCCGTGAGGAGCTGGAGAACGGCAGCGCGGTCGCCCGCGTGCGCGAGCAACTCGACGGCAGGATCACGGCATTCGTCGGTCACTCGGGCGTCGGCAAGACCACCCTGGTCAACGCGCTGGTCCCACAGGAGCAGCGGCGCTCGACCGGACATGTGAACGCGGTGACGGGCCGCGGCCGCCACACCACCACGTCGGCGCTCGCCCTGCCGCTCGCGGACAGCGAGGACGGCTGGGTGATCGACACCCCGGGCGTACGGTCCTTCGGCCTGCACCACGTCGACCCGTCCCGCGTCATCCACGCCTTCCCCGACCTGGAACCGGGCACGGAGGGCTGCCCGCGCGCCTGCAGTCACGACGAGCCGGACTGCGCGCTGGACGCGTGGGTGGCCGAGGGCCACGCGGACCCGGCCCGGCTGTACTCGCTGCGCCGGCTGCTGTCCACGCGGGAGCGCAAGGAGGGCGACTGACCTCCGCGTTGTTTGTGGGGCCGCCAGCCCGGTAAGTGCATAATCGCACCGAGCCGGACATACGGGAGGACAGCACATGGCGTGGCTGCTGGTAGTGGTGGCCGGGTTGCTCGAGACGGGTTTCGCCGTGTGCCTCAAGCTCTCCCACGGTTTCACCCGCCTGTGGCCGACGATCGCGTTCTGCGCCTTCGCCCTGGGCAGCTTCGGCCTCCTCACCCTGTCCCTGAGGAAGCTGGACGTCGGCCCCGCCTACGCGGTGTGGACCGGCATCGGCGCGGCGGGCACCGCGATCTACGGCATGATCTTCCTCGGCGACTTGGTGTCGATGCTGAAGCTCGTCTCGATCAGCCTGGTCATCGTGGGCGTGATCGGCCTCCAGCTCTCCGGGTCCGCCCACTAGGCGACTTGGACGACTCCGGGCGGCCGCAGACCGCATGCCGGTCCGCGTCAACTCCCGTTCCCCCAGCGTGCGGTCGACCCCGTGCGACCGCTCACCCGCCGAAATCGGAGTCGAGACCGGTCACTTGAGCAAGGGACGCGCGGCCCCCTCCCGCCGCGAAGAAGGCCGTCCACGGGGGCGCGTCGACCTTGCGCCCCGTCACACCGTCTGCCGGGGCAGGGCCGTACGGACCAGGTCCGCCACCCCGCCCTCGCCCGGCGGCGCCGCCACGCAGGACAGGGCCAGCCGCACCACCAGTTCGCAGGAGCGCGCCAGATCCGCCGTGTCCGACTTGACCGCCCCCGGCTTCGACAGCACCGCCACGGCACGGTCCCGGACGATCGCCACGAAGTCGCCGGGCGACGGCAGCGGACCGTCCGCCCGCCGCTGCGCCGGCACCGCCGAGGAGGACGGCACCGCGGACAGCGTCGGCGAGGGCAGCCGTTCACTCCAGCAGCCGGTCAGCATGGCCCGTACGAGTGCGTTCTCGCGCGCCGTCGACGCGGTCCACTCGGCGGTCGCGGTGAGCCGGTCCCGGGCGTCGCTGTGGGTGGCGAGCGCACGTTCGACGCCGGCGAGATAGCCGTCCGCCTCCCTTCTCACGAGCGCCCTGGCGAGACCCTCCTTGCTGCCGAACTCGTTGTAGAGGGTCTGCCGGGACACTCCGGCGGCCGAAGCGACGTCCACCATCCGTACGGCGGACCACGGTCGGCGCGCCAGCGCCGTGTACGCGGCGTCCAGTAGGGATTCCCGCGCTGCAGGCATCATCGCCTCCCTGGGGCGAGCGGCTCTGCGCCCAGATTTGACGCGCACAGGGGCACTGTCAAGGGTTCGCGAGCGCACGCGGGGGCGCCCCTCGGCCGCCGTGTGCCGCCCCCGATGGCGGCAATGTGCCGCCAAACCGTGAGCATGGCCTGGTGGCCCCACCGCGACCTCGCCGGATAGCGTTCGTTCCATGCCGGACTACCTCGACGATCTCCGTTTCGCCCACGTCCTCGCGGACGCCGCCGACGCGGCAACGACGTCCCGCTTCAAGGCGCTCGACCTCAAGGTCGAGACGAAACCGGACATGACCCCGGTGAGCGAAGCGGACAAGGCGGCGGAGGAGCTCATCCGCGGCCAGCTCCAGCGCGCCCGCCCCCGCGACGCGGTCCTCGGCGAGGAGTACGGCCTGGAGGGCACGGGCCCGCGCCGCTGGGTGGTCGACCCGATCGACGGCACCAAGAACTACGTACGCGGTGTCCCGGTGTGGGCCACCCTGATCTCCCTGATGGAGGCGGGCGAGACCGGCTTCGAGCCCGTCGTCGGCGTCGTCTCCGCCCCTGCTCTGGGCCGCCGCTGGTGGGCCGCGAAGGGCCACGGCGCCTTCACCGGCCGCAGCCTCTCCTCCGCCTCCCGTCTGCAGGTCTCCCGCGTCGCGAAGCTCTCGGACGCCTCGTTCGCGTACTCCTCCCTGTCCGGCTGGGAGGACCAGGGCCGGCTGGGCGGCTTCCTGGACCTGACCCGCGAGGTGTGGCGCACACGCGCGTACGGCGACTTCTGGCCGTACATGATGGTCGCCGAGGGCTCGGTCGACATCTGCGCCGAGCCGGAGCTCTCCCTCTGGGACATGGCCGCCAACACGATCATCGTCACCGAGGCCGGCGGCACCTTCACGGGCCTGGACGGCCGCCCGGGCCCGCACAGCGGCAACGCGGCCGCCTCGAACGGCCTGCTGCACGACGAGTTGCTGGGGTATCTCAACGAGCGCTGCTGAGGCGCACGCGCAAAAGCACAGATGAGCGCGTGCGCCCTCAATTGACAGCACGCGCCCTCTTGTTGACTCCCGCTTTACCTGCGACTCTGAGAGTCCCCCCGCTTGTGAACTTGTGCAGTGCCTATAGGCGCCTCCTGCGCCGGGCTAGAACCAAGTGGGATTTCCTTGGAGGTGGCTGAAGTCCATGCTCGTCCGCGACGCCATGAGCACGGTGGTTCTGACCATCGGCCCCGATCACACCCTCCGCCAGGCCGCAGCCCTGATGTCCGCCCGCAGGGTCGGCGCGGCCCTGGTCCTCGACCCCGACGCCGGCGGTATCGGCATCCTCACCGAACGCGACATCCTCAACTCCGTCGGCCTCGGCCAGAGCCCCGACATCGAGCGGGCCCACGACCACACCACCAACGACGTCGTCTTCGCCGCCCCGTCCTGGACGCTGGAGGAGGCGGCACGCGCCATGGCCCACGGCGGCTTCCGCCATCTCATCGTCCTCGACCGGGGCGAGCCGGCCGGCATCGTCTCGGTCCGCGACATCATCCGCTGCTGGGCACCGGCACGGCAGCACGTGCCCGCCTGAGCCTGAAGGGGGACCAGAGGACCACTTTGGACTCAGTCCAAATCCAGCAGCGATCCAAACTCACACCTGTTCGGAAAATGGTCCCCCTGCTGTTAGGCTGGATTTCATGAGCGACCTTCTGGAACGGCTGCGCGGACGCGGATGGCGGATGACCGCGCAGCGGCGCGTCGTGGCCGAGGTTCTCGACGGCGAGCATGTGCATCTGACCGCCGACGAGGTCCACTCCCGGGCCGTCGCCAAGCTGCCCGAGATCTCCCGCGCGACCGTCTACAACACGCTGGGCGAGCTGGTCTCCCTCGGCGAGGTGCTCGAGGTCTCCACGGACAAGCGCGCCAAGCGGTACGACCCGAACGCGCACCGGCCGCACCACCACCTGGTCTGTGCCCAGTGCGGCGCGATCCGCGACGTCCACCCGAGCGGCAACCCGCTGGCCGACCTCCCCGACACGGAGCGCTTCGGCTTCACCGTCTCGGACGTCGAGGTCACATACCGCGGCATCTGCCCGAACTGCGCGGCGGCGTAACCACCCACCAGCCCTGCACGAACACCAAGAGCAGGGAAACACCGAGGGCCGGAATCCATTCACTGGACTCCGGCCCTCGGCCTTCAGTAGCGGGGACAGGATTTGAACCTGCGACCTCTGGGTTATGAGCCCAGCGAGCTACCGAGCTGCTCCACCCCGCGTCGATGAACGCAACATTACGTGAAGCCCGCGACCAGAAGCAAATCGGTTACGGCGGGGCAGGATTTTCAGGGGCGCAGCCCCCGGACGGTCGGCCGACCCCCGGCCCCTACGCCGACAGTTCCTCCAGCAGAGCGTCCCGTAGCCGCGCCGCCCGCTCCGACACCTCCGCCGGCCCCAGCGTCACCGCCCGGTCCGCCCACCGCTGCCCCTCCGCCAGCTCACCCCGACGCGCGTAGACCAGGGCCAGCCGCAGCGCCGCCCGCCCATGCCCCGCGTCGGCGGCCCGCGTCCACCACACGGCCGCCTCCGGCTCGCTCCCCTCGCGGGCCAGCAGCAGCCCGAGGTTGAAGGCGCCGTTGCGGGACCCGGCCTCGGCGGCCGCGCGGTACCAGCGCGCCGCGTCCACCACGTCGCCGCGGGCGGCGGCCATCATCCCGACCCGTACCTGCGCCCGCCGGTGCCCCTGGGAAGCCGCGCGCTCGTACCACTCCTCGCACTCGGTCTTCTCGTGCACGGACTCCCCGAGCTCATGCGCGGGCGCAGGCGGGCGCCGGGCGTCCAGGACGGTCGCCAGCCGGTACGCGGCCTCCGCGCTGCCGCCTCCTGCCGCGCAGCGCAGATGCCGCTCCGCCGCCCGCTCGTCCCCGTCCCGCAGCCGCGCCATGCCGACCTGCAGCGCCGCCTCGGTGTGCCCGGCGGCCGCGGCACGCTCGTACCAGAGCAGCGCGGCGTCGTCCTCGGCCCGCCCGGCGTGCAGGATCCCCAGGTTGAAGGCGGCGTCCACGCTGCCGGCCTCCGCGGCCTTGGAGAACCACGGCTCGGCGCCCGTCGTGTCGCCGCCCTGCAGCAGCAGGATCGCCAGGGCGTTCGCGGCCTCGCGGTGTCCGGCGTAGGCGGCCCGGCGGTACCACTGCTCGGCCTGTGCGGTCCGCCCCTGCTCGGCGCAGAGCAGCCCGAGGTTGTAGGCGCCGTTGTCGTCACCGGCGTCCATCGCGGCCCGGTACCAGCGCTCGGCGGTCTGCGTCTCGCCGCGCTCGGCGTGCAGGGCGCCCAGCGCGTTGGCGGCGTTGCCGTCCCCGTCCTGAGCGGCCCTGAGCCACCACACGGCGGCGCTCTCGGTGTCGCCGGCGTCCCGCAGCAGGAACCCGAGCGCGCAGGCGGCGCGCGCCTCGCCGTCCTTGGCGGACGTCAGATACCAGCGCCCGGCCTCCTTGAGTTCACCGCGCTTCTCCAGGATCGCGCCGAGGTGCAGCGCGGCCCGCCGGTGTCCGCGCGCGGCGGCCTGCCGGTAGAACTGCTCGGCCTGGGCCAGCAGTTCGACACCGTTGTCAGCCCCGCCCTCGCCCTGGCGGGCCGCCCTGCGGTCGAGCGCGCGCGCCAGGCGGTAGGCCGCCTCCCGGTGCCCGCGCTCCGCCGCGGCCCGCATCCAGTCCTCGGCTCCGGCGTCCCCGCGGTGCTCCAGCAGGTCGGCGAGCGCGTAGGCACCCAGGGCGTGCCCCTGTTCGGCGGACTGCCGCAGCCAGTACTCGGCGGCGGGCTCGTCCCCGCGCTCGCGGTGATGACGACCCAGCGCATGCGCGGCCGCCGCGGACCCGGCGACGGCGGCGATCCGCCACCAGCCGGCGGCGTCATCGGCGTATCCGCGCTGGTGGAGAAGGACCCCCAGGTTGTTGGCGGCGGCCCGGTCGCCCGCGGCGGTGGCGGCACGCAGATGGGGCTCGGCTCCGTCGAGATCACCACGGCGCAGCAGCATGGCCCCGAGGACACTCATCGCCTCGACGTCGCCGGCCTCGGCGGCGAGCCGCTGGCGAACTTCCTCGACGGCCTCCTCAGCCACCTCCCCGGCTTCGCCCGGTTCGGAAGGCTGCACAAATCGCCCTGTCTCGAACAGAGTTGCCTTGTCCCCCATAACGTCCATCGTCGCACCACCTGCAACCCGGGTACACCTGGTATACCGCAGCCAGTGAGGTCACTTCAGCGTTTTGTCGACATGCCCACAGAGAGACAAGTCAAACACAGTTCCCCCCAACTCCCGGAGGCGGCATGACGATCCCCCTGACCGGCACATGCGTTCGCACATCACGAAGGCCCGGATCCTTGAGGATCCGGGCCTTCGACTGCAGTAGCGGGGACAGGATTTGAACCTGCGACCTCTGGGTTATGAGCCCAGCGAGCTACCGAGCTGCTCCACCCCGCGTCGTTGTGTGGCAACCGTACCACGACGCGGGGCGGGCATGATCAGCCGCTGCCTGAGCTGCTGCTCGGGCTCGGGCTGCCGCTCGGAGCGGGGCTGCTGCTCTTGCTGCCGCCGCCCCCCGTCTTGCCGGCCTTGGACTGCGCGTCCTCGGCCCGCTTGAGGGCGTCCTGGAGGTCCTTCTGGGCCTGTCCGTACGCCTGCCAGTCGCCCTTCTTCAGTGCTTCCTGGCCGGCGTCGAAGGCCTTCTGGGCGTCGTTCAGCGCCTGTTGGACCGTGGGATTGCTCGACGTCGGCGGTGGGTTCGTCCCGGTGTCCGACGGGGGCGGGGTCGAACTCTCCGCTCCGAAGACCTTGTTGAGGGCCTGGTCGAGGGTGTCCTCGAAGGCGGTGTTGCCTCCGTAGGTCACCAGGACCTTGCGCAGCAGGGGGTACTTGAGTCCACCACCGCGTACGTAGACCGGCTCCACGTAGAGCAGTCCTCCGTCGAGCGGCACCGTCAGCAGGTTGCCGTACTCGATGTCGGAGTCGCCGCCCTTGAGGAGCTTGATCGCCGCGGCGATGTCCTGCTCGGAGTTGAACTTGCTCTGCACCTGTTTGGGGCCGTCGACGGTCGTGCTCGTCGGTAGTTTCAGGATTCTGATCTTGCCGTAGTCACTGGTGCTCGCATCGGCGTCGACCGCCATGAACGCACTGAGGTTGTCCCGTCCGTTCGGCGTGAAGGTCGTCGTCAGCGAGAACGCCTGCGAGGACTGGCCGGGCATCTTCATGCTCAGGTAGTACGGAGGCACCGCGTTGCCCGACTTGTTGGTCGGGTCGTTCGGCACCTGCCACACCTCGCTGCCGGTGAGGAAGGTCTGCGCGTCCGTCACGTGGTAGCGGCTGAGCAGCTCGCGCTGGACCTTGAACAGGTCCTGCGGGTAACGGAAGTGGGCCTGCAGGTCGTGCGAGATGTCCTGCTTGGGCTTCACCGTGCCCGGGAAGGCCTTCATCCACGTCTTCAGGACGGGGTCCGCGGTGTCCCACTGATAGAGCTTGACCTCGCCGGTGTACGCGTCGACGGTGGCCTTCACCGAGTTGCGGATGTAGTTGACCTGGTTCTGCTGGGCCACCACCGCGCGGTTGGTGTTGGTCGCGGTCAGCGAGTCGGCGGTGGTGTCGCCGAGGGTCGTCCGGGAGGCGTACGGGTATCCGTTCGTCGTCGTGTAGGCGTCGACGATCCACTGGATACGGCCGTGCACCACCGCCGGATAGGCGTCGCCGTCGATGGTCAGCCAGGGCGCCACCGCCTCGACGCGCTCCTTGGGAGTGCGGTTGTACAGGATCCGCGAACCCTTGCCGATCGCCCCGGAGTAGAGCATCTGCGGCTCGTTGAACGCGACCGCGTAGGCGGCCCGGTTGATCGGGTTGGCGAGGTTCACGCCGCTGTTGCCCTTGTAGCTGGTGGTCTTCTCGCCGCTGTCGTCGGAGTAGTCGATCTCCTGCTGGGGACCGCCGACGATCGAGTAGGTGGTGGTCTTCTCCCCGTAGTAGATCTGCTGCTTGTACTTGCCGAGGTCGCCCGTGGACGGCAGGTCGGACTCGGTGAAGACGGGCTGGCCGTCCTGGACCTCGGTGCCCTTGGCGGCGACCACACCGTAGCCGTGGGTGTAGCGGAAGTGGTCGTTGATCCAGTTGTTCTTCGGAATGCCGTTGAGGTTCAGCTCGCGCAGACCGATGACGGTGTCCTGCTCCTTGCCGTCCTTGCTGTAGCGGTCGACGTCCAGATTGTTCGGGAACGCGTAGTAGTTCCTGATCTGTTGGAGCTGCTGGAACGTGGGCGAGACGATGTTCGGGTCCAGGATGCGGATGCTCGCCGCGTCGTCGACGCCGTCGCGCAGCTTCGTCTTGTCCTTGGTGGTGCTCGTCCCCGAGTAGTCGGTCACCTTGGTGTCGTCGATGCCGTACGCCTCACGTGTCGCCTTGAGGTTCTTCTGGACGTACGGCGCTTCCTTGGCCTGCTCGTTGGGCTCGACCTGGAACTTCTGGACGATCGCGGGGTAGAGCCCGCCGATGAGGATCGCCGAGAGCACCATCAGGCCGAAGCCGATCACGGGCAGCTGCCAGGTGCGGCGCCACAGGGTGGCGAAGAACAGCAGCGCGCAGATGACGGCGATGCAGAACAGGATCGTCTTCGCCGGCAGATAGGCGTTCGCGTCGACGTACCTGAGGCCCGTCCAGTTGTCCGTCGCCTTGAAGTCGCTGGACTTGACCGCGAGGCCGTACCGGTCGAGCCAGTACGCGACGGCCTTCAGCGCCACGAAGATGCCGAGCAGCACCGAGAGATGACCGGTCGCGGCGGCAGTGGCGCGCGCGCCCGGGGAGGTGATCCTGAGGCCGCCGTACAGGTAGTGGGTGAGCGCGGCGGCGATCAGGGACAGGATCGCGGCGGCGAAGCCGAAGCCCAGCAGGAAGCGGTACCAGGGCAGGTCGAAGGCATAGAAGGAGACGTCGAGGTGGAACTGCGGGTCCTCCTGGTGGAAGGGGACGCCGTTGACCCACATCAGCCAGGTGCGCCACTGGCTGGACGCCGAGGCGCCGGCGATGAGACCGACCAGGGCGGTGATCCCGAGCAACAGCCAGGTCTTGTACGGCGCGATGCCCATCCGGTAGCGGTCCAGGCTCTGCTGTTCCATGGACATGGCGCTCAGCGGCGGCCGCAGCCGGTGCGCCAGCCAGACGTTGAAGCCGACCGCGAGGGCCATCAGCAGACCGAAGACGAAGAACAGGCCGATCTTGGTCCACAGGGTGATGGTGAAGACGGACGAGTACTTCACGGAGCGGTACCAGAGCCAGTCCGTCCAGAAGCCCGCGAACATGGTGAACGCCATGCCGAGGACGGCGAGGACGCCCAGTGTCATCAGCAGGGTCCGGACTCGCCGGGACGGGCGGCCCACTCTGATCCGTGGCCCCGTCGGGCCTCCGCCGCGGTCCGGCATCTGGAAAGCCAAGGTGCGCACCTCGAAGTCGCTGTCGGTTCGTCAGGCCCCCGCGTGTTCGTGAGCCCCTCCGTGGCCCCCCGTGATCGCGGGCCCACACCTATGCAACTTACTCACCGTTTACTCGGTTCCCGATTCCGGCCATGAACGAGGCAGGATTGTGACCATGTCCAACACTCCCATGGCAGCGAGCCCGCTCACCCGGGCCGTACTCGAGATCGACGAGTACGCCTCCGGCCTCGGCTGGGACCAGCCCGCCCGCCTCTTCGCCCTCGTAGACACCGCTCGGCTGCGGTCCCAGGAGCCCGCGCTCGCGGCTCAGCTGGGCCTTGCGGACGAGCCCGACACCACCGGGCTCACCCCGGTCGAGCAGGACGAGATCCCGGCCGGCAAGGCGCTGGACGAGTTCCTCGCGACGATCGCCTGGCCCGACGCGGTGGCCGGGTGCGCGCTCACCGTGGAGCGGCTGATGCTGCCGCCGTCCGCCGAGTCCCAGGTCCCGGAGGGACTGGACGAGGCGGGGCTGGCGAAGTGGGTGGCCGGGCACCCGGACCGTCAGGAGGTCCGGATGACGGTGGCGGTGCTGCGCGACGGCGCCCGTGACTCGGCGCTTCGGCTGCGCGAGAAGGACACCCCGACGGAGGTCCTCACCGGCTCCGACCTGGTGCCGGGACTTGCGCAGGCCCTGGCCGCGACCTTCGAGGAGTAGGCCGCCGTAGCCCTTCGGCTACTTGGTCGTGCACTTCGGCAGGTCGGACGTCTTTCCGGTGCGGATGTCCTTCAGCGCGCCGAGGGCGTCCTCGATGGTGTTCACCTTGACCAGGGTGAGCCCGCTCGGGGTGTCCTTGGCGGCGGCCGCGCAGTTCTCGGCGGGCGTGAGGAAGTACTGGGCGCCCTTGTCGCGTGCGCCGACCGTCTTCATCTCGATGCCGCCGATCGGGCCGACCTTGCCGTTGTCGTCGATGGTCCCGGTGCCGGCCACGAACTTGCCGCCGGTCAGGTCGCCCGGGGTGAGCTTGTCGTAGATGCCGAGCGCGAACATCAGACCGGCGCTCGGACCGCCGACGTCGGCGAGCTTGATGTCGATGGTGAACGGGAAGGTGTGATCGGTCCCCGCGGAGATCCCGACGATGGCGCGCTTCTTGCCGCTGTCGTCGGAGGTGGTGGTCGTGATCGTGATGTCCTTGGTGGTGGTCGCCGCCGTGTTCTTCTTCTCGGCGGCGGCCTGGTCCTTCGCGGGCACGATCGTGAAGTCGACCTTCTCGCCGGGCTGGTGCTTGGTCACGAGTTCGGCGACATCGGCGGGCTGCTTCACGGCCGTACCGTCCACGGCCTTGATCAGGTCCCCGGCGTGCAGCTGACCCTGCGCCGGGGAGCCCTTGACCACGGTCGAGACGATCACCCAGCTCTTCACCGGGACGCCGAGTTCCTTCAGCGCTGCGACCTTGGCGCTCTCCTGGGACTGGCTGAACTCCTCGGCGTTCTCCTGGGTGGACTGCTGTTCGGTCTTGCCGTCCGGGTAGAGCGTGTCGTGCGGCACGACCTTGCTGTCGTGGGCCAGCCAGCCGTAGACGGCCTCGACGAGGTTCATCTTGTAGTCGGCGCTGGTGACCCGCACGGTCGTCATGTTCAGGTGGCCGTCGGCCGGGTAGGTCTTGCGCCCGGAGATCTGCAGCACCGGCTCGCCGTCGTGGTCCCCGAGCGTGTTGACCGTGGGGCCCGGGGACATCTCCGAGTACGGCACGGGAATGAAGACTCCCGCGCACAGGAGCGCGATCAGCATCAGGGTGGAGGCGAGCATCGTCGCGGTGCGGCGTGGCATGCCAAGACAGTACGGGAAGGTCCTGTCAGCGCACCGTCAGCCCCACCTCTGTTGTCATGTCACGTACGGGAGTGCGGCTTCTCCATGGCCTCACGGAAGCGGGCGTACCCGTCGAGTTCGGGCCCGTCGCCGCGGACCTTGCGGGTCCGGTTGGCCCAAGTGCCCCACAGACCGGCTCCGATCGCTGCCATGAACGGAATCAACAACCACAGGAGCGCCCCCATGCCGACCTCCCGACCCCAGTGAGCGACCGCAAGAACTGACTGATCAGCAGATTAACCAGTCACACTGAGAACGCTGACGCCAGGGGTGCGGTTACGCAAGCCGGGCGTGGCGGAGGAGGCTCAGCAGGCCCCCACCCGCCCTCCCGTCGCCCGACCACCACCCCTCAACGACGGCGCTACGCGCCGACCCGCCCTCCCGTCGCCCGACCACCACCCCTCAACGACGGCGCTACGCGCCGACCCATTCGTCTGTTCCGTCCGAGAAGGTCTGGTGCTTCCAGATCGGCACCTCGTGCTTGAGATCGTCGATCAGCTTCCGACAGGCCTCGAAGGCCTCGCCCCGGTGCGGACACGAAACGGCGACGACCACGGCGAGATCCCCGACGTCCAGGTCACCGATGCGGTGAACGGCGGCCAGGGCCCGCACCGGGTATCCGGCCACGACCTTCTCGGCGATCCGCCGCATCTCGGCCTCGGCGCTGGGGTGGCACGAATAGCCGAGCCGGTCCACATCGGCTCCCCCGTCGTGGTTCCGCACGGTCCCCACGAACAGCGCGGTCCCGCCCGCGGCGTCGTCCCCGACGGCCTGGAAGACCTCGTCCAGGGAGAGCGCGGTCTCCCGGACGGCGATCAGCTTGATGGGGTCCTGCGCGGCCTGCTCGCCGGGATGGTCGTTGGTGGGTGCCATGCCTCCATCGTGCCGCACGCCACTGACAACCCGGAACAGACGTTTCACCCGGCACGCGCGTGTGCGGGCTTGGAGTCTCCTACAAGGTTCGCTCTCAGATCCGGCGCCGGGCCTTCCGGGCCCTGCGCACCACGGCCGCCGCGCCCAGCAGCGCCACCGTCGCGCCCGCGGCTCCGGCCGCCGTCGCGTCCTTGCGGCCCAGCCGCCGGCCGGCGACGGTGTGCCTGCCGGAAACCTCCTCCAGAAGCTCGGCCAGCACTTCCTCGTTGGTCCACTGCGGCCGCCAGCCCGCGTCGTGCAGCCGGCTGCCGCTGACCACCCAGGGGTACATCGTGTACGCCAGGTCCCCGGCCGGGGACGGTGTCAGGCCGATCCGGTGCAGCCGGGCCGCCGCACCCAGCGCGACGGCCGACGGCAGTTCCATCCGCCGGATCCCGCTGAGCTCCTCGACCTCCTCCTGTTCCAGCCACCCGTCGCAGCCCACGGTGAGTTCCCCTTCGACCTTCTCCAGGACGGCGTACTCCAAGGCGCTGCACAGGTCCTCGACATGGCAGAACTGCCAGGCGGGCCGCGACCCGGCGACCACGAGCAGCCGAGGCGACTCGAAGTACCTGGTCAGCGCGGTGTCGGTGCCTCCTACGAGCACCGCGGGCCGTACGACGGTGACATTGAGCCCCGGATGCGCGCGGGGCGCGCGCCGGGCGAGCCGCTCGATCTCCAGGAGGTCACCGACGCCGGTGGCCTCGGCCGTGGCCCGCAGCTCCGCGTCCTCGGACAGCGGCAGCTCGTTGTCCGGCAGCGCCCCGTACACCATGGCGGACGTGCACAGCACGACCCGGTGGACACCGGCCGCGGCGGCCGCGGTCAGCACGGTCTGCGTCCCCCGGACGTTGTAGGCCGTGCGGGCGGCGGGATCGGTCTCCAGATCCAGATCGAGCGCCAGGTGCACCACCACGTCGGCGCCCCGCAGCTTGTCCGCGATGGCCGGATCCCGTACGTCCAGGATGTGCCACTGCGCCCCCGCACACTCGCCGCGCCGCTCGTCGATCGCGATGACCTGCTTGATCTCGTCCGAGGCGGCGAGCCGTTCGGTGAGCAGTGCGCCGATGCCGGACGCGGCACCGGTGACCGCGACGACGGGCCCGCGCGTGGCGGAATTGGTTGACTCGTTTCGCGCTGCGCGAACCTGCGGATCTGGGGAACTCACCGGGCGTCTCCAGCGGTTGTCTTCAGTACGAACGCGAGTGACGCGTCCGTACCAGGTGGCATCCATCCTGCCGCAGGCCAAGAGTCGGCGAAGCACCGAGGCCCGAACCGCCCATGGTGTCTACGCTGGGTGGTGTTATCGGGCAGCCGTGCCGTCGGAGAAAACCCGGCGGCCTTACCAGCCGAGGAATCCCGTGAGTGACACCCCATTCGGATTCGGCCTTCCGCCGGAGGAGCCGGAAGACGGCGACGAGGGCAAGAAGAAGGACCAGCAGAGCGGTGGTGGTCAGGGACCGGCCAACCCGTTCGGTTTCGGCGGGCTGCCGGGGGCCGGAGGCTTCGGCGGCCCCGGTGCGGACAATCCGCTCGCTGCCATGTTCGGTTCGCTGAACCCCAACGACCTGGGCGCCGCCTTCCAGCAGCTGGGCCAGATGCTCTCCTACGAGGGCGGCCCGGTGAACTGGGAGATGGCCAAGCAGATCGCCCGCCAGACGGTCTCCCAGGGCACCCCTGACGGCACCAAGGACGCGAGTGTCGGCGCCGCCGAGCGCACCGCGGTCGAGGAGGCCGTCCGCCTGGCCGACCTGTGGCTGGACGACGCGACGTCGCTGCCGTCCGGTGCCGGCTCCGCGGTGGCGTGGTCGCGCGCGGAGTGGGTCGAGGCGACGCTGCCCGCGTGGCAGGAGCTCGTCGACCCGGTTGCCGAGCGGGTCGGCGCGGCGATGGGCGATGTCCTGCCGGAGGAGATGCAGGCCATGGCGGGCCCGCTGATCGGCATGATGCGCTCCATGGGCGGCGCGATGTTCGGCACCCAGATCGGGCAGGCCGTCGGGGTGCTCGCGGGCGAGGTCGTCGGTTCCACCGACATCGGCCTGCCGCTCGGCCCGGTCGGCAAGGCCGCGCTGCTGCCGGTGAACGCCGAGGCGTTCGGCAAGGACCTGGGCGTGCCGAAGGAGGAGGTGCGGCTGTATCTCGCTCTGCGCGAGGCCGCCCACCAGCGCCTGTTCGCGCATGTGCCGTGGCTGCGCTCGCACCTGTTCGGCGCGGTCGACGGGTATGCGCGCGGGATCAAGGTCGACACGGCCAAGCTGGAGGACGTGGTCGGCCAGTTCGACCCGCAGAACCCGGAGCAGCTGCAGGACGCCCTGCAGCAGGGCATGTTCCAGCCGGAGGACACCCCGGAGCAGAAGGCGGCCCTGGCCCGTCTGGAGACGGCCCTGGCGCTCGTCGAGGGCTGGGTCGACGCGGTGGTGCACGCGGCGGCGAAGCCGCGTCTGTCGTCCGCGGACGCGCTGCGCGAGACGCTGCGCCGCCGCCGTGCGACGGGCGGGCCTGCGGAGCAGACGTTCGCCACGCTGATCGGCCTGGAGCTGCGCCCGCGCCGCCTGCGCGACGCCTCCCGCCTGTGGGCCTCGCTCACGGACGCGCGCGGAGTGGACGGCCGGGACGCCCTGTGGTCGCACCCCGACATGCTTCCGACGGCCTCCGACCTGGACGACCCGGACGGCTTCGTGCACCGCGAGCAGCTGGACTTCTCCGAGCTGGACAAGATGCTCGGCGAGGCGGCGGGCGGCGGCTCGACGCAGAAGCCGAACCTGAAGAAGGACGACGCTCCCCAGGACGACGACAAGGACGACGACACCGAGTGAGCCTGTACGACGACGCGGTCCTCGTCCTGAAGGGGTACGAGGACCAGGAAGAGCTGCGCCAGGCGTATCTGGACCACTTGGCGGCCCATCCGGACGGCATGTGGAAGGCCTGCCACGCGGGCCACGTCACGGCGAGCGCCCTGGTGGTCGACCCGTCGCGCGGGCGCGTGCTGCTGACCCTTCACAGGAAGCTCCGGATGTGGCTGCAGATGGGCGGCCACTGCGAGCCGGAGGACACCTCACTCCGGGCGGCGACCCTGCGCGAGGCCACCGAGGAGTCGGGCATCGCCGGTCTGACGCTGCTGCCGGGCGGCCCCGTGCGCCTGGACCGGCATCCGATCCCGGCGCCCTGCCACTGGCATTTCGACGTGCAGTACGCGGTCGTGGCTCCGCCCGGAGCGGTCCAGGAGATCAGCGACGAGTCCCTCGACCTGCGCTGGTTCGCCTATGACGAGGTGGCGGACGTGGCCGACGAGTCGGTCGTACGGCTGCTGGAAGCGACCCGCGCCAGGCTGTGAGCTCGGGGAGCCTGCGGCTCTCGGCAACGTGTAAGGGGCGCCCGCCCTTGCGGCCGCCCCTTACGTTGGTTTTCCGGACGCTCAGCTCCAGACGTTGCCCTGGTTCTGGGCCCGCGCCCCGTGCTGCCCCATGCCGTACTGCGCGGCGAGGCCCTGCCCGATCTGGGCGTTCTGCGGCGGCAGCAGCTCGCTGGGCTGGACGAGGGCGTAGCCGCTGCCCATGAAGCTGAGTTCCCAGCCCTCACCGGTGTTGCCGCGGCGCCGCCACACGCCCGAGGAGTGCGTCTGGGCCTGCATCTGGACGCGCAGCCCGGTCGACCAGGCGACGATCGCGTCGGCGTCGCAGTTGACGTACTTGTCGGGCGTCACCTGCATCATCAGCGGCGCGCCCGAGGTCATCAGGGCGACCTTGCCGCGGCCGGTGATGTTGAGCTGGTACTTCCCCGAGCCGGAGATGCCGTAGAGGCTGTCGACGGCGATGACCTCGTGGTGCAGCGAGGAGTCCATCGCGAGGACGTAGCTGCTGTCCACGGTCAGGCCGTCCTGCTCCACGTCCACCACATGGATGTGCTGGGCGAGGTTGGCGAAGTAGACCGTGCCCTGCCCGTGGCAGCGCATCAGGCTGAGGCCCTCGCCGGTGTGCGCACGCGCGCGTGCCTGCTGGTTGCTCCGGTACTCGGCGTCGAACTCGACGAGCCCCTGGTAGGCGACCATGGTGCCCTTGCGGGCCAGGATGTCGTCGTGGCCCTCCAGGGTGACGCGCAGCATCTGCTTGTTCTGCAGGCTGTAGCGCTCCTGGGACTGCGAGTCGTTGAAGGCGAAAAGCGGACTCTGCATGGTGTCTCTCGCTCCCCCTCAGCCCCGGAACCGCAGGCGGTCGGTGCTGTCCTCGCTGGGCTGGACGACGACGATGCCCTGACCGGAGAAGGCCATCTGGTAGGCCTCGCCGCTGCCGCGGCCGATCAGCGACTGCGCCTTGAAGCTGCGCTTGCCCTTCACCTTGAGGTTCGGGGACCAGGCGACGAGCGCGTCCGGGTCGACGTACGTCTCGTCCTCACCGCCGCCGCAGTCGACGACGATCGGCTTGCCCCGGGAGGTCAGCGCGACCCAGCCCTGCCCGGAGATCTTGGTGTTCCACAGTCCCTGACCGGCGAACTTCGCGAGCCCCTTGACCCGCTCGACTCCCCAGGTGAGGTGGGCGTCGAAAGCGAGCAGGTTGGTGGCGTTGACGGAGATCCCGTCGCCGTTGAGGTTGATCACGACGACGTTCGCGCCGTAGTCGGCGAGGTAGAGCAGTCCGTCGCCGGAGCACTTCATCAGGGGCGCGCCCTCGCCGGTGATCCAGTCACGGGCGATCTGGCGCACGGCAGGCGGGTTGGGCTCGTACTGGATGAAGCCCTCGTAGGCGATCATCGAGCCCACGCGCGCGAGGATGTCGTTCCCGGTCTGCATGGCGACCTTGAGCATGTGGTCGCCGTGGTTCTCCATACGGGCGGTGACGGGTGCGGGGGCGTAGCCCGCGAGTGGCTGGTTCATGACGGGCTCCCTCAGACCTCGTACGGCTGGACGACGATGAAGTTGCCGGGCGCGCCCCGGAACTGCAGGTTGACGCTCTCGCCGGTGTCGCCCGGGTAGGCGTTGCGGCGCATGCGGACCTGGCTGGAGACGATCACCTGGGAGGCGGCCGACCAGGCCACGACGGCGTTGGCGTCGGCGAACGTGGTCGGCGTGACCGGCAGCACCACGGGCGTGCCGTGCGTCTTGACGACGATGGTGCCGGTGCCCTGGAACTGCATCGTGAACAGCGCGCCCCCGGGGATGCCGTGTCCCTCGATGCGGCGGACCTCGTACTGGAGGCCCTCGTCGAAGGCGAGGACGCTCTCGGCGGAGACGCAGATCGCGTCGCCCTGGAGCTCGATGGGGTGCAGATAGGTGGCGTTCTCGGCGAGGAACACCTGGCCCTGGCCGGTGCAGCGCATCAACTGCATCTCCTGGCCGGTCGCGTTGCCCACGATCCGGCCCGCGAAGCCGGCGCCCTTGTAGCCGAAGTCGACCTTACCCTGGTAGAGCACCATGCTGCCCTGCCGGGCGAGCACCGGTTGGCCGCCCATGCCGAGGTCGACACGGATCAGCTTGCTGTTCTGCTGCGTCCAGCGCTGCCCGGTGGGTGTCTCCTTGAACATCTGCAGCGCCGCAGTCACCCCGGCGCCGCCCTGGGGGGCTCCCTGAGGCGCGCCGTAGGGCGCCTGCTGCCCCGGGACCTGCCCGAACGGGGGCTGCTGGCCGTAGCCGGGCGGCGGGCCCGGGGCGTGCGGGGCCTGCGGAGCCGGGGGCTGGGCGTAGCCGGGTGGCGGCGGTGCGCTCTGGCCGTACGGCTGCTGGGGCGGCTGGCCGTAGGGTGCGGGCGCCGGGGCGGGGGGCGGCACCTGGGCGCCGCCGGGCGGGGACATGGGCGCGATGATGGTGGGCGCGGCGTGCACATTCGGCGCGGGTGCGGGTGCGGGCGCGGGTGCCGGGGGCGGAGTCGGCGCCGGGGGCGGGGCGAAGCCCTGCGGAGCCGGGGCGGGCGCGGGAGCCGGGGCCGCGGGGGCGCCGAACGCGGGCGGGGCGAAGGCGGGAGCGGCTCCGGTCTGGGGCTGCTGCGGAGCAGGCGCCGCAGGTGCCTCCTCCTCCATGACCTCGCCGCCGAAGTTCTTCAGCAGCGCCTCGAGGCCACCGTCGAAACCCTGCCCGACGGCCGCGAACCGCCACACGTCCTTGAGGTAGAAGTCGCCCAGCATGACGGCCCGTTCGGTGGAGAACTCCGAGCCGTTGAAGGCGTACCGGGCCACCTCCTCGCCGCCCGCGACGATACGGAGGTATCCGGGGGCGATCTGCGACATCTGCCCGGCGCCGTCGATCGTCGCCGTGAACGACAGCTTCTGGATCTGCGCCGGGATCCGGTCGAGCGTGACCCGGAAGGACTCCGTGTCGCCCGCCTGGGCACCCAGCAGCTGAATGGACTCCTCGGGGGACTTCGGCTGGTTGAAGAAGACGAAGTAGCGGTCGTCCGAGAGCCGTTCGTCGGCGTCAAGACCGAAGCAGCTGATGTCGAAGGTCAGTCCGGGGCCGCTGATCTGCACGCCTACGTACAGATCGGTGCCCGCGGTGAGGTCACTGATCCTGGCCTTGTGGCCGCGTTGGAATTCCCTGGCCATGCGTAACGACCGTCCCCCATCCCGAATGCGAGTGCGTCGCGCCAGGTTAACGGCTAACTCGGACACCGGATGAAGTCGGTACGGACCCGGTACACAACCACCGCCCCACAGCGACCGTCACTCCCCGCGAGCCCCCGGCAGATGCGGCAACCGTTCGGCGGCGACCACTCCTTCGAGATACCCGCGGGCCCGTTCCGTGCGCGGATACGCCTCGAGGAGCCGCCAGAAGCGGGGACCGTGCCCCGGCACCAGCAGATGCGCGAGTTCATGGAGGAGGACGTAGTCGACGACATACTCGGGCATGCCCTGCAGCCGGTGCGACAGACGGATACTGCCCTCTGCGGGGGTGCATGACCCCCAGCGCGTGTTCTGATTGGTGACCCAGCGCACCGAGCTGGGCCGCGCGCGGCCGTCGAAGTACTGGACCGACAGCCGTTCGGCGCGTTCGGCCAGCTCGTCGTCACCGAGGACCCGTTTGCTCTCCTGGGCGGCCAGCTTGTCGAGCATGACCGTCACCCAGCGCTGTTCCTCCGCCTCGGACATCCGGGCAGGGATGAGTACGACGGTGCGATCGCCCTCGCGGTACGCGGAGACCGTCCTGCGTCGACGGGAGCTCCTGCGGACCTCGATCGCGCTCGCCCCCGAGCGGCTCGGCGGCTGGCTCGTCTTGCTGCGCTGTGGCATTCCGGCGCGGTGCAGTGGGTCGGCGGGCACGCCCCGACGTTACCCGCTGCACATGGGGGAAGTCCCGGCTCCTGGACGGTTCCGTCTCGATCCGCCACCAAGCGTTTGATTTGTACGACAAACATCCACCGCCTGTGGACAACTTTCGGCACCTGTCCGCCCGTCCGGGCATGCTGGTTCCCGCCGGCACAGCCACGACGGACCGTCGACCGACCATCGACCGCCCGCCGACCGAGCTCCACCGGCGGACGGGAATGTTCTACGAGGGCTACGGGGGCCTGTCATGGAAGCGATGGTTCCGCTCGCGCCGATCGTGAAGCCGGCGCTCAGGCGCGGCTGGCGCGATCTCAACACCGTGCAGTTCGGAATGGCACCGGCGCACGCCCTGACGCTGGGACCGGTGGACACGGCGACGGGCAGCTTTCTCGACCTGCTCAACGGCACCCGCGGACTGCCCCTCCTACGAGAGGAGGGACGCCGTATGGACCTGCCCGACGGTCACGTCGACAGACTGGTGGAGCGACTGGCACGCGCCGGCCTCCTGGACGACGCAAAGGGCGGCGGGCCGGCCGCAGACGCACTGCGCGCGAAGAAGGACGTCCTCGCCCGGCTGCGCCCGGACCTGGCCTCACTCTCCCTGACCACCACCGAACCGGGCGACGCCATCAGCCACCTGGCCGCGCGCCGCTCACTGCGGGTGCAGGTACGGGGTGCGGGCCGGGTCGGCTCGGTGCTGGCCTCACTGCTGGCGGGCGCCGGCATCGGGGAGGTCGATGTGCGGGACGTCGGCAAGGTCGAGGCCGGCGACGTGGCGCCGGGCGGCCTGCCCGCCGAGTCCATCGGCGACCGCAGGGACGAAGCCGCCCGGCAGGCCGTACGCCGATCCGCCCCGGACCGACCACCGCGCCGCAGCAACACGGTCCCACCCCCGGACGGCGAGCCCGGCTTCTCCCTGGTGATCCTCGCCCCACGCGACGACGTCGCCGTCCACGCCCCCGCCCCGTCCACCGCCGAACCCCTCATCGCCTCGGGTACGCCGCATCTGTACGCCGGCGTCGTGGAGGCCACCGGCGTCGTCGGACCCCTCGTCCTGCCCGGTGAGACGGGCTGCGCGGGCTGTCTGCACGAGGGCCGCACCGACCGGGATCCGGCCTGGCCGCGGCTGGTCGCGCAGTGGCGCTCCGGCACACCCCGCCAGGGCCGGCCGTGCGACCTTACGCTGGCCACGACGGTGGCCGGGCTCGCGGCAGCACACGCGCTCGCCTTCCTGGACGGCCGGGTCCCGACGAGTGCCGGAGCACGCTGGGAGGTGTCCCTGCCCGCTCTGACCTGGCATGCACGGCCGGTCTGGGCGCATCCGGCATGCCCCTGCGGGGCCGCGGACAAAGGTAAGGGAGAACACACCTCCGAGGACGAGGAGTCACACGAGACAATGAGGGGGCAACGGTCGCCGAAGGAGCTGTGCCGTACGGCACAAGCAGCGAGGCCGGCAGGGACTTGGAGGGCGCATGTCTGATCTTCCCCGCAAGGCGGTCACCCGGACCGCCAAGCTGGCCGCGCTCCCGCTCGGCTTCGCCGGACGGGCGACCTGGGGACTCGGCAAGCGGATCGTCGGCGAGTCCGCGGAGATCGTCGGCCGCGAGCTGCAACAACGCACGGCGGAGCAGCTGTTCAAGGTGCTCGGCGAGCTCAAGGGCGGAGCCATGAAGTTCGGCCAGGCCCTGTCCGTCTTCGAGTCGGCGCTGCCCGAGGAGGTCGCCGGCCCCTACCGTGCGGCGCTGACGAAGCTGCAGGAGGCTGCGCCGCCGATGCCGACCAGCACCGTGCACCGCGTGCTCGGTGAGCGGCTCGGCGAGGACTGGCCCGATCTTTTCCTCGAGTTCGAGGACAAGCCCGCCGCCGCGGCCTCGATCGGACAGGTCCACCGCGGGGTGTGGCACGACGGCCGCGGGGTGGCGGTCAAGGTACAGTACCCGGGTGCCGGCGAGGCCCTCCTGTCGGACCTGAACCAGTTGAGCCGTTTCGCCCGTCTACTGGGCCCGCTGATCCCCGGAATGGACATCAAGCCTCTGATCGCGGAGCTCAGGGACCGTGTCTCGGAGGAGCTGGACTACGGCCTGGAGGCCCAGGCCCAGCAGGCGCACGCCGAGGAGTTCACGGACGACCCGGACGTGGTGGTGCCGGGTGTGGTCCACCAGTGCGACCAGGTCCTGATCACCGAATGGATCGACGGCATCCCCCTCTCGGAGATCATCTCGGGCGGCACCCGGGAACAGCGGGACCGGGCCGGTCAGCTCCTGGCCCGCTTCCTCTTCTCGGGCCCGGCCCGCACCGGCCTGCTCCATGCCGATCCGCACCCTGGCAACTTCCGACTGCTGCCCGGCGGCCCCGGCGGCGAGGACGACTGGCGTCTGGGCGTACTGGACTTCGGCACGGTCGACCGCCTCCCGGGCGGCCTGCCGACCCCCATCGGCGACTCTCTGCGCATGACCCTCGACGGCGAGGCGGAGGCTGTCTATGAACTCCTCTGCGCGGAGGGCTTCGTCAAGGAATCCATCGAGCTGGACCCGAGCGCCGTCCTCGACTACCTCCTGCCGATCATCGAACCGGCCCTGGTCGACGAGTTCACCTTCACCCGCGGCTGGATGCGCAGCCAGGCGGCCCGCATCGCCGATCCCCGCTCCCCCGCCTACCAGCTGGGCAAGCAGCTGAACCTGCCACCGGCGTACCTCCTGATACACCGGGTGACCTTGAGCACCATCGGTGTCCTGTGCCAGCTGGGGTCGACGGTGCGACTGCGCGAGGAGTTGGAGGAGTGGCTTCCGGGGTTCGCGGAGGAAGCGACTGAGGAGCCGGCCGCGGAGGCTTGATCGAGGCTGCGCGGCCGGCCCCTACTGGGGGCTGCCGCGCCGAGGCTGCGGGCCAGGGGCTGGGGGCTGGCCGGCTGTGCCGCCTCGCTGTGCGCTGCGGGGCTGCGTTTCGGAGGGGTGGGGGGGCAGGGGCGGGGGGAGGCCCCAGAGGGACGTCTCACCACCGGGCGGAGTCCAGCCGCCCCTCGATCGCCCTGAGGTTCTCCCGCGAGCAGCCGTCGCAGAAATACTGCCGGGCGCCGTTTTCCACGGAGCAGGTCCAGGTGGGCTGCGGACCTCCCGCCCGGGCGCCGCAGCGGCCGCACACCAGGGGTTGGGGCTCCGCGGGGGAGCCTGAGTCGTCACTGCCTCCGGGAAGACTCGTCACCCGGTGACGATAACGCCGCGGTGGGTGGATCGCGGGCACAACGCACCGCGGGGGCCGGTCCGTTCGGACGGACCGGCCCCCGCGGGGAGCTACTGCCTCCCGGGTTCGGGAGGCCACCGCTTCAGGTGTGATCGGTTACTGCATGACCGCCATGGCGAGCGCGCGGCGGGCGCGCATCGAGGCGCGCTCGGCCCGGCGCTGCATCCGGCGGGCGGTCGCCAGGCGCACTGCCTGGCGTTCCCGCTCGGCCTCATGCAGTTGGTCGTGCATATGCGCACGAGCCAGGGCTTCTTGGAGGAGTTGCATCTCTCGGGTCCTGTTCTGACGCGAGCCCGTCGCGCCTGTGGTGGTGAAATCTTCGATCGCGGAGCCGGCGGGCTCGTTGGTGGACGGCTTCATCGGGGCCTGCTTCTTGGGGTCGTTCGTGAGGGGGCGGTCGATGGTTCCTGTGATGTTCATGCTGTGACCGGGTTCTTGCGCGGGCGGCCACGCGGCCGCTTCCGGGCAACGACGACACCCTGGACGAACAGCTCGCCACCCCAGACACCCCAGGGCTCACGCCGCTCCTTGGCGCCGGCGAGGCAGGCCTCGATCAGCGGGCAGGTGCGGCAGAGGGACTTGGCGTACTCGACGTCGGCCGGCGACTCGGCGAAGAAGACCTCCGGGTCGTAGGAGCGGCAGGGGACGGGTACGCCGAGGTTCTCGATGGCGTCGTCGAGCGCGGTGAGCGCAGTGAGCGGGATCAAGGTGGAGTCCTCCGTGAGGCCGGGCGGGGGGATCGTTTCGGAAGGCGGTACGGACGGGGCGTGCGCTTCGAGTTGCACGGTTCGTCTTCCTCGTCTGGTCGTTCCGGTCCTGTTGGACCGGGTGGCGGCTGGTACCGGGTTCAGCTCTTGTCCCGAGGCCCCTTCGCTCCGTCGTCCCCGTTCGGGGAAAACAGAAGGGCCGCGGATCCCGGATGGGGTTCCGCGGCCCTGAAGGCGCCGGCCTGATCGGCGATCAGGCTGGATCACTCCAGGGTTCTGGCCCACGGAAGGCCCACATCAGGTGGTGCTGCGTCGTCTGCTTCCGGTTTCCGGCACCGACCGCGGTAAAGGCATAGGCCTGCGCCTGTGCCACTACTGCTTCCAGTGCCTTGGTCGGTCGCTCATTGCGCTCACGGATGGGAAGACCCGCGAGAGAAACGGGGGTGGACGCCAGACGACCGGCAGGAATGCCGGACAGACCGGTGCCCTGGTTCGAGGCGCCGAGCATGCACGTGGAGACGACCGAGCGATCGGTCAGTTTGGCGGTGCTGATGGAGCTGGTGCTGATGCTGATCACTTCAATCGCCTCCTCTCGGCGTCTCGGGGGACTGAGGGTGAGCCAGTCCGACGGATATGCAAGTAGAGCACGGAATCAGGGCCTCCGAGAAGGCCTCCGTCCCCGTGGCTAAGAACCTATGGGGATTGCTGGGGCATGCGCAAACTATTTTTTCGACGAGTTTGAATCAGTCCCCTTCGTCCTGTTCTCCGGGTTCGCGACCTGCGCAGAGGGCCAGGACATCGGCGCCGTAGCGGTTGAGCTTGCGTACGCCGACTCCGGGGATCCGCGCCAGTTCGCCCTCCTCGTCGGGGGCGGCCTCGGCGATGGCCATCAGTGTCTTGTCGGTGAAGATGCAGAAGGCGGGTTGTCCGCTGCGCTGCGCCTGGTCCGCGCGCCACTCGCGCAGTCGCTCGTAGAGGCCCTCGTCCATGTCGGTGGGGCAGTCCTCGCAGCGCATCAGTTTCATCTCGCCGGCGTCGGTGAGCGTGCGCCCGCAGACCCGGCAGCGGGCCGGGGTGCGCTGTGTGCGCCGGGGTACGGCGTCCGGTCTGCTGGTGAAGCCCCGCTCGACTCCCCCTGCGCCGCTCGCGGCGGTCCGGCCGACGGTGGCGGTGGAGCCCGGTCGCAGGCCGTCCAGGAAGCGGCTGGGACGGCGGTTGGGGCGGCCGCCGGGTGAGCGGGACAGTGACCAGGAGACGTGGAGGCGCTCCCTGGCCCGGGTGACGCCGACGTAGAGGAGGCGGCGTTCCTCCTCGATCTGCTCGTCGGTCTTGGCGTAGGTGATCGGCATCATGCCCTCGGCGACGCCGACCAGGAAGACGACGTCCCATTCGAGGCCCTTGGCGGAGTGGAGGGAGGCCAGGGTGACGCCCTGGACGGTGGGGGCGTGCTGGGCGCCCGCGCGTTCGTCGAGTTCGGCGACGAGGTCGCCGAGGGTGGCGGCGGGTTTGGCGGCGGCGAAGTCGTGCGCGAGGTTCACGAGGGCGGCGAGGGAGTCCCAGCGCTCTCGGACCGCGCCGGAGCCTGCTGGGGGCTGGGGGGTCCAGCCTTCTCCGGAGAGCACGGCGCGTACCTGGGAGGGCAGGTCCACGGCGTCGTCGAGGAGGGAGTCGTTGCCGCCGAAGCGTGCCGCGCCGCGCAGGGCGACGCCTGCCTTGCGTACCTCGGGGCGGTCGAAGAACCGCTCGGCGCCGCGCAGCTGGTAGGGGATTCCGGCGTCGGCGAGGGCTTGTTCGTAGGTCTCGGACTGGGAGTTCGTCCGGAACAGGATGGCGATTTCGCTGGCGGGGACGCCGGCGTCCATGAGTTCGCGGATGCGGCGGGCGGCGCCTTCGGCTTCGGCGGGTTCGTCGGTGTACTCGGTGTAGCCGGGTTCGGGGCCCGGGTCGCGTTGTGAGATCAGTTCGAGGCGGTGGTCGGCTGCGCGGCCTCGGGCCTGGGCGAGGAGGCCGTTGGCGAGATGGACGACCTGGGGGGTGGAGCGGTAGTCGCGGACGAGTTTGACGACGGTGGCTCCGGGGTGGCGGGTGCGGAAGTCGAGGAGGTGGTCGGGGGTTGCTCCGGTGAACGAGTAGATCGTCTGGCTGGCGTCGCCTACGACGCACAGGTTGTCCCGTTCGCCGAGCCAGAGTTCGAGGAGTCGCTGTTGGAGGGGGCTGACGTCCTGGTACTCGTCGACGACGAAGTGCTGGTACTGGGAGCGGACCTGGTCGGCGATGTCGTGCCGGTCCTGGAGGATGGCGACGGTGAGCAGCAGGACGTCCTCGAAGTCGATGACGGAGCGGTCCCGTTTGAGGTCTTCGTAGACGGAGTAGAGCTGGGCGATCTCGGCCGGGTCTCGGGGGGTGTCGCGGCCGGCCTTGGCGGTGGCGGGGGCGTAGTCGGCGGGGACGGTCTGGGTGACCTTGGACCATTCGATTTCGGCGGTGACGTCCCGCAGTTCGCCGCGGTCGAGGCGGATGCGGCAGGCGGCAGCCGCGTCGGCGACGAGTTGGATCTTGCGGTCGACGAGCCGGGGCATGGAGCCGCCGACTGCTTTCGGCCAGAAGTACTGGAGCTGGCGCAGGGCGGCCGAGTGGAAGGTGCGGGCCTGGACTCCGCCGGCGCCGAGGTGGCGCAGTCGGCCGCGCATCTCGCCGGCGGCGCGGTTGGTGAAGGTGACGGCGAGCACGCTGGAGGGCTGGAGGATTCCGGCGCGGACTCCGTAGGCGATGCGGTGGGTGATCGCTCGGGTCTTGCCGGTTCCGGCGCCGGCCAGTACGCACACCGGTCCGCGCAGGGTGGTGGCCACCTCGCGCTGTTCGGGGTCGAGCCCTTCGAGCACGGCATCGGGTGTGTCCGGTACCTGCGGGAAGAGCGTGGAGTGCGTTGCTGCTGTCACATGGCCATGCTGCCAGGTCGTCGGAGACGGGTGCGTTGGTTGTCCACAGGCAGGTACCTGTAGTCGTACTAATGCGGCAGGCGTCACGTCGGGTGCGGTGGCGCGGGTGGGAATGGTGGCTGTTTCAAGTACGTTCCATCACTGCGACCAAGCATCCCCGAGCAGCTGAGGAGCGCGAGAGACATGCCGGGCACTGTGACGATGTACAGCACGACGTGGTGTGGCTATTGCCGTCGGCTGAAGAGCCAGATGGACCGTGAGGGCATCGCGTACAACGAGATCAACATCGAGCAGGACCCGGATTCCGCGGCGTTCGTGGAGAAGGCGAATGGCGGAAACCAGACGGTGCCGACGGTGCTGTTCCCGGATGGTTCGACGCTGACGAATCCGTCGCTGGCGCAGGTGAAGCAGAAGATCGGCGCGTAGGCGCTGCACGGTTTTGTTCGGAGGGCGGTTCCTGGGTCGGCTCAGGAACCGCCCTCTTGTGGTTTGTCCCACACTGCGGTGTAGCGCCACAGCAGTCGGCGGCGGAAGCGGCAGCCGGGCAGCAGGCGGTGTGCCGCTTTGCGCGCCTCGGCCCAGTGCATGGCGGAGTCCTTGACGGGCATGCCCTCCGGGCCCCGTTTGCCGCCGTGCAGTCGTGCGTTCAGCAGGCTTGCGGGCAGGCCGCAGCCGCTGATCACCCAGTCCAGGGCGGTGTGGTTGTACGCCATCCCGACGATCATCAGTCGGCCGCCGGGGGCGAGCAGTCGTACCAGGCCCCGCACGGCGTCCTCGAACGGTGCGTGGTGGACCACGGCGACGGCGCTGACGAAGTCGTACTTGCCCTCGGGGAGGGTGTCGTCGAGGTAGTCGCCCTCCTGGAATGTGACGTTCTGCGGCGTCTGCTCGCGCGCGAGCCGGATCATTTCCGGTGAGCGGTCCACGCCTGTCACCGATTCGGCTTTGTGTGCCAGTTTGCGTGCGAGCAGCCCGTCGCCGCATCCGACGTCCAGGGCGGTCCGGCAGCCGTCGGGGACGGCTGCGAGGACGACGGGGTGGTAGTGGACGTTGTGGTTCCAGTACGGGTCTGTCATCGCGGCGTCCGGTTCAGACGAAGCTCCTCGTCGGCAGGGGCTTGCCGTACCACATCTCGATCAGGCGGGCGGCGATGGAGATGCCGTAGGGGGGCAGTACGTCGCCGGCTTCGAAGGCGGCGCCCAGTTCGTCCCGGGAGAACCAGCGGGCTTCGTGGATCTCGTCGCCGTCGACGTTGATCTCGGTGGAGGTGGCGCGGGCCATGAAGCCGAGCATGAGGCTGGACGGGAAGGGCCAGGGCTGGCTGGCGACGTACTCGACCGCGCCGACGGTGATGCCGGCCTCCTCGAAGACCTCGCGGCGCACCGACTGCTCGATGGACTCGCCGGGTTCGACGAAGCCGGCGAGCGTGGAGAAGCGGCCTTCGGGCCAGTGGACCTGGCGACCGAGCAGGATGCGGTCCTCCTCGTCGGTGACGGCCATGATCACGGCGGGGTCGGTGCGCGGGTAGTGCTCGGCGCCGCAGGCGGAGCAGCGGCGGATGTGGCCGGCGGCGGCGATGACCGTGCGTTCGCCGCAGCGGGAGCAGAAGCGGTGGGTGCGCTGCCAGTTCTCCAGGCCCACCGCGTGCACCATCAGGCCCGTGTCGCGGGGGGACAGCAGGAGGCCGGCCTCGCGCAGGCCCGCGGGGCGTGCGGACTGGTCGATGCGGCCGGGCAGGGCGTCCTTCTGGAGGGCGAAGTAGCTGACGCCTTCCTCGTCGGTGCCCAGGAAGTAGCGGTGCGCCTCCGTCAGCGGTGCCTCGAAGGAGGGCGTCATGACGAGCTCGGTCCGGCCGTCGGGCGTCTCGTCGATGAGGACCTGGCCGCCGGAGACCACGAAGCAGCGGGTCGTGGGGTGGCTCCATGCCGCCGCGAGCCAGGCCTCGTCGAGGCGGTGGTGGGCGGCGCGGTCGATGCCGCTGGGGGCGGTGAGGGAGATGGGGCGGTCGGCGGTGTGGTCGGTCCAGGTGGTCACGGGTGCTTCCAACTCCCCCAGTGGAACGGATTGTTTTGGCGGGCGGTACGGCGGTACGGACGGCGGGAGGCGAACGGATCCGGCAGGGCTGGGCGGTGCGGGGCGGCCCTTTCAGTGTGCCCCGCGCTCGGTGCCGCTACGGACGGCGCGGGGCGCTCAGGGTGCATGGCGCCAGGTGTCGGCGAGGTCGGCCCACAGGTGTGCGCTGGTCTCGACGCCTTTGAGGAGCAGGTCGAGTTCCACTTTCTCGTTCGGTGCGTGCCAGCCGTCGGAGGGGACGGAGATGCCCAGGAAGAGCACGGGTGCTCCGAGGACTTCCTGGAGGTCGGCGGCGGGTCCGGAGCCGCCCTCGCGGGTGAAGCGGACGGGCTTGTCGAAGGCGCGGCCCATCGCGCGGGCGACGGACTGCAGGGCGGGGTGGTCCAGCGGAGTCAGGCACGGGCGGGTGGCCGCGGCGAACGTGATCTCGTACCGGATCCCGGCGGGCACCTGTTCGGCGGCCCAGCTGCGGACGGCCTTCTCGATGTGGTCGGGGTCCTGGCCCGCGACCAGGCGGAAGGAGAGCTTCACCAGGGCCGTGGACGGGATGATCGTCTTGCTGCCGGGGCCCTGGTAGCCGCCGCCGATGCCGTTGACCTCGGCGGTGGGGCGGGCCCAGATGCGCTCCAGGGTGGTGTGTCCGGCCTCGCCGTGGGTGGCGTACGACTTGGCGGTGCGCAGCCACTGCTGCTCGTCGAAGGGCAGTTCGGCGAAGAGTTCACGCTCGCGGTCGGTGAGTTCGACGATGCCGTCGTAGAAGCCGGGGATCGCCACGCGTGCGTGCTCGTCGTGCAGGGCGGCGACCAGGCGGGCGGCGGCGGTGGCCGGGTTGGGGACGGCGCCGCCGAAGGAGCCGGAGTGGATGTCCTGGTCGGGGCCGGAGAAGTGGATCTCGCACTCGGCGAGGCCGCGCATGCCGGTGCACACGGTGGGGGTGTCCTCGGACCACATGCCGGTGTCGGAGACGATCACGGCGTCGGCGGCGAGCCGGTCGGCGTGCTGTTCGACGAGGGTGCGGAAGTTCGGTGAGCCGGACTCCTCCTCGCCCTCGATCAGCAGCTTCAGGTTGACTGCGGGGGCGGTGCGGCCGGTGGCGGCGAGGTGGGCGCGGACGCCGAGTGTGTGGAAGAACACCTGGCCCTTGTCGTCGGCGGCCCCGCGCGCGTGGAGACGGTTTCCGCGGACGACGGGTTCGAACGGGTCGCTGTCCCAGCCGTCCTCGCGGGCGGCGGGCTGCACGTCGTGGTGGCCGTAGACGAGGACGGTGGGTGCCGCGGGGTCGGTGGCGGGCCACTCGGCGAAGACGGCCGGGGCGCCCGGTGTCTCCCAGACCTCCGCGGTGGTGAAGCCGGTGTCCTTGAGTTTGGCGGCGAGCCAGTCTGCGCTGCGTCGTACATCGGGTGCGTGGTCGGGCTGGGCCGACACGGACGGGATGCGCAGCCACTCGGCGAGGTCGTCGAGGAAGGCGGCGCGGTGCTGCTCGATGTACGTACGGACGGCGCTGACGGCACTGTCAACGGGCTGGCTCATGGTCACGAGCCTATCGGCCCGCACTGACATCCTCGGTGGGCGGTTCCTCACAGTTTGCTTCCGCGGCCGGCTCGTCCAGCAGCAGCCGCTCCAGTGCGGCCCGGTCCGGCAGGCCGTCCGGTCGTACAACCTCACCAGTGCGTACGTAGAGGAACGCGGCGTTGACGGATTCCAGGGGCACGCCCTGCTGCTCGGCCCAGGCGAGCCGGTAGAGGGCGAGCTGGAGGGGGTCGGCGGTGCGCGAGCGGCTGGTCTTCCAGTCGACGATCTCGTACGTCGTCCCGTTGCAGTCGTCGCCTTTGTAGACGGCGTCGATGCGGCCCCGGACGACACGGCCGGCGATGGCGAGCTGGAAGGGCGCTTCGACGCGGTGGGGTGTGCGGTGGGCGTACTCGGTGCGTTCGAAGGCGTCCTTGAGGGCTTCCAGCTCGCGTTCGTCGGCGATCTCGGTCTCGCTGCCGGGCAGTTCTTCCGGCTCCAGCATCGGAAGGGTCAGTTCTTCGAAGCGGGTCTCGACCCAGGCGTGGAAGCGGGTGCCCCGGCGTGCGGCGGGTTGCGGGGGGCGCGGCATGGGGCGTGCGAGTTCCTGCGCGAAACCGTCCGGGTCCGTGGCCAGGCGCAGCACCTGGGAAGCGGTGAGGGACGCCGGGAGGGGGACGTCCGTGACGGCCGCCCGGGCGCGCAGGAGTTCGCCGGTGAGGGCGTCGAGGTCGCGGTCCCAGGAGGCGAGGGTGCGGGCCTCCTCCGGGGTGAGGCGGGTGGGAGCGGCGGGTCGCCCAGGGGTGGTGCGGGCGCGCTCGGCACCGGCTTTCGGTGTGGGGGGGTGCGGGCGTGCGCCCTGGTTGCCGGTTTCCTCCGGAGCCGCTGCCTGGTGCGGGACGGTCGGGCGGGCCGTGGACCAGGCGTCCCAGTCGGCCGGGTTCTCCTCGGCGAAGGGATCTTCCTCGGCGAACGGTTCCGTTTCGGCGAACGGGTCCCCCTCTTCGTACGGCAGGTCCTCGTCGTCCGGTGGCGGGGGCCACTCCGGGTCGTCGTGGCTGTCCGGGTCGTGCGTGGCGGCCGGGTGGCCGTCCTCGTGGGAGGCGAGGTCCTCCAGGTGGGCGAGGACCGTTTCGGCGGCCGTCCGGCGCCGTGCCAGGGATGCCTCGTCCAGGGGCAGGGGCCAGACCTGGTCGGCGCTCGCCGTGTGCAGGGCGGGGTTCTCCTCGCCCTCGGCGGGTTCGTCCGCCCACGCCTCGATCTCGCCGTATCCGGCCGCGCAGTGGTCGTGGAGCGCCTGGAGGAAGTCGGACGGGCCGCGGGGCTTCTTCTGGGTGGGGCCCCACCAGTGGCCGGAGCCGAGGAGGAGGGAGCGGGGGCGGGTGAAGGTGACGTAGCCGAGGCGGAGTTCCTCGGTGTGCTGGTGTTCCTTCATGGCCTCCTGGAAGGCCTTGAGGCCCCGGGAGTCCCAGGAGTCGACGTCGGGCAGGGTGTCGGCGTCGCCGCGCAGTTCGTGCGGCAGGACCTTGCCCTGGGCGGTCCACTTCTCGCGGCCCTGGGTGCTGGGGAAGGTGCCGGTGACCAGGCCGGGGACGGCGACGACGTCCCACTCCAGGCCTTTGGACTTGTGGGCGGTGAGGACCTTCACGGTGTTCTCGCCCCCTGGGAGGGCATTGTCGAGGCCCTTCTCGTACTGGGCGGCGGTGCGCAGGAAGGCCAGGAAGGCGAGCAGGGTGGCCTCGCCGTCGCCGGCGGCGAAGGAGGCGGCGATGTCCAGGAAGTTGGAGAGGGTCTCTCGGCGGCGGGCGGCCAGGGCGTGCGGGGATGCCGACAGCTCCACTTCCAGGCCTGTGACGGCGAGGACCCGGTGCAGGACGTCCATGAGCGGGTCGGCCAGCGAGCGGCGCAGGTCGCGCAGTTCGGCGGCCAGGCGGGCGAACCGCACGCGCGCGTCCGGGGAGAAGGGCAGCCCGTCGTCCTCCTGTTCGGCGTCGAGCGGCATCTCCAGGAACGTGTCCAGGGCGTCCGCGAGCGAGGTCACCTCGGAGGGGTCGACCCCCTCGACGGCTTCGGCGAGCCGGCGGTCCGGGTCGTCCTGGTCGCCCACGCGCGCGTGGGCGACCAGCAGCCGGGCGCGGCGCCCCAGGAGGGCGAGGTCGCGGGGGCCGATGCGCCACCGCGGGCCGGTCAGCAGGCGGACCAGGGAGGCGTTGGCGCCGGGGTCCTGGAGGACCTCGCAGACGGCGACCAGGTCGGCGATCTCGGGCAGGTGCAGCAGCCCGGACAGGCCGACCACCTCGACGGGGACGTCCCGGGCGACGAGCGCACCCTGGATCTCGGCGAAGTCGGTTGCCGTGCGGCACAGGACGGCGATCTCACCGGGCGCCTTCCCGGTGTTGACGAGGTGGGCGATGGAGTCGGCGATCCAGTCGATCTCCTCGGCGTGGGTGGGCAGCAGCGCACAGCGCACGATGCCGTCGCGTTCGGCGCCGGGGGCCGGGCGGAGGGCCTCCACGCCCGCGTGCATGGCGCGCAGGGGCTCCGCCAGGCCGTTGGCGAGGTCGAGGAGACGGCCGCCGCTGCGGCGGTTCTCGCTCAGTGCCTGGCGGGTCGCCGGGCGGCCGCCGGGGTGCGCGAAGTGCTCCGGGAAGTCGTCCAAGTTGGCGACGGAGGCGCCGCGCCAGCCGTAGATCGCCTGACAGGGGTCGCCGACGGCGGTCACGGGATGGCCGGTTCCGTCGCCGAACAGGCCCGCCAGAAGGATGCGTTGGGCGACCGAGGTGTCCTGGTACTCGTCGAGGAGGACCACACGGAACTCGTCACGCAGGATGCGGCCCACCTCGGGGATGCGGGCGAGCTGCGCGGACAGGGCGATCTGGTCGCCGAAGTCGAGGAGGTCGCGCTCGCGTTTGGCGGCGCGGTAGCGGACCACCAGGTCGGCGAGTTCACGGCGGGCGGCAGCGGCTTCGGGGACCTTGCGCAGGTCGGCGTTGGTGAGCTTGGCGCCCTCCAGGGCGCGCAGCAACCCGGTGTCGTACGCGCGCAGATCCTCGGGCCGTACGAGGTGCTCGGCGAGTTCGGCGTCGAGGGCGAGCAGGTCGCTGACCAGGTCCGCGAAGGAGCGGGTGAGCGCCGGGTAGGGGCCCGGGGCCTCGCGCAGCACGCGCGCTGCGAGCTGGTAGCGGGTGGCGTCGGCGAGCAGACGGGCGGTCGGTTCGAGGCCGATGCGCAGGCCGTGGTCGGTCAGGAGGCGGCCCGCGAAGGCGTGGTACGTCGAGATCACGGGCTCGCCCGGCGGATTGTCCGGGTCGATGACGTCCGGGTCGGTGACGCCCGCCTTGACGAGCGCCTTGCGGACGCGCTCGGCGAGTTCACCGGCCGCCTTGTTGGTGAAGGTGAGACCGAGGACCTGCTCGGGGGCGACCTGCCCGGTGCCGACCAGCCACACCACGCGTGCCGCCATCACCGTCGTCTTGCCCGATCCGGCTCCGGCCACGATCACCTGCGGGGCGGGCGGCGCGATGATGCAGGCCGTCTGCTCCGGGGTGAACGGAATCCCGAGGAGCTCCTTGAGCTGATCGGGATCGGTGATACGGGGCGGCACGTCAGAGAGGCTAGCGGCGGCCACTGACAGTGGAGGCCCGATCGGCCTGCGGGCGGGCAGAAGCGCAGGTCAGCACGAGTGGTGGGGTCGATCACACAGGGTCCGGAAGATCGCACGCGTCACTCGACCACGTGTCGCCCTTCCGGTCTCGCACTGCAGGACGCCTGGAAGGCGCAGTGTGCACAGTGCTGGCCGGCGCTGGGCGTGAACCGTTCGTCGAGGACCTTCCCGGCGGCATTGGCAAGCAGCTCGCCGACCCACTCCCCCGCCTGGCCCTCGACGGGGTCCTGGGCCTGCACCTTGGGCAGGGTCTCGCCGCCGTCGCGCCGGGCGGCGCCCTGGCGCAGCTGGACCAGTTCGGCGCCGCCGGGTTCGGGACGCACGCCGTCGAAGGCCTCGTCGACGGCGCCTTCGCGCACGGCGAGCTGGTAGACGGCGAGCTGGGGGTGGCGTGCCACCTCGCGGGCGGTGGGCGCCTGTTTGCCGGTCTTGAAGTCGACGACGTAGGCGCGGCCTTCCCCGTCGGCCTCGACGCGGTCCATGGAGCCACGGATGCGGACCTCGTAGTCGCCCGCTTCGAGGGTGACGTCGAAGCCGTGCTCGCTGGCCACCGGAGTGCGGCCGGTGCGATCCATGACGTGCCACTTCAGGAAGCGTTCGAGCGCCACGCGCGCGTTCTCCTTCTCCTGCGCCGACTTCCAGGGCGCGTCGAAGGCGAGTGCGTTCCACACGGAGTCGAGGCGTTCCATGAGGACGGCGAGGTCGGCGGGGGTGTGGCCGGAGGCGACCTCGTCGGCGAGGACGTGCACCACGTTGCCGAAGCCCTGGGCTGCCGTCGCGGGCGCGTCGGCCTTCACCTCGCGGCCCAGGAACCACTGCAGGGCGCAGGTGTTGGCGAGCTGGTCGAGGGCGCTGCCCGAGAGCACGACGGGCTGGTCGCGGTTGCGCAGCGGCACCTTGCTCTCGGTCGGCTCGTACATGCCCCACCAGCGGTAGGGATGTGCGGACGGGACGAGTGGGCGGCCGTCCTCGTCGGCGAGCGCGGCGAGCCGGGCCAGGCGGTGGGCGGCGGCCTCCCTGAGGGTGTCCGAGACGCGCGGGTCGACGGTGGTGGCGCGTAGTTCGGCGACGAGCGCCGCGACGGACAGCGGGCGGCGCGGGCGGCCCGTGACGTCCCTGGGTTCGACGCCGAGTTCGGTGAGGAAGCGGGAGGGCTGGTCACCGTCGTCCGCGGGGGCCTTCACGGCGGTGACGACGAGACGTTCACGCGCGCGCGTGACGGCCACGTAGAACAGGCGGCGTTCCTCCGCGAGCAGCGCGCCCGGGGTGAGCGGTTCGGCGAGTCCGTCGCGGCCGATACGGTCGGCCTCCAGGAGGGAGCCCCGGCGGCGCAGGTCCGGCCACAGCCCCTCCTGCACGCCCGCGACGACGACCAGGCGCCACTCCAGGCCCTTGGAGCGGTGCGCGGTCATCAGGCGTACGGCGTCGGGGCGCACGGCACGCCGCGTGAGGGTGTCGGCGGCGATGTCCTCGGCCTCGATCTCCTCCAGGAAGTTGAGGGCGCCCCGGCCGCCGGTGCGCTCCTCCGCGCGCGCGGCGGTCGCGAACAGTGCGCACACGGCGTCCAGGTCGCGGTCGGCGTTGCGCCCGGCGGCGCCGCCGCGCCGCGCGGATCGCTCCAGGCGGGCCGGCCAGGGCGTGCCGTCCCACAGGTCCCACAGGGCCTCTTCGGCCGTGCCGCCGCTCGCGAGGCGCTCGCGGGCGGCGCGCAGCAGTGCGCCGAGCCGCTGGGCGCCCCGCGCGTACGCGGGGTCGTGGGCGACGAGGCGCTCCGGCTCGGCCAGCGCCCGGGCGAGCAGCACGTCCGAGGGCGGCGGCAGCAGATTGCCCGCGGCCCGCTCCTCGTCGCGCAGGGCACGCCCGAGGCGGCGCAGGTCGGCGGCGTCCATGCCGGCCAGGGGGGAGGCCAGCAGGGTCAGGGCGGTTTCGGTGTCGAGCCAGCACGCGGCCGTCCCGGGCTCTTCGGAGACGGCCCCCGGGGAGACGGCTTCTTCGGAACCGTCCTCCTCGGGCAGGGCGCCTTCGGAGGCGGGCTCGGCACCTGCGGCGTCCGCCACTTCGGTCCGCGTCGCCTCCGCCTCGGCCACCGCCCGCAGTGCCGTCAGCAGCGGCGCCACGGCCGGTTCATGCCGCAGCGGCAGGTCGTCACCGTCGATGTCCAGGGGCACGCCCGCCGCGGTGAGCGCGCGGCGGACCGTGGGAATCGTGCGTGATCCGGCCCGTACCAGAACGGCCATCTCACGCCAGGGGACGCCGTCCTCCAGATGTGCCCGGCGCAGGATGTCGGCGATGTTGTCCAGCTCCGTGCCGGGCGTCGGGTACGTGTACACCTCGACGCGGCCGCCGTCCCGCACCGGAGCGAGGTCGCGATGCGCGCGTACCTTCTCGGCCGGGAGCCGGGTGAGCGGCATGCGCTGGGTGAGCAGCCGGGTCGCGGCGAGCAGGGCGGCACCGGAGCGGCGCGACGTGCGCAGGACCTCGACGGGCGCGGGGCGGCCGTCCGCGCGCGGGAAGGCGGCCGGGAACTCGAGGATGCCGCCCACGTCCGCACCGCGGAACGCGTAGATCGACTGGTCGGGGTCACCGAAGGCGACGAGGGTGCGGCCGCCGCCTGCGAGGGCGTGCAGCAGCCGTACCTGGGCGGCGTCCGTGTCCTGGTACTCGTCCACGTAGACGGCGTCGTAGCGCGCGGCGAGCCGCTCGGCGGCCTCGGGGCGGCGGGCGAGGAGGACCGCGCGGTGGACCAGTTCCGCGTAGTCGAGCACGCCCTGCAGGTCGAGCACGTCGAGGTACTCGGCGAGGAAGGTGGCCGCGGCGCGCCAGTCGGGGCGGCCGGTGCGGCGGGCGAAGGCGTCCAGGGCGCCGGGTCCCAGGCCCAGCTCGCGGCTTCGGGCGAGGACCGCGCGGACCTCGTCGGCGAAGCCCCGGGTGGTCAAGCAGGCCCGCAGTTCGTCGGGCCAGCGCACATGTGCGAGGCCGAGCCGCTCCAGGTCCGCCTGGCCCGCCAGCAGTTCACGGACGGTCACGTCCTGCTCGGGGCCGGACAGCAGCCGCAGCGGCTCCACGAACAGGTCGTTGTCCTGGTGGGCGCGGACCAGGGCGTAGCAGAACGAGTGGAAGGTGGTCGCCTGGGGCGCGCGTGCCGCTCCTATGCGCAGTGCCATGCGGTCGCGCAGTTCGACGGCCGCCTTGCGGCTGAACGTCAGCACCAGGATGCGCGCGGGGTCCCCGCCACGGGCGATCCGCGCCGCCACGGACTCGACGAGCGTGGTGGTCTTGCCGGTGCCCGGACCTGCGAGGACGAGCAGCGGTCCGGCCTCGTGGTCAACCACGGAGCGCTGTGGCGCGTCAAGACGAGGGGGATCCTGCCGGATCGGCGGGGTACGCAGCAGTCGGTAGGCGCCACGGCCCCCCTGTCGCACCTGGGGGTGCGACAGGCGCCTGGTGGAGGAAGAGGAGCTCACGTGGTTCGCCGGTCCTGGTGGTTGTGCTGGTCGTCGGACCACCGCGCGTGCAGGGCGGTGGTCGGGAGGTGAGGGGGGCGCGTGCAGCCGACGCTACGCCGACGCAGATTGCGGAAGCAGGGCTTCCGCTTCTTCCCTCGCGGCACGCGTACCCCGCAGGCCCCTCGCCCCACGAACGTACGCCATGCCACAAACGTGCCCCTCGTCCCCCGTACGGATCACGGGTCACACACCGGCCCGTCCCATGGCGGAAGCTTTCAGGTGTGACCGTCTGCGCGTTCGCCGCCGTCCCATCGCGCCCGCCTCATGTCGAGGCGCGGCAGGTGGCCCTCGGCGGTCCTGCTCGCCTCCTTCAGGGGGGTGCCCTCGGCGCGGTAGTGATCGAGAGCACGCAGTTCGTGCCCCGGGAGCAGGGCGCCGTCCGCGCGCACGACGCGCCACCACGGGACGGCTCCCCCGTAGAGGGCCATCACCCGGCCCACCTGACGGGGCCCGCCCTGCTCCAGCCATTCGGCGACGTCCCCGTACGTCATGACACGCCCGGGCGGGATCAGTTCGGCGACCTCGAGTACCCGCTCGGCGTACTCCGGCAGCGCGTCCGTGTGCCCCGGGCCGGCGTCCCACGGAAGGCTCTCCTCGCTCATCCGGCCCATCCTGCCGCATGCCACCGACAGCGTGACGCGCTCGCAACGATGCGTATCCCTCGCCCCCGGGCGGCGCTTCCGGCAGACTGTGCGCCCCCGCTCTTGCACCCTGATGCCCCCGTGTGTCGGTGGAGCATGCCACCATCATGCGGGCGGTGACCGGTGATACGAGACCAAGAAGAGACGATGAAGCAGCAGGGTGCGCACCCAGAGGACGCCGAGAGCACCTCTGACGCTTCGTCGCGCCCCGGCACCGGCTCGGGCACCGACGGCAAGGACACCGTTTCGAAGGACGTCGGCACGGGCAAGGACGGCTTCCTGGACGAGGCCCACATCGACGAGGTCGAGGGCGACGAACCGCTGCTCCCCGCGCGCGTGCACCGTCCGTCGGACCTCATGCGCCTCCTGGTGGGCGTGCTCGGGATCATCCTGCTGCTGGCGATCGCCGCGTTCGCCCACGGCACCACCTCGGGCCTCGAACAGGACATCAACAAGGGCACCGGGCAGGCGCCCGATCTGCTCATCAAGATCGCCGGCCTGGCCTCCAGCATCGCGATCCTGCTGGTACCGGTCGCGTTCGCGATCGAACGGCTGATCAAGCGCGACGGGCTGCGCATCGCCGACGGCGTCCTCGCGGCGGTCCTCGCGCACGGAGTGACTCTCGCCACAGACCTCTGGGTCGCCAAGGCCGCCCCCGGCTCCATCCAGGAGGCGCTCACCCAGCCCTCCCCCGGCGACATCCACGCCCTGACCGACCCGGTGCACGGCTATCTCGCGCCGGTCATCGCGTACATGACGGCCGTCGGCATGTCACGGCGGCCGCGCTGGCGCGCTGTGCTGTGGACGGTGCTGCTCCTCGACGCGTTCTCCATGCTCGTCTCCGGCTACACGACACCGTTCTCGATCATCCTGACGGTGCTGATCGGCTGGACAGTGGCCTACGGGACGCTGTACGCGGTCGGCTCGCCCAATGTCCGCCCCACCGGACGGACGCTGATGGCGGGCCTGCGGCACGTCGGGTTCCGCCCGGTGACCGCGTCACGCGAGGAACTCCCGGAGACACCGGAGACCGGCGACCGCGGACGGCGCTACTTCGTCACACTGGAGGACGGCCCGCCCCTGGATGTGACGGTCGTCGACCGCGAACAGCAGGCGCAGGGCTTCTTCTACCGCGTGTGGCGCAATCTGACGCTGCGCGGCTTCGCCACCCGCAGCAGCCTCCAGTCGCTGCGCCAGGCACTGGAGCAGGAGGCCCTGCTCGCCTACGCGGCGATCGCGGCCGGCGCGAACGCGCCCAAGCTGATCGCGACCTCCGAGCTCGGTCCCGACGCCGTGATGCTCGTCTACGAGCACACCGGCGGGCGCACCCTCGACACCCTCGCGGACGAGGAGATCACCGACGAGCTGCTGCACGACACCTGGCACCAGGTACGCGCACTGCAGTCCCGGCGCATCGCACACCGCAGGCTGGTGGGCGACGCGATTCTGGTGGATCGTTCCGGCACGGTCATCCTCACCGACCTGCGCGTCGGCGAGATCGCGGCCGGTGATCTGCTGCTGCGCATGGACATCTCGCAGCTCCTGGTGACGCTCGGGCTGCGGGTGGGCGCCGAGCGCGCGGTGGCGTCGGCGGTGGGTGTGCTCGGCCCGGACGACGTGGCCGACTGCCTGCCGATGCTGCAGCCCATCGCGCTCAGCCGCACCTCCCGCGCGACCCTGCGCAAGCTGGCCCGGGAACGGGCCCAGCGCGAGCGGGAGGCGGTCCTGGAGGCGTCCCGGCAGGCCAAACAGGTCCGCTTGGAAGAGGCCCCGGACGAGACCGGCCCCGTACTCGAAAAGCCCGGCAAGAAGGCCGTACGCGCTGAGCAGCGGGCCGAGAAGCGGGCGATCGACGAGGCCATCGACGAGGCGCGCGAGGAGGACCTGCTCACGCAGATCCGGCACCAGGTGTTGTTGATCAGGCCGCAGGCGCCGGTCGAGCCGGCCCGGCTCGAGCGGGTACGGCCGCGGACGCTGATCAGTTTCATCGCCGGCGCCATCGGCGCGTACTTCCTGCTGACGCAGCTCACCCACATCGAGTTGGGTCCTCTGGTCGCCAACGCGCAGTGGGGCTGGGTCGTCGCAGCAGTGCTGTTCTCGGCGCTGAGCTACGTCGCGGCGGCCATGGCCCTGCTCGGATTCGTGCCGGAGCGGGTGCCGTTCCTGCGGGCCGTGGCGGCCCAGGTCGCCGGGTCGTTCGTCAAGATCGTCGCGCCGGCCGCGGTGGGCGGTGTCGCCCTCAACACCCGCTTCCTGCAGCGCGCGGGGGTGCGCCCGGGGCTCGCGGTGGCGAGCGTCGGCGCCTCGCAGCTGTTCGGGCTCGGCTGCCACATCCTGATGCTGCTGTCGTTCGGCTATCTGACCGGCACCGAGAAGACGCCGTCCCTGTCGCCGTCCCGGACCGTCATCGCGGGTCTGCTGACGGTGGCCGTGCTCGTCCTCGTCGTCACCTCGGTGCCGTTCCTGCGGAAATTCGTCTCCACGCGCGTGCGGTCGCTTTTCGCCGGTGTCGTGCCGCGCATGCTGGACGTGCTGCAACGGCCGCAGAAGCTCGTCACCGGCATCGGTGGCATGCTGCTGCTGACCGCCTGCTTCGTGATGTGCCTGGACGCCTCGATCCGCGCCTTCGGCCAGGCAGGGACCTCGCTCAGCATCGCCAGCGTCGCCGTGGTCTTCCTGGCCGGCAACGCGCTCGGCTCCGCGGCCCCGACCCCGGGCGGCGTGGGCGCCGTGGAGGCGACCCTGACGGTCGGCCTGATCGCCGTGGGCCTCCCCAAGGAAGTGGCGGCCCCCGCCGTGCTGCTGTTCCGGCTGCTGACCCTGTGGCTGCCCGTGCTGCCGGGCTGGCTGGCCTTCAACCAGCTGTCACGCAAGGGTGCGCTGTAGTACGAAGACCGTAGCCGGCCTACCTCTTACGGCCCGTGTCCCGAGCGCCCACGCGCGCGTGACGACAGGATGGGAGCATGCCGAACCCTTTTCGCCCGCGCGCGGCCGCCCTGACCGCCACCCTCCTGCTGCTGTCCTCCGTGCTGGCGGGCTGCAGCGGCAGTTCCAAGGACGCCAAGGACGGGGACCTGTCGGCCCAGAAGCTCGACTGGAAGGACTGTCCGGCCCCGTCCGCGGCGGAAGGCGGCGGCAACGCCCCGTCGCCTCTGCCGAACGGCGGCCAGTGGCAGTGCGCCACCATGCAGGCGCCCCTCGACTGGGCGAAGCCCAAGGGCGACACGATCGGCATCGCGCTGATCCGGGCGAAGACCAGCGGCGACAGCAGCAAGCGCATCGGCTCGCTCGTCTTCAACTTCGGCGGTCCCGGCGGCTCGGGCGTCACCACGCTGCCCGCCTTCGGCCAGGACTACGCGAAACTGCGCACCCGCTACGACCTGGTCAGCTTCGACCCGCGCGGCGTCGGCAGCAGCGCCCCCGTGAAATGCGAGAACGACCAGCAGCTCGACGCGTACTTCCAGCAGGACGCGACCCCCGACGACGCCGGCGAACGCACCGCATACCTGGACAACACCAAGAAGTTCAACACGGCCTGTGAGAAGAACTCCAAGAAGGTGCTGCCCCATGTGCGCACCACCGACGCGGCCCGTGACATGGACCTCATGCGGCAGGTCCTCGGCGACGACAAGCTGTACTACTTCGGCATCTCGTACGGCACCGAACTCGGCGGTGTCTACGCCCACTTGTTCCCGAAGAAGGTGGGCCGCGCCGTACTGGACGCGGTCGTCGACCCGACGCAGAACGCCGAGCAGAGCTCGCTCGGACAGGCCAAGGGCTTCCAGCTCGCGCTCGACAACTTCGCCGCGGACTGCACGTCGAAGGCCGGTGCCTGCCCGATCGGCGACACCCCGCAGGACGTGAAGGACCGTATCGCCAAGCTGCTCAAGGATCTCGACGCGAAGCCGATCTCCGGCATCCTCCCCCGCCGGCTGACCCAGACCGCCGCGACCAACGGCATCGCGCAGGCCCTGTATTCCAAGGACTACTGGCAGTACCTCACCGAGGGCCTGCAACAGGCGTACAGCGGCGACGGCAAGGTCCTCATGGCCCTGTCCGACTCACTGAACGGGCGCAGCGAGAACGGCGAGTACAGCAACATCACCGCCGCCAACATCGCCATCAACTGCGCCGACGAGAAGCCCCGTTACAGCACGGCCTACGTGGAGCAGAAACTGCCCGAGTTCCGGGCCGCCTCACCGCTGTTCGGCGACTTCCTGGCCTGGTCCATGCTGAGCTGCACCGACTGGCCCGTCGCGGGGGCCGCCGACCATCCGGACGTGAGCGCGCCGGGGGCCGCGCCGATCCTCGTCGTGGGCAACACCGGCGACCCGGCCACCCCGTACGAGGGTGCGAAGAAGATGGTGGACGCGCTGGGCAAGGGCGTCGGCGTGGAGCTGACGTACAAGGGGCAGGGGCACGGCTCCTACGACAGCAAGAACAAGTGCGTGCAGGCCGCGGTGAACGGCTATCTGCTGGACGGGAAGGTCCCGGCGGCCGGCACCGTCTGCTCCTGAGACCTGACGCGGCTTGTGGTAAAGCAGCAGGTCAGGAGGTTATCCACAGGCTCCGGCAGGTCTTCCTTGATCCGCCTACGATGGCCTGACAGCCGTCTGCTGCTCGATGCGGACGGCCCGTGAGGGGGGACGCACATGGCGCGATTCGTACGGTGGACGGCTCTGGGTGCCGCCGCAGCGCTCCTGGTGGGGGGCTGCAGCAGTGGTTCGTCGTCCGACGACGGCAAGGGCGGCGGGAGCACGACCGCGGCCGCCTCGCCGTCGTCCGGCTCCTCCGGAACTACGGCCGCGCTGCCCTCCTCACTCACCGCGCAAAAACTCGCCTGGGGCGGCTGCAAGGCCACCGACGACTCCCCGGCGCCGGGCAACGACTGGCAGTGCGCGACACTGAAGGTGCCGCTGGACTGGTCGAAGCCACAGGGCGAGACGATGGGAGTCGCTCTGATCCGCGCCGAGGCCCGTGGGGGCAAGCGGATCGGCTCGCTGCTGTTCAACTTCGGTGGCCCCGGCGCCCCGGGCGTCTCGTACCTCCCGTCCTTCGGCCCCACCTTCGCCAAACTGCGTGAACGGTACGACCTGGTGAGCTGGGACCCGCGCGGCGTCGGATCGAGCGGGGGAATCCGCTGCCGCAGCGACAAGGAGATTCAGGCCGCGGAGTCGGTGGACGCCACACCGGACACCCCGGCCGAGGAGAAGGCGTATCTCCAGGACGCCCTCGACTTCGGCAAGGGCTGCGCGAAGGCCGCCGGAAAGCTGATGTCGCACGCGTCGACGACCGACACCGCCCGCGACATGGACCTGATGCGCCAGGTGCTGGGCGACTCGAAGATGCACTACTTCGGCATCTCGTACGGCACCGAACTCGGCGGTGTCTACGCCCACTTGTTCCCGAAGAGGGTCGCGCGGCTCGTCCTCGACGCCGTGGTCGACCCGAGCGCCGACATGGTGGGTCACGCCGAGAACCAGGCCAGGGGCTTCCAGCGGGCCCTGGACGACTATCTCAAGTCGACGGGACAGGACCCGGCGCAGGGATCACAGAAGATCTCGGCCCTGCTGAAGCGGATCGACAGCCGCCCGCTGCCCACCTCGAGAGGCCGCAAGCTCACCCAGACGCTCGCGCTGACCGGACTGACCTACCCCCTCTACTCCAGGCAGAGCTGGCCCAGTCTCACCAGCGCGCTGAACGCCGCCGAGGACGGAGACGGCTCGCAGCTGCTGTCGCTGGCCGACGGCTACAACGGCCGCGACGCTTCGGGGCACTACGAGACGACGACCCATTCACAACGGGTCATATCGTGCCTGGACAGCAAGGTGCGCCCGACACCCGCCGAAACGAAGAAGCGGCTGGCGCAGTTCGAGAAGATCTCGCCCGTTTTCGGCGACTTCATGGGCTGGGACACCGCCGGCTGGTGCCACGACTGGCCGGTGGCCGGTCAGTGGGACACCCCGCCGGCCAGTGCGCCGGGCGCGGCCCCGATCCTCGTGGTCGGCAACACCGGCGACCCGGCGACGCCCTACGAGGGTGCCCGCAAGATGGCCGACGAACTGGGCAAGGGCGTCGGTGTGGAGCTCACCTGGAAGGGCGAGGGACATGGGGCGTACGGAAACGGGAGCGACTGCGTGGACTCGACGGTGGACGCGTATCTGCTGAACGGGACGGTGCCGAAGGACGGAAAGGTCTGCGCCTCGTAGCCCGGGCGGCGGAACTCGCAGCCCGGGCAGCGGAAAGGGGCCCGGCACCCATGGTGCCGAGCCCCTCCACTCTCGCCCCGGGCAGAGAGCAGACGCGGGCCCATGGCGTCCAGGTCGTCCGTACAGTGGCGCGCTCCACCTGGAGTTGAGGGGACCGTTCGACCTAGATCGTCGGGTAGTCGAGCACGTTGCCGTTCGGGCAGTTGTTGGAGTGGATGGGAACGAAGTCGGTCAGAATCGGCAGCGCCGACACCTCTGCCCCTTCCAGCCCGCAGACGGATCCCGGCGCGAAGGTCCAGTGGGGGGTCGACTTGTTGTCCGCATGAGCAGGAACTGCCATGGCGACAGCAGCCACGGCCAGCGTGGCGGTCATGATGATCTTTCGCATGCTCGCTCCAACGACCATGACAATCACCAGACACGGCTCACCATGGTCGTGTCCCCCACGTGCCCGAACCAGCGAGCACCAAGCGATCATCGGTGTACCCGATCTTCCGAACTGGGCAGTTCCGGCGCTGGGCCGTGCGAGAGCGCTCGACACCGACCGGCAACGACAGAAGCCCACGGCATCTGAACTGCTGGTCAGATGCCGTGGGCTTCTTCAGTCTCGCTGGTCGGCGAGAGCGGTGATCAGTAGACCGGCTTGTGCGGCTCGATCTGGTTGACCCAGCCGATCACGCCGCCGCCGACGTGCACGGCGTCGGAGAAGCCCGCGGACTTCAGGACCGCGAGGACTTCCGCACTGCGGACACCCGTCTTGCAGTGCAGGACGATCTTCTTGTCCTGCGGGAGGGTCTCCAGGGCGGTGCCCATGAGGAACTCGTTCTTGGGGATCAGCCTGGCGCCGGGGATCGAGACGATCTCGTACTCGTTGATCTCACGGACATCGATGATCTCGATGTTCTCGCCGTCGTCGATCCACTCCTTGAGCTGCTTCGGAGTGATCGTCGAGCCGGCGGCCGCCTCCTGGGCCTCCTCGGAGACGACACCGCAGAAGGCCTCGTAGTCGATGAGCTCGGTGACGGTGGGGTTCTCGCCGCAGACCGCGCAGTTCGGGTCCTTGCGGACCTTGACCTGGCGGTACTGCATCTCCAGGGCGTCGTAGATCATCAGCCGGCCGACGAGGGGCTCACCGGTGCCGGTGAGGACCTTGATGGCCTCCGTGACCTGGATGGAGCCGATGGACGCGCACAGCACGCCCAGCACGCCGCCCTCGGCGCAGGAGGGGACCATGCCCGGCGGCGGGGGCTCCGGGTACAGGCAGCGGTAGCAGGGGCCGTGCTCGGACCAGAAGACGGAGGCCTGGCCGTCGAAGCGGTAGATCGAACCCCACACGTACGGCTTGTTGAGCAGCACGCACGCGTCGTTGACCAGGTAGCGGGTCGCGAAGTTGTCCGTGCCGTCGACGATCAGGTCGTACTGGCTGAAGATGTCCATCACGTTGTCGGCCTCGAGCCGCTCCTCGTGAAGGATCACGTTCACGTACGGGTTGATGCCGAGGACGGAGTCGCGCGCGGACTCGGCCTTGGAGCGGCCGATGTCGGCCTGGCTGTGGATGATCTGGCGCTGCAGGTTCGACTCGTCGACCTCGTCGAACTCCACGATGCCGAGCGTGCCGACGCCCGCCGCGGCCAGGTACATCAGCGCCGGCGAGCCCAGGCCGCCGGCGCCCACACAGAGCACCTTGGCGTTCTTCAGCCGCTTCTGCCCGTCCATCCCGACGTCGGGGATGATCAGGTGGCGGGAGTACCTGCGGACCTCGTCTACGGTGAGCTCAGAGGCTGGCTCGACCAGGGGTGGCAGCGACACGGGGACTCCGTTGGTCGGTCAATCACTACAGTTGTTCTGTCCGTAACACTGCCACGGCCTTCTTCATTCCGAGACACCCGTTCCGATCCGCGAGACGATGTCGTCCCAGTAGCCGGGCATGGTCTCCCAGGGGTCCGCGCGGCCGCCCCGGTCGGTGTGGTCGGTGAAGTAGATCGTCGAGGCGCCCTGCCAGCGGGCGATGCGCAGTGCTTCCTCCAGGTGGGGGCGCGGCACCCCGTGGACGAAGTGGCAGAAGCGCTCCGGCGGGTGGTCCGCGGTCCACTCGGCCACCTGCGACCAGCGGTAGTCGCTCCAGGACCCGCAGAAGGTGACCAGTTGGTCGGCGGTCTCGGCGTAGCCGGGGTGCGGATGAGTGCCGTGGCCGAGGACGATGTGGGCATCGTCACGGATCCCGCGGAGCGCGGTGACGGTGCGGCGGACCTCGGGGAGTGAGACGCGTTCGGTCGGGCAGCGGTCCAGCAGGAAGCCGTCGACCTGGTACCAGTCGAGGTAGCGGTGCGCGTCGGAGATCACCTCGCCGAAGGTGCGGGCCCCGTGGGCGGTGTCGAGGTGGCCGAGGACCCGTACGCCCGCGTTGCGCAGGCGGCCGGCGGCCTCAAGGCAGTGCGGGTCGGGGCGGGAGCCGGGCCCGTCGGCCACGTTGAGGACGACCCAGTGCAAGGGCGTTCCGGGGCGGGTGAGTTCGCCCCACTCGGTGGGTGCAAGGAGGGGGTGTGCGTAGCCGGGGATGCCCAACCCGGTGCGGACGTCGGTGCTCGCGGTGCCCGCTTTGGTGCTGGTCAGATACGGCATGCCGCCTCCATCCAGATGTCGGCGAGGGACTCTTCGAGGTTGATGCGGGGCCGCCAGCCGAGCCGGTCGCGTGCGGTGCGCACATCGGCCTGCTGCCAGCTGCCGCAGCCGTCGGGGTACGGGTACGCGACCGGGGCCGCGTGGTCGGATTCGCTGCGGGGGTGGCCGATGGTGGCCCGCAGCGGGCCGGGCGGGCCGTCGAGTTCGTGGAGCGCGCCGGCGTATCCGGCCACGCGGGCGAGCATGGCGGCGGCGTCGCGCAGCCGGACGGCGCGACCCGAGCCGATGTTGATGACGCCCTGCGCGGCGGACAGCGAGGCGGCGTGCACGGCGCGCGCCACGTCGCGTACGTCGATGAAGTCGCGCTGGACTCCGAGGCCGCCGAGCTTGAGTTCGCCGTCGCCGGACTGCATGGCGCGGCGCATGGCCTCGGCGAGCCGGCCGAGCGGCGAGCCGGCGGGGGTGCCGGGGCCGGCCGGTGAGAAGACCCGGAGGACGACGGCGTCCAGGCCCGAGCCCAGGACCAGTTCGGTGGCGGCGAGCTTGCTCACTCCGTACGGGCCGCCGGGGCGCGGGACGGCGTCCTCCGCCGTCGACGAACCCGGCTGGCTCGGGCCGTACTCCGCGCCGCAGCCGATATGCACCAGGCGGGCGCCGCAGCCGCTGCGGCGCAGGGCCTCGCAGACGGTGGCGACGGCGACGGTGTTGTGGCGGGTGAGGTCGCGTGCGCCGCCCCGGGTGGCGCCGGCGCAGTTGATGACGACGCCGGGGTGGACCGCGTCGAGGAAGCGGGTGAGGGCTCCGGGGCTGCCGGACGCGAGGTCGAAGCGGACGTCGGCGTCGTCGCCGCGGCCGAGCGCGGTGAGCTGGACGGCCGGGTCGGCGAGCAGACGGTCGGCGACGAAGCGGCCGAGGTAGCCGTTGGCTCCGATCAGCAGGACTCTCATCGGGCGGCTCCCGGGGCCGAGATGTCGGGTCGGGAGGTGATCATCTGGGGTTCTCCTTCGGAGGGGGTGGTGCGTTTGCCTCGGGCGGCGCGGCCGGGCGCCTGCGGCAGGGCGTGGGCGGGCGCCCGTCGGAGTGCATGCGACCCGTGAGGGTGCGCCGGGGACGGCTGCCGCGTCAGCACGGCCGGTCCGCGGGTGCTTGGGCCGAGGCCCGGGTGAGGGTGCGGGTCGCGTGGATCAGCAAGGTCAGCGCGGCTGCCCCGCAGGCCAGGGCCGGGACGCTGCCGGGGCCCCAGTGGTCGACGAGGGTCTCCACGGGGCCGGCGAGGAAGCCGCATCCGGGGAGGTGGCCCGCGAAGACGGTGGCCGTGGCGGCGATCTCGGCCGCGGCCGTGGTGGTGAGGACGAGCGCGGGGGCGTGGCTGAAACCGTGTGTGGTGAGGAGTCGGGCGAGGATCAGCAGGGCGCCCAGGGTGACGGTCTGGGCGTAGGCCGCGGGCTCGCCCAGGGCCGCGCCGCACAGGGCGAGCAGGGCCGTCAGCGCGCACAGGAACAGGGCGAACGTGCCGATGAGGAGCGGTCGTACGGAGGCCGCGTACTCCTCCAGGGCACGGCTGTCGCTCAGTCTGCGGCGGGCGTGTACGGCGAAGAGGTGGGCGCTCCAGGCCGCGGGTGCGCAGGCCAGCATGAGGGCCAGGACGGGGGCCGTGGCGAGGGGCCAAGGGCCGTCGGGGCCTCCGGCGGGGGCTGCGCGCAGCAGGCCGTCGCCGAGGAGGGCGTACCCGAGGAGCCAGTACGTGCTCACACGGCTGGCGGGTGCGTGCGGGAGGGGTCCCGGGGGTCTGCGGTCCGTCGCGCCGAGGGGGCCGCGGGTGAGCGCCGGGCGCACGGCGAGAGCGACGGCGAGGACTCCGACGGCGGCTGCGATCGCGCGGGCCTGTCCGTGGGTGAGGTGCAGGGCGGTGACGGTCGCCGCGCACAGTGCTCCGGGCAGGAGCGTGAGCAGGGCCCAGTCGACGCGTGCCCTGGGCAGGTCGAGGGCTGCTGGGCGGCCGGAGGCGCCGTCGTCGCGGGGCACGCGCGCGTACATCTCCTCCGCCAGGGAGAAGACGTCCCGGTGCCGGAAGCGTGCGGCGGTCCGGTCGGTGACGCCGTGCGCCTCCAGACCCGCAGCGATCTCCAAGGGGTCCACCGCCCGCTCGCACAACTCGCGGTGACGGTGCATCAGCGCCTTCACGGGGTCGGCGGCAGCCCGCCGCGGAGCAGCTGGTTGGCGGGGAGCGGCCGGGGCGTCGGTGTCTGCCTGCGCCGGCGCGGGGGCTTCGGCCTCCGCACGCGTAGGCGCCACGGCTTCGGCCTCCGCACGCCTGTGTGCCGTGGCTTGGGCGTCCACACGCGCGCGGGCCGGGGGTTCGGTGCTGCCACGCGTGTGTGCCGCGGCTTCGGCGTCGACGCCCGGGCGGGCCGGCGATTCGACGCCGCCACGCGTGCGTGCCGGCGCTTCGGTATCGGCCCGCGCGCATGCCCCGGCGTCATCGCCGCCGTGCCCACCGGATGCCGCCTCCCCTCCGGCGACGTCCGGGGCGGTGGGCTCCCCCGCGAGCCATCCCTGTGACCGTTCGTCCCAGGCTCCGGGGCTGTCCGGGGTGCCGGGGCGGTCCAGTGCTCCCAGGTCGCTCATCGCGCCCCCTCGGTGGCCGGCATCGGGGGTGTGGGCCGCGGTGAGGTCGCGCGTACCGGGGTGCCCGTTGCCCAGCCGGGGCCGCCGCGGGCCACCACGCGCGCGTCCGGGTGGGTCCACCGGCCGGGGAGGTGCGCCTCGGCGGGGACGGCGAACGGCAGGGGCTCTCCCGTGTCGTCGAGGACGACGCGGCGCACCGGGGTGCGCGAGACGATCTCCAGGTAAATGCCGTGAAATGCCGTGGTGTTCTGCTCGACGGTGAACAGTTCGAGCGCACGCGCGCGTGCCGCGGCGCCCAGGCGCTCCCGGCGCTCAGGGTCACGCAGCAGGGCCAGGCAGGCCTCGGCGAGCGCCCGCGGGTTGCGCGGCGGTACGACGAGCCCCGTGCCCCCGATGACCTCCACGACCGCGCCGACGTCCGTGGAGACGGTCGCGCGGCCGCAGAACATCGCCTCGACGAGGCTGATGGGGAAGCCCTCGACGACACTGGACAGCACGGTCACGGCGCCGGCGGCGTACGCGTCGGCGAGGCTCGGCAGTTCCGGCCCGCCGATCTCCTCGAAGGACACGGGGTTGTCGCCGACGGCGTGCAGCCCTGCCGCCTCGTCGGGGAAGAGCTGCGCGGCCAGCGCCCGGCAGTGCCCGAGGTATGCCTCGCCGTCGGGGCCGTCCGGGGCACCGACGATCCGCAGCAGGGTCTTCGGCGCCTCCTTGCGGATCTCCGCGAAGGCGTGCAGCAGCGACACCAGGTCCTTGGCGGGTTCGACGCGGCCGACCCAGACCAGCGTGTCGGGGTCCGCGGACTGGGGGGACTCGCCGACCTCGGCGAAGCGGGAGGCGTCCATGCCCGGGTAGACCGTGCGGAGCTTCGCGCGGTCGGCGCCGCACCGTTCCTGCCAGCGGCGGGCATGTGCGTTGCCCGGCGTGACGATCGTGGCGCGGTCGTAGATCTCGGCGGCGAGCCTGCCGTGGAAGGCGGCGAGCAGGGACCGTACAGCGGGCGGCGCGTCCGTGGCGGCCAGGTAGTGCGTGCGCAGTCGCACGCCGTACTCGGTCAGCAGCAGGGGTACGCCGTGGAAGTGACGAGCGAGCAGCCCGGGCAGGGCCGCGGGGCCGCCGGAGGTGGCGTGGCACAGGTCGGCCGAGCCGAGGTCGTCGTCCTCGTACCAGTCGAGCGAGAGGGGGCGCAGGGCGCGTTCCAGGTGCGCGGCCACGGCGAGCAGATCCGGTACGCGCGCTTCCCGCGCCGCTCCCGAGGCGCCCGGCGCACGACAGGCGCGTTCCAGAGCTCGTACGGCGGCCTCGGAGCGGAGCGCTCCCACCAGGCCGCGCTCGTCGCGGGCGAGTTCGGCGAGCCCGTACAGCGCGCTGCCGAAACGGTCCGCCTCAGTGGCGGGGGTCTCCCCCGAAGCGCCGGAAGGATCTCCGGCGTTCCCCGCGCACAGCGCGGCCGCCAACTCCCCGTAGCACTCGGCGAACCGCCGCCGCGCCCGGCGTCCATAGCTCGTCCCGTCGCCCTCGGCCGTCCACATCGGCGCCGTCCGCACCCGGCCGACCTGCGGCGGAAGCGCGACCCAGCCCTCGCTCTCCTGGCGCTCGCTGCGGCTGAGCGCGTAGACGTCGAACTCGTGCTGCCCGAGCCCGCGCACGAGCCGGTCGCACCAGAGCCTGGCGTCACCGCTCACATACGGATAGCCACCCTCCGTAAGCAGTCCGATGCGCACGAGCGCACCCCCGATCTCCCGTATGGGGAGCCGCCGTTGACCCGGCGGCTCGCAGCGGGAAGAACGTATGCGGACAAGGCGGTGGCGCGACGGACGGTTGTCCATCGCGCCACCAAAAGGGGTGAACGGTCGTAACTTTCCCGTGCGGATCGCGTTCGATCGCGCTACGAGATCAAGCAGTTACGTTACGTCAGGCTGCGGCCAGTTCCCGCCGGGCGGCTCTGCGCCGGGCCGCGACCTGGGGGTCGAGTGCCGGTACGGCGGCGAGCAGCTGCTTGGTGTACGGCTCCTGGGGGTTGTCGTACACCTCATCGGCGGGCCCGGACTCGACGATCCGGCCGCGGCGCATCACCGCGACCCGGTCGCTGACCTGTCGTACGACGGCGAGGTCGTGGGCGACGAAGACGAGGGCGAGCCCGAGTTCGCGCTGCAGCTCGCCGAGCAGGGCGACCACCTGGGCCTGCGTGGTCACGTCCAGCGCGGAGACGGGCTCGTCGCAGACGATGACGCGCGGGTCGGCCGCGAGTGCCCGGGCGATGCCCACGCGCTGGCGCTGGCCGCCGCTGAACTCGTGCGGGTAGCGGTCGTAGTGCGCCCCTTCGAGCCCCACGCGCTCGAGCAGTTCCGTCACGCGCTGCCTGATGCCCTTCTCGTCCCGTTCGCCACGCGCGCGTAGCGGATCGGCGATCGACTCGCCCACGCTGCGACGGGGGTTGAGGGAGGAGACGGGGTCCTGGAACACCATCTGGACAGCCGGATTCACGCCCACGCGCGCGTGCCCCTCGTAACGGACCTCACCCGCGGTCGGCTCCAGCAGCCCGACCAGCATCCGCCCGAGCGTCGTCTTTCCGCTGCCGCTCTCGCCGACGACGCCGAGTGTCTCGCCACGGCGGAGGGTCAACGACACGTCGTCCACCGCGGCGAACGCCCGCTTGCCGCGCCCGAATTCACGCCGCAGCCCGGCCGCCTCCAGAACGACGTCCCCGGAAGCAGCCGAAGAGACACCCCGGGCGTTCTCCGTCACATCGGCCGGTGAGGCAGCCTCGGTGCCCTCCCCCGACGAGCCGGACCGAGCGCCCTCCGCCGAAGCCTCCGGCGAGGCGATCCCGCCGTTGCCCGTCGCGGATTCCGGGACGGCCCCGGGTGTCGTCCGCCGCGCGTCCACGCGCGGGACCGCTGCCAACAGGGCCCGTGTGTACGGCTCTGTCGGCGCGTCCAGTACGTCCGTGACCGGCCCGTGTTCGACCACGCGCCCGTGCCGCATGACGAGGACCTCGTCGACGCTTTCGGCGGCGACGCCGACGTCGTGCGTGACGAGCAGCAGCCCCATGCCCGTCTCCTCGCGCAGGGTGTGCAGCAGGTCGAGGATCTGGGCCTGGACGGTGACGTCGAGCGCGGTGGTCGGCTCGTCGGCGATCAGCAGCTCGGGCTCGCAGGCGAGTGCCATGGCGATGAGCGCGCGCTGGCGCATGCCGCCGCTGAACTCGTGCGGACGGGAACGGGACCGGCGCTGTGCGTCCGGAATTCCCACCCGGTCGAGCACCTCCACCGCACGCGCGCGTGCCGCCCGTCGCGACACACGCGTGTGCACGCGGTACACCTCGGCGATCTGGTCGCCGATCGCGTAGTACGGGTCGAGGGACGACAGGGGGTCCTGGAAGACCATCGCGGCCTTTGCGCCACGCAGCCGCCGCAGTTCGTCCTCCGACGCCCGCTGTACGTCGGTGCCGGCGACCTCGATCGAGCCGCCGACCCGCGCGCCCGTGCCGCGGTGCAGCCCCAGCAGCGCGGAGGCGACGGTGGACTTCCCGGAGCCGGACTCGCCGACCAGGGCCAGGGCGGCGCCCTGTTCCAGGCGGAAGGAGAGGCCGTCGACGGCCCGCAGGTCGCCGAACTCGACAGAGAGATCCGTGACTTGGACGAGACTCACGTCAGTACCACCCGTCGGTCGGCCACCGCGTACAGCACGTCCGCGACGGCGTTGGCGAGGACCACGAAGAAGCCGATCACCAGGACCATGCCGACGACGACCGGCAGGTCGACCACATTGACGGCGTGGACGAGTTCCTGGCCGATGCCGGGAAGGCCGAAGAGGGTCTCGGTGAGCACGGCGCCGCCGATCGCCGAGCCGACGTTGTTGGCGTTCAGCGCGATGACGGGCGCCAGCGCCCCGCGCAGCGCGTGCCGTCCCACGATCGTCCGCTCGGCGACGCCGTAGGCCCGGAACGTGCGGATGTGGTCCTCGGCCAGGGTCTCCAGCATCGACGACCTGGTCAGCCGGGCGAACGCCGCGGCCTCGATGAGGGCGAGCGAGAGCCAGGGCAGGAGCAGGTTCCACGCCCACTGCTCGGGGTCGTCGGTGAGGTTCACGTACTGCGGGAAGGGCAGCAGCTGCAGTTCGCCGCAGACGACGATCATCAGGACCAGCCCGATGACGAACACCGGCGTGGCCCAGCCGGCCAGGGTGAGGGCGGTCAGCACGCGCTCGGTGAACCGGCCGCGCCGCCAGGCGGAGAGCACACCCGTACCGACGCCGAGCACCAGCCACAGCACCATCGCGCCGAGCACGAGCGAGAGGCTCACCGGGAGCTTGGTGAGGATGATGGCCATGACCTGCTGGTCGCTCTGGTACGAGAGCCCGAGGCAGGGGGCCGAGCAGTGCTCCACCGAGGTGCCCGTGGAGTAGTCCTGGCCGACGACCAGCCCCTCCAGGAAGTGCCAGTAGCGCAGGTACAGCGGATCGCCGAGCCTCAGCTGCTGCGCCACCTGGTGCACCTGCTCCGGGGAGCAGCGCGGGCCGCAGGTGATCTGGGCGACGTTGCCGGGGGTGGCGTAGAAGACGACGTAGACGATCACCGAGATGGCCAGCAGGGTCACCACGGCGCCGATGGTGCGACGCAGCAGGAAGCCTCCGAAGCCGCTCATGCGGTTTCCTCCTTGCCGGCCTTGGCCTCGCGCCTGCTGCCCGTGCCGACGCTCAGTCGCGAGGCCGCGCGCGGGTCCAGGGCGACGCGGACGCCGTCGCCGAGGACGGTCAGCGCGAGGACGGTGACGAACAGCGAGCCCGCCGGGAGCAGCAGGTACTGCGGGGCGGCCTGGTACCAGACGTCCGCGGCGGTGAGCATCTGTCCCCAGGACGGCGTCGGCGGCTTCACTCCGACGCCGAGGAAGGACAGGGCGGCCTCGACGCTGATGTTGACCGGCATGAGGATCGCTGCGTACGTGATGACCGGCGCGGCGAGCCCTGGCAACAGCTCCCTGCGAGCGATACGCCAGGTGCCCCAGCCGCTGAGCCGCGCGGCGGAGACGTAGTCGAGCCCCTTCAGGGTGAGCGTCTGGGCGCGCACGATCTTGGCGATGTTGCCCCAGGCGATGAACCCGATGACCAGGGTGACCAGTACAGGTCGCGGGAAGCTCGACGGGACGATCGCGAGCAGGGCCAACGACATGATCATCAATGGCATGGCGACGAAGATGTCGGTGATCCGGCTCAACAGTTGATCAACCCATCCACGGCCGAGTGCGGAGGCGATGCCCATCACCACACCCACGACGACCTGGATGACCGTCGCGGCGAGTGCGACCCCCAGCGAGACCCGCGCCCCGTACACCAGCCGGGCGAACAGATCCCGCCCGGTCTGCGGTTCGACACCGAGCCAGTGGTCCCCGCCGATGCCCCCGAAGGAGCCGGTCGGCACGCCGCCGCGCGCGGAGTCGACGAGCGAGGGGTGGTACGTGGTGGGGTCCTGGCCCTCGAGGGCGGTGAGGAGGGGCGCGGCGAGCGCGACCAGGACCAGCAGCGCGACGACGGCCGCGGCGACGAGGGCGGCGCGCTGCGTGCGTAGCCGCCGCCAGAACTGACGGGCCCCCGAGGTCCCCGAGGAGGACACCTCGGGGACCTGGGTGGCGACAAGTGCCTCGCTCACGGCGCTACTTCACCGCGACCTGCGAGATGTCCAGCACACCGGTCCAGTCGCTGATCACGACGTTCCTGATGTCCTTGCCGACCAGGCGCTTGTAGACCGGGTGGAACAGCGGCACGGTCAGCGCCTGCTCGCCGATCTTCTTGTCCAGTGCACCCCACCTCTTGGCGGCAGCGTCAAGATCGGTCAACTTGTTGATCGCGTCAATCTCGGCATTGACCGACTTGTCATTGAGCAGGCCCGAGTTGAAGTTCGCGCCGTCCTTCACTATCTGCCGGCCGTCGAAGATCGGGGCCAGGAAGGGACCGCCGGAGGGCCAGTCGGCACCCCAGTGGGCGAGGAAGAACCCGGGCTCGGTCTTCACGTTGTGGATCTTGTCCTTGTAGTCGTTGTCCTCCAGCCCCTGCAGCTTGACCGTGATGCCGGCCTGCTTGAGCGCGTCCTGGACGGCGGTCGCGATCTCCGGGCTGGTCTCGAAGTTCTTGGCGTTGGAGTGCGTCAGCGTGACCGTGAGCCCGTTCTTGTAACCGGCCTGCGCCAGCAGCTCCTTGGCCTTCGCCGGGTTGCCCGTCCTGCCCGCCGGGAAGAGGTCGTACGGCGTGTAGCCGAAGGACTTCTGGTTGGGCAGGTAGGTGGTGGCGGTTTCGGCGAGCGCGGAACCGCCCGCCGCATTGATCACGGACGACCGGTCGATGGCGTACGAGATCGCCTGCCGCACCTTGACGTTGTCGAACGGCTTGACGGTCGGGTTGAACGCTATGTAGTTCGTGTAGCCGAAGTGCCCGGTGCCGACGCGCGAGGCGAGCTCCTTGTCGCCCGTCACCTTGGCGAGTTCGGCCGGGCCGAGGTTGGTGTCCGTCGTGACGGCGGACGCGTCCGCGCCCTGGGACGCCGAAAGCCGCTGGTTGATCACGGACGAGTCCAGACCCGACTTCACGTCGACCTTGTCCGGGTAGGCCTTGCGCTCGGCGTCCGTCGCCGTCGACCAGTACGTGTTGCGCTCGAGGACGATGTGCTCGCCGTTGTTCTCGTTCTTCACGACCTTGTACGGGCCGGAGGAGACCGGGTGCTCCGCGTACTTCGTACCCGTGTCCTTGCTCTTCGGGACGGGCGTGAACTGCGTCTGCGTGGCCAGGTACGGGAACTCGCCCTCGGGCTTGTTCAGATGGAAGACGATGGTCGAGGCATCCGGCGTCTCGATCGCGGACAGGCCCTTCTTGTCCTTGTACGGCCCCTGGTAGTCCGCCGCGCCGACCAGCCAGTCCCTCAAGTAGGGGGCACCGCCGGACAGTTCGGGCGCGAAGGAGCGCTCGATGCCGTACTTGATGTCGGCGGACGTGATCGCGGTGCCGTCCTCGTACTTGAGGCCCTTCTTCAGGGTGTAAGTCCACACGGTCGCGTCCTTGTTGGGGCGCCCGGTGTCGGTGGCGAGGTCCGGGACGACCTTGGCGCCGGCCGCGCCGTTCTCGCGGTTGCGGGTGGTGAGCGTACGGAAGACCAGGGACGGGACGTTGCCGCCGCCGGAGGTGTAGAGGCGGGCCGGGTCGAAGTTCTCCTGCGGGTCGGCGTTCAGCACCGTCAAGGTGCCGCCCTTGTGCGGCGTGGAGTCGCCGCCGGAGCCCTTGGCATCGTTGTCCTTCGGCCCGCAGGCGGCGGCGCCCGCCGCCAGAACCAGGCCTACGGATGCGGCGGCCAAGCGGCGCGCTTTGACGGACGGTTGACGCATCGGAATGACGACCTCTCGGAGTGATCGGGATCCGGTGAACCCGGGATAAGCCCGAATGGTGAGACGGATGGACGAGGAGTGAGACGAACGTGAACAGACCTCTGCCCGGGCGTCAGGTCGTCGAAAACCGTGACCGAGTCACGGAGGGAGAAAAAGATCGCGACGCGAACGCCTCAGGGCGAGCGTCAGCGACAGTGGATGTCGGCCACGCAGAGCGGGGTCACGCCGATGAGCGCCAGCTCGATAGCGGCGCGGTCGGAGGCGTGGGGGGTCGACATGCCCAGAAATATGTATGAACTTTCTGCGCATGTCAACGTGACATATGAGGCGCCTGTCAACTCGCGGGATAGGGCCAGGGGTTGGGCAGACAGTGGATCCCGTCATGGTCCAGGAACTTGGTCTGCTGCTGCATGACCGGCGCGAGCTGGCCGTTCTTGGTGCAGGTGACGTGGCTGTAGCCGAGCCGGTGGCCCACCTCGTGATTGATCAACATCTGCCGGTAGGCGTGAATTTGATCACCGTATGTCTTCGATCCCTGCGCCCATCTGTATGCATTGATCATCACGCGCTCGGTGGCGGCCGAGTCGCACGAGACATTGTCCTCGGTGGTGTCGAGCCCGGACTTCGCGCACCATTTCGCGGTCGTCCCGGGGCTGGCGAGCGTGATCACGAAGTCGGGCTTGCCGGTGTAGATGCGCTCGAAGGTGCGGGCGCCGTTGTGGGCCCAGCTCCGGTCGTCGTTGAGCGTCTTCTGCACGGCCCGGGCGAAGAGCGCACCGTCGAGCCCGAGCCCCTGCTCGACGTCCACGCGGTAGGTGTACTTCTGCCCTGTGCCCGGCGCCTTGTCGACCCCGGGGACCGCATCGAACTTCCCCGACCCCTTGAGCGTGGCGCTGAGCGGGTACTTCTCCCCCATCGCCTGCGCGTACGTCAGTGTCGCCACACCGGGCGAGGAGATCGGCGACGGCCCCGAGTCCCGGGCGTCGCGTGCCTGGTCGGTGGCCGACTGCGTCCCGACGCCGGTGTTCTCGCGTCCGTTCGTGACCTGGCCGGCGACGACGACGGCCAGCACGGTGGTGACGGCGGCGGCCGCGATACCGGTGAACGTCCGCCCCTTGCTGCCCCTGGTCTGCGCGGGCACACCGGTGGGCGGCGCGTCGTCATCGGTCTCGGAGGGCACGCCGACACCGGTGCGGAGGTCCCCGCCGGTGACGGAGGGATACGGCTCCGAGGCGTGCGCCGAGGCACCGGTGCGGGGCGCGAAGACGTCGTCGTCCTCGTCGAAGGCGTCGACGTAGTCCTGCCGCGGCCCTCGGGACGGCGCCTGCCGCTGCCGCGGTATGGCGACACCGGGACCGGCTAGGCTGCCCGGCCCCCTCAACTCGCCCCAGCCGCCACCGGCTTCACGCTGCTCGGGGTGACCGCCGCGGACCTGGGGGGTGCCGTGCGCGGGGGTGCCGTCGGGGAACCGCGGCACCCCATGGGCAGGCGTACCGTCCCCCGCCCTCGGCGTCCCGTACCCCGGAGCCCGCTGCTGCCCGTCCGACGGCCCGGGCACCCGGCGGCCCCCCGCACCTATGTCACCGGCGTCACCCTTCGCGGCGGCGGCGCCCCCGCGGCGGCTGTGGCGTCCCACGTCGGCCCTCAGCTCCCCGCACTCTCGGCGGCGGCCTCGTCGTCGTCGACGACCGGACCACCTCCGTCGGAGGAAACCGCGGCCGCGGGTTCGCCGGACCGGACTCCGTCGGCCAACTGTCCCGTCTCGCCGAGGAGTTCGCAGAAGGCCCGGGCCACCGTGTCCGGGTACTCCATCATCGCCACATGCCCCGCGTCCGGCAGGGTGAGCAGACGGGAGTCGCGGAAGGCGCGGGCCGCCCGCTGGGCCATGCGGAAGCCGACGAGCTGGTCCCGGCCGCCGTAGACGAGCAGGGTCGGGGCGAGGACGCGCTCGGCCTGGCGCCACAGGCCGTGCTGGCCGCCCAGCGTGTAGGCGTTCACCACCCCGCGCGCGGAGCGCGTCAAAGCGTCCCAGAAGTACGGCAGTTGGAGGCGCCTCTCCATCTCCTCGACCGCATTGCGGAAACCTTCCGGCGTCACCCGCCCGGGGTCGCCGTAGCAGAGCGCCGTGACCCCGCGGACCCGCTCCTCCGCGGACCACTCCTTGGTGAACCGGGTGAAGAGCGCGGTGACACCGGGCAGCGCCAGCAGCGCCGTGGGGACCGCGGTCCGCTGGACGCGGATCTCCGGGAGCGCCGGCGACACCAGCGTGAGCGTCCGTACGAGGTCGGGCCGCAGGGCCGCGACGCGGGTGGTGACGGCGCCGCCGAGCGAGTTGCCGAAGAGGTGCACGGGCCCGCGTCCGGCCGCGTCGAGGAAACGGATGACCGCGCGCGCGTGCCCGGTCACCGAGTAGTCGCCGTCGTCCGGCGGCGGCGAGTCGCCGAAGCCCGGCAGGTCGATCGCCTCGCCGTCGACGACGCCCTCCAGCTGCTGCATCAGCGCCGACCAGTTCTGCGAGGAGCCGCCGAGCCCGTGCACGTACAGCGCGGGCGGCAGTCCCGCACGGGCCGGCGGTCTCGACCGCACCGACAGCGTGATCCCCGGCAGCCCGACCGACCTGAGCCGCTCACCGTCCGCGACCCTGACGGGCGCCACCTTCGGGAGCGCTGTGGTCGCCGGCACGGAGGGCAGCTCGGTCGAAGACATGCGGCAATGTTACGAGACGATCACGCAGTGACTCATGTGTTCGCCGTCACAGATCGCACGCACAGCGCATGGCGTCCGGATCGGGTGTCTCCTAGGCTCATAAAGAGGGCACCCGCTGTGGTCCCTGCTTCTTCCAGGGACAGTCGTAGGAAGGGAGCCCAGCCATGGCCGTAGACCCCACCGATCCCGAGACGTTCGAGGACGAGGACACGCAGGAAGCCCAGGAGATCGACGTCGAGGCCCCCGAGAACGACGCCGCGGAACAGTACGCCCACCTCGTGCCCGACCGCGACGACCCTCTCGAGGACGTGGACCCGGCCCGCGCGAACGAGGCCGACCTCGACGAGCAGCGCCGTGTCGTCTCCATCGACGAGGACGACTACCGCTGACAAGCGCTTACGGGGCGGCGGAGGGTGGCGCTGAGCTGGAACGGGGCGACCCGCTGCCCGCTTCGGCCTGCTTTGAAACCCTCTGTACGGCTTTCGCCGCCGTCCGGTCCGTGAAATTCTGCGCTCGCACCGCGCACGACCGGGTTACCGAAAAGTACGATGGCCGCGCGGCGCACACCGCATGTGGACGATTTTGGGAGGCGGCGTGACAGCCATCGAGCAGACAGAGGCGGCACGCCCGCGGGGCACGCGCCTGCCGCGCCGTGCCCGACGGAACCAGTTGCTGGGCGCCGCACAGGAAGTCTTCGTGGCGCAGGGGTACCACGCGGCCGCGATGGACGACATCGCGGAGCGCGCCGGCGTCAGCAAGCCGGTGCTCTACCAGCACTTCCCGGGCAAGCTCGACCTCTATCTCGCACTGCTGGACCAGCACTGCGAGTCGCTGATCGGGGCGGTTCGCGGGGCACTCGCCTCGACGAGCGACAACAAGCAGCGCGTACGGGCGACGATGGACGCCTACTTCGCGTACGTCGAGGACGACGGCGGCGCCTTCCGCCTGGTCTTCGAGTCGGACCTGACGAACGAGCCCGCGGTCCGCGAGCGGGTCGACAAGGTCACGAACGAGTGCGCGGAGGCGATCCGTGACGTGATCGCCGAGGACACCGGCCTCTCGCCCGCGGAGGCGATGCTGCTGGCCTCCGGTCTCGGCGGCCTCGCCCAGGTGGTGGCCCGGTCCTGGCTGCACAGCGACCGCAGCGTCCCGCGCGACCAGGCGGTGCAGCTGCTGACCTCGCTCGCCTGGCGCGGTATCGCGGGCTTCCCGCTGCACGGCACCGAACAGCACCACTGACCCGCACGCGCGCGTACAGGCCGTTTGTTCCCGTCCACTGTTCGCTCCTGGCGTGCAGGCGCGGAGGGTGTACGTCCCCTCACCGGGCTAATGTGTGCTGGGTACGGCGCGTAAAGGTCGCGCACTTCACTGACCGTCGGAGGGACATAGCCGTGGAGGTCAAGATCGGCGTGCAGCACGCGCCCCGCGAGATCGTTCTGGAGAGCGGTCAGAGTGCCGAGGAGGTCGAGCGGGTCGTGGCCGAGGCACTGGCCGGGAAGTCGCAGCTGCTGACCCTCGTGGACGAGCACGGCCGTAAGGTCCTCGTCCCGGCAGAGCGCCTCGCCTACGTCGAGCTCGGCGAGCCGGCCCCGCGCAAGGTGGGTTTCGGAGCGCTGTAGGCGCACAACAGCACATCACCGGAGAGGGGCCCGGCGACCGAAGGTCGCCGGGCCCCTCTCACTTTCCCCCCCAAGATTTTTTTCTCCACAGGTGGAGCACAACTCGCTCACAGAGGAGGATTGCATTCCGCAGGTCACGGGTATGACGGGCTACGACCGTGATGGGCAGTGTGGCCGTGTGGGAGGGACTCCAAGATGTTGTTCGAAGCGCTCGGTTCCGCACTTCTCGGTCTTGTGCTGGCAGGGGCGGCGCTGCACCGTCTGTCCGACCGTCTGCCCACCCGTTCGCTGGTGCTCGCGACCGGTGTCGCCGGAGCCCTCTTCGGCGCCTTCGTCACCCACAGCGCGCTGGACCCCGGCAACTTCCTGCTGATCCTGCTCGGCGCGGCGATCGTCTCCGCGGCCTCACTCTCCCTGCTGGTGCGCCCGGCCGGGAGACTCCGCCGGCGATCAGCGCCGGCGTGACCCCGACCGGGACGACCGGGACGACCAGGGAAGCGAGAGCTAGTGAGGCGGTCCGGAGGTCCTGTCGCAGTAGCGGCAGATGCGGTCAATGATCTGGTCTGCGGTCTTGCTCCACTTGAAGGGCCGGGCCTGTTCGTTCCAGGTCTTGATCCAG
>NZ_JBSFDG010000016.1:0-266946 GCF_053593775.1 Streptomyces sp. NPDC002092
GCTACCTCACCCCGCTGGAGACCCGGCAGCGACACGAGCAGGAACACGCCCTCGCAGCGTAAGCATCGAGTGTCCAGCATCACGGGGGAACTTCAGGCGTTGAGCGCTGCCGCGTTCGCGGTTGCGTTCGTGTCGCCGAGGAGGGTGAGAATTTCCTGGCTGAGCAGGTCGGGCTTGCCCTTGAGGGCGTCGGCCAGCTGCTGGTCCTTGGAGAACACCATTTCGGCGGCGATGTTGTCCATCACGATGCGGGCGAGGTTGTCGAGTGCGACGTGGACCGCGTTGGGGAGGGAAGGCGCCTCGCAGACGAGGTCGATCAGGTGGCTGTCGGCCATGCCCTTGTCCAACAGATGCTTGATGATGATGGAGTTCTGGTTCAGCTCGGACGTCGTCCACATCGACAGGACGACCACGTACAGCTCGTGCCAGGCGTCCGCACCGACTTTGTCCTTCCAGCGGCCGAACAGGTCCTTGACTGCTTCGATCTGGACTTTCGCGGCCCAGTACATGTTCGTTTTGATGTCGTCGGCGATCTTCCCGGTGAACTTCTGGAAGCCGGGCATGTCGAAGGTACGGCGCCGAGTGATCTCGTTGATGTAGCTCAGACCGGCGTCGAGGATGTGAGCGCAGGACGCTTTCAGGTCGACGGGGAGGCCGGCGTCCTCCAGTGTGCGCCGTGCGGCGTCGAGGTCGGTGGCAAATGCCTGGAGCGGGGTGATCCAGTCCGTGTTCGAGGGTCCCGCGTAGGCGACCAGTTGGAGGTCGCGGGCGTCCATGTCGGTCTGCCCCGCCGGGACCTTGGGGTCCAGGGACGGTGCGATGACGGAGAAGATGCCGAGCGGGACGTGAGCGATGGATTTCGCCAGCTGGAAAACTGGCGAGATCGGCTCTTCGATGAACTGCTGGCCCTGGTGGACCAGGGTGTACTTACCGCCCTGCATTCCGTTTTCCACGACGATGACCGGACCGAGTTGCTGGAGGACATTGGCCCGCAGCTTGTCGTAGTTGGTGCGCATGTCGGTGTCGACCTGGAGAATGTTGTTCCTCGCGGTCGTGGTGTCGGCGGCTGCGTCGCCGTTTCCGGCGGGAGTGGCTGTGTCGGCAGCCGTAGCGTGTGCCGCCTGCGAGGCGGTGCCGGTCAGGAGAGTGGCGGCTGCGGCGGTGCCTGCAGCACCGATGAAGTTCCTACGTGTGGTCACGTGCTGTTTCCCCCAGCTGCAATTTTACGTCTCCGACCGGGACATTCCGCCGAGGTCAGAGATGACGGGTTTTTGTCGCGCCCGACGAAAAAGACGCTACTGCCCCAACTGACTGGAAAACAGGAGTGAATGACACAGGGATCACACATAGGTGCTATGCGAATGCATAAACCGGACGGAATGGTTTCGGATGCAGGAACAAAAAAGGGGCGCCCGGGCTGAAGCCCGGACGCCCTGTGCGTCGCACAGGAAGGTGCCTTACGACAGGTCGGAGACCGAGGAAACCACCACCCCGTACAGTTCCGTGATCGTCGCCAGAGCGCTGTCGTGGATCTGCTGCGCGGTGAGGGCGGTGCCGCCGCCCCTGACGCGGGTGGACAGGGCACGGGTGCCACAGGCGTTCGCGACGACAGTCGGGTGCAGTCCGTTCAGGAAGGCGCCCTGGACGGTGAACAGGATGCACATGTTGCTCATGAACCCGGCCAGGATGACGTTCTTGCGGCCGGTCTTCTCGATCTGCTGGGCCAGGTCGGTGTTGTGGAAGGCGTTGGGGACGGACTTGATGACGCGGCCCTCGCCGTCCACGGGGGCGACGTCAGCGATGATCTTTCCGCCTTCGGACTCCACGTCGTAGCCCTTGTCCTGGACGTGGATGACGGGGGCGCCGGCCTCGCGGGCGGCAGCGAGGAGCTTCTTGCCTTCGGCGACGGCCTCGGCGTGACCGTCCAGCTCCATGACGCCACCAGTGTAGGTGTTCTGGAAGTCGACCAGGACCACTACAGAGTCGGTCAGGGAGGCGGGGGTCTCGTCGAAGCCGTTCAGTTCGCGCAGGGTCGTCGTAGCCACGGGGAAACCACCTTCATATGTCGGGCCGGATGTCGTGCCATGAGGCGCGAGCGGTCGCCCCGCGTTGCAGTCGGGGCCACCCCATGACGTTGGCGACGTTAACATATCGCGTAATCATCGCCAGCATCGGAATGGCCATCGGGCTGAGATTTTCCCGTGTTCACGGCGTAAGTTCCCAGGTCACACATGTAAGCGGAACTATCGTCCACTGTTAACATGTCCGCATGACAACGGCTCGAGACCGCATCCTGGAAGCGACCACGCAGCTACTCGCCGAGAGTGACGCGCCGGCCATCTCCACACGCGCCATCTGCGAGCGCGCCAAGGTGGGCGGCCCGGAGATCTACCGCCAGTTCGGGGACAAGCAGGGACTGCTCGCCGCGGTGGCCGATCTCGGCTTCGAACGCTTCCTGGCCAATAAGAGACGGAATCCCCGCACGGCCGACCCCGTCGCGGACCTGCGGACGGCATGGGACAGTCACGTCGCGTTCGCCCTGGCCAACCCGCACCTGTACCGGCTGATGTTCACCCCCAGCGGCGAACCCAAGCCGCAGGCCGTCAAGGAGGCCCAGGGCCTCCTTCTCGAAGCCCTGAGGCGCTGCGGTGACGCCGGGAGGCTGCGTCTGGCACCCGAACTGGCCGGACAGTCGATTCTGGCCGCCAACGTCGGCGTGTGCCTGATGATGCTGTCCTACCCCGAGTTGTTCGGGAGTCTGGACATCTCGCAGGCAGTGCGCGACGCCGTGATCGCAAAGGTCACCGGCGACGAGCAGGAGGACACCCGGATCAGCGCCGCGACCGTGCTGGCCCGCGCACTGGCCGGAACCCTCACCGGTACCGCGCCCGTGGACAGCACCACCATCGAGCAGGTGGCCCGCGCCCTCGCTACCTGACGGCAGCAACACGCAGCACGAACCCCCCGCCATGCACCTGCCGACCGGCGGATCGGCCCCGGAAGGAAACGACCTGTCCCTGCACGAGCGTGAACGAGCAGGCCGGCAACCGTCACGGCGGGCACGAGCGCTGATGCCAACGGGCAGTCCCACCTTCCTTCGTACCAGACGACATGGTGCGCACGAAGTCGGGCTACCGGATGCCCAGCAACCGCGAGACGGCGGCTCACGCCTCTGGCTGGGGTCACGGCGCCGCCGGCGCGGAGCAAGTCCGACTGCTGCGGCGCCGTACAGCCGGCGTCAACAACCTCCTGGCCGACACCAGTCGCCGGCCCACAGCAGTCAGCCGTTCACATGCAGCCCGAAGCCCGTGCGGCCCGCAGGCTCCAGTCCCACCTTCAGGTGCAGCGAGGGGATCTCGTAGTCGCCGAAGTTCTGACGCCGGAACGCGATCGGTTCGGTCGACTCAAGGGTGAGCAGGCGCTGCTGCCAGGCCTTGGCGACGTCCGGGTAGTCCTCGTCCCTCAACCGGTCGGCGCCGTACAGCACGAACGGCGGCAGTACCTCGATGCCCGGGTAGTAGAGGATGCCGTGCTGGATCGGGAACAGCAGATCGTCGATGGGCCCGTTGATCCCGCGAGCGGCGTAGTGCGACTCCGGGCCGCCGGCGGTCACCGACAGCAGAGCCTTCCTGCCCGCGAGAGTGCCTTCACCGAAGCGCTCGCCGTACTTGGTGCCGCTGTGCTCGCCGACGCCGTACGCGAAGTGGTAGGTGAACACCCGGTCCACCCAGCCTTTGAGGATCGCGGGCATGGTGTACCACCACAGCGGGAACTGGAAGAGGATCGTGTCGGCCCACAGCAGCTTCTCCTGCTCGGCGAGGACGTCCGGGGCAAGCGTCCCGGCGTCGAAGGCCCGGCCGGAGTCCAGGGCGACCTTCAACGGGCTTGAGGCATTGGGGCCGTAGTCCGCGGAATCCACGACCGCCTTCCAGCTCATCGCGTACAGATCGCTCACCCGGACCTCGTGCCCGGCGGCCTCCAAGGTGGACACCGCGAGGTCCTTCAGCGAGCCGTTGAGCGACTTCGGTTCCGGGTGGGCGTAGACGATCAGCGTCTTCATGACAACTCCTTCGGATCGGATGCCTTCGATCCTGGGCGTCGCGGCGCCTGGTGTTCAGGGGCTCCTCGTCCATCGGACGGGACTTCCTGGTAACGGCGGGGCCACCCTCACAGGCACCGCCGGGGCCATACTGGGAGCATGGATGATCTTGCGGGCTTCCTGCGGACCCGGCGTTCCCGCGTCCCCCCGGCGACCGTCGGCATCCCCACCGACAGTCGCCGCCGGGTCGAAGGGCTACGCCGTGAAGAGGTGGCGCACCTGTCCGGCGTCAGCGTCGACTACTACGTACGCCTGGAACAGGGCCGTGCAACCCAGCCCTCCGAGCAGGTCCTCGACGCGCTCGCCCGCGTCCTCGGCCTCGACGAGACCGAACAGGAGCACCTCTACCGGCTGGCCCGCCAGCGCCGCCGCCGCGCGAAGGCACCGAGCGGGCGAATCCGGCCGGAACTGCTGCGGGTCCTCGACCTGGTCGCCGGCGCACCCGCACTGATCATGAACCACCGTCTGGACGTCCTCGCCGCAAACCGGCTCGCCCGACTCCTCTTCGGCCGGCCGATTCCGGGCCTGAACACAGCCCGGCACATCTTCCTCGAAGAGGCCGAGCACGGCCTCTACGCCGACTGGGACAACTGCACCCTCGATGTGGTCGGGCACCTGCGTCTGGCCGCGGGGAAATTCCCCCAGGACCCCCGACTGGCCTCGCTGATCGGAGAATTGGCGATGGGCAGCGAACGCTTCCGCCGCCTCTGGGCTCGCGCGGACGTGCGTGCCCGCACCCATGGACGCAAGGCCTACCAGCACCCGCTGGTCGGCCTCCTGGAACTGCACCAGGAGAACTTCCCGCTCCCGGACGAGCCGGGCATGGAACTGCTGGTGCTGTCAGCGACCCCCGGCAGTCCCGCCGAGGACGGACTGCGCCTGCTCGCGGGCCTGGGCGCGGACAGCAGTGACGCCCACCCCCCAGTGAATGCTCAGCCGCACGAGTAACTCAACAACGCCCGCCCACCGCCGGGAGCGCCTTCACACCGGTGCCGGCCGCTGCCGTGTCTGCCGGACAGTGCGACTGCAGTCCGCAGCCGGGCCACTCCCCAAGTGGCTTGCATCTGACGGCCGTTCCCGATCCCGGCGGCTACGGCGTTTCCCCAACGCCGTTCCGCGACGCCCGCCGCAGACGGCAGATCCCGCTGCGCGAAAGGTGCATGATTTCCCGCACCCCCGGCAGCAAGGAGGCCGACATGCAGTGAGGGCGATCAGCGTGCGGGTGTCCCGAAAGCCGGGACGGATACGAGGCCGGCTCAAAGGCGGCGTCAGCGATCCACGGCAGGCGGGCCAGGCCGGTGTCGTTCACGATGCGGTCGACGGTCTCGTGCAGGGCGCTGTCGGCGCCGATCACGGTCTCGATGTCGCCGGGCAGCAGATCGCGCGACGCACGGTGATGTGACCCTGGCCCAGAAGCCGGCCGATGAGCAGGAGCCTGGGCACGCCGCCGGCGACTCCAGGGACCGCAGACTGCGCACGGCCAAGCCACAACCCAGACCGCGACACCCTTAACACAGGACAGCCAAGCGCGACGTCTCCCGGGCGTTGAGTACCGTTCTGGCGTGTCCATACCTCCGGCGCCTCAGTCGCCGTACCAGATGCCTCTCTCCCCCTGGGGCGCTGTGCCCCCTGCCCCGCCGCAAAGGAGCCGGGTTGGCCTCACAGCCGCGATCATCGGCGGGGTCTTCCTCCTGATCGTTGTGCTCTTGCTGACGCTGGTGCTGGCAGGGAAGAAGCTCGAGAACAGCTATCCCCGGGCCGAGTTCTCCATGACCGTGCCGCGGACACTGCTCGAGGGCCGCTTCAAGCTGGCCAAGGACGACTCCCCGACCAAGGGCCGGGCGCTGCAAATGACCTGGAGGCACAGCTGGGACGCCGAGGCGGTCCACGGCGTCGTCGCCGTGTACCAGCCCGACAGCGTCGAACGGGGTGATCTCGTCGTGACCGGCATGTACGGCCGGTTCAAGAACACCGACCGGGTGCGCTCCCGCGTCCTGGCAGGCAACGGCTCCAAGGACAGCCAGGTGAAGGTGCTTACGCCTCCGGAAGATGACACCCCGTCCGGCTCCCGCATCAAGATCAGCTGCGAGGCGGTGACCAGGACCTGGGCCGACGGATTGACACTCACTTACCCCGTCTGCGCCTGGGCGGACGGCAACACCTGGGCCCGGGTGGCGGACATGACCCTCCTTGCCTCGACAAACCTCGACTTGAAGGCCACCGCGAGGAGCACCCTCCAGATCCGCTCCGAGATGGTGAAGCCGATCACCTGACGCAGGCCATCCCGCCGGCCTGCACCGCATACATCGGACGAGAGATCCAGCGACCGGGCGGCTGGGGCGCTGCTCGTCGATGGCGAGCCCGATGCCGAGCCCGTCCCGGAGTGCATGCGGCAGTACCCGGCACACAGCTCCGGAGGCGGCTGGTCCTCGTGCGACGCCGTACCCTCCAACGCGACCAGGGCCCAGTTCGAAGCGTGCGGGACCGCTCGCCGCCACCGTCTGCCGGCTCGGCGGCTGCCCGCGGACGCCGCGGTGTCCGGCACGACCTGCTTCATGCGTCCCTGGTCTGCCGCTCGTTCGGTGTTACTGCCGGGTAGATCCGTACAACCCGCGCTTGCAGGACTACGAAACCGAGGGCGGTGAAGGTCGCGGTGGCCACGAACACGAGGGCCAGCACACGCGTCCGCACATGCAGCTCAACTCCCTCACCGGCTGGTGAGGTTGGGCCACCGGTACCGGTCCCGGAGCCCCAGGCCGGCTGCCAGTCACACCACGCGCGTTGCTCCCCGCCAAGGCGTCCGGCCCGGGCGTCGGCACATCTCCCCACGATCACCGCGACCGGCAGACCGCGTTGTGCGACTGGACAACGGCCGTAGTGGCTCCCGGACTCCTCGACATTGATCATGGTGACGTACCGCGAGGTGTCTCCCCAACGCGCCGGTGTCAAACGACTCCCGTTCTCGCGTGCAGAGCCACGCCGTAAAGGCCGGTGCGACGGACGAGGGGCCGCCCGTCCCGCCTGCCGGTCGTCTTGCGGCTGGTGGCCTGGTCGGTCGCGTGCACCTTCCACGGAGGCCAAAGAGCCCTTCATGGCCCGCGCGGCGATCAGGGCCTCATCCGCCGTGAACTTGTCTGGTCAAGTTCGGGCGAAGTTCTTCCGCTCGACAGCGACAACCAGTAGTCATGTCCCGTTCGTTGCGCACCTTCAGGCCGTGCGGGCGTGTCCTGCACGGCATCCTTACCAAGGGGATGAGGTACCAAGTATGCGACTGCGCTGGAGATCCCTCGGCGGGCTTCTCGCCCTCCTCGGAGCACTCATCGTCGTCGTCCCGTCCCCCGCCCGGGCGGCCGGAAGCAGCGGCAACCTGATCGTCAACGGCGATGCGGAGAGCGGCGGTTACTGCACCGGCGACTGGGCGGCGGCCAGTACGGTCCCCGGCTGGACCACCGAGGCCGGCGGTCTCAACGTCATGTGTCACTCCGTCGCCACCTTCGGGTATCCCAGCGACGGCAAGACCCCGGGCAAGGCCTTCTTCGGGCCCGGAAACTTCGGGGACGGCGCGATGACGCAGACCGTCGACGTCTCCTCGGCCGCCTCGGCCCTCGACGGCGGGGGCGTGCACTACGACCTGTCCGGCTGGCTCGGCGGCTGGACGACCTACAGCGGCCATGCCGCAGTGAGCCTGCACTTCCACGACGGCAGCGGCCACCCGATCGGCCCCGTCGCCAAGCTGCCCACTGTCTCCGCGAGCGACCGGGGCCTCGCCACCAAGTTCCTCTCGCGCAGCACCACCGGCACCGTCCCGGCCGGCACCCGTTCCATCCAGGTCGAGGTGCAGTTCCTGTCGACGAGCAGTGAGACCGGCTACCTCGACAACCTCGCCCTCACCCTGGACACCCCGACCGACGCGCCGGCCCCGCTCGCCCCACCGGTGTCCAAGGTCCCCGGCTACGACCATGTGTTCATGGTCATGATGGAGAACACCGACTACTCCGAGGTCATGAACGACCCGGCGGACACGCCGTACATGCACAGCCTCATGAGCCAGGGCGCCACGCTCACCGACTTCCACGGCGTCTACCACCCGAGCGACGAGAACTACCTCGCCGTCGCCGGCGGCGACACCTACGCCAAGGGCGCCACGTACTTCCCCGACATCAACTCGCCCCAGCGCAACCTCGGCGACACCCTGGAGGCGGCCGGCAAGACCTGGAAGGCCTACGAGCAGGGCATGGGCACCCCCTGCAACACCAAGAACAACTACGACAGTTACTACGAGCCCGACGACGCTCCCTTCATCAACTACACCGACATCAGCGGCAACGCCTCCCGCTGCGCGGCCCACCTGTTCGACACCACGCAGCTCACCACCGACCTGAAGTCCGCGGCCACCACCCCGGACTTCTCCTGGATCGCCGCCGACGACTACTACGACGGAGAGGCCTCCGGCAACGGCAATGCCACCAGCCTCAAGACCCAGGACGGCTGGCTGAAGCAGACCCTCGCCCCGGTCCTCGCCTCTGCGGCCTTCACCCAGCAGCGCTCGCTCCTGCTTCTGACGTGGGACGAGAGCCAGGGCGAGACCTACAACCACATCGTCACCACCGTTGTCGGCTCCCAGGGCACCGTCCCGGCCGGCACCAGCAGCCCGCTCCACTACGACCACTACGGCATAGGCCGCACCATCGAGGCGGCCCTGGGCCTGCCCGCACTGACCGCCAACGACACCTACACCACGCCGCTCAACGCCGCGTTCGCGCCGTCCACCGCGACGACCCCGACGCTCACCGGCGACCTGAACGCGGTCGCGAGCGGCGGCAACGTCACCTTCCGCTACTCGGTGCCGTCCGCTTCCCAGGTCAGCGCCAAGAACTGGATCGGTATCTACCCGACGGGCGTCGCCCCCGGCAAGCAGGCTTCCCTCACCTGGTCCTACGCCCCGAACGCCAGCGGTGCGCTGACCTTCCCCACCGACAAACTGGGCAGCGCAGGTACCTACGACGTGTACTACCTCGCCAATGACGGCTACTCGGTGCTCGGCGGCCCCTTCTCCCTGACCGTCGGCTGACCGGCCACGACGGAACGCCCGGTTCGGCGCCGCCGTGGTCGGTCCTCGGTGCTCGGCGTCGCGGTGCTTACCTGACGTCGACGAAGTCGCCGGGCGCTGTCGAGGCGGCGGTGGTGGCGGTGCCGGCGAAGACGTAGCGGTAGTACCCGTCGGCCGTGGCCGTGGTGGTGGTTTTCAGGACGCCGGTGATGTTGGTCTTGACGGTCTTGAGGGTGCTGTAGGTGCTGCTGCCCTTCTTGCGGAACTGCAGCTTCGCGGGCTGGTTCGCGTAGCCCGCGTAGTTGCCAGTCGACCAGTTCGCGCGGGCGAGCTTGCCCGTGACCGTGATGGGCTTGCCCTTCTTGACCGGCTCGGGCGTGGCGTCGGCGGTCAGCGTGGAGAGCTTCTTGATCGAGACGGTGGCGACGTCGTCGTTGTAGCTGGCGTTCGCGTACAGGTCCCACGCGCCCAGGAACAGCTTCCAGGTCCCGGCCACGCCGTTGTCCTTCATGTCGGTGGCCGGGTGGATGTTGAAGACGGCCTTGCAGTGGTAGACGCCCTGGGTCGCCGTCTCCGTGCAGGCGGGGTCGTCATCCGTGCCCAGGCCGCCGGTGATGCCGTCCGTGGTCGAACTGTCGGTGCCCTGCCACAGGAAGGCCTCGGTGAGTGCGACGCCGTTCTGGTCGGTGGCGGTGTACGTGACGGTGACGGACTTCGTGCCGGTGGTGCCGAGAACGATGTCCTTGCCGCCGTTGATGACCGCGTTCGAGAACTTGGTGTTGCCCAACGAATCGTTCGGCCGAACGGTCTTCGAGGCAAAGGAGCTCAGCTTCGCCGACGCACTCGCTCGCTCCGCCCCCTGAGCGGCGGCCGGAAGAGCGAGCGCGGACAGAACGACGGCACCGGAAACCACGGCGGCCGCGACGGGTATACGCATGAATCCCCCACGGGAACGAGAGAGGCCCGCCGAAGTCTCCCTCCGGCCGGGCCCGTTGATCTTCGCATCATATGAACTAACGTCTGGAATAGTGAAGATCCTCTGTGCAACAAGTGCGTAAGGAGCCACCGGTGTCCGCCCGATCACGTGCCCGCACCCGGCCGCCGAGGCCTGCATGGCCGACCGAGGCGTCCAGGCGCATCCTGCCTCCAGCCAGCGCCTGTTGCGAAAGCTGATCGTTTGTCAGTCCTGCCTGGGATGCTCCGAGCATGGAGATGACAGTGCAGCTGACGATCGACTGCTCCGATCCTCGATGAGCGTGTCGGCCACCCGCAGCCGCAGCCCCGCGCACGAGCAGCCCAGCCGTCCACGAAGCCGTCCAGGTGATCCGGACAGTGCGCACCTGCCCCGTGACGGTGGGTGTTGTCGGCAGGGGCCCGTACGGCGATCTCCTGGGCTCTGCGGCGGCCCCCGAAGGGCGGCACGATCGGCGCCCACGTGTGAGCTGCGGCATTGTCATGCGCACGTGCGGCTCAGCCAGGGGCTGAGCGTGTCGGCCGACGGGGAACTGATCGAGCACTCCCGCTGACGGTGCGGGGCCACTTTCACCAAGGTGTTCGACGCGGACGGCGGCAATCCGGAGGGCCTGCCCCGTCCTGATGCGCTCCCCAGAGCAGCACGCGAGAAGCCAGCAAGGGCTCTCCCGACCTGAGCCTTCGCGACGTACCGGGGCGATCCGACACCGATGAGGAAGCGCGCCAGACGGCGATGCCCGCCAGGCGTCCCAGGGCGCACCTGTCGGTGCCCCGCGGTCGCAGTTGCGCGACGGGGCCAGAGACGGCGTCAGGGCCCCGGGCTGGTGCCCACCTGGTCCTGCGGGACGTCCACGGCCATCGCCTCGAAGGCGACCCCAGGATCCTCGCGGCCAATCCGCTGCTCTGGCCCGAGCTCGACAAGGGTGTCCGCCGCTCCTTTGGAACGCGGAACGCTCTGCCTGGGAGCGGATGTCTTGGCGCGGCTGGGGGATCACATCGACCACGAGGCGGTGCTTCGGGCGTCGGGACTCTCCTGATCCACCGAGGACGCATTGCCCAGTGGGCGATGCCCGCCGCCCCACCCTGCATGGGCTACGCGCGGAGCGTCGCCCAACCCTCAGCACCAGCACCAGCACCAGCACCAGCACCCAGAATCAGCCGGCCGCTCACGTGTGAACCTCCCTTCCGGGGACCGGAGCGCAGGCCATGTCCAGCTACGCCGAGGCGCTCAACGGCGCGGACGTCGCCGCCGCGACGACGCACGCCGTCGAATCGGTGATCCGCCTCCCATGGCTGACACACGGGACCGCCCCGCCTTGGTGCCGGCAACTTGCCGATTCCGGCCATGGCATCCGCCTCGGCCATGCCCACCCCCATCCTGCCGCTCATGGGTCTCGGCCTGCCGCCGTCCTACCGTTCACCGGCCGCCGGTGGTACGCGCCCACCGCCTCGTTCTGTGGTGCGTTCGATGCACGCCTGCCTGACGCTCCGTGCCGGCCACTCCCGCCAACGCGGCGAGCACGGCGTCGTTGGCCTCCCGGCTGCCCACGGTGAGCCGCAGTCCCTCGCCTGGGTAGTGGCGCGCCTGGACTTGGGCAGCGGTGAGCGCTGCGGCACCCTCGTCTACTGGATCGGGGGCGGCGAGCCAGAGGGAGTTGGCGTGGCTCGGGCGTATGTGCCAGCCACGCTGGATGAGTCGGTGGTGGAGCCGGTCGCGTTCGGCGACGACGGTGTCCACGCGCCGGCGCAGTTCGTCGGTGGCACCGAGCGATGCCTGCACGGCCGCCGTCGCCACCGCGTTGATCCCGAAGGGCAGTTGTTGCCGTCGGATGCGTGCCACCAGGTCGGGGGCGCCGAGTCCGTAGCCGACCCGCAGGGCGGCCAGGCCGTACGCCTTGGAGAAGGTGCGCAGGACCAGCAGGTTGGGGTGGTGGCCCAAGAGGGTGGGGGCATCCGGCAGCTCGGCGTCACGGGCGAACTCCACGTACGCCTCGTCGAGGAGGACGGTGACGTGCCGGGGAACCCGACGCAAGAACGCCGACAGCGCGTCGGTGGTGACCAGGGTCCCGGTGGGGTTGTGCGGATTGCACAGCACCACGACGCGGGTGCGACGGTCGAGCGCCGTCAGCAGGGCTTCCAGATCCTGGCATCCGTCGGGTGTCAGGGGTACGGGGACGGTTTGAGCACCGACCATGGCGCCCAGCTGGGGATATGCGTCAAAGCTGCGCCAGGCGTAGGCCATTGTGTCGCCAGGCTCGACCACAGCCTGCAGTAACTGCAGGGCCACTCCCACCGATCCGCTGCCGACCACGACGCGGTCGGGACTCACCCGGCACCATGCGGCGATCCGCTCGGTGAGGTCGTCGGGATAGAACTGCGGGTACCGGTGGGCCTGTGCAACGGCATGTTGCATCGCCTTGCGGACCGAGGGCAGAGGGGGGTACGGGCTCTCGTTCAGGGCCAGTCGGTGCAGCGCGGGCATGTTCATCCGTCAGCCCCGCCCGCCGCGCCAACGCACGGCACCGGCACCGGCGAAGTCGCCTGCATGGGCGAATCCCCCGAGAACCACCAGGTCACCGTCCGCGACCTGGTGTGACCGGATCGCGTGGTCCAGGGTGATCGGGATCGCCGCTCCGAAGAGATTGCCGTACTCGTCGAAGGTGTTCAGATGCCGTTCGGCGGGTAATTGCAGCGCTTCTCGCCAGTTCCGCAGGAAGGTGCGGTTGGGCTGGTTGGTGATGAGGACGTCGATGTCGGTGGTCGCCACGCCGAGCCGCCGGCACAGGTCGGTGACCACCTCCGGGACGAGGCGATTGCCGCGTGCCAGGACCTTGGCGACGCTGGAGTCGGTGAAGCCGATGCGCAGCTGGGACTCGCCCGGCTCCCAGTACTTGCGGCCGTCGTCGACCGCTACGGTCATGTCCCCGGCGTACTCGCCGATGTGCCGGGTCTCCACGTCGAGCACCGGGCTGTCGGCCGACGTCGTCACATAGCCCACGCCGCAGCCGTCGCCCGGGATCGCGGCCTGGGCGAGCCGGCGTACCTCGGACTGTGTGAAGCACTGTCCCGCGGCGCTCTGCGCATTGCAGATCAGCGCGGTCTTCGCGTCGGTGGTGCGCAGGATCTGCCGCGCCAGCTTCAGCATGTACACGAAGGACGCGCAGCCCGCGTTGGCCACGTCGATGAGCCACTCCGGGTTCAGGCCCAGCCGACGTGCCACCTCGGTGCCGGCGCCCACGAAAGGCAGGTCCGGCAGCTGGCTGTGCACCAACAGCACGTCCACACCTCGGATCTCGTCCCTTCCGTGCCGTTCGATCAGGGGCTGCACAGCGCGTTCGATCATGTCCGCGTTGGTCTCGTCCGCTGCCACGTGGTGCCGCATCGGCGGGACCTTGAACATGGGGTGGCTGCGCAGCTTGTCCTCGGCTCCGGGGTACGCGGTGTAGAAGTCCCCGGGGACGGGCTCGCCGGGCAGGTAGCTTGCGACGTCGGTGAGGCTGACCGTGGTCACTGTGCCACCGCCCTCACCGGAGCCACGCTGACCGGCAGACCATTGCGGTGGCGGTGTTCCAGGATCGCCTTCAGGTTGTTCATCTCCACGGTGTGCCCCGCGTAGAAGAGGTCCCAGAAGTCGCCCACCCAGGGGCGGTCCGGGCGAGGAGCCAGGTCAGGGCTCGGGTTGTGGTCGTAGTAAGGGTGCCGGCAGTTGGTCCAGGTGATCACCGATCCCGGCTTGTCGAGCACCAGGCGAGCCGGCACGACGCGCATCAGGTAGATCATCCACAGCTTTTCGCCCTGGTCCCAGGAGCAGTGGTAGTCCACGGTCATGGCCTCGGGATGGGCGACCACCTTGCAGTAGATCCTGGTGTCGTCCTCAAGCCGGTCGTATCCGACCCACAGCCCCGGTGTATCGGCGGGCGCGAAGTCCCGCAGGCTGCACGTCCACTCCTCCAGGTGGTGGCCCTGACGCAGGTAGTCGTAGACCTGCTCCGGGGGGCAGTCGACGTACTCGTGGATGGTGCAGTACTGCCCGTAGACCTGGTGGTGGGGGTAGACGGCATGGGTGAGCTCCATGCAGTGCGCGGTCAACTCCTCCTTGCCGGGGTTCTCGATCCGCATCAGACCGGGGATGTCAGCCAACGTGGACGACGCCTCGCTCATAGGAGCTCTCCTTGCTGTCGGTGGCTTCGGTGCCTCGGGTGGCTTCGAGGAAGGACTGGAAGGGGCGGAACGGAGGGATCTCACCTGGGTCGCAGTCCAGCGCTACGAACGCCGGGCCACTGCCCGCGTTGCTGTGCAGCAGAGCACGGCGCAGGTGCGCAGCGTCGTCGGCTCCTGTGACCTCCAGGGACGGGAAGGCCGCGGCCATGCCGGCGGCGAGGTCGGTCCGGGAGAATAGGTCGTCGCTGCGGACGCCGCCCTGGAGGTGCTCCTCACGCACCGCGCACATGGCGTGGGCGTTGTTGTTGAAGACGACGAAGGTCACGGGTGCGGCGTACTCCACGGCCGTGTGCACTTCCATCCCGTGCATGAAGAAGGCCCCGTCCCCGGCGAGTACATAGGTGCGTCGGCCGGTGGCGAGCGCGGCGCCGATTGCGGCACCGAAGGTGTAGCCCATGCCTCCCATGCCGACCGCCAGCACGAAGCGGCCGTGGCGCGGTGCCGGGAGCATGTGGACCGCACTGGCCCCCGCGTTGCCGGCGTCCACGAAGACGTGCGCATCGTGCGGCAGCGCCGCCTCCACCGCGGCGACCGCCTGGGCGTAGGGGATGGTCCGGCCTCGGGCCTGTGCATCCGGGCTCGGCACGAGCGTGGGAAGCGGGCCGGCGTGCTGAGGGCAGGCGCGTGAGCGTGGCGGGAGCCGGCCGGTCACCGCGCGCAGCGTGTCCGGCAGATGGCCGATCAGTGCGGTGCCCGGCACGAACGGTGGTTCGGGATCCATGCATACGACTTCGGTGGCGGCCAGGGCCTGTTCAAGGCCCCCGCGTGCCAGGACCGGCAGCCGGGTGCCGACCAGCAGGCACACGTCCGCCCGCCGCAGACAGTCTTCGACGTTGGCATGGCCCATCACGCCGGCCACACCTGCGAATCGGGAATCGCTGTTGTCGAAGACGTCCTTGGCGTCGGGGGTGACCGCGACCCACGCGCCCAAGCGCCGGGCCAGTTCTGCCACCTCCGCACGCGCGTCCGCGGCGGCGACGCCTTCACCGGCGATGACGAGGACACGGTCGGCCCGGCGAAGGATGTCCGCCACGGCGGTGACGGCCACCGCGTCGAGCCGCACCGTCGATGCCGTCGGCTGCGACGTCGACATGCTCGGCGTCTGTGCCGCGCCGCGGCCGGGCAACTGGATCCGTGTCTGCTGCACGTCCTTGGGCAGCAGCAGGACCGCCGGCCCGCGCGGATCGGACTGTGCCGCCGCCACCGCCCGGGGCAGCAACTCCGTGAGCGAGTCCGCGTCATCGACGCGCGCGCAGAACCTGGAGACGGGTGCGAAGACCTCCCGGGCGTCGAAGGAGCCCGCCTTGCCGCTGGTGTCCTGGAACGCCCCGTGGCCCTCCTGGCCGGTCGGCGGCTGACCCACCAGGGCCAGCACGGGTACCCGGGAGGCGTACGCCTCGGCCAGGCCAGGCAGGAGGTTCATGGCGCCACCGCCCGAGGTGGCGGCAACGACGCCGATGCGCCTGGTGGTACGGGCGCATCCGTCGGCCATCGTGACGGCGGAGAACTCGTGTTTGGCGACGACGCCGCGGACGGTACCGGCCCGGTGAAGTGCGTCGTACAGGTCCTCGATGTTCGCGCCGCCGACCCCGAACACGTGGGTGGCGCCGGCCCGGGCGAGCTCCCCCGCCAGGTAGTCGACCAGGCGTACCGTTCCTGCCTCAGGCGAGTCCGCGGTCGTCATGGTCATACGGGGCTCCTGTCCGTCTCGTGGTGCGGGTCGATGAAGCCGGAGGGCGAGATGAGCTGAAAGCGGTGCCGGTATTCCGTCGGGGTGAGTCCGAGGGTTCGCCCGAAGGAGCGGAAGAAGGTCTCGGTGGCGCCGAATCCGCAGCGGCGCGCTACCTGGCCGATCGTCAGATCGGTGGTTTCCAGCAGTTCGCGGGCACGGGCTATACGCGTTCGCTCGATGTACTGGCCGGGGGTGGTGCCCGCCTCACGCCTGAAAACGCGGGCGAAGTTGCGCAGGCTCATATTGGCTCGCCGGGCGATCTCGGCGACCGGTAAGGGGTTGTGCAGATTCTCCAGAATCCACTCCTGCGCAGCCCGGATCGGCGGATGGTCGGCCAACTGGGCGTCGAGGACGGCGCTGAACTGCGCCTGTCCTCCGTGCCGCTTGAGGAACAGCACCAGATACCGTGCCGTCTGCAGCGCGAGCGCCGCACCGTGATCGGCCTCCACCAGAGCCAGTGCCATGTCGATCCCCGTCGACACACCCGCGGAGGTCACAAAGGGGCCGTCCCACACGAAGATCGGCTCGGCGTCCACCGTCACGTCCGGGTAGCGGTGGGCCAGCGCATCGCTGTACGCCCAGTGCGTGGTCACGCGTCTGCCGTCGAGGAGGCCGGCCTCGGCGAGCAGAAAGGAACCGCCGCACACGGAGGCAACTCTGCGGGACCGGGCGGCTGCCTTACGGATCCAAGAGACCAACGCCGTTTCCTGGAGCGCACTGCTGAGGCCCCACCCGCCCGGCACGAGGAGCGTGTCGATCGGCCCCTCCCCCGCCTCCAGCGGGGCGGCCCCCACCATCATTCCGGAACTCATCCGCACCAGTGGTGCTTCGGCGGAAACGAAGTCGATCCGGTAGGGGGCTCCCGCCGGGGCGAGAAACCGGTTGGCGGTATCGAACACTTCAATGGGTCCAGTGATGTCCAGCGCCATTGCGTTCGCGTACACCACCACCACAACACGTCGCTCAAACACGATCACAGCCTGTATCGACCCATGGACTGGCTGCAATGACAGATCATTGACGTATCCGGCCATCGCACCGGTCCCGAGTACGAAAAGCCAGCGCTGGCCAGGCAGTTCGGATCGTAGGCAGACAGGAGCGGGTGAGGCAGCTCACAGGGCGCGGGCTGTGCCGCCGCCCCGTCCGGTCATGTCGCTGGTCGCCAATGGCTGTCCGGTCACTCGTCCATCACATCGCGGGACTCATCCAGGGGGGATCACACCTTCCCGTACCACCCGCAAAGATCCGTTCAATGAGGCGGTCGTCGTGCTCTGTTCCCCGGCCTCCGGCAGAACTCGGGCAGCTGCGTGCGGCGTTGCAGTCACGCACGGCTGGCGACGCCGAACGGCAGGGACAGTTCGGCTGCTTCAAGGGCTGCGGTTCATCAGGATCACCAAGTTCGACAAGCCACCGGGCGGCATCCAGATCACAGGCCTGGAATGCGGCGAACGCGTGGGCTGGAGTCTCGAAGGTGGGCTCGCGGTCGTTGAAGGACGTGTTCAGGGCGAGGGGCACTGCGGTGAGCTGGTGGAAGTGCTCGATCAGTGCCCCCAGTGCCCCGTAGGCGGGCGCGGCTGCTGGGCCGACGGTCTGGACGAGTGCGGTGCCGTCGACGTGTACGACTCCGGCGATCTTGTCGGGGGCTGACGGGCGGGGCCCCAGCAGCATGAGCGGGCTGGTCAGGTTCAGGTCGAACCAGGTACCGGCGTGATCGGCGAGGATGACCGGTGCGAATGGCCGCAATGGCTCGCGGCGTTTGATCCTCGGGCTGAGGGCGTCGGGGAAGGACAGCCCATCGCCGCCGCACGACCGGAGCCCTCAGCAGGTCAGGTCTGCCTTGGAGATGCGGCCGTGGACGCCTTTGACGCGGCCGCAGGAAGCTCGTCGAACGCACCCGCCCGGCACCGAGGCCGACGCCCGAGCCGGGGTGATCCCAGTAGCCAGGCATCGTGTTCCTCCCTGACGCGGCATCGGTCGTCAGTCGAGGCCTTCGATGATGCGGCAGTCGCGCTCGACGCAGTCAGCAAGTACGGCCAGCGCCTCCTGGTAGGCCGTACTCGCGCGTGCGGCGACCGCCTGTTCGAAGCTGTCGAACTCGATCAGGATGGTGCGCTCGGCTGTGCCGCCGTCGTGCGCGACGACCCGGCTGCCGCGGGAGAGCGTCCGCCCGCCCGCGGCCTTGACGGCTGGACCGGCCAGCTTGTCGATTTCTGCCTGGCCGCCGACTCGGATCCGGTCTCCCGTGCGGTCGCCGTGGACGGTCGCTGTGATGGTGGACGGGCTGCCGAGGTGGTCACCCATGTCGACAGCGAGGTGGTAGGTGCCGAACCCGGCAGCATGCGCTGCCAGGCAGGCCGTGCTGTTGGCGTTGGCGATGTCCTCGGGGACGCCGATCGACGGGGCGAACATCCGGGCTGCTGCTCGGCCGTGTCGGTCCGGGGGCGAGTAGGCGTAGCAGCCCAGCAGACCGTAGCGGTCGCAGGCTGCGCGCAACAGGGCGAAGTCCGGAGTGAGTTCGGCCAGTGCGGCGCGGGATCGGAGGGGCAGCAGAAGCCTCGGCCGCCCGTTCGACGCCACGCAGGCGTCGCCGGCGACCGCGTCCTTGGTCAGTCCGAGGCCGTCTGCGAATGCCCTCAGTTCGGCTCCACCGGCGCTACGCAGGCTGACCGGGCCCGGGTCGAACGACGCCGTCAGGCCGTCACCGTTTCGGCTGGCCCGACCGTCGAAGTTGCGGTGGGCCGTACGCAGGACGGCGCGGTAGTCGTGGTCGCCGCCTTCCCGTTCGGCGAGCACGGCGAGGGCGACGACGGTGCCGTGGCCGCAGGCGGGCAGTTCGTCCTGGGCGGTGAAGAACCGCAGTGTGTGCGCAGGCCGACGACACTCGATTCCGGTGGCGCGGAGGAAGACGGCGTGCGATGTTCCCAACTCCGTGGGAATGCGGCACCGCTCCTCGTCGGTGAACGGCCCATCATCCAGAACGGCGGTCGGGCTGCCACCTGCGCCGTCTCGCCGGCACGCGTCGACGACCGTTACCTCGGACATGGCACCGGGCCGGTGGCCAGCAACATGGTCAGGTCCAGTGCGGGCGCGCTGTGCGTCAACGCCCCGACCGAGATGAGGTCGACGCCCGTCCCGGCGATGGCGCGAACTGTGTCCAGGCGGATGGTGCCCGAGGCCTCCAGCAGGATCCGGGAAGCGTCGGCCCGCCCGGCCCGGACCGTCACGACCTGCTCGATGTCGGCCACCGGCATGTTGTCGAGCATGATCCAGCGGGCTCCGGCGTCAAGGGCCTCGACGGCCTGTGCGACGGTCTGCACCTCGACATCGCTCTCCACGGTCTGCCCGGCGCCCTGGCCGCGCCTGATCGCCTCGATCGCGGCGGTCACCCCGCCCGCCGCGGCGATGTGGTTCTCCTTGAGCAGGACCATCGCCGCGAGATCGAGGCGGTGGTTGTGGCCGCCGCCGGCGGTGACCGCGTACTTGTCCAGGGCGCGCAGCCCCGGCGCCGTCTTGCGCGTGTCCAGGATGCGCGCCCTGGTCCCTGCCACGGCTTGGACGTAGTCGTCGGTCAGCGTCGCGATGCCGCTCATGCGCTGCAGGAAGTTCAGTGCCGTACGCTCCCCGGTGATCAGGCTGCGCGCCGAACCGGACAGGTGCACGAGGACCTGGCCGTCGGCCAGTCGGGCGCCGTCGGCGACGGCCGGCTCGACCGTGACCTCGGGGTCGACCTGCGCGAAAACCTCGGCGACGACGGGGAGGCCGGCGGCGATGCCGCTGCGCCGGGTGCGGATCTCGGCCGTGGCCGCCAGGTCCTCGGGAACGCTCAACTCGGTGGTGATGTCCTTCCTTGACGCGTCCTCGGCCAGGGCGGCAGCGACGGCGGCCCGGGCTGCCGCCGAGGGAAACTCGGTGATCGTCATCTGCTCTCCAGCTCTGAGTGGACGTCGGCTCGGTGGCGGCAACCGCTGACGAGGCAGCAGTGAAGTACCGCCGGGCCCGTTTGCAGGACCTGGTGGATCCTGAACGCGACCTCCCGCGTACCGGTCACCCCTCCCCCAGCCATCAACAGGTTCCGGGCGAACCGTCCCCGCGACTCGGCGCCGACGTCGAAACCGGGGGTACAGGGCAGGTGCCACAACCGCCTCCTCTGCTTCGATTTCCGAAGCGGTTACCGATGCTAGCGTGTCGGTATTCGAAGCATCAACCCTGGAGAGCTGGACATCCCGACATGGCAACACCCAGGCCTGGCAGTCCTGTTCGCGGCTCGACCACCGGCCGCCCCCTCATGGCCGCACTCGATCTGTTCGGGCGGCGGTGGAGTCTGCGCATCCTGTGGGAGCTGCGCGAGGGCCCGCTCGGATTCCGCCCCTTGCAGAAGCGGTGCGACGACATGTCCTCCAGCGTGATGCGGCAGCGCCTGACCGAACTGCTGGACGCCCAGGTGATTCACCAACTACCGGACAGCCGCTACGAGCTCACCCCGCTGGGACAGGAGGCGCGCCACGCCCTGAACCCTCTTGCCCGCTGGGCGGAACACTGGGCGGCCACGATCGACCCCCAAGAGCCGGACCACACCGACGCCCCGCCCGCCGGCCGCGTCCCAGCTCCGGACACCATGGACGACGCGACGCCACAGAGAAGCTCCGCGGACTGACACCCCGCCTCGGACCGGAAGCGGTGCGGGACCGGCGGGGTCACCAGGTTGCGGCTTTACCATGAGCGGCCGCCGCGTACCGGAGTCGGCGAAGGCCGCCACCGATCGACGGCCATCGGCTGTCCTCCCCCAGGACTACGGCATGTCCCCGATGTCCGGCAGGGCAGGCTCGCCCTAGCCTGCCAGTACACCACGAGGGGGAGAGGGTTCATGAGGGCAGTCGTTCAGTACCGGTACGGCTCACCGGACGTGCTGGAAGTAGCGGACGTCGACAAACCGGTGCCCTCCGACGGAGAGGTTCTGGTGCGGGTGCGTGCGGCCGCGGTGAACGCCTACGACTGGCACCAAATGCGCGGCGACCCGTACCTGGCCCGCCTGGCACTGGGGCTTCGCGCGCCCCGCGCCAGGATCCGGGGCCGGGACTTCGCGGGAGAAGTGGAGGCAGTCGGCCGGAACGTGCCGCAACTCCGCCCCGGCGACGAGGTGTTCGGTGAGGTCGACGGGACCTTCGCGGAGTACGTGTGCGTACCGGACACCGCGGTGGAGCTCAAGCCCGCCGAACTGACCTTCGAGCAGGCGGCGGCTCTGCCATTGGCGGGGAACACCGCCCTGCGTGCCCTGCGTGATGTGGGACGGCTGCGGCAGGGACAGCACGTACTGGTCAACGGCGCCTCGGGCGGGGTCGGGACGTTCGCCGTGCAGATCGCCAAGGCGATCGGCGCCGAGGTGACCGGCGTGTGCAGCCAGCGCAACGCCGACGCCGTCCGTGCGCTCGGCGCGGATCACGTCGTCGATTACACCAAGGAGGACTTCACACGCTCCGGGCGACGGTACGACATTGTCCTCGACCTGGTCGCCAACCACTCGGTCTCAGGTCTTAGGCGCGCCCTGAAGCCCGGAGGCACACTCGTCCTCGCCGGAGGGGGCAGCCCGGGCGGATTCCTCGGCGCGATCGGCCTCATCCTGAAGGGCATGGCTCTCTCCCCCTTGGTCCCCCAGCGGCTGCGTCCGCTGGTCGGCCCGGCACCGAGCAAGGAGGTCCTGGTGTCGCTGCGGGAACTCGCCGATGCCGGGAAGCTGACTCCGGTGATCGACCGGACATACGCGCTGACCGAGGCGGCAGAGGCCATCCGGTACCTGGAGGTGCAGCACGCACGTGGAAAGGTCGTCGTCACGGTGTGAACATGCGAGCGCCCGCCGAAGCGATCCCGGTAACCCGTCGGGGATCTTGCACCGGTCCTCGGCCTCCACACCCGCCTCGCGCAGCGCCCGAGCGGCCGCTCCCGGGGAGTCCACCCACACCACGCACGGCCTCGCCAGGCCGAGAGGGTCGTACATGTCGGCGAGCCCCACCTCGGCGAGAGCCATGTCCGCCGGTGTGTCCATGCCCGCCGGTGTGTCCATGGCCGCCGCGGACTGCCACGGCGCACACAGGTCCGGCAGCCGCGCCTCCTGCTCCGGCAGCAACAGAGCCCTGGCGAGTCCCGACGCCCTGCGCTGCCACTGACCACCGGTGAAGGAAGGTCAGGCGAACGTTGGGAGGGCGACCCGGCCGACGACGCGCTGCTCGTCCTGATGCGGTCGGCGGTCACCAACGAACAGGCCGCCGCGCGGATGCACGAGACCTTCGCGGCGCAGGTCGCCCCGACGCTTTCCGCCGACCTGGACCCAGCCGTCGCCGCACAGCGGGCGGGCCTGGTCTCCGCGCAACTCCTCGGCCTCGGGCTCACCCGCTATCTGCTGCGCCTTCCGGCGGTGACCACCCTGACACCGCACAAGATCGAAAGAAGGCTGGCCCCGGCCATCCAGGCCGTGCTCGACCCCGAGTAGAGCCGCTCTGTCACCGTCATCGCGTGCTCCCGCATTCAGGCGACGGCACAGCTTGGCCACCTGCTCGACAACCTCGCCGCCATCTGATGGGCACCGATTCCAAGGCACCTGTCTCCATTGAGGGCCGCAGGCGACTCGTCGAGCGATGCGTGTCACGTCACCGAGCCCCCCGCCGAGGGACAGGCCGGGCACCGTAGATCGTCTCCACGCTGCGAGGAGACTGACATCCGCCGCCCTACCCCGGGTGCGGCGAGATGTTCTGGTTCAGCCGGAACACGTTGTCGGGGTCCCAGTGCTGCTTGGCCTCGGTCCGGGCCTCCGCGGGCGGCGTACACCAGCTTGATCGCGAGGTTCGCGCAAGGCCGCGGAAGCCACGCGTCCACGAATGCGGAGCCGTTGTCGCCGTCTCCGCCGCGAGTTCGCGCTTTCTCAAGGCGCAGCCCGGTGAACTTGCGGGCGTTGCGCGCGGGATTTCCGGGCGGCGGACATGGGTTTCGAGCGCACGAGCCCGGGGTGGGGCGAGGAGCGGACGCCAATCGGTGAGGAGGGGTGCTTGTTCTGGCCGGGTCTGGCCCCGTTGGTGAGGAGGCGGCGCGGGCCGACGGCGTGACCGGTTCGCGTGTCTTGATCGCGGTCGAACCTGCTGGCTAGGTTGACCGGCATGACCGATCCCAGATCCCTCCCCTGGCCACCTGCCCCGATCAAGACCGAGCGGCTCGTACTGCGCGAGTCCGAGGCCCGGGACCGTGCTGCGGTCATCGAGCTGAACGCCTCGCCAGAAGTGGGCACCTACCTCGGCGGCCCTCAACCGCGTGACGAACTCGAACGCACGATGCCTGAAGTACCCGGGCGGTACGCTGGCTGGTTCGCCGTCGAACTCGACGGAGCGCTGATCGGCACCATCCAGCTCAAACTGCACGCCCCCGAGGCGCCGGACAACCACCACCGCCGAAAGGCCGCAAGAACCGAACTCGGCTACCAGTTCCTGCCGCAGGCATGGGGACGCGGATACGGCACCGAGGCGTGCACAGCAGCCCTCGACTGGTTCGCCGACATGCTGCCCGGTGAACCAGTCGTGCTCTACACCCAGACCGCCAACACCCGATCGATGCGCCTCGCAGCGAGGCTCGGGTTCACCGAACGGGAACGGTTCCAGGCATACGGGGCCGAGCAATGGTTCGGTGTGTGGTCTCCAACCGCGCTCCCCGCTTGAGCTCCGTCCAGACGGTGGTGATCCACGGCGCCGTCAGCGGCGGCCGGACCGGTGGCTCCCGGACTGTCGTCTGGTCTCACTGGAGAACTTGGGTTCTCCAGGGCGTTGCCATACCTGCCTGAGGGCTGTTGCGATGGCCAAGCCGCGCCGGAAGCCCAAGACGCCATGCGCCCCGCCGGCTCCTTCGACCGTGCGTATGCCATCCGGACCGACCGGACCAGCGCAGCCGACCAGACGGTTCCAGCCCCGCGCGGGTTTCGGAGAGCCCATACTGGCGGCCATGTCGATGCACGGCACCGCCGCCTACAACGCCCACACCGGCCCGCTGCCACCGCTCGTCGAGCGCGCCGTCCACGCCGCCCGTCAGCATGGTTTCGGCTACTCCTGCCGCCCGGAGCAGGGCAGACTGCTCCAGCTGCTGGCCGGCGGGGCCCGGACCGCCATCGCCGAGACCGGCACCGGCTGCGGAGTGGGCTTGGCCTGGCTGGCCAGCGGGGCGGCACCGGACGTCGAACTGCTCAGCGTGGAGCGGGATCCGGCACGGGCCAAGGTGGCGGCTGACGTCTTCGCCGACGTACCGCAGGTACGGGTGGTGTGCGCGGACTGGACAGAGGTCTACACCCACGGCCCCTACGACCTGCTCGCCCTCGACGGCGGCGGCCAAGCCAAAACAGACGGTACGGCAGACGCGGCAGACCCCGAACGGCTACTGGAAGCGGGCGGCGTCCTGGTCGTCGACGACTTCACACCCTCACGGACGTGGCCGCCCTCCCACGCCGGCCACACCGACACCGCCCGCCTGTACTGGCTGCAACATCCCGCCCTGCGCACCGTGGACCTGCCGTTGGCGAGAGACCTGAGCGCGATAGTCGCCGTCCGCCGCACCGAAGGGTGAAAGAGCAGTCCCCACTCAGCCGTCACATCACCCAACAACCTGGTCAACGAGCCACGGCACGCGAACACGCGTTTGGACACAGGCGCTCATCTTGTGATTCAGCCTCCGAGCCCCTCACTTCGACAGGGCAGCCGTGAACGTCTCCCGATGGGCCGCCAGCCAACGCTGGATGCGGTCCCAGCGCTGCCAACCACCGTGCTCGGACAGCGCCTGGGTGTAGACGGGGTCACCGTCGGCCACCCGGCCGGCGACGAAGGCCCGGCAGGAGGCCGTGGCCTGCTCGATGACGCCGGGCAGTTCAGCGCGATCCTTGAGGGAGAGACCATAGCCGTCGGCGAGGATCCGCAGTCGCCGCGGGACGTCCAGCCCCGCGGGATAGAAAACCGCCGCCGAGGTGGGGTCGAGCAGGGGAACCCAGTAGCGGGCGGTCATGGCAACGTCCCATACGGCCCGGCCAGGAGCCGCCAGGTCGAAATCGATCAGCGCTGCGGCACGGCCGTCACGGAAGACGACGTTTTCCGGGCACACATCGTTGTGGCAGAGCATCGTTCCGCCCGTAGGGTCGGCCAGGGACCGCGGCCACTCAGCGGAAGCGTCAATGGCGATGGCCGTGCTGGCGTCGTGCAGGCGTCGCAGCAGGCTGCCCACCGATCTCAACGCGGTCTCGGTCATAGCCCAGCCGGGATACGGCGGCAGAGCAACATCGCCCGGCATGAAGGTCAGCTCCTCACGGCCGTCTGCGGTGAGACGGACCGGCCTGGGAGCCGCGTCGAACCCCTGCTCTTCGAGCGCGAGGAGATGGGCGTGCAGGGCCCGCGCGGTGCGCGGCGCCGGGCGTTCCACCAGGGCACCGCGGCGGAAGACCGCACCCGCGTTCACCATGCCGCCAACCAGGGCCTCGCCCCCTGCCGTCCCACCCTCAGCCGTCACGTCGATCACGCTACCGCCAGGTCGGCCGAGTGGGGGGGACGGTCCCGACATACGCTTCGAACCAGCGCCGCTCCAGGCAACGTTCGTCCGCTCTCGCAGCCGGAAATCGGCTGCTGAGGGTGGGATTCGCCGCGTAGCCTGCGCGGCTGTGGACAGAGAGCGAAGTGCTCGGCAACTGGGGCTGATCGGCGAGACAGTGGCGATCGCGAAGGCCCTCGGTGCGCAGGTATGGCTCCGCGGGGGTTGGGCCATGGACTTCTTCATCGGCGAAGTCACGCGTGACCATGGGGACATCGACTGGTTCGCCTGGGCGAAGGACGCCTCCGCTCTGACCGCCGGTCTGCTGCGTTCCGGCTATGAACCTCTGTCCGGGCCGTCTGTCGACCAGCAACTCGATTTCCGTAAGCAGGGCGTGGAGAGCAGCTTCGCTCTCCTGGCCAAGGACCGGTTCGGGCGCGTCGTGGTCGCCGGCGGCCCGTGGGCCGGGGAAGTGTGGCCGAATGGCATGCTCGATGCTCCTGCTGGCCGCGTGGGGGCACTGCGGTGCCCCATCATCAGTCCCCGCGCCCAGATCGAGATCAAGCAGATGATGCCGGTCTGGGTCCCGGGACGGCCCCGCCGCAAGAAGGACACCGAGGACATCGCCCGGCTGGAGGCGGCCCTGGTGGAGCAAGGCACCAGACCGGCATGAGCACTTGAGACGCGCCGCCCGTACCGTCTGCGTCTGGCGGAACGGGTGCGCTGACGCGTGATCAATGACGGCGGGCCAACGGCTGCTGAAGGTCGTTCGCCGCGGCTCCGGCTCGCCAGTGACCTGGCGGAGCGCAGATGGTACTGCTGTCGGCAGCACGGACAGAGCCCGGGACGCCATCCACAACTGGGCAGCATGATCCGCCACGACATGGCCAAAGACCGTAAAGGGGGGCGCCCCGGGAGCGCACCACGCACCACGGGCATCCCGAGCGGTACTTCCAGTCGTGGACGCAGGCCCTCGAGAGCGGACGGTACGGTGCCAACCACCTTCCTTCGAGAGTCAGTTCGGGGCATCATGCGACTTCTTCTCACGTCTGCCGGCATCACCAACCCGACCATCCGGAACGCACTGGTCGATCTCCTGGGCCAACCGATCGCGCAGTCCAACGCGCTGTGCATCCCCACCGCGGGCTACGGCAGCTCCTACGGACCGGCCGGGCCATGGCGTTTTTTGCGTGGGGCCGATATGGGGTGGAAGTCCGTGGGAGTACTGGAACTCACCGCGCTGCCCAGCATCGACACGCAACGCTGGATCCAGTGGGTCCAAGACGCCGACGTCCTGCTGGTCAACGGCGGCGACACCCTTTACCTGAGCCACTGGATGCGACAGTCCGGGCTGGCCGACCTCCTGCCATCACTGACCGAGATGGTCTACGTGGGGTTCAGCGCCGGAAGTCTCGTGTTGACCCCCCGCATCGAGCAGCGCTTCTCCGACTGGACACCACCCACCGGTGACCATCGCACACTCGGACTGGTCGACTTCTCGATCTTCCCGCACCTGAACCGCCCCGACGTGCCCGAAAACACCATCGCCGACGCACAACGATGGGCCGGCCAGATCGCAGGCCCCGCCTACGCGATCGACGACGACACCGCCATCAAAGTCACCGACAGCAGTGTGGAAGTCGTCTCCGAAGGACACTGGAAACTCTTCACCCCCGCCCCATGAGCCCCGACAACCCTCCCCGCCCTGACTCCGCAGCGCCCCGGCCGGCCCGCAAGCCCCGCACGAGCACACCGAAGAAAAACCGTTGCAAGTGACCTGCATCGGATGTCTGATGGACCAGCCACCGATCGAAGGACGGGAACGTGAGGACGTTGCTGCCCACCCCCTCGTTGCACACCGCTCGCCTTCGGCTGCGTGCCTTCGAGGACGCGGATGCGGACGGCCTCTTCGCACTGCACAGCAGCGCCTACGTGCTGCGCTACTGGGACGCGCCGCCGTGGAGCGAACGCGTGCGCGCCGAGAAGTTCATCACGGCTTGCCGGCAGATGGCACAGGAGGGCACCGGGGCGCGGCTGGCCGTAGATCGTGGCTCCGACAGGGCGTTCATCGGCTGGTGCAGCCTGACCGGGTGGAATCCGGACTACCGCAGCGCATCGCTCGGCTACTGCTTCCACGACGCAGCATGGGGCCACGGCTACGCGACCGAGGCCGCGCACGCCCTGCTGCGGTGGGCATACGACACACTGGACCTCAACCGCGTCCAAGCCGAGACCGATACCCGCAACCTGGCTTCTGCCCGCGTACTGGAAAAGCTCGGCTTCGTGCGCGAAGGGACGCTGCGGGAAGACTGCATCGTCAACGGCGAGGTCTCTGACTCGTGGGTCTACGGGCTGATCAGGCGGGAGTGGCAGCCGTCGTCCGAGCCGGCTCTGGCCCAGTGAATTCCTTCGCTCGGCATGCGGGCAAGGTGCAGTACGAAGACGCCAAGTGAGGCCGGTGCGGCTGCTGGTCCCATATGCGGATGGAGAACATCCCGGAGTCACAATCCCCGCTCACCGACCGGCGGCTTGACTACTTCGCCGAGCGCGGGCAATGCCGTCCCGGTGCCGCTTCACGAGGCGTTCGGGTACGGCGCTTCCGTAGCGTCGTTCCGCGAAGCCCGCCGATGACGGCAGGCCCGCACCCGGCAACGGTCGCTATCCCCACTGCGTCGCAGCCACCCGCTGCCGGGTCCGCCGAGCCGTCCGTACGTCCACGCCTCTGCGCACATGCCGCACACGGCTTGTAACCTGCCCGAGGGCAGGCCGGGTCGGCCCGCCCCCACTTCAGGCGCAGATCCGGTTCAGTTCGCTGTGCGCCGCTCAAACGCGCGAGCTGCCTTGCGACAGCGCGGGTCGAAGGCGTCGGTCGCGCCCGCGCCGTAGTTTCCGGGGCCCGTCCACCAGCCCTGGACCTTGCGGGCCACACCCTTGAGGCGAGGGTGGCCGGGGCGGAGCGTGAGTACGAAAGTACGAAGTGGGATTCCTTGGGTACCTCGAAGTCGCCGCCCCAGGCCACTGTGCCGTCGAGCTCGCTGAGGATGGCGCGGATGACGACCAGTTCGTTCGGGTAGAAGTTGCCCTTCGAGCCGCCGGGGTAGCAGAGCGGGCGGATCATCAGGGCGCTGCCCGACAGATAGTTCGATTCGTAGGGCTGCGTCACCTCCGCGTCGGCCGTCCAGCCGTGCACGTCCCCCGCTCGCAGGGAGTCGATCTCGTAGTGGAAGCGGCGGGCGACATGGAGGAGAACCACCGATGCGTCGCCCTCCGCCAGACGCACCGTCTGGCCGCTGCCCTCGATGCGGTGGCTGGGGGGCCTGCGCGAGGACGGGCCAGCCATTGCGGGACTTCCCTTCCAGGCGTGGGGCTCGGCTCCCTTGCCTGTGGGGGCCACTGCCGTACCCGCACCACCGACGTGGATGAGCGCCGCCGTGGCGGCGGCCGAGGACGCGGCGCCCATGAATCGGCGGCGTGACAGACCAGTCAAGGTCGTGACTGGTGCTCCTTTCTCGCAGGTGGGGAAAGTCTGATGGCGTGTGCGGTCACGAACCACAGCAGGACCGCGGCGGCGGCCAGTGCGACGACTCCGCAGACCGCGATCGTCGGGTTGACCCAAGCGGGGACCAGGTCCGCGTGCGCGTTGCACATGTTGTGCAGCGGGAAGATCTTGTCGAATTCGGCGGCGTGGGTACGCCGGGACGCCTCGTCGTAGCGCTCGTGGTGGACGAAGAGGCAGGTCTTGCGGATGTCCAGGCCGGTGGCGAACAGGCCTCGGATCCATGCGGCGACGCCGGCGAAGAGCGCGACGGAGCACAGGCGGGTCCACCACATGGGGCGCCGCCACGAGCCGTCCCGTACGCCGATGACGAGGCGGAACACGTTCCACGCGTTCCACACCAGCCATGCGCCGAGTACGGCGATGACCGTGAGGAGTCCTAGTGCCTTCATGGCCTCATGCCCTCATGCCCTCATGCCTTCTGCCTGGCTCTCTGTTGCTGTCAGCTTCCCGAGCGGGCGCGCGCCGCCTGCTCGTAGCGCGCGTGCTTCTCCCGAGGCGTTGCCCCAGCGCCCCGTGAAGTAGGCGTTGAAGCGGGTCAGGCGCCACTGCCGTTGTAGTGGTCCTTCACCGCGTCGACGATGTTCTTGCCGCCGAACACCGCCCTGACGAGCAGATAGCCGTCCGCGTCCTCAATGAGGTCGTCGAACCCGAAGGACGAGGCGACGCCGGGCACATCACCGGCCCAGCCGCCGACGTTCGCGGACTTCTTGTTGTCCGGCTGGTTCGTCAGCAGGTGGGCGTTGGCCGTGGCCATCATATGCTCGGAGCCGAGCTGGTAGCCGGTGAACGGGTCGGTGAACGATCCCTTGATGCTCATGCCGTGGCTGTCGCAGTAGTCGACGAAGCCGGAGTCGTACGACCCGATCAGGTACCACCAACCGAGCTTGTCGGCCGTGCCCCGGTTGCCGTAGGCGTAGTGGCGATGCGAACGCCTCCTTGAACATCGAGGGGCGCCTACTGCTCGTGGAACGCTGCCGCACCCGCCCGCGGCCCGTCTCCGCCGAGGCCGGTGTCTCCCCCTGCCTGTCCCAAGCGAAGGAACCGGTACGACACGCACGGCGAAGCCGAACGAAGGACCGCCCAAGCGTCCCGCGATCCTCACCGTCGCAAGCCAGGGACCAACTACTGGCCCGGTTGGCGGGTGGTGCCGCACTCGTAGAGGGTCTGCGTCGCACTGGCCTCACCCCTACCGGGTCCGGAGAACCCGTTGGTGGCAGCCGCCGACGACTGCGTTCCGCCGTAGGCCGAGGCCGGGACCAGGGTGCAGGCGGACTCGACCCAATGGGTGATCCGGGTGGTGCTCGTCGTACCGGCGGCGCTGTTGCCGAACATCGCGCCCATGCCCCGGCTGCTCCCGCCGACCAGTAGGTACTTGAGCTTGCCCGAGTTCACCAACTCCTCGAACTGACTCGGCGAGGGGAACGGCACCTGGCCGGTGAAGCCACCCAGCGGAAGCACGTCGGCGCCCTTGGCGAGGATGTACGGGGAGGCGCCGCTCCAGCTTGTGGTGGCGAACACGTACTGCGCGGAACCTCGGTGGGCGGTCGTGAAACTCAGCAACTCCTGCTGCTGCGGGGTCAGTTGACCGTCGCCGAAGCCGCCCATGCCGCCACCGTGCGCCGCGTCCTTGCCGCGGGCGCCGCCCCACGGGGACTGGCCCATCCGGCCGGCCGCCAGTTCCGACTGGCCGTGGCTACCGCCTCCGCCGCCTCTGCCGCCGGACGGACCGACCGAGCCCATGCCGGAGCTGCCGTACGACGGGTTGAACACCTGCACCGCCCACGCGCTGGGCGCGAACAGCACCGCCGCCAGCGACGCGGCGAGAGCGGCGAGGGTGAGCCGCCCGCCGGACCGGACGCCGGTGCGGGCGAGGACGAGCAGCACGACGGCGGCCACCGCGAGCACGCCCACGGCGGGCGCCAGCCACGGCAGGAAGGTCGGGAACCCGATGGCTATGTACACACCCCACGCGGCCGTCGCGGCGACCGTACCGGGCAGCACCCAGGCGCGGCGGCCACCGGCCCGGTACGCGTGCCACAGCAGCGTCATACCACCACCGGCGAGCGCCGCCAGCGGCACCGCGATCACACCCATGTAGTACGTGTGGCCGCCGACGCTGCCCGCGCTGAAGACCAGGAAGTACGTGGCCAGCCAGGTGCCCCACATGACGAAGCCGATGCGGATCCGGTCCGTACGGGGCTTGCTGCGGCGCCACCACAGGCCGCAGGCGATGGCGATGGCGGCCAGCGGGTAGAGCCAGCCGGTCTGCGAGGCGAGCGACGAGCCGAACATCTTCGACCAGCCGTTCTGGTCACCGCCCCAACCGCCGCCTCCGCCGCCATGACCCTGCAGGCCACCGTGCCCGGCGGCCGACTGCTGCCCGGCCGTCTGCTGAGCGGCACCTCCGGCCCACTGTCCGGAAGCGGAACCTGAACCGAAGTGCTGCCCCGAGGCGGAATCCGAACCGGAGGCACCGCCGAAGCCGCCTTGTCCACCACGGCGGTAAGCCCCGGAAGCGCGGTGGCCCGCGCCCGAGTGCTGTCCCGTCCCAGCCGTGCCGGGCAGACTGGGCGCGGTCGCTCCCAACTGGCCACCGTCCTGGGCCGCGCCGTGCCGGCCGCCTCCGTGGCCGCCGCCCTGGGTGGCGCTGATGCTGCCGGTGGAGGCGGCGCTGATTCCCAGCGACGAGAAGCGGTTCAGAAAGTTGTAGCCCACGACCATGCTGAAAGCGGAGTTGTTCGTGGTGCCGTCCACATACGGCCGATCCTCGGCCGGGGTGAGGGTGACCGCGAGCATCCAGGAGCAGGAGACCGCGGCCATCACGACGGCGGACACTGCGAGGTGCGCCAGCCGCTTGCGCAGCGCGATCGGCGCCGAGATCAGGTACACCAGCGCCAGCGCGGGCAGCACCGCCCACGCCTCCAGCATCTTGGACTGGAAGCCGATGCCTACCCATACCCCCGCCATGACAAGCGGACGCAACCGGCCTGCTTCCGTGGCACGTTGGGTGGCCTCCGCGGCCAGTAGCACGCAGAGCGTGAACAGCGGATCCTCCACCGCGGTGCGGAACAGGCCCACGGCGACCGGCGTGACCAGAAACGCCGTGGCGGCGATCAGCGCCGCGTTGACCCCGGCCCAGCGGCGGACCACCCGGTGGAGCACAAGGAGGCTGGCCACTCCCTCGATCACCTGAGGAAGCGTCAGCGCCCAGGGGTGAAATCCGAAAATGCGGGCTGAAATGGCTTGCGGCCAGAGGAATCCAGGCAGTTTATCCAGCGTGATGGAATTGCCCGGGTCGAAGGAACCGTAGAAGAACGCCTTCCAGTTCTCGGTCATGCTGCGCGCGGCGTTCGCGTAGAACGTGTGGTACTGGCTGTGGTCGATCCCCCACGCATAGAGCGTGGCGGCGAGCACAGTGATGACCAGAAGAGCGGGCCGTGCGTGCGCCGGTTGGCCCACCGGCGATCTCCATGGAGCGCGACGGATCGCGCCGGTGGGGACGGTCGGGTCGAGGACTGTTGTAGCCATGCTCGGCAGTCTTCGTCACTCACGAGTGTCCCCCACGCCAAAGCGGCCATATTGAAGGAACTTCTCACCGGAACGAGGTGAAGCTTTGAAAACATCCTGGGCCTGCCTTTAATCGGCATGCCTCCGTTCATCACCCCTCGAACATTTCGGCACGTAGAGTAGATGCACAGCTAGTACACAGGGAATTCATGGCAAGGTCAGCGTCCGACGCCTGCCGCCGCTCGCCGGGGCACCCCGCTTGCCGTTCTTTTCCCCTCAGCCCGGCTGACCGCGGGAGCCCGCCTACCCGGAAGTCACTTTCCATCCGCAGTGAAAGGGGACTGTAAATCCAACGGCTGCTCGGTGACGGCCGACGGCCCTGCCCCTCGCCTACGACATCCTCCACTCCGTCCGCGGCCCCAAGGACTCGGCACGACCTTGCGCGAGGCTCAGGCCCATGGCCGGCTCACCCCGCCGAGTGGCTCGACCGCCCTCGATTCACCAGCCGAGATCAGGGACGTGGGGGTTGCCCAGGGTGAGAAGCTGCTGCCCGTCCGAGCGAAGCCACGACGACTCATCGAACGCCAGGACCAGACGCCCGTCGTCGCCACGCGGAAGCGGCATCCCGGCCGGCACGGCCTGAACCACGGCCGACATCGATCCCGCCGTGGTTCAGGCCGCAGCGCATCGCGCCGTGCCCACCGCGTTGCTCAGGCAGCAGCGTCAGGTCCACCGGGGACTTCACCGCCTGTCCCGCGTCGGTGAGTTCGGACGACTCGTCGCGGACAGTCAGGCACACGGAGAAGCCTCCTCGGAAACGTGACGCTTCCCTCCGGACTGCATCATGCAGCCGACTCCCCCTCACGGCCTTCGTCTTGGTCACGTGCACTTTGGCCGGAGCACGCGAGCAGGCGCAAGCCGCCCCACGTTCGGCGAATTCCCAGGTGAGCGCCTCAGTTCGAGACGCTGTTCGCGACCGGAACAGGAGCGCCTGGCAGAGAACCAGCTCGTAGCCCTATCCCGTTCCCGGCTGGGTCGGCAGTGGTGCGGGAGGCGCTCGGGCCCGAGCTGTACGAGTCCGTACTGGCCGTCCGCCGCACGGAGGCGCAGCTGTTCGCGCGGTTCGCCGACGCGGACGTCATCGAGGCCGTCCGCGGGAGGTATCGACTGGCTACTCCTCCGGCTCCCAGGCGATCAGCTGCTCAAACACCTTCCGGTCACCCTCGATCTTCAGGTCGCTCAGCGTGAGGCGGCCCCAGACGAAGAGCAGCAGCTGCTCAGCCGTGCCCGTGGCCGAAGCGGACGGGGGCGCGGCGTCGTCCGTGAGGGGTGCGGGCCAGGCGCCGGTGCCGTCCAGCGCGAGGAGCCAGGAGCGGCCCTCGGCGGCGTGGTAGTGGATGGTGGCGGCCTCGTGCGGCCAGGCCGCCGGGGTGGAGTTGCAGGTGTCGAGAAACTCGGCCACGCCGTCGATCGCGAGGTCCGCCGGGATCGGCTGCACGGCGCCTGTGGCGAGCTGGGCGTCGTAGGTGTGCACCAGCACCTCGTGCACCCGGCGCCGGGCAACGCCCCAGGCATTCGCCGGCGACACGCCGGCACGCCACCAAGTCCAGCACTCGCGCTCCGGGCCGGCCTCGCGCAGCGCACTCAGCAGCAGTTCGTTCGACTCGGCGTACCAGGCCAGCAGTGCCTCGAGCTCCCGCGGCACCTCCGCGGCATCCTTGGCCGGCGGAGCCTCGGCCGGGCCCGCGGCGACGATCGCGGCCCACCAGCGCTGGCCCGTACCCAGGTGCTGCACCAGATCGAACAACGTCCACTCGGGGCAGGACGGCACCGGCACGTCAAGGCTGGGCGCGGCGGCAACCGCACTCCGGAACGCGGCCGACCGCTCGTCGATCAGGTGCAGCAGGGCGGCATACTCAAGACTCTCTGTCACATCGCTTACGTATCACTCCAGCTCAGCCGACCGCACCCTATTTTCCAGGCCGTCAGCTGCGGGAGTCTCCGGGATGACGAGCTGGCGCCGGCTGCGGAACTGGCACAAAACCGGGGGTGTGGGACCGGCTGCACCAGTTGCTGCTGACCGAGCTGCACCGTGCCGGAAAGCTGGACTGGTCGGCACAGTCGCTGGGACACGGCGGGATCAGGCTCGTCGCCCCTGCGGCCGGAGTGCGGGAGGGCACTGCCTCGCGCGGAGTTGCTGAACATTTCGTGAATGTCGGCGCGGATCTCCCAGCGAATGCACATGCGGCGGAACCCCCAGCGGCGGTACTTGTCGTGGTCGTAGCCGCGGTCGCCCAGCACCACGTACGGGCGGCGCCGGGGCCTGCCGTGCTTGCCGCGCATGGGCGGCACGGCGCGCCCCCAGATCGTCAGGCTGAGAGCGCTCCAAGCACGCCGGAGATCATTCGTCAGGAGTTCTAAAGGGTGTTGCACAAGGCCGTGTTCGGGCAGGTCAGGGCCTGTGATTGCGGTCTTGTGGTCATGATGCGAGGGCGAGGTTGTGCATGTGGGCGACGGCCTGGACTGCATGGTGGAGACCGTTGCCGCGCTGCAGGGGCGGCTTCTGTCGGCCCCATCCGAAACAGGCGCAGTAGGGCTCCAAGCCCCCGGCAGTGTCCTTCCCCCGGGGTCAACACCGGCGAAGAGGCCGCAGGCGTGGAGCCCAGCGATCCGCTGGGCGCGGCGGATGCTGCAGCCCGCAGGCGTCCTCCAGGGCACAGGCCCGCACACCGCAACGTCGAGGCGCGACGGCCCGCAAACCGGGCCGGCGGGGCATCCTCACCGTCACGTCGGCCCCCGTGCCTGACACCAGGCTCGAGGGCGGTCGGTGGAGCCGCCGGCGTCAGTGACCGACGAGCGCAACTGAGCACCGCTCGCCCGGTCGCCGCCGCACGGACGCACCCGCGCAACCGGCTGCCCGGTCCCATCCAGCCAGACCGCAACAACTGCTTCTCCGGCGGCGGGCGCACGGCCAGGCCCCCGACCACACCTTGGCCCGGGGCCGCAGCGCCCACGATCCGAAGCTTGAGAAACCCGTTCGGGTGATCTTCCGATGAGTCATGGCGGGCCGCGGGGCACGGTATCCCTATGAACACACAGATGTCCTGGCCGGAGAAAGCCATTCTGCGAACACTCACAGTGAGTGCCGCCTTGGTCTTTGCTCTTGCAGCAGGGTCGGCGACGGCCGCGTTCGCCGCCCCCGCGTCGCTCGCCTCGCACGTCGTCTCGAAGACACCCGCCGCCGGCGGCGACGAGGGTGTCGCCAACTGCGTCGTCACGGTCTGGGTCCCGGTCTGTCTGTGACAGCTGCGGCAGCAGGCCCCAGTCAGCCGGTCAAAGGGTGGGGGTGCGCGGGACAGAGAGCGCCGCGGCCTCACCCGAGCCGCCCGTTCACGCGTGCTCGCTCTGAGCGCGCGATTCGCCGGGGCCACGGCCTTGAGCGGCCGGGCCCCGACGAAGTCACCGCGTCAGCGGGTCATGACAGCGGCGGGTAGGCGTTCTGCATGAGCTGCTGGAACTGGGCGGAGAACCAGTGCCCCGCCAGCGGTGCGTTCGGCAGGGCGCCGGTGGGGTTGTTGCCGTTGCGGGCGTTGCCACCGTAGGTGGGGTCACACATGCGGTCGAAGCCCTTGCCCTCGTCGTTGGAGACGGCGGAGCTGGAGCCGTCGGACTCCCCCGGCGGCTTGACCCACACGTAGGCATCTATGCCGGCAGCGGGTGCCGCGGTGGGCCGCTGACCAAGTCCGGCGCCGCTCTGGTTGCACCAGTTGCCGGCGTGGATGCGCCGGTCGATGCGGCTGCCGTTGACGTAGTCGTCGACGGAGGTCTGCGGGCCGGGGCCGGTGGGCCGGGCGGAGCCGCCCCAGCCGTCGCGGGAGGTGTCGATCAGCATGCCGATACCGGAGTTGAAGCCGGCCGCGACGAGCTTGTCGCGCATCGCCTGGGCGAAGGACTGCTCGTCCACGTACTGGTTCCAGTCCACCCACTTGGACTGGCGCACCGTCTGGCCGTTGACGGTGTCTGTGATCTTGAAGTTGGGCTCCTTGACGGGGCTGTAGTTGGCGGTGTTGACGATGAAGCCGGCGACGTCATTGACGCTTGCACCGTTGCTGGTGGCGACCTTGGCGAACTCCTGGACGGCGGGGCCGAGGTTGGAGTCCCAGCCGAGCCAGCCGTGGTGACCGGCGTCGATGTAGTTGTAGACGTTCGGGATGGCGCCGAGCTTGTCCAGGGCGTACGACACGCCCTTCTCGTAGTTGCCGTTGCTCTTCATGGTCACGCAGGCGTCGGTGGTGGTGGGGGTGCCGCCGGCGTTGGTGACCAGGTTGGGCAGCGAGTCGGGTTCGATGACGGTGGCGATCCGCAGCCCCGCGTACTTCGGGTCGGAGATGACCGCGGCGATGGGGTCGATGTACTGGGACTTGTACTTGTCGAGGTCGTTCGGTCCGAGTTCGCCGTTCGAGGCCAGAGCTGCGCAGTCGCGGCCGGGCAGGTCATAGATGACGAGCTGGACGACCAGGTCGCCGGAGCCCTTCTGCTTCAATGCCTCGTCCAGGTGCGCGCGCAGGCCCATACCGCCGTTGACGCCGTTGATCGCGGCGATACGGTCGAGCCAGACGGCAGTGGGCTGGTTGGAGATGCGGCTGCCGCCCGGTTCGGCGGCGGCCTTCGCCGACCACTCGGGGTTCACGTACACCTTGGCGCCGACATAGGGGTTGTCGACGCGGTTACCGGTGTCGCCACCGCCACCTCCGCCGCCGGTCCCCCCGCCGGTACCTCCGCCGGTGTCGCCCCCGGTACCTCCGCCGGTGTCGCCCCCGGTACCTCCGCCGGTGCCGCCGCCACTGTCGACGTTGCAGGTGACGCCGTCGAGTGTGAACGTGGCGGGCACGCTGTTGGTGCCGCTGTAGGAGCCGTTGAAGCCGAAGCTGACCGAGCCGCCGCTCGCGAGGGCGCCGTTGTAGCTCTCGTTCGCCGCGGTGACATCGGCGCCGTTCTGGCTGATCTTCGAGTTCCAGAAGTTGGTGATCTTCTGGTTTCCGGCGTACGACCACTTCACCGACCAAGCCGACTTGGCGGCCGCGTTGTTGGTGACGGTCACGGCGGCGGTGAAGCCGGTGTCCCACTGGCTCTGGATCTTGTAGTCGACGGTGCAGGGGATGGCCGAGGTCGCCGCGCCGGCCTGGCCGACGACGAGCGCCGTCCCCGACAGCCCGGCGACCAGCGTCAGGGCTGCGAGCAGCGATGTCCTGGTGTGACTCATGAGTGCGGGTTTCCTTCTTCCGTGGGGAGTTACGGGGTGAGGGCGCGCAGGTGGTCACGCAGCCCGACGCCGTACGCGGTGGGTGTTCCGTCGTAGGCGGAGATCAGGGAGGGACCGGAGGAGCAGTCCCAGGTGTTCCAGGTCCAGCCCAGGTAGGACAGGCTGTGGTCGTCGAACCACTTCATGACCTGGTCGGTGAAGGAGTGGGAGCAGGTGTTCTCGCCGATCTCCCCGGCGACCAGCGGCACTTGGGCGGCGACCGGCGCGAGGGTGGAGTTCCAGCAGCCGGCGCTTACGCAGGCGTTGAAGTTGTAGACGTGGTACGCGGCGGCGAGATTGCCCACAGGGTCGGCAGGTTTGTACGTCAGCCACTGGCTGAGGTCGTTGGAGTAGGCGAGCCCGCCGGCCATGACGACGTTCTTCGCACCCGCCCCGCGTACGGCGTCGACCAGATCCTGCATGCCGGCGACCTCGTAGGAGATTCCCGGGCAGGTGCCGCCGTCCCGCCAGCACTTCCAGGCATCCGTCGCACCGGCGGTCGCCCGGTCCGGGTAGGGCTCGTTGAACAGGTCGAACACCACCGCCCGGTCGTCCTTGAAGACGCCTGCGACCGAGGACCAGAACGACGGTGCGTACCGCGCGTCCGGCATGGGCTTCTGGCAGCTGGCGTGCACGTCCGGGCAGCCGGCCGAGTCACCGGTGTACTGACCGTACGTCCAGTGCAGATCGAGAATCGGCGTCAGCCCGTGCGCCTCGGCTCGAGCGACCACCTCCTTGACGGCATCGATGTAGTTGGCGCCGCCGAACTCGGGCTTGATGTTGGAAAGTCCCAGCCAGCATTCCTCGTTGAGCGGGATGCGGATCGCGCCCGCCTTCCAGTCGGTGATCGCTTTCATCGCCGCGTCGTCCATCGGTCCGTCCCAGATGCCGCGGCCCTGTACGCACATGAACTCGCCGCCGGAGCGGTTCACGCCGAGCAGTCGGCGCGTTGTGCCGTCGGCATCCAGGAGCTTGCTGCCCGACACATGCAGCGCGGGCGCGGTGCCGTTCGACGGTGGTGGATCGGTCGGCGGCGGACCGGTCGGCGGCGGTGCGGTGGGATCGGTGTCGACGTTGCAGGTCGTGCCGTTGAGCTGGAAAGCCACCGGCCCGGCGTTGCTGCCCGACCAGGAGCCGACGAAGCCTGCGCTGACACTCGCCCCGGAGCCGAGGGAGCCGTTCCAGCTCTCGTTGCCGGCGGTCACGGTGGTGCCGGACTGGGACCACTTGGCGTTCCAGCCCTGGGTGACCTTCTGACCGCCTGTGAAGTCGAAGCTGAGGCTCCAACTGCTCAGCGCAGCCGCGTTGTTGGTGATCTTCACGGAACCCTGGAAGCCGTTGCCCCACTGGCTGGTGACCGAGTACTCCACCGAGCAGGCGGGTTGCGCTCCCTGCGCCGTCACCACGGGAATGGTCATGGCCCCGACAAGCACGGAGGCGCAGGCGACGACTAAAAGTACTGAACGCGGGGGGTGTCGCATGAGCGACTCCTTGCAGCTTGGCGCGCCGTGACGGACGCGTCGACTGAATGGAACCGCTCCCACTGGTGCGGACGAACGTAGCGTCAACTGGGCGGGTTTCATAGGGGTCCTGCGAAATATTTCGGTTCGACGAGCCGTTTTGAACTTTCAACTCCTCAACGTCTTGACCGCGTCCGCCTCCATCTCCACGATGGGAGCGCTCCCACTGGTTTCAAGTCTTGACCTCTCCCCACGAGTCGCGTGATCAAGGAGGAACCAGCACATGGATCCCGGACGTAAACGCAGAGCCGTACGGCGGATGTGGACCGCCCTGGCGGCAGCGTTCGCCCTGCCCCTGTCGATGCTCGCCGCCGGCGCAACCACCGCGCAGGCGGCCGCTGTTCAGTGCAGCGTCGACTACAAGACCAACGACTGGGGCTCCGGCTTCACCGCCGACCTCACCATCACCAACCGCGGGACCGCCGCGATCGACGGCTGGACGCTGACGTACGACTACTCGGGCAACCAGAAGCTCAGCAACGGCTGGAACGGCACCTGGTCGCAGTCCGGCTCGGCGGTCACCGTCAAGAACGCCTCGTACAACGGCACGATCGCGGCGGGTGCCGCCGTCTCGACCGGCGCGCAGTTCAGTTACAGCGGCGCCAACACCGCCCCGACCAGCTTCGCGATCAACGGTACGACCTGCGCCGGCGCGCATCAGCCGCCGGTCACCGTGCTGACCAGCCCCACCGCGGGCGCGGTCTACACGCAGGGCGACGCGGTCCCGCTCGCGGCCACCGCGGCGGCGGCCGACAACGCGACGATCAGCAAGGTCGAGTTCTACGACGACACGACCCTGCTGGGCACGGACACCAGCGCGCCCTTCACGCTCTCCGCCTCCGGTTTGACCGTGGGCAATCATTCACTGGTGGCGAAGGCCTACGACAGCCTGGGCGCGTCCGCCGAGTCGACCCCCGTCGGCATCACGGTCGCCTCGGGTCCCGCCGTGGTGGCGTCGACGAACCAGCTCGCCGTACAGCAGGGCAAATCAGGCACGTACGAGGTGAAGCTGTCCACCCAGCCATCCTCGAACGTCACCGTCAACACCACGCGAGCGGGCGGCAATTCGGGCCTGTCGGTGACCGGCGGCGCCTCGCTCACCTTCACGCCGTCGAACTGGAGCACTCCGCAGAAGGTGACCATCACCGCCGACAGCTCCGGCACCGGCTCGGCGTCCTTCGAGTCGACGGCCGCCGGGTTGTCCAAGGCGACGGTCACCGTGACGCAGATCGGCGGCACGAAGGCGTACGACGCCCGCTTCCTGGACCTCTACGGGAAGATCACCAACCCGGCGAACGGCTACTTCTCCCCCGACGGCATCCCGTACCACTCGGTGGAGACGCTGATCGTCGAGGCCCCGGACCAGGGCCACGAGACCACCTCGGAGGCCTACAGCTATCTGCTCTGGCTGCAGGCGATGTACGGCAAGGTCACCGGTGACTGGTCCAAGTTCAACGGCGCGTGGGCCCTCATGGAGAAGTACATGATCCCCACCCACGCCGACCAGCCGACCAACTCCTTCTACAACGCCTCCAAGCCGGCCACCTACGCTCCCGAGGAGGACACGCCGGACCAGTATCCGTCGAAGCTCGACCCTTCCGTGTCGGTCGGTTCGGACCCCCTCGCCAGTGAGCTGAAGTCGACGTACAACACGGACGATGTCTACGGCATGCACTGGCTGCAGGACGTCGACAACACCTACGGCTACGGCAACACGCCGGGCGGCACCTGCGAGGGCGGTCCGACGGCGAAGGGTCCGTCGTACATCAACACCTTCCAGCGCGGTCCGCAGGAGTCGGTGTGGGAGACGGTGCCGCAGCCGACCTGCGACGCCTTCAAGTACGGCGGCAAGAACGGCTACCTGGACCTCTTCACCGGCGACTCGTCGTACGCCAAGCAGTGGAAGTTCACCGACGCCCCGGACGCCGACGCACGTGCCGTGCAGGCCGCGTACTGGGCCGACGTGTGGGCCAAGCAGCAGGGCAAGGGCAGTGACGTCTCCGCGACCGTCGGCAAGGCCGCGAAGATGGGCGACTACCTGCGCTACGCCATGTACGACAAGTACTTCAAGAAGATCGGCAACTGTGTCGGTCCGTCCACCTGCCCGGCCGGCACCGGCAAGGACGCCTCGCACTACCTGCTGTCCTGGTACTACGCATGGGGCGGCTCGACCGACACGAGCGGCGGCTGGGCCTGGCGCATCGGCTCCAGTTACGCCCACAGCGGCTACCAGAACCCGCTGGCCGCCTTCGCGCTCAGCTCCTACGCCGACCTGAAGCCCAAGTCGGCCACCGGGGCGACGGACTGGTCCAAGTCGCTGCAGCGACAGCTGGAGTTCTACCGCTGGCTGCAGTCGTCCGAGGGTGGGATCGCGGGTGGCGCGACCAACAGCTGGGCGGGCCGGTACGCGACGCCACCGGCTGGGAAGTCGACGTTCTACGGCATGTACTACGACGAGGCTCCGGTGTACCACGACCCGCCGTCCAACCAGTGGTTCGGCTTCCAGGCCTGGTCGATGGAGCGGGTCGCCGAGCTCTACCAGCAGACGGGGAACGCGCAGGCCAAGGCGGTCCTCGACAAGTGGGTCAAGTGGGCGCTGTCCAAGACCACGATCAACCCGGACGGCACCTACCAGATCCCCTCGACGCTGCAGTGGTCCGGCCAGCCCGACACCTGGAACGCCGCGAGTCCCGGCTCCAACAGCGGACTGCACGTCACCGTCGCCGACTACACCAACGACGTCGGCGTGGCCGCCGCGTACGCCAAGGTCCTGACGTACTACGGCGCCAAGTCCGGTGACGCCACCGCCAAGTCCACGGCGAAGGCGCTGCTGGACGGCATGTGGAACAACTACCAGGACAGCCTGGGCATCGCCGTCCCCGAAACCCGCACCGACTACAGCCGGTTCAACGACAGCGTCTACGTGCCCAGCGGCTGGACCGGCACGATGCCGAACGGGGACGCGATCAACTCCACGTCCACCTTCCTCTCGCTGAGGTCCTTCTACAAGAACGACCCTGCGTGGTCGAAGATCGAGGCCTATCTCAAGGGCGGCGCCGCGCCCGTCTTCACCTACCACCGGTTCTGGGCCCAGGCGGACATCGCCCTGGCCATGGGTTCGTACGCGGAGCTACTCGAATAGCCCACGCCTGGCTCCGCGTGCGCGACCCCGTCACAAGGAGACGGGGTCACCCGGCCGGGCGGCCCCACCCGCACAGGGGACCGCCCGGCCGTCACGCCGACCGGAGCGCGTCGGTGGCGTCCGCCGACCGGCGATGCCCAAGAGGCGTGCCCGCCCACCCCGCCGTGGACGGGAGCGCTCCCAGCTCACACAGGTCCTGGTGAACGCTCGGGAACTGACCAGTCGGCCGTCCATGCCGTGCCATGACGGTCAAGGCACAGGGCAGGCGCAGCGCCCTGTAGCTCCGACCAGCCGCGACAGGCGAGGCCCACTCCCCCGGGAGGGAAACGACATACTGTCCTGATCCATGCGGCCAGACCGCTCACCGGTTCCCGTGCCCCTGGCAAAGTCGTGTGCTCGCGCCTCCGCCCCCGTAAGATCGGTGATCTCGTGGGGGAGGTGGTCATGGGCAGAAGGCGCCCGGGGACGCCGACGCTGGAGGAGGTGGCTGCCCGCGCCGGGGTGGGACGGGGCACGGTCTCCCGCGTCATCAACAACGCGGCAGGCGTGAAGGAGTCGACACGCCGGACCGTACAGCGAGCCATCGAGGAACTGGGGTACGTGCCCAACCTCGCGGCCCGTTCCCTGGCCGGGCGGCGGGCCGACGCGGTCGCCCTCGTCATGACGGAACCGGACTGGCGGCAGTTTGCCGAGCCCTTCTTCTCCGAAATCGTCAGCTCGCTCGGGGACGCGCTGTCCGACACCGGAATGCAGCTGATGCTGACCCTGGTCCGCTCGGATGCCGAGCGGCAGCGCTTCCTCGAGTACGCGCGCGGCGGCCGGGTCGACGGCGTTCTGCTGATGTCCGTGCACGCCGGCGATCCACTGCCGGACATGCTTGCCGAGGCCCGGTTGCCGACCGTGCTGCTGGGCCGCCGCTCCGGCGACGAGTACGTCAGTTACGTGGACGTGGACAACGTCGGCGGAGCCCGCAGTGCCGTCTCCCATCTGCTGGAGCGGGGCCGCCGAGCGATCGCCACCATTACCGGGCCGACCGACATGTACGTGACGCAGTGCCGGCTGCGCGGCTACCAGGAGGCTTTGGCCCTGGCGGGCCTGGAGGGCGAGCAGACCCTCGTCGCCGAGGGTGACTTCTCGACGGAGAGCGGACGCCGTGCCATGGCCGCGCTCCTCCGGCGGCATCCGGAGATCGACGGTGTCCTCGCCGCGTCGGACACCACGGCCGCGGGAGCTCTGGAGACTCTGCACTCGGCTGGGCGGCGGGTGCCCGAGGACGTAGCCGTGATCGGTTTCGACGACTTTCCGCTGGCTCAGCGGACGACACCGCGACTGACCACGGTCCGGCAGCCGATCGAGGCGATGGGGCGGGCCATGGTCCGGCTGCTCCTGGAGGAGATGGAGGAGGGCGCCGTGGCCTGGCGGCACGTCATCCTCCGCACGGAGCTGATGGTGCGCGAGTCCACGTGACCGTCGCTGGACGACACCCCCGCGGAACGCTCCTCGTGTCGCACGATGTGACGCAGACCCGTTTCTGACCTGCGGCTCCCAAATCGGCTCGCCCCTCTTTGCGTCGAGAGTCTTGTCATGGACCTGAACCGTCTCTAGTGTCCGTGCCGAACCGCGGAATGGGAGCGCTCCCAATCGCCGTCCATGGCAGCACTCCCGCTATTCCCCCCATCCCCCATCCCTCCCCCCAGAGGATCCGCATGCGACCTTCACGACACCATGCCCACAGCGCGAGGGGTGTGCTCGGCGCGCTGCTCACCTCGCTCGTCTCGCTCGCCGCGCTTCTGACCACCGCGTCGGGGGCTCAGGCCGACACCACGGTCTGCGAACCATTCGGATCGACGACCATCCAGGGCCGCTACGTGGTCCAGAACAACCGCTGGGGCACCAGCGCCACGCAGTGCATCGCCGTCACCGACTCCGGGTTCAGGATCACTCAGGCCGACGGATCCGTCCCCACGAACGGCGCTCCGAAGTCGTACCCGTCCGTGTACAACGGCTGCCACTACACCAACTGCTCGCCCGGGACCAACCTCCCCGCCCAGCTCAGCACCATCTCCAGCGCGCCCACGAGCACCTCCTACAGCTATGTGAACGACGCGGCGTACGACGCCGCGTACGACATCTGGCTCGACCCCACGCCCCGCACCGACGGCGTGAACCGAACCGAGATCATGATCTGGTTCAACAGGGTCGGATCCGTCCAGCCCGTGGGATCGCCGGTCGGCACCACCACCGTGGCCGGGCGCGAGTGGCAGGTGTGGTCCGGAAACAACGGCTCCAACGACGTGCTGTCGTTCGTAGCACCGTCGGCGATCAGCAGCTGGTCCTTCGACGTCATGGACTTCGCGCGGCAGGCCGTCTCCCGCGGACTGGCGCAGAACAGCTGGTACCTGACGAGTGTTCAGGCGGGCTTCGAACCCTGGCAGAACGGCACGGGCCTCGCCCTGACCTCGTTCTCCTCGACCGTCAACAAGGGCTCCTCCGGTGACCCGGGCGGCCCCGGAGGTTCCGCGGCCTGCAAGGTGGCTTACGCCACGAACGTCTGGCAGGGCGGCTTCACCGCCGATGTCACCGTGACCAACACCAGTTCCTCCCCGGTGAACGGCTGGAAACTCGCCTTCGCCCTGCCCTCCGGACAGCAGATCACCAGCGCCTGGAACGCCAACGTCTCTCCCTCATCGGGAGCTGTCACGGCGGGCAACGTCGGCTACAACGAGCAGATCACCGCCGGCGGCCAGGCGTCCTTCGGGTTCCAGGGCACCTACAGCGGCACCTACGCCAAGCCCTCCGGCTTCAGCCTGAACGGCACCGCCTGCACCACCGCTTGACCTACGCCCACCCACACCGGGGCCCGCCCACTTCCACCCCGCGGACCGGCGGGCCCCGCACCCCGCACCTGCCGCCCACTACCCACCGAGCAGGAGGCCGATCACATCCAGCCCTTCTCCCCCGCCGTCGACACTCCCGGCCCCGGCCCGACGGAAAATCGGCGGCAACCTTTGCACCACTGGCTTGCACGACCACTCCAGCCGACCTCGAACGACACCGCACCGCACCCCTGCGACCGCAGAGGCCCGTGTCTGCCGACTGCGCCAGGACCGCAAACTCGGCCGGATCCCCGACGGCGGAGGCCACAAGGTCCTGGGCCGGCAAGCCGGCCGCCCCCTGCGCAGCAACATGGGCTTCGACCACATCGAGCGGGTCCTGACCGACAACGCCTGGCCCTACCGCAAGGGCTTCGCCTGGCACCAAGCACTCGCCGATCTCGGCGCGACCGGCAAGCTCACCCGCGCCTACCGGACGCAGACCAACGGCAAGGTCGAACGCTTCTACCGCACCCTGCTCGACGAGTGGGCCTACCTGCGGCCCTACACCAGCAACCCCGAACACACCGTAGCCCTGGCGGACTTCCTGGACACCTACAACCGTCACCGCTGCCACACCGCACTCGGCGGCCAGCCACCCATCACCCGCGTGAACAACCCTGCGGGTCGGGCCCAGCGCTGCCCGCCCACGTCTCCCGGGCGGACGCGGGTCGGCCGGGCCAGGTGGGCTCGCGCGCTTCGGAAGAATTTGCTTACCGCGACGGAACGTTTCGCATGGACGGCTCCTCTGGAGGGGGACGGATTCCCGAAGTCACCGCAGGAGGACCCATGTCGTATCGGACCAACGCCCCCGCGCCCACCCGCGCCGCCGCGCTCGTCACCTCGGTGCTCACCGTGGACGCCCTGCTCCACCTGTACTGGGCGACGGGCGCCACCTGGCCCGCGGCCGACGACGGGAGCCTGTCCCGAGCGGTTCTCGGTACGGACGTACCGTTCACACCGCCGATCCTGCTCCCTCTCGTCGCCCTCCTCCTCACTGCGTCCGCCTTCGTCCTCGCCCACTCCCGCCGCCCCCGCCACCCGGTCCTCCGTCTCGGCACCCTGGCCGTGGCCGCAGGCCTCTCGCTGCGCGCTCTCGCGGGGATCTACTGGCTGTTCGCCAAGGAGACCGGCACCCCCTTCTACTGGCTGAACCTCGCGCTCTACACCCCGCTGTGCGCCGTCCTGGCCATCGCCGCCCTGCGCGTGGCGCGGTGGAAGGATGAGGCCCGTGCCCGATGAGCGACGCGATGAGCAGACGGTCCAGCTCGTGCGAGCCGCCCAGCGCGGCGACACCCTCGCCATGACCGAACTCCTGGACCTCCTCGCTCCGTACGTGGGTCGCGTCTGCGCGCCCATCGCCCTGGACCAAGGGGCGGACGCGGCGCAGGAGGCACTGGTGGCTGTCTTCAAGTCACTGCGCACCCTGAAGGACCCGGCCGCCCTGCACGGCTGGGTCCGTGCCATCGCCGTGCGCGAAGCGGTGCGCACCGCGCACCGCGCCGCCCGCACCGTACCGGCCGACCTCAGCGCGCTCCCGGCCCGCGGTGACCCCCAACTCTCCGCCGACATCAGGGACGTACTGGACCGGCTCTCCCCCGAACACCGCGCGGTGCTGATGCTGCGCGACGTGGAGGGCCTGGACGAGCGCACTGCCGCGTCCTTGCTCGGTGTGCGCACGGGCACCGTCAAGTCGCGGCTGCACCGGGCCCGCGACACCTTCCGGAAGGCGTGGACGTCATGAACGAGCTCTGGCCCACCACGGACCTCGACCCCGTACGCCGCCTGCACGCCCTGGCCGCCGGCATCCGCGGCGCCCACGTGACCGAGGCGCACGTCGACGCACCGTTCGAACGTGTCTGGACTCTGCTGGGCGACCTGGAGGGCGGGTTCGGACAGGTCGTGACCGACATGGAGCGCCTGCGCGTCGTCCGCCGACAGGGCGATCGCGTCGAGGCGCTGGCCCGCAGCAGGTACGGAATGCGGGCCCGGCTGCGCGGGGTGCAGCGGCCGGGCTGGTGCTGGCTGCAGAGCCGGTTCCTGCTGATCGGCGTGGCGGCGACGCCCGAAGGCCCGGGCACGCGGGTAGCGTTCACCGGTGGCGTGCGGCTGCCGTCCCGCGCCGCCCTGATCCCCCTGGGCGTACGTCGTGAGGGCAGCCGCAGCGTGGAGAAGCTGACGGCCCTGCTGTGAGCCGGACGCGTCTCCCCTGTTCACCGAGCGCGTTGATTCACCGGAAACCAGGTCGGCACGACCACGGAGAGCTTCCACAGTGGTTGCCGGGAGATCACGTCCGGAGCCAGATGACCAGGGCTGCGGCGGTGGCTGTACCGAGGAAGACATAGCCGCGCTTGTCGTAGCGGGTGGCCACGGCCCGGGGCTGTTTCAGGCAGTCGGGTGTGTCCGAAGGACATGGCCCCCTACCGCCGGGGCACTGGGCGAGTCCCTTAAGCGGTGGCGTCGCCCGACCCGGCGCACCGCCTCGACACGGGGCCCTCAAAAAGGGGAGTTTCCAGAATTTCGGCTCTGTGGCAGGCAACGGCGGCCAGGGGTACCCCGTAGTCGTCGGGGGCGGGATCCGCCGCGCCGGCGACCTCCGCGACCTGCAGGATCCAGGGGATGTCGATGTACAGGTCCATTACGCGGCGTGTGCCCCTGAGGAGCCGCGGTCGGCGTCCTCGGCCTCGTCGAAGACCGCCTGGTGCTCGTCGAGGAAGCGCCTGGCCGCGTCCAGGCCTCACTGCCGCATCCCGCCGAAGTCCTCCCGCACGAGAGCAGCGATGTAGTCGCCGACGCTCATGCCGCGGTCCCTGGCCCGCGCCGTGGCAAGCTCCGCGATTTCGTCGTCGACCCGCCATCCTCTCTGTGTCTTCCCTGCGTCGGCTCGGGGGTGGCCTGCAGCCGCGATCGGACACCCGTCGGGGCGGTCCCGCCGCATCGGGCAATGTCAGTGGTGGCAGGCAGGATGAAGGGCATGACAACACCTGCAGCTGTGATCACGGATGTAGCCGCCTACGCGCAGGCGGTCGAGGACGCGGTGAAGGCGTCGGCCGCCTACTACGGGGGCGGCTCCTCTCCCCTGGATGACGACGCCTACGACCGGCTGGTGCGGGGCATCGCCGCATGGGAGTCCGAACATCCTGACCGGGTGCTGCCGGATTCGCCGACGGGCAAGGTCGCCGGCGGCGCCGTGGAGGGCGATGTGCCGCACACGGTGGCGATGTTGAGCCTGGACAACGTGTTCTCGCCGGAGGAATTCACCTCCTGGGCCGCCTCTCTGGCCCGACGCATAGGCCACGAGGTCGAGCGGTTCAGTGTCGAGCCGAAGCTGGACGGGCTCGCGGTCGCCGCCCGCTACACGAGCGGCCGTCTGAGACAGCTGATCACCCGGGGGGACGGGACGGCCGGGGAGGACGTCTCGCACGCGATCGGCACCATCGAGGGCCTGCCGACCGAACTCGCCGAGCCGGTCACGGTGGAAGTGCGGGGCGAAGTCCTGATGACCACCGCCCAGTTCGAGCACGCCAACGAGGTGCGCACCGCGCACGGCGGGCAGCCGTTCGCCAACCCGCGCGGCGCGTCTGCGGGTACCCTGCGGGCCAAGGAGCGCTCCTACACCGTACCGATGACGTTCTTCGGCTACGGCCTGCTGCCCATGGCCGACACCGAGACCGAACTCGCCGCACGGCTGGCCGCGAGCGCGCACAGCGACCTGATGGCGCACGCCGTCGCGTTCGGGATCAACACCACCGCTGCCACCGCGGTGCCCGGCGTCACCGCCGACACCGTGGAGCAGGTGCTGGCCCGAGTGCAGGAGATCGCCGCGCTGCGGGCGGGGTTGCCGTTCGGGATCGACGGGATCGTCATCAAGGCTGACCTGGCCGCCGACCAGCAGACTGCAGGGTCGGGTTCACGCGCTCCGCGGTGGGCGATCGCCTACAAGCTGCCGGCCGTCGAGAAGATCACGCGGCTGCTCGAGGTGGAGTGGAACGTGGGCCGCACCGGCATCATCGCCCCGCGCGCCGTGCTGGAGCCGGTGGAGATCGACGGCGCCACCATCACCTACGCCACTCTCCACAACCCGGCCGACATCACCCGCCGCGACCTGCGCCTGGGCGACCACGTCATGGTCCACCGGGCCGGCGACGTCATCCCCCGCATCGAGGCCCCGGTCGCCCACCTGCGCACCGGCGGCGAGCAGCCCATCGTCTTCCCCGAGGTGTGCCCGCGCTGCGGATCCGCCATCGATGCCAGCCAGGAACGCTGGCGGTGCGAACAGGGCCGCAACTGCCACCTCGTCGCGTCTGTCTCCTATGCGGCCGGCCGCGACCAGCTCGACATCGAAGGCCTGGGCGCCACCCGTGTGGTCCAGCTCGTCGAGGCGGGCCTGGTCACCGATCTCGCCGACCTGTTCACCCTCACCCGCGACCAGCTCCTCGCACTGGAGCGGATGGGCGAGACCAGCACCGACAACCTCCTCGCCGCGATCAACACGGCCAAGGGGCAGCCGCTGTCGCGAGTGCTGTGCGCGCTCGGGGTGCGCGGCACCGGCCGCTCCATGTCCCGCCGCATCGCCCGGTACTTCGCCACCATGGACCACATCCGCGCCGCCGACGCGGAAACGATGCAGCAGGTCGAGGGCATCGGAACCGAGAAGGCCCCCTCGATCGTCACCGAACTGGCCGAACTCGCCCCGCTCATCGACAAGCTCGCCGCCGCCGGAGTGAACATGAGTGAGCCCGGTGCCACCCCGCCCACGCCGACCACGGAGGACACCGGCGCCGATGGGAGCGGGGATGCGGCAGGCGGGCCGCTGGCCGGCATGACAGTCGTGGTCACCGGCGCGATGACCGGTGTGCTGGAGAATCTCAGCCGCAACCAGATGAACGAGCTCATCGAGCGCGCGGGCGGCCGCTCTTCCTCCAGCGTCTCCAAGAAGACCACCCTGGTGGTCGCCGGCGACGGCGCCGGATCCAAGCGCACCAAGGCCGAAACCCTCGGCATCCGCCTGGCGACCCCGGATGAATTCGCCGCCCTGGTCGCCGATTTCGTCGACTGAGCTCTCCGGCAGGTGTGCCCCAGCTCACCGCCGCAGAGGCAGCAGGCCGGGAACACCCTGGAACGCTTGACCGTTCATCTGGACGTGGCTGCGGAGGGGACAGTGTCCCCGGGCCTCACCTGTAGCCCATGGGGACGATCGTTCGGCTGAAGCCTCATGGAGCCCTCCGCCGAGAGGCGACCGCCCTCCGCACGTCACCGCTTACGGCCCCGGCTGGTCTCCCCCGTCCAGTCGGGGCTTTCCCGTGTCCGCGGCGGCTCGTGTGCCCACAATGGCAGGAGCACCACAGGATTTGAACATGTTCAATTATGCGCGAGTCGAGAAGGAATTGCCGTCGCCCGCGCGGCAGATCTCATGAGGAGGCACAGTGGATTCGGGTGCGGGGGTTTGAGCCCCGAGCCCGAGTAGTGCCGGCGAGCTCGGATCGAGCACCGATGAGTTTCCCGCGCCGCGCCGGTCCATACGCCGGACACCCACGGACGGAAGGCTGGGCCATGCGCAAACTGATCTACGGCATGAACCTGACCCTGGACGGCTACATCGCCGCGCCCGGCGACGACATCGGCTGGAGCGGACCGCCGAGCAGCGAGCTGTTCCAGTGGTGGCTCGACCGCGAGCAGGAGAGTGGCCTGTCGCTGTACGGGCGCAAGCTGTGGGAGACGATGAGTTCCTACTGGCCGGCCGGCGACCAGCAGCCGGGCGCCACCCCGGCGGAGATCGAGTTCGCGCGGAACTGGCGGGACACGCCGAAAGTGGTGTTCTCCTCGACGATCGACAAGGTCGACTGGAACACCCGCCTGGTCACCGGCGACGCGATCGCCGAGATCACCCGGCTCAAGGCCGAGGACGGCCGCCCCATGAACATCGGCGGTGCGACCCTCGCCGGGGCGGCCATGCGCGCCGGGCTGATCGACGAGTACGCGATCGCCGCCCATCCGGTCCTGGTCGGCGGCGGCACGCCGTTCTTCACCGCGCTGGACACCTGGGTGAACCTGAACCTCGTGGAGACGCGGACGTTTCCCGGCGGCGTGGTGCTGACGAGGTACGAGACGAGGCGCTGAGCAGCAGCACCCGACGAGTGAATCACCCCCACGGATCGTCATTGGTCTGCCGTGGACCGGCAGTCGTTCCACAGGGCGGCGAGGTGGGCCGGGATCTGGGTGATGGCGGCACATCCCCGAGCATTGGCGGGGAGACTGTCGCTGGCCACGTAGCGCCAACCGGCGCCCGGGCGGTCGGTGAAGTACTTCATCGCCGCTCCGTCATCCTGCAGGGCGACCTGCTCCGCCTCCGTGCTGCCGGGAGTGAGCTGGAAGCGGGTTCCGGCGTAGAAGGTCCCGTTGCAACTGCCGTAGTAGAACGTGCCCTTGACCGGGGCGATGTGGGTGAGAGGCGGTTGAGCGTGTCTGCGGTAGGCCGCCGTGACGCTCAGCTTGACGGCGGGCGCCGCCGGCAGCGATCGGCAGCCGTGAGCCTGGGGCAAAGAGCCGGCGGCCGTCTGCCCGGCCGACGCACTCGCCGCCGGGGCGGCCACGGCCGACGAAGTAGGCGTGTGCGCCGCGTTCGGAGTACTGCTGGTCGCGGTGCTGCCGTGCTGCGTGCAGCTCGCGAGCAGGGCCACCGCGGCAGCGGCCATCCCCACAGTGGCACCGCGATACAGAGAACCGTTCCGGCTTATCATTTCGAACCCACCTCTCTCAAAACGTTCGCACAGGTCCAAGACGACGTATCTCGGACACGATCTTCCGGTCTTGGGCACAAGGACGCTGTGCCATGCACCGCGGTTTCATCGCGTCCGCGTCGGCTCACCAGGCGGCTGCAGCACCATCCGCACAACGGCCCAGACCTCAATCCCGCCGCAGCTCAGGTGGCCGGAGCCATCAGATACGTCAAGTACACCCCTCCCCCGCAGTCGGCCATCTTCCGGAGGGTCCAGCGGCCGTCGAAGGTCGCGGAGGAGAAATTCGGTCCCAACCTCCGATTGCGGTCGGCGGGGGTGGCGAAGGAGCAGGAAAGGCTTGGGAAAGGTGCAGTCTTTTGCTCGTTTGACGTCCATAAAACACCCATTCATGCGCTGTGATTTCATGGAGCTGCGCACATCGTGGCGTGCACCACCGACAGAGAGTTGTGAGACATGGCGGCACCGCAGGCCCGGTGGAGCGCGCTGCTCGAGATGCTGACGCGCGACGGGCGGATCGAAGTCGAGCCGGCCGCAGAGGAGTTGGGGGTCTCCGCCGCGACCATCAGGCGCGACCTCGACGAGTTGGCTCGCCAGCAGATGGTCACCCGCACGCATGGCGGAGCGGTCATCAACGCGATCGCCTATGATCTGCCCCTGCGCTACAAGGCCGCGCGCAACGCTCCGGAGAAGGAGCGGATCGCGCAAGCGGCCGCCGCGCTGGTGAAGGCCGGCGCCGTGGTGGGGCTGAACGGCGGCACCACGACCACCGAGGTGGCGCGGGCGCTGGCCACCCGCGCCGATCTGAGTTCCGGCGGTGCGGAGACAGCGGTCACGGTGGTGACCAATGCTCTGAACATCGCGAACGAGTTGGTCGTACGGCGCCACGTGAAGCTCGTGGTGACCGGTGGAGTGGCCCGGCCGGCCTCCTACGAGCTGATCGGGCCGCTGGCCACCGAACTGCTCGCCGAGATCGCGCTGGACCAGGTCTTCCTCGGGGTGGATGCCATCGACGTGGCCCACGGCGCGACCGCCCACCACGAGGGTGAGGCCAGCATCAACCGGGCGCTGGCCCGCCGCGCGCAGCAGGTCATCGCGGTCGCCGACGCCTCCAAGCTGGACCGCCGGGCCTTCGCCCGCATCTGCCCGGTGGAGGACATCGACGTCCTGGTGACCGACAAGACCGCCTCGGACCAGCTGACCGAGTCGTTCACGGCGGCCGGGGTCGAGGTCATCCGCGCCTGACTCCGCAGGCTGCTCCCGTGACGTTCAAGGGGCAGAGCCGGCGGCGGCCGACCGGGCGGCGGCGGCGGCCGAGAGTACGCCCACGACGTTGACGGTCACCTTTACCAACAGGAACGGTTGTCGGGGAGGCCAGCACGGGCGGCGTCAGCTGGACGACGGTGGGCACCGCCACGCCGTCATACAGGACATCGGGGTGTTCATGACCGCGGCCAACGGCTGGAACGGCGCGCAGGGCATGGCCACGTTCGACGGATTCACGGTGGCCTGATCTCTGCGACCGCGGCCGAGGATCCACCCCGACTCGAAAGCGGTGCGGCCGACGAAGCCAGCACGGAGCCGGCGGCGGCCAGTCGCCGGCCCTTCGCCAATGTCCCGGTTGTCGAACCCGACGCGGTCCGGCTGCTACAGGTGAGCTTCCGTGTCGCTGCACGTCCACTCCGAGGAGGCACGGCCGCTGGTCCTGGCCCCACGCCGTCCGGCGATGGCCTGAGAAGCCACGACCGGCTGCCCTGCAAGGTCCGTACGCCAGATGGAGGGCCGCTCGCCCGACCCGACGGCTGCCATTTCAGGGATCGGACCGGGTGCTCATGCCTCCAGTCGATCCAGCCAGGCGTCCTGACCGTCCGCCAAAGGGAATGCCAGGGGCAGCAGCTCAAAACGGCAATGGAATGTCATGCCGTTGTCGCGCCCCCCGCCTGTCACGTGGTGGTCCCACGCATCCGGCACCTCCACGTCGCCGTCCACCTCCAGTTCGAAGAAGGTCGTGTGGCGGGGAAAGCGGCGGATCGGGTGCGGGGTGTGTTCCTCCGCGAGTGGACGCAGCACCCGAACACATGTCAGCCCGCACTCCTCCTCGACTTCCCGCAGTACTGCCTCTTCCAGTGACTCCTGTGGGGCCACACCCCCCGCCGGGATGTGCGTGCCGGGCGGCAGGTCCGCGTCGTGGTCGAACACGAGTAACTCCACCGACCCTCCCGGTCGCCGACGCAGCACATACGCAGCCACCCGGATACGCAACGTCAACTCACGCATTCACGCAGCGTATGCGCTGCGCCACCTCGGTCGCGTGAGAACTCGGTGTCCTTCGGGTACGGCACCATGTCAAAATCCAGCGCATGACTGTTCGATACCCGTCCCCGCTGCGACCCGGTGACCGTGTCGGTGTCACGTCTCCGTCGAGCGGGGTCGCCAAGGAGCTGCGTGAGCGCCTCAACGTCGCCGTTCGTGACGTTCAGGACCGCGGATACGAGGTCGTCATCGGCCGGTGCATGGACGGCTCCGGACACATCAGCGCTTCGGCCACCGACCGCGCGAGCGAGCTGATGTCGATGCTGACCGACCCCAATGTCAAGGCCATCGTGCCGCCCTGGGGCGGAGAGACCGCGATCGACCTGCTCCCACTGCTCGACTGGGACAAGCTGCGGAAGGCAGAGCCCACCTGGCTTGTCGGATTCTCCGACATGTCGACTCTGATCACGCCACTGACCCTGATCACCGGGACGGCGACCATCCATGGCAACAACCTCATGGACACGCCCTACCGAGTACCCGAAGGGCTGCGGTCGTGGGTCGACATCGTCGCAGCACCGTCGGGGCACCGGTTCACCCAGACCCCACCCGGTCGCCACCGGACCACCGGCTTCGACAACTTCGCTGCCCACCCCGACATACGCGAATACACACTCGACTCCGCGGGCGCCTGGACCCGGCTCGACGGCGGCGGCGACGTGGAGGCCGAGGGAAGGCTGATCGGCGGCTGCATCGAAACGCTGTGCAATCTCGCGGGTACGGCCTACCTCGACGTCTCGGCCTTCGCTCGCAACGCATCACCCGATGGGCTCCTCGTCTATGTGGAGGCAGCCCAGGACGATGCATTCACCATCTGCCGCAACCTGCACGGCATGAAGCTCGCCGGATTCTTCGACCGGGCGAACGCCGTACTCGTCGGCCGGACCAACGCACCCGACAGTCGTTCCCTGACCCAGCACGAAGCCGTCCTCGACGCACTCGGTTCTCTCCATGTGCCGATCCTCGCCGACATCGAGTGCGGTCATGTCCCGCCCTACATGCCGATCGTCAACGGAGCGTACGGCCGTATCATTCACACACCGAGCCGCAGCGAACTGACGCAGACCTTGAACTGACACTGCTGCCGCAGCCGCTTCGGCTACGGGCCCACTCCTCATCCGTGACACGTCTGTATGCCTCGTCCGGCACGTGGAGCACTGCTTCGTGCACTTCGTGCGTCATGCGATGCTCACGTCATGACTGATCAACCCGAGGTTGCCGTCGTCCGCTGGCCAGGTGGAGCCCCTTCCGCCCAGGACGGGCCGGCAGATCTGCTGGCGGCCTACCATCTGCAGACGCAGGCCGAGAAGGGTGAGGCCGTCACCGGTGTTGATGGGTTGCCGGATCGCTACCGCGTTGAGATCGCGGATCCGAAGACCGTGTTCGCAGACGATGTCGTGCTGCTGGCGTTGAGCGGAGGCACCGCGGTGGGCTGCCTGGTGGTGACCGCCTCCGCCAACGGACGGTCCGAGGTGAAGAGGCTCTGGACGGACCCGGCGTTCCGGGGGCAAGGCATCGCGTCCAGCCTGGTCAGCGCCGCGCTCGTGCATGCTGCGGACAGCGGCGTCAGCGTGGTGCGGCTCTCGGTGTGGAAGTGGCGGGCGGGCGCGATCGCACTGTACGAGCGGCTCGGATTCACCGTCACCGAGTCGTGGGACGAGCGGGACCAACTGGTCTGCATGGAACGAGCCGTGTGAGTGTCACAGCCATTCGTCAATGGCTGCCTACTAGGCCGCGCCCTCGTCCCCGATCTCCTCGGCATCCCGCATCCGCTGCGTCCGCCGCCGAAAGGAGGACCCATGCCCGGCCGCACACCCCCGCCGCCACCTCCACAGGAACTCCCCCGGGTCATGCTCTGGCGGCTGCGGCGCAATCCTCTGCGCCGCCGCGGCGACCTGCTCCAGGCGTGGATCGGAATCGGCCTGGTCGTGGCCGCGCTGGCAGCCACTCCCCTCGCCATGTTCCTGGTCGGCGACATCGCCTACGGCCACTACACCCGCACCGCGCAGCACCAGGCCGAAACCCGCCACCAGACCATCGCCACCCTCCTCGAGGACGCCCGGCGCCACCCCGAACCCGGCTCCGCCGAAGCCAAGAAGACCCGCTACCCGACCAAGGTCCGCTTCACCGACCCCAACGGGCACACTCACACCGCCACCACCGACGTCCGGCCCGCACTACCCAAGGGCAGCACCATCCGCGTCTGGGCCGGCACCGACGGAAAGCTCACGGACCCGCCCCTGAGCCCCCGTCAGATACGCGACCGCGCCATGGGATCGGCCTTCATCGCCGCCCTCACCGTCCACGCCACCGCAGCCGCCGCCTACGGCACCGTCAGCCGCATCCTCCACCGCCGCAACCTCGCCGCGTGGGACACCGCCTGGGCCGAAACAGCCCCGCGCTGGACGACATCGCCGTAGTCCCCGACCCACCAATCGGCCGCGTCGCGCATCCGGCGCCCGGCCCATTGACATCGCGGACGACGCCCCCGGTGTCCCGGAGAGACGACGGCGCGGGCCTCGGGCTGCAGCTCGCGCGGCGCCTGGTCCGCGCTGTCGGTGGGGATGTGTCCTACGACTCCGCACACGCACCCGGGGCGCGGTCAGCCCGCCGTTCGGGTGACCGGCGCGGGTTCCGCGTCCTGCGCGTCCGTCTGGCGGCGCTCCTGCACCTGTGCGTAGGCCATCAGCCCGAACAGGATGGCCAGCAGAACAGCCGACGAACCCGCCGTGCCCAGGTCCATGCCGCCCTTGGCGACCGGCTTGGTGAGGAAGTCGCCCGCTGTCGCTCCCAGCGGGCGGGTGAGGACGAAGGCGATCCAGAACAGCAGCACGTTCGGCACCTCGGGCACCTTCATCAACGCGACCAGGACGGCCAGTGCCGCAGTGACCAGCAGCGCGCCGCCGGCGTAGCCGAGCCCGGAACTGTCGGACAGGAAGTCGCCCGTCGACGTGCCGAGCGTGTTCGAGACGAGGATCGCCGACCAGAACAGGGCCTCGCCCCGGAAGGTGACGATGTCGCGGATCTGGAAGGTCATGCCACTCGTCTTCCAGAGGGTGAAGATGACCACGAGGATCGAGATCAGGATCGCCGCTCCGGTCGGATAGCCCAGACCGAGCCCCTGCGGACCCCAGCCCAGCGAAGTAGCCCCGTTCGAGAGGTACTTGGCGCTGGCGTCCCGGTTCATGAAGTCGGACAATGTCGTGCCGGCCATGCTGGTCGACAGGATCACGGTCCAGTAGAAGAACGGGTTGTAGTGGCTGGACCTGAGCTGGACCACCAACGTCACCACGAACACCAGGAACAGCGCGATCGTGGTGAGGAAATAGCCGAGCTTCAGGGTCTGCGCGAAGAGGTCGCCCGCCGTCTCGCCCAGAGTCGTCGCCGCGATCTTCATGATCCAGAACGCCAGCGTGACTTCGGGCAGTTTCTTCATCACCGACTTGGTCGTACTCGACGTGCTCGCCACATCGAGGTGGTCGGTGAGGACCTCTGGTTTCTCCAAGTCAAGGTCTCCTGTCCGGTTGAACGGCAGGGCGCCCGCCCCGCAACGGGACGAGCGCCCTGTGCGATGAATCGGCCGCCACCGGCAACCGTGGTGCCCGACCCTGGCAGCCGCAACCTGAACGTTTCCTGAATGCCCGTCAGAACCGGTCAGGCCGCGCGCCGGGCACGCCGCTCCTGCTCAGTGACGTCCCTGCGGGTCACGGCCAGGTACCCGACCGGGCCGAGGACGACCGTCAGGAACAGCACGCTGGTCAAGACCGCACCCAGACCCACGCCGCAGTCTCCGCCGCCGGTGGCGCTTGACGTCCTGTTGGCCGGTCGATCGCTGCTCGCGCAGTGGCCGCCGATTCCGCCGGGATGCCGCGCACGCCGAGCACCGACTCCAGCGGTACTGGTCCACCGCCGCCGTCGATGGGGCCGGAGTGGCAGCGGGGCGGTCGAAGCCATTGACGCCGGCTTCGACCGCCCCACAGGCGTTTGCGGCACACTCGACCCGTCGCCGGGCGTTGTGCGGTCGGTCAGCCCATGTCCGTCAGGAGGGCGTTCAGTTCCTTCTCCTGCTGCGCGGGCGACTCCGGCGGGTTCGAGTGGTCGATGCCGAAGGTCTTGAGCACCTTGTCCATCTGGGCGTCGATGGAGGTCCAGCCGGTCTGGTCCAGCGGCTGCAGCGAGGCCTGGTCGGCGTCCCACAGGTCACGCAGCGACTGGGCGGCCGCGTGCGCGCCCTTCACGTTCCCCGAGCGGGCGTCCTTGAGCGCGGTGGAGGCGAGGTTCTTCAGGGCGGCGACCTTGGCGGGCGGGAACTTCTTCACCGCCGCGCCGGGAGCCATCTGGACGGCGGAGGTGTTGTCGGCCTCCGGCGCCGGGCCGACGTGCGGCTGGGCGTGGGCCCAGACGAGGAGACCCGCGGTGGCGACGGCGAGCAGTCCGAAGCCGGCCAGCGCGACGCGCTCCCTGCGCGGGTCGGTGGTGGTGTGTGCGGCGTGGGCCGCCTCGTAGGTCTCGGTCACGTCGGAGCGCGTCACCGTCAGGTAGACCACCGTCGTCAGGATCAGGCCGAGGAAGATCAGGCTGGTGGTGAACGTGCCCAGGTCGAGACCGGTCGGGTCCCCCGGGCTCTGGGCGACCTTCGGGGAAGCGAGCCAGTCACCGATGTTCGCGCCGAGCGGGCGGGTCAGGATGTAGGCGAGCCAGAAGGACAGCACCGGGTTGGCGCCGTACCGCCACAGCGCTGTGATCGCCGCGATGAGGCCGAGCGGCAGCAACACGGACAGGCCCGGGCTCCAGCCGGTCAGCTCCAGCGTCCAGTCGCCGGTCGCGGTGCCGAGCGCGAAGGTGACCAGGACGGTCAGCCAGTAGAACGACTCCCGCGAGAACGTGGTGACCGAGTGGATCGACAGCGTGCGCTCGCGCAGCCACCAGGTGCCGAAGACGACCGCGAGCAGCACGGAGAAGACCGCGGAACTGATCCACAGCGGCACGTTCAGCTGGTCGGTGAGGATGTCGGTGTACAGGGTGCCCGTGACGCTGACAACGACCACGGTCAGCCAGTAGGGGAAGGGGACGTACCGCTTCAGCCGCAGCTGGACGGCGAGGACCACCACGAACACCGCGGTGAAGATCCAGGCCGTGTTCACCAGGCCGACGCCCAGTTTCATGTTGATCCAGTCGGCGAAGCTCTCACCCACGGTGGTGCACAGGACCTTGATCACCCAGAACCAGATGGTGACCTCGGGGACCTTGTTGAGCATGAGGCGCCCGCTGCGTGTGCGTGCTTCCGTTGTCGTTGTCATGCAGGGAGGTTTACGCGGGGAACCTGCAAGCAACCTGACTACGTGGTCGCACGCGCGGCCGGGAGTGTCACCTCGACGTGGCCGCGGCCGTCCGCGATCGCGCGGACCTCCACACCTGCCGAAGCGGCGATGCGCCGGACCACGGGCAGTCCGAGCCCGTAGCCGTCGCCGCCGGTCACACCGACTTCGAAGACCCGGTCGACGTCCGCGGGATCGAACCCGGGTCCGTCGTCCAGGACGTCGACCACGATGACCTCACCCTGGTTGCGCGCGGTGATCCACACACGGGACTTCGCATGCCGCAGGCCGTTCTCCAGCAGGGGTGACAGCAGCGACACGGCGACGTCGGGCGCCACGGCCACCTCGACCTGCGCCGGGAAGGCGACCTCGACCGCGCGGCTGCCGATCGCCTGGCGCGCGGCGGAGCGCAGATCGCACCGGGTCCCGTCGTCCGTCCGTGCGCGCGCTGCACGCAGGATCGTCGTGATCGCGGTATCGAGGCGGTCGACCTCGCTCAGTACCGCCTCCGGCGCCACCGGCTCGCCGGAGAGCTGCGCCAGTTGCGCCTCGCCCCGCAGGACCGTGAGCGGTGTCCGCAGCTCGTGGGCGATCTCGTCGGTGAGCCGGCGCTCGTCCGCCAGCGCGTTGTCGACGCGCTCCAAAAGGTGGTCCAGGGTCTGGCCCAGTTCGCCGAACTCGTCACGGGGGACTCCGAGGTTGAAGCGGCGCCCTGGTTCGTGATGGCCCCAGTCGTCGGCGAGGGCGGCCATCTCGTGCACGACTCGCAGCGCGCGGTGCACCACGAGGTGCGCGACACCGCCGGCGAGGAGGATCGTGAGGCCGCCCAGGATCAGCGACAAGGTCAGGCTGCGCTGCTCGGAGGTCTCGTAGGGCGTGAGGTCGACCCGGACGATCACCATGACGTGGTGGCCGTCGATCGGGACCCGTCGCGCGTACAGGAGGTAACTGCCGACGGTCGCGGTCTGCGAGCGCGCCGAGTCCGCCAGCTCCTCGACGCGATCGACCACGCTCGGCGGTACGTTCCCGTCGATCAGGCGGCCGTCGGCATACACCCAGGCGACCTCGTCCAACGCCTCGCTGCTGTTCTCCGTGAGCACGACACGGCCGCCTTTGGCGGTGACGTTCGCCGCGACCGCCTCGGCGCGTGTATGTGCCAGATCGTGCGCGTCGGCGTCCGTCACCCGGCTGAGCAGTACGTGCGAGACCACGACCAGGATCGCGACCACGGCGGTGGCGATCAGCACGGTGAGCGCGACGACGCTTCTGCGGAATCCCGTCACTGCCATCGGTAGCCCACGCCGCGGACGGTCGCCAGACGCTCCGCCACACCCAGCGGACCGAGTTTGGCCCGCAGCCGACGCACATAGGAGTCGAGGGTGTTGTCGCTGACCTGCGCTCCGTGCGGCCAGCCTGCGGCGACCAGGGCATGGCGGCGTACCGCGTCACCCTGTGAGGCGATCAGGCGGCCCAGTAGCCGGAACTCGGTCGGGGTCAGACTCATGCTCACCGAATCGTAGGTCACCACGTGCTTCGCCGGATCGAGTACGACCTCGTGCGGTGCGGGCGCCACGGTGGCCCGGCGCAGCAGCGCTCGGACGCGGACCAGCAGTTCCGGTATGTCGAAGGGTTTGGTCATGTAGTCGTCGGCGCCGGCCTCGAACCCACCCACCTTGTGATGCAGGCCGTCCAAGGCCGTGAGCATCAGCACCGGCACGTCGACACCGCGAGCCCTCAGCGCCAGGCAGACGTCGCGGCCGTCGGCGTCCGGCAGCCCGAGATCCAGGACGACCAGCTGGGGCACCGATGAGAGCTGCCGCAGCAGACTGTCGGCCGTGGCGGCGACGGAGACCGTGTGGCCGTCGTGCTCGAGGGCGCGCCTGAGGACGCCGCGGACCGCTGCGTCGTCTTCGCACACCAGAATGAAAGCCACGTGCTGACCCTAGATACTCGCCTTCCGGTTCTCCATCTGCCCTGATCAGCCGCTTGCCGTCGGGGATGATGCGGCGGGCTCCGGCTACGGGACGTTCCAGGCGGAGATGAAGGGCTGGCCGTCCTCGGCGGCCAAGAAGCTGAGAGTGCCCGGATGCGGGTGGCCGAGCATTCGGCTCGCGGACGCGTCGAGGCCGAGCCAGCGCACGGTGAGTACACGAGCCAAGTGGCCGTGCGCGACGACGGCGACGTCGCCATCGCCGTCACTCAGCAGCGGACGGATACGGTCAAGCACCGCGTCCGTGCGCGCGGCCACCTGCGCCAGCCGCTCGCCGGGATGGTCGGTGTCGCCCGGAATGACGCCGTCGCGCCACAGATCCCAGCCTGGCCTTGACTTGCGGATCTGCTCTGCGGTCAGGCCCTCGTAGCCGCCATAGTCCCACTCCAACAGGTCGGGATCGGGCTTGGCACCGGTCAGGCCGGCCAGTTCGGCAGTCCGCATGGCGCGCCTCAACGGACTGCTGAACACCGCGACCAGCCGGTGGCGGGCCAGTCTCGGGGCCAGAGCCCTGGCCGCGGCCTCCCCCGCGTCGGTCAGCGGAACATCGGTCCGACCCGCGTGCCGACCCGACAGGCTCCATTCGGTCTGACCATGCCTGATCACTATCAGCTCCCCCATGGCCGTGCACGATATCCGCTCTTGGGGTGCGGCCGGGTGCAGACGCAGCCGGACTCCCTCACAGCCGAGCCGATCACCTGGTACCGCGGCCGCCGCCTCGCAGGCACCGCGAGCAGCGCGGCTCCTATACTGATCGTTTCAGACTGAGGTCCGGACGTGCGGGGCCTGACGCAGCGCGGCGGCGACCAGGCCGTCGAGAGCCTCGCGCGGTACTTCGCCGCCGTTCACCAGTCGATCGAAGACCAGTCCGTCGAGGCAGGTCAGCAGAGTGTGAGTGCGATTCTCGACGTCGGTGACGCCGTGCGTGGTGAGGAACAACCGGACGGCCTCGCGGCCGGCGTTCTCGCGGGGCACGAGGATCTCCCGCAGCTCCGGGTCGCGCACGCTCTCGACGGCGCAGGCATGTCGGGCGAGCGAGCGGCGGCGGCCCTCGCCGGTGAGCCGCTGTCGGGTGAGCAACACCATGCCGTCCACCAGCTCCTCCACGGTGCGCAGGGGTGCAAGCGCTTCGGCCGTCGTTTGAAGTTCCGCCTGGTCGAGTTCGACCAGGCGGGTTACGAGTCCGGTCAGCAGCGCGGCACGGGTGCGGAAGTAGGCCGAGGTGGTGCCGGGCGGCATGGCGGATTTCCGGTCGACCGCGCGGTGAGTCAGGCCGCGTATGCCTTCTTCGACGAGCACGTCGAGAGCCGCGTCTGCCAGAAGGGTGCGCCGATCCGAAGCCATGACCCCTTTCTACACCCGTAGAGACTCGCGATAAGATGGTCTTCTACAGGTGTAGAAGAAGGGGGCTCCGGCATGGGGAACACGGCAGTGGTGGTCGGAGGGGGTATCGGCGGGCTGGCCGCCGCGATCGGTCTGCACCGCGTCGGATGGGACGTGACGGTCCTCGAGCGTGCGGCCACGCTTGCGGACGCGGGGGCAGGCATTTCCTTGGCCGCCAACGGCATGCGGGCACTCGACGAACTCGGCGTCGGCGCGGCGGTTCGGGACGCGTCGCAAGGCCAGTACAGCGGCGGCACCAGGACGCCCCGGGGCCGTTGGCTGGCTCGGATGGACGGCTCGGCGCTGGAGAAGGCAGTGGGCACGCCGATCATGGGCATCCCTCGCTCCACCTTGAACCGCCTGCTCCGCGACTCCCTGCCCGCCGGATCACTGGTGATCGGCTCGGAGGTGGCCGGGGTGGAGCAGACGGGCCCTGGCACGGTCCACGTCGACTGTGGCACCGAGGTCCTGAACGCCGATCTGGTGGTGGCGGCCGACGGCATCGGCAGCAAAATCCGCAACCGTCTCTTCCCAGACCACCCCGGGCCGGTCCACGGCGGCTCGACGGTGCTGCGCGCCATCACCGAGCGCGCGGTCGATCTGCACACCGACTTCGAACTGACCTGGGGCCGAGGCGCGGAGTTCGGGCACATCGCCTTCCTTGACGGGCGGGCCGAGTGGCACGCCGTCCTCAGCCACCCTGCCGGAACGCGGTTCGCCGACCCGCTGGCAGAACTGCGCCGACGGTTCCAAACCTGGCACGAACCGATACCCGCTCTGCTCGACGCGACCAGGCCCGGGGCCGTGTTGCATCACGACGTGAACGAACTCCGCACGCCGCTCCCCTCATACGCGGTCGGTCGGATCGCGCTGCTCGGCGACGCGGCCCACGCGATGACGCCCAATCTCGGGCAGGGCGCCTGCCAGGCACTGGAGGACGCGGTCACCCTTGCTGCCGCCCTCGGCACCGAGTCCACCGTCGAGACCGCGCTCGCCCGCTACGACGCCGAGCGCCGGCCCCGGAGCCAGGCCGTCGCGCGGGCTGCCCGGCAGGCCGGGCGAATGGGCCAACAGCTGTCCCACCCACTGGCCGTCACTCTGCGGAATACAGCGATGCGACTGACGCCATCCCGGGTCGCCACCCGTATGATCCTGCGTCATCACGCCTGGGTTCCGCCGTCGCTGAACTGATCTCCCCCGCTAAGCCGAGACATGGCTCTTGCGCCGTTGGCGGAGCCGGTGGGCACGGCGTCCTGAGGCAGCCACTCACGCACGGGGCCACGGACAAGGCACCGGGGAGAGGGAGACAGCCGACTGTCAGCCGGCTCGGGCGAGCGTCCCGGGCGTCCACCGCGACCGAACTCTTCACGCCGAACCGGCTCAAGACAGCCACACCCCCCTGCGGAGGCAGAGCCGCAGCACGAGCAGGAGCCCGAGTCGGAATCGGTCCGGTGGCCGGGTTCGGCAGTTGCGTGCATGCCGCTGGCCGAGATGCCGTTACACCCCGGCCCCCTTGATGAACTCGCGCACGGCGGTGCGCGCGTCGCCCGAGCGGACCAGTGCCTCGCCGACCAGGACCACGTCGGCTCCCCAAGCGCGGTACTCCGCGACGTCCTCCGGGCCGGTCACTCCCGATTCCGCGACCCTGACCGTGCCTTCCGGAATGGCCGTCACCAGGTCGGCGAACACCTTGCGATCCACCTCGAGCGTCGTCAGGTCCCGCGCGTTGATCCCGAGGAGCTCGGCTCCTGCGGCAGCGGCACGCCGAACCTCGTCGGCGGTGTGCGCCTCCACGAGCGGCGTGAGACCCAACTCCTTGCACAACCCCATCAGGTCGGCGAGTTGGCCGTCGTCGAGTGACACGACCATGAGGAGTGCGAGGTCGGCGCCGTGTGCGCGGGCTTCCCACAGCTGGTAGGGGTCGACGATGAAGTCCTTGCGCAGGACGGGAACGTCGACCCGGGCGCGTACGGCGTCCAGATCGGCGAGGGAGCCGCCGAAACGCCTGCGCTCGGTCAGCACGCTGATCGCGGCGGCACCGCCGGCTGCGTACTGGGCCGCGAGGGAGGCAGGGTCGGGGATGTCTGCCAGCGCACCCTTGCTGGGGCTCTTCCGCTTCACCTCGGCGATGAGGGACACCCCGGGCGCCCGGAAAGCGGGCAGCGGGTCGCGCGCGGGTTCCGCGTCCGCCACCCGGGAGCGCAGCTCCGCCAGCGGCGTCGCACGCTTGCGCTCCTCCAGATCTTCGCGAACTCCCGCGAGGATGCCGTCGAGAACGCTCATCGTTTTCTCCCTGTGTGGATTCATCTTCTCCAAGTCGTGCTCAGAGAACCGTCTCATTCGGATCGATCATGGTATTCGTACGGGCCGGCCGCGGGGCGCGGAAGTTGAACTTCTCGCGGATGATCCATGAAGCGGCCACCGTATTCAGCCGATATCGCCGTGCGGGCGGCTCAGGCCAGACCGAACCGCTCGGCGTGGACTTGCCGCTGGGGAACCTGCAGCGTGCGCAGGGAGCTGAGCACGGCCGCGGTCATCGCGGGCGGGCCGCAGACGTACACGTCACGTTCGGCCATGTCGGGCACCAGGGCATGGAGACCGTCCGGCTCGAACGGCGAAGGCCCCTCCCCCGTACGCCCGGTGAGCAGGTGCAGCTGCCCACCGCGGGCGGTGACCAGGACTCGTACCTCATCGGCCAGCACAGCTTCGTTCTCGCTGCGCACCCGGTAGAGCACGACGACGTCACCGGACGGCTCCTCCTCCAGCAGGGCTCGAACCGGGGTGATCCCCACTCCCCCGGCGATCAGCAGCACGCCGGGCCGCGTTCGGTGCAACGAGGTGAATGCCCCGTACGGACCCTCGACGAACGCCCGGCTCCCGACCTGGAGGTCCCGCAGACCGGCGCTGGCGCTGCCGACCGCCTTGGCCGTCAGGCGCAACGTTCGGCCGTCGGGTGCCGCCGACAGTGAGAACGGGTTCGCGAGCCACCAGTGGTTGTGCCCGGGGAACCGCCAGATGCAGAACTGACCGGACCGCGCCGGCAGCCTGTCGAGGTGACGGCCGGTGACATGCACCGACACCACGTCGTCCGACTCCGGCACCACCGCCGCGACCTCGAACCGGTGATAGGCGTTGCGCCACAGAGGCATGATGATCCGCCCCGTGACCAGGGCACCGAACGCGAACAGCCACAGGGCCCACCAGTAGATCTTCGCGAACGCGGAAGAGGTGAAGGCCGTGGTCTCCTGCAGTTGATGGACGAAGGCCAGGCCCAAGGACACGTACAGCAGCAGGTGCAGACCGTGCCAGATCTCGTATCTCAGCCGCTGCCTCACATACCGGGCGGAGACCGCGGCGACCACCACGACGATCGCCGCGGCGCACATTCCGAGCAGGGACGCCGGCACCCCGGCCAGCGAGAAGAACGTCCTGGCCATCGACGTGTCACCCAGCCTCGCGAAGCCCAGCACAATCAGCACGGCGTGGGTGAGGATGGTCCAGAGCAAAGCGAAGCCGACCCACCGGTGCCACACGGTCAACCGGTCCATGCCGATACGGCGGTCGAGCCACGGCAACCGGGCCACCAGCAGCAGCTGGAACAACATCAGCACGGCGGCGTGGAGGCCGAAGAACTTGGCGACGGTGAGCATCCCGTTCTGGCCGGTCCCAGCGGTGAGGAACAAGACCTCGACGATCACCAAGTTGACGATGACAAACGTCCACAGCGCCCGCCGCGCCGCAACCACCGGAGGTATGGTGCTTCGCCGCACCCGCGAAATCGTCGCCTCCACCGCTTCCCCTCAGTCCATGTGACGCACTCGCGCCCGGCGCACAGGTATGGAGGACCCCAGGTCCTCACCCGGCGGCCGTCCCGGCCGTCGTCGCTGGGTACGCTGAGTGATTAAGGGCTTAACCACAAGCCATCACAGGGCAGTTGAGGAACACATGACGAGCTCGGGTGCCTGGCGGCGTCCCACACTCGGCGCCGTGGCCTCACGAGCCGGGGTTTCCACCGCCACGGTGTCGAACGCGCTCAACGGCACCGGCCGGCTCTCCGAGCAGACCAGACAACGCGTGCTCGCCGCGGCCCGCGAACTCGGATACGCCCCGGCCAGTACGGCCCGTGCCCTGGCCCGCGGCAGCACCGGCGTCCTCGGCCTGACCATGACGACGTACGGCGACCTGCCCGTCCCGTACACCGAGATCCCGTACTACGCGCAGCTGGCGCTGGGCGCCATGGCGGCGGCCCACGAACGGGGCTACCTGCTCACGGTGATGCCGAGTTCGATGTCCCCGTGGATGTGGCTCAACACGCCGATGGACGGCGTCATCCACGTCGGACCGCGTGCCGAGGACCCGGTGCGTGCCATCCTGCGCGAACGTGGCATACCGATGATCAGTGAGGGCCGCCCGCCCGAGGCCAGTTGGCGCGACGCCTGGGTGGAGGCCGACCACGGAGCGGGGCTTCGCCTGCTGCTCGACCACCTTGTGCAGTCCGGCGCCAGGCGGATCGCGCTCTCCCTGCCCGTTCACGACGATGCGTACCCGCATCTGATCGCGGACGCCTACCGGTCCTGGTGCGACGAACACGCAGCGCCCGTCCTCGTCGAGGAATTCGCCTCGCTGCCCGACTACTTCACGACCGAACAGAACGCGGTCAGCCGGCTGCTCCGTCACGACCCACGGCCCGACGCCGTCATCGGCGTCTACTCCGACTCCGGCCACAACATCCTCGCCGCCGCTCGGCGGCACGGTCTGCGGGTGCCGCGAGACCTGCTGGTCGCGTGCGTCAGCGAGGATCCCGACTACGCGACGACCAGCCCGCCCCTCACCACCGTCAGCCTCTGCCCGGACCAAGTGGGCGCCGAAGCGGTCGATTTGCTGATCGCTGTCATGAACGCCCGCAGCGGCGCGGACCGGCGCAGGCTCGTCCAACCGATACTGACCCCGCGCCGCTCCACACGGCGGCCCGTGCGGTAATACATGGGATGTCAACAGAGAGAATGAGCCAACACGCAGCTCCCCCACGCCACATATCCCAGATTTCTGAGTATTCATGGGATGTCCCGGCCGCGATCGTGGTAGCCATACGGGTGCGCTTTGCACTCGCAGAAGGGACGCTGCATGAAAAGATCATGGTTACTCCCGCTGATCACGCTTGTCGCTGCCGCACTCGGTTTGACGGCGGTCGGCGTGGCCCCTGCCTCCGCCGCCTCCAACACCCCCTTGCGGCTCATGCCGTTGGGCGACTCGATCACCTGGGGCGTGGGCAGCAGTACGGGCAACGGCTACCGCGGGCCGTTGTGGAACGAGCTCGCGGCTGACGGCCATCCACTCGACTTCGTGGGCACGGGGCGGAACGGTTCGATGTCCGACCCCGACAACGAAGGCCACTCCGGATACCGCATCGACCAGATCGCCGCACTCGCCGATGCCTCGCTGACCCGCTATCGGCCCAACGTCGTGACGCTGCACATCGGCACCAACGACCTCCAAGGGGCCTCCGAGGTCAACACCGCCATCTCACGGCTGAGGTCGCTGGTCAGCCAGATCACCGCCGACGTCCCGGACGCAACCGTCCTCGTCGCCTCCCTGGTCGTGTCGACCAGCAGCTCGGAGGAACAGTTCCGGGGCACGTACAACCAGGCCACCCGGCAAATCGTCAGCGACGCCCAGGCCGCGGGCAAACACGTCGCATTCGTCGACATGAGCAGCCTCACCACGGCCGACCTGGCCGACCCTCTGCACCCCAACGACTCGGGCTACCAGAAGATGGCCGACGCCTTCCACCGCGGTGTCCAGTCCGCGGACGGCGCCGGGTGGCTGAGGAACCCCGCACCCGCACCGGCGCGCGTGCAGTCCGGCATCGCGGGCAAGTGCATGGACGTCAACGGCGCCAACACCGCTGACGGGACCGCCGTCCAGATCTGGAGCTGTGGCGACAGCGCCAACCAGCTCTGGTCCGCCTACACCGACGGCACCCTGCGCTCCTTGGGCAAGTGCCTCGACGCCGCCGGCGGTGCCACCGCCAACGGCACCAAGGTGCAGCTCTGGGCCTGCCACGGCGGCGCCAACCAGGTCTGGCAGCCCTACAACGGCGGCTACCGCAACCCCGCCTCCGGCCGCTGCCTCGACGATCCGGGCTCCTCCACCACCGACGGCACACAGCTCGTGCTCTGGGACTGCAACGGCGGCTCCAACCAGAAGTGGAGCACTCTGACCGCCGGATGACCTCCGCTCCCGGGATCTGGACCCTGTCCGGGCTCGGATCCCGGGAGACCGGAGGGACGTGGTTCGGCGCTTCGTGCTGTGCGGGCGCATCGGTGGTGTCCGGGTCGTGGACGCCTTGTTCGATGGCGGGGCCGGACGGGCGGGGAGCCGGGGCGGGTTGCACACGATGAGGTCGGCGCGGTCTTCCGGGAACAGGCCGGGGCCCGACACCTCGATACGGTCCGGTCAGCGCCGGCCGGTGGGCGTTCTCCCTGGCGCAGGCAAGGGCGCGTGGGCCGATGTCGGTGGCCGCGACGCGCTTGATACCGCGGTGTGCCAGCACCGCAGCGAGGACGCCGGTTCCCGTGCTGCACCGAGCGGTACATACGTACGGTTGGGGATCCGCGGTGGCGGATCAGCGCTGCAGGGTGAGCAAGCCCGGCCGGCGCGGCTTGTCGCTTGGCGCCCTCGCGCACCGGGTATCGCAGCCACATGAAGGCGTGGGGGCAGGCTCTGCGGACGGGCCCTCGGTGGGAGTCGTTTCTGCGTGGCGCGGTGGGGCGGGTGCTTGCGGGAGACGAGCCCCAGCCGTGGTGGCTGCCACGTCGTGTACTGACGGTGGTATCCACCGATGTCGAGTCCACCTCGGGGGCCGCGGCGATCTGGATGGTGGCGCGTCCGAAGTCACCGCGAGCACGTGAACACACAGCGCTCCTGGAATGGCACGACAAGCAGTGGCGCCACGCGGGAGGCGGCAGCGGCCCCGCGGACGATCCTGTCGACGTCGAAGTGCTCGCCGTTCAGCACGGCGGGGGCGTCTTGAGCCTCACCCGCAGCATCGACCCTCCCCGCTCCCGGGGCACGTCCTGATCGGTGGCCGCCGGCTCGAGAACCCCGAGCAGTGCAGGCTGATCGCGGTTTGGACATCCCCCTACACCACACGCGCAACCCGTCCCGTCATCGTGGCCGTGGGACGCGCCGGCGCCGAACTCTCCCGACTCGGGCCCGCATGACAGCCTGGACACCCGTGCCTGGGCGCGATTGAGAGAGGAACCACCACACCCAAGCCCTGCTGTGCCTCGCCCGTCGCCGGGCCGACGCCCTCTTCGCCATGCTCCGCGACGGCACCTTCCACGAACCCCAACCATCAGCCGCAGTCACGTGACCAGAGGCTGCTCTGCGAGGAGGACGACTCGATCAGCCTCGATATCGAAGCCCAGTACCGGACGGCCATATTGACCCTCCGGATCCATCAGCACCGGCTTACCCAACCGCTGTCCGATCTCCCGAAGGAAACCGCAGAACACATCAAGTCGCTCCGGCCCCTGCAACTCCCGCACGTCGACATCGAAATCGACCTCATCGGCGGCATGGAAACGGAAGATCGCCAGAACATCGGCAGCAGGCCAGACCCGCAAACCTGGGCACTCAGCGTCAGCCGGACGCGACAGCACGACCTCCGCCCGAGGAACCGAAAGCACCGTCTCGCCTTGGGAGTACTCGCACTGCCAGCCCCTTTCCGCGACAAGATCGAGGACAGCCTGCCAGTCCTCCGCCGAGGCACCAGGGACACGCACGTCCGGCAGCGACCCCACCAAGTCCGGATCGAAGAAGCACTTCACGTCATCCCACAGCAGATCAGCCACACGGCCATGCTGCCCGGCACTCGGATTGAACGCAGCTCTGTTTCCTCGACGAAGGCGTAGGGGCACGGCCCGGCTGGAACAGCCGACCCCGACACAGCCCCTGACCGATCACCAATCACCAGGGCACGGACGTCCCGGACTACCAGGTCTTCCTGGTCAGCCGGATGCGCGAGGAGTGGGCGCACACCGGCGACAGCCACCGGGCCGTGCGGGTCGGCCAGGCCGAGACCGGCAAGGTCATCGCGGTCGCCGCCACCATCATGTTCTGCGTCTTCGGCTCCTTCGTCTTCGGCGGCATGCGGGTCATCTCCGAGTTCGGGCTGAGCCTCGCCGTCGCCGTCGCCCTCGATGCGCTGCTGATCCGGATGGTCGTCGTCCCAGCCCTCATGCATGTGTGCGGACGGGCCAACTGGTGGCTGCCCCGCCGACTGGACCAAGCGCTGCCCCGCGTGTCCGTGGAAGGCCCCGCGGACCGGCCGGCACCTTCCTCGCAACCGGTGCGGGAACCGCAGCCCGCCGGACGGGCGGACTAGCCGGAAGGCACCTGGGGACCGGCCACCGCACGCGGGCCGACCAGGACCGGACGGGCCCGGCTTCGCCCAGCCGCGCTCCTTACAGTGAGGGAATGGACGTGAGAATGGTGTGGCGGCAGTGGCTGTCCCGTCATGACCGGGTCAGAGATGCACTCCCGGCGCTACCGCTGATCCTGGTCTCCATGGCGGCGACCGCCGCCGGCACGTCCGCCTGGCACGAGCCTCATTGGCGCGAGGCGGCGTGGACGGGACTGTCCTGCGTGCCGCTGGTCGTCCGCAGCCGCTGGCCGCTGACGGTCGCACTCATCACGCCGGCCGGCGAACTCACGCTGATGGCGGTCGCCTCGCACAACTCCCTGACACCTGCGGCGAGCCTCGTCGCCCTGTACACGCTCGCCGTGCTCGGCAGTCGGCGCACCGCGTGGATCGTCGGCATCGTCGCTGCCGTGGCGATCACCGGTGTCCACGCCGCCACACACGCGCAGTCCGTGGTGGGCGGCTCCAGTCTGCTACGGCTGGATTTCGCGATCGCGGCCACCGCCGTGGGCCGCGCCGTCCGTAACCGCCGCGACCACCTCGCGGAGGCCAGGGTTCGCGCGGAACGCGCCGAGCGTATGCAGGAGGTGGAGGCCCGCCGCCGGGTCACCGAGGAACGCATGCTCATCGCGCGCGATCTGCACGACGTCGTCGCCCACCACATCACCCTGGTCAACGCCCAGGCAGGGGTGGCCCATCACCTCATGCGGGCGAACCCCGACCAGGCGTACCAGGCACTGGCCCACATCAAGGACAACAGTCGCGCCGCACTCGACGAACTGCGCGCCACCGTCGGCCTGTTGCGCCAGCCCGACGACGCGCCCGGGTCCCGGGCCCCCATCCCCCGGCTGGACGACCTCGACACCCTCATCGGGGAGTTCCGTGCGAGCGGGCTGTCCGTGCGGGTGGACCGCGTCGGCCCGTCCACACCTCTCGCGTCCGCCACCGAGCTGACCGCCTACCGCATCATCCAGGAGGCCCTCACCAACACCCACAAGCACGCCTCCGCGACCCGGACGACGGTGGCGCTGCATTACGGTCCGCACTCGCTCCGGGTCACGGTGACGGACGACGGACGCCCCGGTGCGCCCAAGGGCGCGGGCACCGGCCATGGACTGGTTGGCATGCGCGAGCGGGCCATCGCCATAGGCGGCACCGTCACCGCCGGCCCCCGGCCCGGAGGCGGCTTCGAGGTCGTCGCCGAACTGCCGCTCTCCCTCGCCCCCACAGCCACCTGACACCTTCGTGAGGAAATGCCGCCCATGACGATTCGCATCCTGCTCGCCGATGACCAGGCCCTGTTGCGCGGGACCTTTCGGCTGCTCATCGACGCACAGCCGGACATGGAGGTCGTCGCGGAGGCCTCCAACGGGCGGCAGGCAGCAGAACTGGCCCGTTCCGAACGTGCCGACGTGGTGGTGATGGACATCAGGATGCCCCAGGTCGACGGCATCGAGGCCACCCGGCTGATCGGTCAGGACGAGGACCTGGCCGGGGTCAAGGTCCTCGTCCTGACGACCTTCGAGGAGGACGAGCTGGTCATCGAGGCGCTCCGGGCCGGCGCAAGCGGCTTCCTGGGCAAGGGAGTCGAACCGGCGCAGCTTCTCGATGCCGTTCGTCTCGTCGCCGCAGGCGAGGCGTTGCTGTCCCCCGCAGCCACCAAGGGCCTCATCGCCCGCGTCCTCACCCAGCCCGGCCCGGGTGACCTCGTCGACCCCCATCGGCTGTCCACGCTGACTCCCCGAGAACGCGAGGTGCTGGGCCTGGTGGCCACAGGCCTGTCCAACACCGACATCGCCGAGCGCCTCTTCGTCACGCCGGTCACCGTCAAAACCCACGTCAACCGAGCCATGGCCAAGCTCGGCGCCCGCGACCGCGCCCAACTCGTCGTCATCGCCTACGAAACCGGCCTGGTCCGCGCCGGGGAGCGGCAGATCTGAGCAGTCGGCCGTAGGTCCGGTCCTCGTTCACCCACGGCAGAGATGCCGCAGGCGTCCGCACGGGTCAAGGTGTGGGTGAGGCCTCGGTGAGTGCCATCCACTCTCGGATCGTCTCCTGGTGCGATCCTTTCGCCGTACTCGCCGCCACCGCCTCGGCGTCCTCAACGGAGCACGGCATTCCTGCTCGGGTGAGCAGGACCAGCGGCCACCCAGGGCCCGCGCCGGCCGGCTCCCCGTCGAACGCGGTCCAGTCCCAGGGTCCGTCGAACCGCCATGCCCGGCCGACGGCATCGGCGACCTCGTCGCCCACCTGGAGGGATGCGTACGGGCGCATCAACAGTTCGAAGGTGAAGGGGATGCCGTCGCCAGGGTGGATGGTGTACCCCGAGCCATCAAGATGGGTCTCGTCCGGGTACGCGCGATAGGACAGACCCCGGGGCAGCACCGTCATGGTCAGGGTGGGATGTGGCAGCCAGACCGTCTCCAGCGGAGGGTCGTGGTGCTCGACGCCCGTCACGTGCACGACGGTGGGTGGCACGCCGACCCGGCAGACGTCTCCCGCCTTCAACTGTTCGGGCGGGGGGTCCGTTCGAAAGAGCTCGGCCTCGACCTCGGGCGAGATGCTTCCGCTGCTGTTCACGCCGAGGGCGACGACCCCGTTCCAGTGCCCGAACTCGTTCTCGGTGTCGATTTCCCACCACGGCCAACGCACCGACACGTGATCCCAAGTGAGCCCCTGCGCGACCCTGGTCACCGTGAAACGGCAAGCAACCGACAGCACGTCACCGACCCGGAAGTCCCCCTCGTCAGTCATCCGGTCAGGGTAGACGCGTTCCTTTGGCGGCATGGGCAGGCCTTTCAGCCAGGGATCCCGCTCGGGCCTTCAAACCCGCCACCGGCCACTTTGACGGTGCCGTGGAAGACGTAGGCCCGTTTGCGGCAGGCGCTTGTACTGCTCCTGGTCGAAGCCGGCGGGGCGGCCCTGGCCGGCAGTCGTGGGGCGTTCAGTGCGGTGCGGACAGCCATTGGTTGAGCCACCCGAATGCCGCGGGGTACTCCGCCGACCAGGTGTTGTAGTTGTGCCCGCCGCTGGGCAGCACCAGAGTGCGGACCTCCACCGGGGTGGTCCTGGCGGTCGCCTGGAACGTCTCGATGTACGACAGCGGACTGTCTCGGTCCTGCCGCGAGGTCGCCAGGAAGAGCCTCACGTGGGCCTTGGTGTGCCGCACCAGGTACATCGGGCTGTTGAGCCTGCGCACGGCCGGGTCCGGCAGGACGGACTCGTCGCCGGTCAGCGGATCGGGGTCGAGGGCGGCTCCCGCCCCGAAGACCTTCGGGAACTGCAGGGGCAGTTTCGCGGCGCAGAACCCACCGGTCGAGAAGCCCATCAGGCCCCAGCCCCGCGGGCCCGGCAGGGTGCGGAATTTGTGGCTGACGAGGTCCGGGACGTCGGCCGCCATCCAGGTCGCCACCTTGCGGTTGCGCAGGTCGCTGCAGTCGGTGTCCACGCTGCCCGGGTTGACCACCGGCATCACGAGGATGAAGGGATGCACCTTGTTCTGCTTGAGCAGATCCCCGAAGGCGCCCGGCATACCGCCGTGCTCCAGCCAGGACTGGGGCGATCCCGGGACACCGTGCAGCAGCATGATGACCGGGAACCGCTTCTTCGCGTAGGCGGCCTCGTCGTACTGCGGCGGCGTCCACACGAGCACGTCACCGGACAGCGCGGATCGCCGGCCGCGGAAATACGTGTCCAGTACGCCGCCCTTGGTGCTCTTGTTGAACTTCGCCCGGTGGACCGGAGGCCCGGGCATCGCGACCGCGTTGGTGTTCGCGTTGCCGAGCAGGTCGTCCCAGGACGCGTACAGGCCGTAGCTGTTGTTGATCCAGGTGGCCACGACGCCGATGGCCGTGAGCTGACACAGGCCGATCATGACGGCGTGCACAAGCCAGCGCAGCGCTCTGGGCCCGCGCACCTTCGGCCACAGCGCGATCGCGCCGATCATCATCACGACCGTCGCGACGATGAGGACAGCGAAGAATGACGTGCTGGTCAGGGACACACAACCACCTCCCGTTACCACCTTGCCCACAACCTACTGAGCAAGAGGGATCTTCACGATCAACGGTTCCTTCCCATCGCGCGGCGATCGAACGGCGGCTTGGAAACGGGGGGTGAAGGTCGGCGATCCGCTGGCGACGAGTGCGGCGTACCTGGCGGGGCGGAGCCTCGGAGTAGCGGCGATTCCCGGCGGATTCGGCCGAGGGGCCGGAGTCCAGCCACAACCGGCCGGGGGGCCGAGACAACTGGTCGCCGCGGCCCGATGGCGGACGGCAAGTACACGCCGAACACCGCATCCCTCGGGAGACCGCCCGATGAGACCTGCTCCGCAGTCCTGACCGGCACCGGTCTGATCGAGACGAAGCCGGTCCACGACCGGGACGGAGTGCCGGTGTCTCGCGTTCCTGACGCGCGCGGGGTTCCGTCCTGATCGGGCGGCCTTCTCAGCGCAGTTGCTCGGCCAGTCCGACGATGATGCCCTCCGGGCCGCGGAGGTAGCAGAGCAGATAGCTGTCCTCGAACCGGGCGATCTCGCCGACGAGTTCGGCGCCATGAGGGCGCAGGCGCGAAACGGTGTCCTCGATGTCGTCGACGGCGAACATGACGCGGTGCGTGCCCAGAATGTTGTGCGGTCGGTTGCGTGGCCCGGCCATGATCACTTCGGGGCTGTGGTACTTCGCCAGCTCGAGCCGGCTGTGACCGTCCGGGGTCCGGAGCATCGCGATGTCGCACCGGACGCCGTCGAGTCCGGTGCACTGGTCGGCGACGGGACCCTTGATCTCCGCCCTGCCCTCCAGCTCCATCCCGAGTTCCACGAAGAACGCGATGGCGCCATCCATGTCCTCGACGACGATGCCGACGTTGTCCATCCGCTGAATCGCCATGCTGGTTTCTCCTTCTTCCTGGGGCGGCCGGTGGTGGCCGCGATACCCCTGGGACGAAGCCGAGGACACGTTCTCGACATCCGCAGACCGCTAGGTACCCGCCCCACTCCGCTCCGCCCAGGGGCCGCGCAGCTCGCTGCCCACCGCCCACGCGACCGACACCATCGGCACCGCCACGACCGCGCCGACCACCCCGGCCAGGACGCCGCCGGCAATCACCGAGACGGCCACCACGACCGGATGTAGCCGCACCGCCCAGCTCATCACCAGCGGATGCAGCACATGGCCCTCGATCTGGCCCACGACGACGATCAGCGCCAGCACCACGATCGCAATGACCGGGCCGCGCGACGCCAGGGCCACCACTGTCGCCACCCCCAACGCAATCGGTGACCCCACCAGCGGGACGAACGCGGCAAAGAACTCCAGCAACGTCAGCGGCAGCGCCAACGGCACCCGCAGCACGAACAGGGCGGTACCGACCAGTACCGCATTGGTGGCCGCCACAATCACGATGCCCCGCGTGTACCCGGCAAAGGTCCGCCACGCCGCACCACCCGCACGGCCGAACGCATCCCGCGCCCGCCACGGCAGTCCCCCCTGAAACCAGAACCACAGCCGGTCACCGGAATGAATGAAGAACACCGAACAGAACAGCGCAAGCGCACCAACCGTCAGCACCTCGACCAGCCGCCCGGCTCCGCTCACCGCCCCGCTGACCAAAGCCGAGCGATGCGCGGACACGAAAGCACCCACCTTGCCCTGAAGATCCGACATCACCGTGGGACTCACATGGAAAGGAGCGCCCTGCAGCCACCGCTCGATGCGCCCCACTCCCCCGCCGAACTCCCGACCCAGCCGACCCCACTCGCTCGCCACCAGCTCACCCACCAGCGCCAGCAGCCCAAGGACCGCCATCAGGCTGCCCACGACACCCACCAGCACCGCCGGCACCCGCGGCAGCCACCGCGCCAGCAGATCCACGAGCGGACGCAGGACCGACGTCACCACCAGAGCAAGAAACAGCGCCACAGCAACCAGCTGCAAACGCCCCAACATCACAAAAACCGCATACGCGAGCACCCCCACCACCAACAGCCGCCACCCGTACGCGGCCCCCACCCTCAGCCCCCGGGCCACCACCACAGCCTCGCCCGCCCCCTGGCCTGCCGTCCGCGCCCCGCGGGCACGCGTCACCGACCCCACGCCCCGCGCAGGTCGGCTGCCCAGCACCACAAACCGCAACCGCCCCCGGCCGCGACGGGCGCCACCACCGCCGCCCGGATACCGACGCAACCGGCGCACGGCACCACCCACCCGCACATCACCACCTCACCTCGCCACAATCACGCAGCCATGTGTCCCCCCGGCGGCCACCTTCTCAATCGCCGGTGCTCTCACGGACCCGCCCGGACGGGATGGAAACCACCACCATTGCGAGAGGGTGCGGCACAGCGGGAGGCGGTGCCGTGCGCGGCGCCCCAGCAGCATGGCCCGGCAGTTCAGAGATCGGTCGCTGACCTCACCCGGCGCGCCGTCCGACACGCAGGACGCTCAGATAGCGGCGTGGTGCCCGGTCCCCCATCCGCGTGCGGATGCGCTCGGCGACGGCATCCAGCAGGGGCTCACGGACCTCCCGGTCGAGCCTGCGATACAGCGACTGCGAGCGAAGGAGGTCGGCAAAGCCGTCCCCGGTCAACCACTGAACCGTCGGATACCAGCGCACCATGGTCGGGCCGAACAGCCCTCCGGGGTCCTCGACCAGGCCCCACCCCTCGTCGGTGGCGCGCACGTCGTCCTCCACTGGCGGATGACCCCAGTCGGGGTTCCCCGGAGAGAACCGCTCGTGCAGATCGGCGGTCTCGGCATACACCTCCGGCTCTCCCGGCCGGCGGACCACGACGTGGCCCAGCAGCGCCATCCAGCCTCCGGGTGAGACAACCTCGTACGCCCGCCGCCAGCCAACCGATGGATCGACCCAGTGCCACGACGACGCGGCGACCAGGGCATCGAAGCGACGGCCCCGGTCGTCCCACTCCTCGAACCGCGATGTCTCGACCTCGACATCGGGAAACGAGGCAACCCGGCGGCGAGCAAGTGCGGCCAGTTCCGCGCCCGGCTCGACGGCGGTGACCGAGCATCCCAGCGCTGCCAGCGATCGCGTGGCCTGACCGCTGCCGCAGCCCACCTCCAGCACCGACGATCTCTCGTCCATGCCGGTGATGGTGACCAGGTCCGCGAACAACTCGTCCGGGTATCCCGGCCTGACCCGGTCGTAGAGCTCCGCCACCTCGTTGAACACCCGGCCGAGGCCGTAGGGATCCGGACGCGTCCTCGGGTCATCAGTCACGAGCGCACAACCTACGAGGCCCGCCTTCAAGACGCCACCCGTTTACCCAGCCGCGGAGACGCAGCCGCCGGTCGCCCAGAAAGGATCGGTGCACAGCCTGTCGGGGGTGCGGCTGCTCGGAACGTTGACCCTGCCGAGTCGTTGAGCACTGAGCTTGGTTCCCGGCCTGCTCCTGTTCTCGCGTACGCCTGGCCTGACCCGGCGGACCGGGTAAGGCCCCGTCGGTTCTACGCTGAAGCCGGTCCGTCGTGGCGGTGCCCCCGGCGCCACCGTGACGGCCTTGGTACGCCCCAGCCCACGCGATGCCGTCAGCCGAGGACATCGTCGTGCGCCGACGCGACCGTGGAATGTGTGAGACCGAACACTGAACGAGACCGAACAGTGAAAGGACTGCCGTGGTGACGGCGACAACCCGTGACATCGAGAAGGCAGCCGCTGTGCTGCGCGCCGGAGGCCTCGTGGCCTTCCCGACCGAGACCGTCTACGGTCTGGGCGCCAACGCCGAGGACTCCGCCGCCGTCTCGCGCATCTTCCAGGTCAAGGGGCGGCCGCCCTCTCACCCGCTGATCGTCCACCTCGCCGACGCTCAGCACCTGGGCGACTGGGTCCAGGACGTGCCCGCGACCGCCCGCCTGCTCGCCGAACACTTCTGGCCGGGGCCTCTCACGCTGGTCCTGCGCCGTGGTCCAAGGGTCCCCCTCGAAGCGACCGGCGGCCTGGAGACGGTGGCCGTGCGCGTGCCCGACCACCCCGTCGCACTCGCGCTGCTGTCAGCCTTCGGCGGCGGTGTCACGGCCCCGTCCGCCAACCGTTTCGGCCAGGTCAGCCCCACCGCGGCGCCCCACGTTCGGGCGGAGCTCGGGGATGCCGTCGACTTCGTCCTGGACGGCGGCCCCTGCGAGGTCGGCGTCGAGTCGACCATCGTGGACGCCACCGGCGAGATCCCGAGCATCCTGCGGCCGGGCGGGGTGACCCGCGAGGACCTCGAAGCGGTACTGGGGCACCCGCTTTCGGTCCACGCGACGAGCAGCGTCCGGGTGCCGGGCCAGCACCCGTCCCACTACGCGCCGCGTGCCCGGGTCGTCCTCGTCGAACCCGAGAAGGTCGTCACCGAGGCGGAGCTGGCGCAGGAGCTGGGGCACCAGGTCGGGGTCTTCCTTCCTCCCTCCCTCGCCGACACTGCGGTGAAGGCGCACGCCGTAGTAGCCCTCCCCGCCTCGACGGCCGTCTACGCACGCGGCTTGTACGGGTTCCTGCGCGACCTCGACCAGCGGGGATGCGACCTCATCGTCGCGTCCTTGCCGGTGGAGGAGGGGATGGGACTGGCGATCGCCAACCGTCTCCGCCGCGCCGCGGGGCCCCGGACCACCGAGTGACCAGGACAGACGCCGACGCCCCGTGGGCACGGTTGTGCCCGCCCCTACCCGAACGGTCCTGACCGGGCTCGCCAAGGATCATTGGCGCCCGCTGGGGTTCAGGATGCGGTGGGGACGGCCGCAGTATCCAATCCGCGGGCGGCGACGAGCTGCGCGCTGCCGTCAGCCAGGCGGTAGCACAGGCCCACCACGGCCGCCTGGCCGGCGGCGACCTTCTCGGCCAGCACCCGGGAACGGTCCAGCAGCAGGTCCACGGTGTGCCTTATGTGCTCCGCGAGGATCTCCTCCGGCTCCACCCGTCCGGCGGCCCGCGCCGCCAGGACACTGGGGGTCACCCGCTCCACGACATCACGGACGTACCCAGCCGGTGTCATGCCGTCCTCCAGCGCGGCGCACGCGGCGCCCACCGCGCCGCACGAGTCGTGACCGAGCACCACCACCAGCGGGCAGCCCAGTACGTCCACCCCGTATTCGATGCTGCCCAGCACCTCCGCACCGGCGACGTGGCCCGCGGTGCGCACCACGAACAGGTCGCCCAGACCACGGTCGAAGATGATCTCGGCGGCCAGCCGGGAGTCGGAACACCCGAACAGCACGGCGAAGGGCTGCTGCGACGGGGCGATCTCGGCTCGGCGGGTGGCGTCCTGGTTCGGGTGCTCGGGGGCACCGGCGACGAAGCGCTGGTTACCGGCCAGCAGCAGCTCGAAGGCGTCGCGGGGGGTCGGAGTCTCGATCTCGGTCATGACCGCAGCCTACGAGCCGACACCACGGAACGCGTCACGCGGCCCCGCCCGACTTCACAGACCGGGCCACGCATGGTTCGCGGAGCGCCTGGAAGCGCGGGCATGCCTGCGGTGCACGATCACTCGGAAGCAGGCCGTTGATGACCGACCCGACAGCGCCAAGGCGCCCCGATTCAGAGCGACTTTCGGTGGCCAGGCAACCCGAATCGACTTTTCACACTTTTCACAGATGGCACACAGACGTCTCCGTCCGTGTCTTCAAAAACGTGCACGACTCGTCCCGACCAGACGCAGGGAGAGCACTCATGACCAGACACCACCCCACCGTCTTACGGCGTTCGGCGATCATCGCCACCGCCGCCCTCACCGTTGGCGCCGCCGGAACCCTCGCCGCACCCGGAGCGGGAGCGGCGACACCGGCGGGTACGCCGGAGCTCCAGCTGATCGCCGCCTCCCCCTCGGTGACCGTCAATCGCTACGAGGGTGAGCCGGGGGTCTACCTGGACCTCGGCACCTACATCACGGTCGACGGCGGCCCGCTCGAGATGCGGGTGACACGCAAGTCCTACAACGACCCCGTAATCGCAACACAGGTGATCCGCTCCGGCGGCCGCACGGTGACCAAGACCCTGCCGGCAGGCCTGGTGAAGGACTTCTCGGGCCTGCGGGACTTTCTGAATGTCAGCATCAGCGACGCCTCGGGCGCGAAGGTGGCCGACACCACGGAGTCGTTCTGCCCGAACACCCGGGCGGGCCGGATCCGGCCGGACGCCCCGGCCACCTCGAAGTACCCCGACGGCTGCTCCGACAACCCGTTCGCGCTCGGTGGGGTGTGGGGTGTCGAGAAGGGCTGGGCGGCGGCCACGTCCCCCGGCTTCCGCGGGAACAACCCCGTCGACCTGCCGGCCGGCGTCTACACCGCGAAGGTGTCGGTGGCGAAGAAGTACCGCGACCTGTTCGGAATGGCGGACAAGACCCAGACCGTCAAGGTGACGGTCCGCCAGAACTCCGGTGGGGGCCAGGGTCTGGCCGGCGTCAAGCACGGGCAGAAGAACGCGTCGAAGAGCCTGAAGCCGGCCGCGAAACGCCCGGTCGGCACGGCGGCCGTGCCCGCCGACGTGCCCAGACCCGACCTGCGTGCCCTCCCCGCGTACGGCATCGCCATCACCAACGGGGACGAGGGCGGAGCGGGCCTCGCCCCGGGCAAGGACTACCTCGCCTTCAGCGCCACCGTATGGAACGGTGGCCCCTCCCCGCTGGTCGTGGACGGCTTCCGCAAGCCCGGCGCGGAGAAGATGGACGCGTACCAGTACTTCTACGACGCCAAGGGCAAGCAGGTCGGGTACACGCCCACCGGCACCATGGAGTGGGACCCGCGGGAGGGCCACCAGCACTGGCACTTCAGCGACTTCGCCAGCTACCGGCTGCTCGGCGCGGACAAGAGGGAGATCGTCCGCAGCGGCAAGGAGGCGTTCTGCCTGGCCAACACCGACGCCATCGACTACACGGTCAAGAACGCCAACTGGCACCCGTACAACACCGACCTCGCCACCGCCTGCGGTGAGGAGACCTCTGTCTCGGTGCGCGAGGTGCTGGACGTCGGCAACGGCGACACCTACAGCCAGTACCGGCCCGGTCAGTCCTTCGACGTCTCGGACCTGCCGAACGGCACGTACTACATCCAGGTCATCGCCAACCCCGACAACCGGCTCAAGGAGCAGAGCACGGCCAACAACGTCACGTACCGCAAGGTCGTCCTCGGCGGCACGCCGGGTGCCCGCACGGTGACCGTGCCGAAGTACGGCCTCATCGACGCTCCCTGACCACCGGCGGGCGGAGGCACGCACATCCGCCCGCCCGGCAGTGACCCGAACGGGTGATTCCCAGGGGGGTGCCACGTGAACAGGTCACCTGAAAAGCGTTCGCCGTCCGTCGGCCGGCGGCGCTAGCCTCGCTGATCATGGGAGCACGAGCGCAGTACGTGGTGGTCGAGAACGGCGCCTGGCAGCGGTACTACTCGCACTGGGCCGCCGACCGGGTGGTCGACGACCTGTTGCCCGGTCCGGCCGCGGCGACACGATGCTTCCGCGCCAACCGGGAGATCGACGAGTGGCTCGACGACGTGTGGTGCGAGGGCGCCGCACTCGTCGACCACGACCGCCGGACCCTGTGGTGGTTCGCCTTCGCCGACAGCTGGGCCGACCACATCGCCGCCCGCGCCGTACTGGCCCGGACATGGCCCGGCTGGGACGTCCGCTTCGCGCACGACGGTATGGGCGATCTGACCCACCACCTGGGCCTCGGCAGGGACCTGACCCGTGAACCGGGCTGGTTCGAGACCTTCGAACCGACCGGGTTCGCGGCCACCGAACACACCGAGCCCAGGTCCGTCGTCTCTCTGAGCCTGCCCGACGGAAGCGTTCGCGCCTGGGGCAGCGACTGGGAGCCCGTCGAGCACCTCGCCGGCGGACCCGGCCTCATCGACCTGGCCGTCGCGTGCCCGCCCACCCCCGCACTCACCGACATGCCCTACGGCGGCGTCCACTTCGACCCGCAGGCCCACACCCTCTCGCTCTGGGCCGTGCAGAACGTGGCCGGCATCCACAACTGGCCCATGCCCGGCTGGGAGAACTGGGCCCTGGACTTCCAAGGCGACGACCATACCCGGCAAGCCGCGCTGCTCCCCGCGGACTTCCCCTTCCCTCAGCCCCCACTCGCGGACGCACTGCGCAGACTCGGCGACGGTCTCAGCACCCCACCGCCCGACAACAGCGCACTCCTTGCCCGCGCCGCGGGTGCGCCTGGTCCGGAGGGCACCATACCCGTGGTGAACCCGGCCGCGCTGGTACCGCACGAACCGGCCGATCCCACCTCGGCCGAACTCGCCGCAGTGCGCACGGCGCTTGACGCTCTGCTCGCGGGAGCGGAGGCCGGCTGACCACCGTTTCACCGGGGACTTCCACCTCGCCCTGGAGCGGGGTGCGCGCCTGCCAGGGCTTCCACGGCTGCCGCGACCTCATCGGGACTGGAGATCATGGTCAGGTGGCGGGCTCCAGGGATGAGGGTCGGCGGCGGGGCACCGATGCGCAGGGCGGTCTGCTGCGGGGTCTGCCTGCTGAATACGTCGTCCTCGGCACCGAACACGACCGACTTGGGGATACCGACGGCCGCGAGTCGCGCCACCTGGCTCGCCGGGAGACCGGGCACGCCCTCGCCGAGCATGCTCCACAGAGCGGCCTCCGCGCCCCGCACCCGCAGCGGCCGACGCCACTGATCCAGCCCGGCGGCGTTGAGCGGTGGGCACGCCGGTCCGCACTGGGCGTCGTAAAAAGAGCGGATCAGCCAGTCGGCGCCGAGCCCAAGGCGCAACAGGCTGGTGCGATAGGGATCGATCAGCAGGTATTTGAGGGCCGACGGTGGGCCGGCGCCGGTGTTCAGGGCATCCCCGTCGAGCAGCATCACGCTCCCGATCCGCCCAGGAGCGCGCAGTGCCGCCTCCGCGACGACTGCGGCTCCGCTGGAATGGCCCACCAGAAGAGGGCGCTCCCCCGGCCCACCGAGGTGCATGGCGCTGAGGAAGCCCAGCAGTTGCTCTGTGAAGTGGGCGACGGTGTACGGGCCGCGACGTTCGCTGTAGCCGTCGCCGGTCAGGTCCAGCGCGTAGACCCGGTGATCGCGCGCGAGGAGCGGTGCCAGCCGCGACCAGGTGTCCACCTGCTCGAAGGCGCCATGGACGAGGACAACCGGCGAACCTGACGCACCCCAGGTCTGGTAACGCGTACGGACATCGGCCGCCTGAACGTATCGCAGCCCTCCTGGAGGAGCGGCACGTCGTGCAGTGAAGGCGTTGTAGGCCAACGAGGCCGTGGTGACGACTGCGAGCAGTACGGCGCAGCCGAGCGCCAGGCGTCTCAGCCACCGCCTGAGCCGCGGCCGGCGCGCCGCGGGCGTGCGCTGCACGGCGTCGGAATCCGGCGGCGCGGGCTCGGTCCGCCCGGGCAGAGAGTCGGCATCCACGCGAGTTCCCATTCTGTCTTCAGGCCGGCAACCCCGACGGCCGGCACGGTCACGGACGGCGCGGACACGCCGATCAGGCAAACGCCCGTCGCCCTGCCCACAGCATCGCCCTGTCCATGAACGGGATCATCCACCGAGGGTCGTCATCACGCGTACTCCCGCGGGGGTAGGAACCCGTCCGGGCGAAGCCGAGTCTCCAACCTGGGGGCGATCTCCGAAGTCGGCCCTGTTCTCCCGAAGCTACGGCGAAGTCGGCGTGACCCTGTTCGACGGCTTCGAGGTACGCCTCGCGCTTGGCGTGTTCGGCGAGCGCCCGGTAGATGCCGACGACGGAGGGGTTCCGTCCCTTGCCGGTGGGGATGATCAGGTCGGGCTGGATCTGCTCGACGGACTCGCTGCCCGCGCGGCGCCGGAGCACGGTGGGGAGCATGTCGTCGGTGATCTCCGGGGGCCGACCGCCGTGTTTGCCCTTCCGGGCCGCGGTGTCGAGCCCTTCGAACGTGGACTGGCGGATGTTCTCCCGCTCGGTCTCCGCCAGCGCGGCGAAGAACGCGAACAGCAGCTTCCCGTGGCCGGTGGGTTCGTAGATGCCGGGCAGGGGCCCGGCGAGCTTCTCCAGCACCAGGCCGTGCGCGGTGAGGTGGTCCGCCGGGGCGGTGAGTTCGGCGGCGTCGCGGCCGAGCCGCTTCATCTCGCCCACGGTGAACCCGGCATGGCGGGGCGTGCGCCTCGCGTAGCCCATGCGGAGGTCCGCGCTCGTCAGGTACGGGTCGATCGGCGCCGGCGGCGGTGGCCCGGCCGGCCCGGGCCCCGGTGGGCCGGGGTCGGCACCCGCAGCGCCTTCTTCAGCCGGGCACTCGACGACCCGCCCGGTCATACGGTGGATTTGCACGTCGGTCTCTAACTGCTCCAACTCCTCCGCCGAGACCGGACCACGGAACTCGCGCAGGCCCCCTCGTCTTCACCCCGATCACGGATCGATCGTCGGTGGTGGCGGTTCCGCAGGTTGAGACGTGGGAGGGGGGCCCGGAGTTCCGGGCCCCCCTCCCACGCGGCGTCAGCTTGCGGTGGGGACGGGGTCGCGAGTCGCTGCGGGCGTCTCCTTCGCGCCGGGCTCGGCGGTCACCGCAGAAGGAGCGGGGGCGGAGGCGTACGGGAGCTCGCCGCGCAGGACGGCCTTGGCGCGGTCCTCGTCGAGCTCGCCCTCCCAGCGGGCGACGGCCAGGGTGGCGACGCCGTTGCCGACCAGGCTGGTCAGGGCCCGGGCTTCGGACATGACTCTCCCGAGTCGCACTGGGCGGCGTAAGGACGCGTACGCCGGTGCTCCCGGCGCGGTACCGAGCGGCGCCTGGCCCGGCGGCGCATTCCCGCGCTAATCTCTCGCCCCCTTATGATCGCCCAGGACATTTCCCGCATGGCCGAACTCGCCGTCACCCCCATCACCGAACGCCTGGGACCAAATGGCAGCCCAGCCGGAGAAGACATCGTCGCGCCCCGACTCGTCATCCGGGGAACCACCGCCGCAGCCGGTTAATTCTTTGGCTGGGAAGGATCGCCGAGGGCGGGCGTCGGGGCCGGAGCTCTCAGCCAGGGTCCTTGTGCTTTTCGCCGCGCCCTCCGCACCAAAATCGGCGATGCCGAAAGTACCTCTCAGACGCCCCAACCGTAGGCGTCGTTTGTCGAGAGCTCCCGCCAGAACGTCGGCTCGATTTGCGCTGATACCCCTGCGGCTTCGAACATCGGCCTGATCTCGGGTCCCTGCTCCTGGAAAAACGACTCGAAGCTCTGCCGGTCGGGCCACTCGTCGAGCACCATCAAGCTTCCGCCGTCCTCGGAGCCGTAGAAGCGGTGCGCGATGAGGCCATGCCGCTTCGCCGCTTCGAGGACGGCCTCCACCTTCTCCGTGTTGGCTGAGGCGTACTGCTCCATCCCCTTCGGATCACCGGCGACCGCCAAAGTCATGATCACAGACATAACTCCTCCTGCTCTTCACTCGCACACTCGGCACCGGGATTTTTACAGCAAATAATCGCCAATTACGTCAAACACACCGCACCCCCGGGACATCGGGCACTGATGCCGCCACACCGCCCGCCTTGAACAGACGACGCGCCCACGACCCGGGGGCCTGATCCGCAGCAGCAGCGGCACCCCCGGCGGCCGCCGAAAGTGCCTCGGCTGTCGCTGCGTCGGCGGGCAGGAACGCCTCGAGCTTCAGCTCGGCAAGTGTTACGTCGACGGCGGTGGCAAAGGTGGTCACGGTCGTGATCAGGTGCAGCTCACCGTACGAGGACTGCAGATGGAGCGGGACTGCGAAACCGAGTAGCCCGGCGGACGGATCCAACTGAGGAGCATATTCGGTGAGTTCGGCGCGCAGTTCCGCCAGGTGGCCGAGGCGGGCCAGGATGTGGCGCGCCCATTCAGCGAGATTACGGATGCGGGGAGCGAGGCCGTCGGGATGCAGTGCGAGGCGGTAGATGTTCGTGCCCGGGCCGACCAGAGCGGGACTCACCCCCTCGGTGATCCGATCGAATGCGGAGTTCGCTGCGATCAGGTCACCACTGCGGTCCACCACCAGCGCCGGATACGGCAGATGCCCGCGCAGGATGTGATCGATCGCCGTGCGCACAGGAGCCAGCGCCGGGTCGTCGAGTGCGCTCTCGGGGTAGACGGGCGCATACCCAGCGGCCAGCAACAGCTCGTTGCGCTCCCGCAAGGGCAGTTCCAGCGACTCCGCGAGGCGTACGACCATTTTCCGGCCGGGGACGGACCTGCCGGATTCGATGAAGCTGAGATGGCGCTGCGTGGTGCCCGCCCGTAGCGCCAGGTCGAGTTGGCTGAGATGCCGGCGGGTACGACGTTCGCGAAGCGCACGGGGGAAGTCCACGGGCCTGTTCTAACGGTGGCGGCGGTTCCCTGGCCATTCCCCGCAGGGAATTGTGGCGTCTCGCACCGGTCGCCGACGATCGCCGGCATGGACATCGGCGTACTGCTTCCGACCGGAACCGCCCAATGGGGCCCGGCCGACGACCCTCGCGAACTCATCTCCTTCGGCCGCAGGGCCGAACGCCTGGGCTTCTCCTCGCTCTTCGTCAACGACTCCCTGATCAGCCCGCGCATCGAGGCGCTCACGATGCTGGCCGCGCTCGCCCCGACGACCGAGACCGTGACGCTGGGTACGGCTGCACTGATGCCGTTCCTGCGGCGGCCGATCCAGGCCGCGCAGTCGCTTGGCTCGATCGACGTGTTGTCCGGTGGCCGGCTCACCGTGACCGTCGGTGCCGGCTTCCCCGGCCGCTTCGGACGGCCCCTCTACACGCTGTCCGAGCTGCCGTGGGAAAGGCGCTTCGCCCGCCTGGACGAGACCGTCGCGCTGTGGCGGGCCCTGTGGGACGGCGCCGACTCCTTCCACGGCGAGATCCTCCGGTTCGATGACATCCCGCCCACGACCCGGCCGTCCCAGGCCGGCGGGCCGCCGATCTGGCTCGGCGGCGCGACACCCGCAGCACTGTCCCGCACCGGACGGATGTACGACGGATGGCTGCCCTACCCGCCCGATCCCGCCGACTACGCATCCGGTATTCGCCATGTCCACCAAGCGGCGGCCGACGCCGGGCGCGCAGCCGAGGACATCACCCCCGCACTGTTCGTCTCCGTACGGTTGGACGACGACACCGAGAAGGGCCGTCGTGCACTGGACGCCTACGCACGAGCCACCTACGGCATGCCCTTGATTGAGTTGGAGAGGATCCAGGCCGTCCTCACCGGCTCCGCCCACCACGTGGTCGAGAGCCTTGGGCTGTACGTCGCCGCCGGCGCCCAGCACATCGTCGTACGACTCGGCGCCCTGGACCTGCACTCCCAGCGTGACCAACTCGAACAGCTCGCAGACCTGATCCCCGCCGTCCAGAAGACATCGGATCACGCCGCTGCCCCGGAGGCCTCCTGAGCCTGGCCGGACCTGCCACGCGCTCGCCACCAGCACAGCAGCTCCCGCGTTCCGGCTCCTGACCTGAGCCTCACCCCGGTGCCACATCAGACAACCTTGGCTCTGTGGCGCCGCTGGAAAATTCGTCGAAATAGTCTTCCCGGCGCAGCCAGGGATGGCCCCTTTCCGGCCCTTGACGGGGGGGTGGGCGGACTGAGAGTCGGGGCCTGGAGTGGTGGGTGCTTGCCGGTGTCCCCCGGACCCCCAGCAGCCCATTCCCGTCGTCGACACATATCGTCTGACCTGGTCTCTTCTGATCCTCGCTCCTACGATCGACGTCGGTCGAAAGGGGGCCGGATGGACCGGACCGTACGCACCGTCGAGGACGTTCTCGAGCTCTTGGACGGGTTCTTCGCATCTGATTCCGAGGCCGGCCGCCTGGCGACGGGTGACGGTAAGGGCTTTTGGGACCGCTTCTATGCCGACCGGTCAAGGCCGGTCCCGTTCTTCGTGTCCAAACCGGACGAGAACCTGGCCGCCTACCTCGACCAGGGCATGATCGCTCCGGGCCGGGCCCTGGACCTGGGATGCGGGCCGGGCCGCAATGCCGTGTACCTCGCCTCGCGCGGTTTCGAGGTGGACGCCGTCGATCTCTCCCCGGTTGCCGTGGCCTGGGGTGAGGACCGGGCCCACGAGGCCGGAGTCGATGTCCGCTTTCTGTGCGGCGACGCCTTCGCGCTTCCCACCGCCGAGTTGAGCGGTCCATACGACCTGGTCGTCGACTCGGGGTGCTTCCACCACCTACCGCCGCACCGCCGCGTCAGCTATCTGACCCTCCTCGACCGCGTCCTCGCACCGGGCGGCCACCTCGCACTCACCAGCTTCGCCGCCGGCGAGGCGGGAATGGGCTCGGAACTCACCGACGCGGACCTCTACCGTGAACGCGAGCTGCACGGCGGCCTCGCCTACACACCCGAGTCGCTGCGCTGGATCTTTTCTGACCTGGTGGAGGTGGAACTGCGCCGCATGCGGGAGGAACCGCCCGAGTCCGCACTGTTCGGCGTCACATTCCTGTGGACCGCGTTGTTCCGTCGGAGTGCGGCTGCCTCGGGCGAGGTTCGCACTGTTGACGACCGCGAGTAGGCGCGCACTCCACGCTGGGGTCCGAAGGCGAACTCGTCCTCGGACCCCGGGTTCTTACCCGTGTGGTTTCAGAGCATGATGAGCAGACGTGTCTTCGGCTTGAGCTTCCTGTTCACCGAACGGCTCTGCACGTACACCTCCAGCTTGGGGTTGTTCCCCGCCTTCACGGAGACGGTCCCCTGAATACCCGTGCCGAACAGCAGGGTGCGCGCCGCGTCGCCCGTATAGGCGCGGTCGGTGTCCTTCTCGACCACGATGACTTCCTTGTTCAGCTGAACTTGAGCCCGGGCACCCAACTGGTAGTAACACGAACCCCGTTCATACGTCACGCCTGGGTGGGAATTGACGAAGGGGCGGATCTCGACCTCCTGGTCGACCTTCAGGAGCCGGTACTTGTTCGCCGGAATCGGTTCGAGGTTCGCCCGGACCTCGTCCAGTGATATGTCCTGACCCACGGCGAACAGGTTCTTCGTACCGCGCACGCCTTGCTCTCGGCCCCGGAGAAAGCTGGTGGCAGCAGCGCGCACGGTGCCGATCGCCTCCTCGACGCCCTTCTGGGAATCCGCGTCCCAGATGGCGATGTTCCCTGCCGGGAAACCGTAGTTCTGGGCGGTCCGCTTGGCCAGAGAGTTCGGAACGAGGATCGCGGACGTCCAGTGGCCCGGGAGCCCGCCCATCTTCGCCGTGATTTTGTCGAGCCAGGGACCGAGGATGGTCATGTCACCGTCGTGCCGCCTGTCGCCCCCGGACGCGTTCTCCTCGCCGTCCGTCACCACGATCTGGAGGAAGCTGTGTTCGCCGTATTCCTCCCAGATATGACCAAGGTCGTCCAGGGACTTGAGCGATGCCTCAATGAGGGCGGTGGCGCCATTGTTGACGCGGTACAGACCCCGCATGGACGGCAGATGCTTCACGTCCATGTCCCAGACCAGGTTCTCCACCTTGTGGTCGAAGGAATAGAGGCTGATCCGGGTTTCGTGGCCGAGGCTGTCCGATTCGGCTTTCAGTCCAGCCACGAACTCGTCCACGACGCGGATGAGTTGACCTTCGTGCGGACGCATGGAACCCGAACAGTCCACCACCAGCGCGACATGGTTCACCTTGTGCTGGATCTTGTTTGCGGACATGCTTCTGCTCCCCCTCCGAGCTGCCCCGAATGATGCTTTCACTCTATGGGGAGGCACTGACAACGGCGTTTCCCGCAGACCCGGGGGCCCCGGCACTGTTGTGCCGCAACCCCCCGGCGAGTTACTTGAACTGACGGAGCATCAGTACGACGGCGGGGGGCGCAGGGCTCCGGCGACCTCGGCCGACGATGCCGGATGCAGCCACACTTCATCGGCACCGCGCTCTTCTCCACACAGGGCATGGAGTCGACGGCGCCCGGCTCGATGACCGCCGCTTCAGCCACCGACGACCCAGCCGTGGGGACACCGCCCGGTGTGGCTGCGTGACCCGGACGGCAACATCGTCAACCTCGACCAGGAGGCGTGAAGGCCGGTCCCTGCACCCACGCCGGCCTCGCCGTCACCACCGGTGACGCGCCCTTCGCACACGTCCCAGCCGTTCCGTGGCCGCGTTCTGGGACCAGCCCTCAACACCGGCCAGGCGTACGCATTTTCCTGCCGCCACTGCCATCGCAACCGTGTGCTCCCGCCCCATTGTGTTGCGTCTTGCGTGGCTCTACTGTTCGACTTTGCCTGAGTCTGTTTGATGCTGATTGCTCAGGCGGTATGGAGGCCGCAGTGCGAAGTGATCGGTTCGGTTCAGAGGCTGCGAGACCCAGTGGCGGTCGATGGTGGAGGGCGGTCCTTGCGACAGCCGCGACCATCGCCCTGGCCGCGGGCATGACCGCGCCCGCGGCGGCGCAGGACAGGGGCGGTCAGGCCCCAGCCGCCGCGACTGCAGCAAGTCCACCGACGCACACGGTGAAGCTCGACGGCTATTCGTTCCTCGTCGACGGCAAGCGCACCTATCTGTGGTCCGGCGAGTTCCACTACTTCCGGCTCCCGAGTCCTGACCTGTGGCGCGACATCTTCCAGAAGATGAAGGCCGCCGGATTCAACTCCACCTCGCTGTACTTCGACTGGGGATACCACTCGCCGAAGCCGGGCGTGTACGACTTCAGTGGCGTACGCGACGTCGACAAACTGCTCGACATGGCGCAGGAGGCCGGGCTCTACGTGATCGCTCGCCCGGCGCCGTACATCAACGCGGAGGTGGACAGCGGGGGCCTGCCCGGCTGGATGACCACCAAGGCCGGTCACAACCGCAGTGACGACCCGCAGTTCCTGAAGTACGCGGACGAGTGGCTGACGCAGATCGACCGGGTCATCGCCCGGCACCAGCTGACCAACGGCACCGGGTCGGTGATCGCCTACCAGGTCGAGAACGAGTACTACAACGGCTCGGCCGCCGGCCGCTCCTATATGCAGCACCTGGAGGACAAGGCCCGTGCCGACGGCATCACCGTGCCGCTGACCGGCAACAACAACGGCACCTTCAACTCCGGTGCGGGAGCCCTGGACGTCGACGGCCCGGACTCGTACCCGCAGGGCTTCAACTGCTCGAATCCCTCGAAATGGAACGGCGTCCCCGACATCAGCTACGACCACCCGGACGGCAAGCCGCTGTACTCACCCGAGTTCCAGGGTGGCGCCTTCGACCCCTGGGGCGGGCCGGGCTACGACAAGTGCGCCCAGCTGATCAACGACCAGTTCGCCAACGTGTTCTACAAGCAGAACATAGCCGTCGGCGCGACCGCCCAGAGCTTCTACATGACCTACGGCGGCACCAACTGGGGCTGGCTGGGCATGCCGGAGAACTACACGTCCTACGACTACGGCGCCGCGATCCGCGAGAACCGTCAGCTCGATCCGAAGTACTACGAGGACAAGCTCATCGGGTACTTCACGCAGTCGGTCGCCCCGCTGACCAAGACCGAGGCGATCAGGGCCACACCGCCGGACGACTCCGCGGTCGTCGACACGGCCCGGATGAACCCCGACACCAAGACGCAGTTCCATGTCCTGCGGCACGGCAACTCCACGTCCACGGCGGTCGACAAGACCCACATCTCGCTGGACTTCAACGCCCAGCCGTCCGCGGACGCCACCTACACCTGGGACGACCCCGACTCCGCGCTGCAGTACAGCGGTTCGTGGTCGCACGTGGCCGACCAGAGCTACACCGGGGGCGACTACAAGCACACCGAGTCGTTCTCCAACAAGGCCGGTGACTCGCTCACCGTCCCCTTCGACGGCACCGCGATCCGCTGGATCGGCTCGAAGACCGACAACCACGGCAACGCCGACGTCTACCTCGACGGCACCAAGGTGGCCACGGTCGACGACTTTGGCAGCGAGAGCCAGGCGGTCGTCTTCCAGAAGACCGGTCTGACCCCCGGATCGCACACGCTGAAGATCGTCGTCGCCGGGAACCACAGCTCGGGATCCACGGACAACTACGTGGCCGTCGACGCCATCGACGTGCCCACGGGTTCCGCCGCAGCGCAGCCGACGTACCCGGTCGTGCCCCAGCAGCCGGGCACCGCGATCACCCTCGACGGACGCGACTCCCATGTGATCACGGCCAACTACCGCCTCGGCGAAGCCCAGTTGCAGTACTCGACCTCGGAGATCATGACCAGCGCCGCCATCGCGAACCGCGATGTGGCCGTGCTCTACGGCGACCCGGGCAGCGACGGAGAGACCGTGCTGCGCTACTCCTCCGAGCCCACCGTGACCACCAGCGGCGGCACCGCCACCACCACCTGGGACAAGGACACCGGTGACCTGCGGCTGAACTACACGCACAAGGGCCTGCTCCGCATCAGCATCAGCGGCGGCGGAAAGCCCCCGCTGCTGCTGCTCGTCGGCGACAAGGCCACCGCCGACACCTTCTGGCGTCAGGACACGGCGAGCGGCCCGGTCCTCGTCCGCGGCACCCACCTGCTGCGGACGGCGACCAGCCTGGACGGCGGGCGCACCCTGGCGCTCACCGGCGACAACGCCGACGACAAGAACATCGAGGTGTTCACCTCCGCCGACCACGTCACCTGGAACGGCAGGACCCTGAAGACCCGGGCCACCGAGACGGGCAGCCTCACGGGGACGATCCCCGTGGCCGCCCCGGTACATCTGCCGTCCCTGACGACCTGGAAGCACGCCGAGGAGTCCCCCGAAGCGGCCCCCGCCTTCGACGACACCAGCTGGCAGGTCGCCGACAAGACCGCCACCAACAGCGTCTCCGGCGTCAACTCGCTGCCGGTGCTCTATGCGGACGACTACGGCTTCCACACCGGGAACACCTGGTACCGCGGCCGCTTCCACGCCACCGGCAAGGAGACCGGCATCCACCTGGTGTCGGACTCCGGCGGAGACGCGCAGGCCTTCTCCGCCTGGCTCAACGGCACCTTCCTGGGCAGCTCCACCACAGGCAGCGCCGACTTCACCTTCCCCGCCGGTTCGGTGAAGGCCAAGGGCGACAACGTACTCTCCGTGCTCACCGTGAACATGGGACACGAGGAGGACTACAACTCGACCAACGGCAACAAGACCGCACGCGGCCTGACCAGCGCCTCCCTCGTAGGGGCGCCGCTGACCTCCGTCACCTGGCGGCTGCAGGGCGTACGAGGCGGCGAGGAGTTGCAGGACACCGTGCGCGGTCCGCTCTCGACGGGCGGCCTGTACGGCGAGCGCGCCGGCTGGTCCCTGCCCGGCTACCCGGACGACAAGTGGAGCCGGGTGTCCCTGCCGACGACCGATACCCGTCCCGGAGTCTCCTGGTACCGGACCGACGCGGCACTGGATCTGCCGCGCGGCCAGGACACCTCCCTCGGGCTGACGTTCACCGACGACCCGTCCCGCAAGTACCGCGCGACGATCTTCGTGAACGGCTGGCAGGTCGGCAACTACGTCAACTACCTCGGCCCCCAGCACACCTTCCCGGTCCCAGGCGGGATCCTCAACCCGAACGGCCGCAACAGCATCGCCATCGCCGTGTGGAACCTGGACGGCAGCACCGGCGGGCTGGGCAAGGTCTCACTCACCGATTACGGCAGCTACGCCTCGTCCCTGCGCGTCGCGCAGAACGACAGTCCCCGCTACGACCACAAGAAGTACGCCATGCCCGAGCGTCCGGGGGCTGATGTCGCCCTGGACGTGCCGGACACTGCGCAGCCGGGCCAGGCCTTCACGGCCGAGGCCACGGTGCGGGTGCCGAAGGACCGGCCGTCCGCCTCCGAGCTGACGGCCTCGCTCTCCGCGCCGGACGGCTGGAGCGTCAGCGCCCCGAGCCCCGCTTCGGTCAAGCGCGTACCGCCCGGCGGGTCGGCCGCCTTCACCTGGAAGGTCCAGCCGCCCACCGGGACGCTGCCGTCCGCCTCGGCGCTCACGGCGACGGTGCGCTACCGGCAGAGCGGACGGCAGGCCGCGGGCGAGGACGAGCGCATCGTCGGCGGAATCCCGCCCGCCCCGCCGGCCGGCAAGAGCGCGGTGAGCGATCTGCCGTTCCTGTCGTCCACCAACGGCTGGGGCCCGGTGGAGCGCGACAGCAGCGTCGGTGAACAGGCGGCCGGGGACGGCCGTCCGATCACCATCGACGGGGTCCGCTCCACCAAGGGCCTGGGCACCAACGCGGTCAGCGACGTCCAGCTTTATCTAGCCGGAAACTGCTCCCGGTTGACGGCGGACGTCGGCGTCGACGACGAGACAGGGGGTGCGGGAACGGTCACGTTCTCCGTGATCGCCGACGGCAAGACCCTGGTGACCACGCCGACGATCCACGGCAAGCAGGCCGCGGTGCCGATCGACGTCGACGTCAGCGGCGCCCAGGTGGTCGACCTCAAGGTCGGTGACGCCGGCGACGGAAACGGCAGCGACCACGGCGACTGGGCGACGCCGACACTGACGTGCGGTTAGCGTAGGGGCCGCTTCCCGGGCGGATGCCCGGGAAGCGGCCCTCATCATCACTGCCGCCAGAGCCTTTACTGACCGAAGCCGTAGGCGAACAGGTGGTCGGTGCCCGTCGAACCCGTCACCGGCAGCGTGATCGACGCCACCTGCTTGGAGGCATCGAGCGGGACCTTCGTGGCGAAGGCGTAGGTCCTGACGCTGTCCCGGCCTCCGCTGCCGGTGTTGCGGTAGGACGTCGCGACGGCGGTCGTATCGCCCTCGATCGGCTTGCCGGCCCCGCCGTTCAGTGTCCAGTCAGAGAAGCCGACCGTCGCCTTCGAGGTGGTGCCGTCGGTGTAGGTGACGGTCACCGTGCCCGAGATGCCGTCGCTCGGCGCGTTGGTCGCCGCGCCGAGCAGGCCCAGCGACGCACCCGAAGTACCGGCCGGCATCGGAATCGTCTGGCCGGCCATCTCCAGGTTGTCCAGCTGACCGGATGTCACGGTCGGCCAGGTGTAGGAGATGCCGTCGACGGTGACGGTCGAGCCGCTCGTGACACCCGCCGCTGACAGCGCGTTCTGCGAGTAGGCCCAGCCATCGTTGTCGAAGCCGCCCGAGAAGGTGGCGCCGTCGGGATAGATGCCCTCGTTGGTGTTGTACGGCCACAGCGCACCGGCCTTGGCCACGGCCACGCGGAGGCTTGCCCCGCTCAGCGTCGCGCCGCTGCTGTGGTCGGTCAGCGCAAAGGTGACCGGGAAGGTTCCCTCGCTCGTGCCGGCCGTCACATGGATCTTCGCCTCGGCGCTGCCCGAGGCGGGGACGGTCAGCGAGCCGGAGGACGTGTCCAAGGTGATGGCGGAGGGCGCCGTGGCCTTCCAGTCGACCGTGACGGCCTTGCTGCCGAGGTTGGTCAGGTCGAGGGTGCCGTCACCGGAAGCGCCCGGCTGGAGCACCAGGCCGTCACTGGAGGGGCCGGTCGCGGCCAGCACCCGGCTGCCGCCCGTGGTGTCCGACGGCGGTGCCGCCGACGGGTCGGACGCCCAGGAGGTGTTGGGCCGGGTGCCGAGCGTGTAGTCGATGCTTCCGGCGCCCTTGAACTGCCCGTACGTCAGCCAGGAGGTCTTCCACTCCTTGCCCTTCACGTTGAGGGACTGCACGTACGGCGCGTCGGGTGCGGCCTGCGGAGCGTTGATCCGCACCGTCCTGCCGCCGGCGAGGGTGGCCTGGGCCACCGGGAACGCCGGGCTGCCGAGCGCGAGGGTGTCCGTGCCCGGCGTCTCGGGGTACATGCCGAGTTCGGACCAGACGTACCAGGAGCTCATCGCGCCGAGGTCGTCGTTGCCGAAGGAGCCGACCGGAGCGTTGAAGTACAGCTTCTGCTGGGCTTCGCGTACGGCCGCCTGGGTCTTCCACGGCTGGCCCGTGTAGTCGTACTCCCAGGGGATCTCCACGCTGGGCTCGTTGCTCAGGTCGGCGTTGGTGTTGCCGGGGTCGGTGATGTTGTCGAGGAGGCTGTCCAGGAAGGACGAGTACGCCTTGGCTCCGCCGCGTGCCTGGATGAGCTGCTCCAGGTTGAACGGGACCATGGGGGTGTACTGGGCGGAGGTGCCCTCCACGAAGCCGTTGGAGGTGCCGGGGGTGAATCCGCCCGCGAACTGGCCGTCCTTGTTCTTGGCCTGCAGATAGCCGGTCTGCGGGTTGAAGACGTTCATCCAGTCCTGGGCCCGGGTGGCGAACTTCTCGTAGACGTCCGTCTTGCCCAGGGACTTCGCGAACGCGGCCACCGCGTAGTCGGCGGAGTCGTACTCCAGTTGAGTGGAGACCGGGCCGTAGAAGTTGCAGCAGCCGTAGTCGTTCTCGTCCAGCGGGAGATAGCCCTTCGCGTCCCGTACGGCCTCGCCCGGCCGGTCGTTGTTGGGGGCGGAGGCCTCGTGCTGGAGAGCGGCCAGCGCCTTGTCCGTGTCGAAGTTCGTCGCGCCGAAGGCGTACGCGCCGGTGATGATGCCGGCGGCCGGGTCGCCGACCATCACGTAGCTCTCGCCGTTGTTGGAGGCCCATTTGGGCAGCAGGCCGGTCTGGTCGTAGCCGTTGAGCATGGAGGTGACGACGTCACTCGCGACCTTGGGCTCCACCATCGCCATGAGCTGGGTCTGGGAGCGGTAGGTGTCCCAGCCCGAGTAGTTGGCGTACTGGGCCCGCTGGCCCTTGGCCAGTCTGTGGACCTGGTTGTCCATGCCCATGTACTGGCCATTGGCGTCGGAGAAGACGTTCGGGTGCAGCAGCGCGTGGTAGAGCGCGGTGTAGAACTGCGTCTGCTGGTCGGAGGTGCCGCCGCCGATCTGGAGCTTGTTGAGCACCGCGTTCCAGGCCTGGTGGTTGGCCTGCTGGACGGCGTCGAGGTTCCATGTGTCGATCTCGGTCGCGAGGTTGTCCGCCGCGTTGGTGTCGTTCGTGTACGAGATGCCGACCTTCGCGCTCACCGTGGGGTCGGCGGAGGTGTCGAAGGTCAGGTACATGCCGTTCGCGCCGGTGGTGGGCGGCTGGGCCGCCCGGGTCGTGGCCGACGACCGGGGTGCGGTACCGGCGCTCGGTGCCGGGGACGGTGTGCCGGAGGCCTTGCCGCTGCTCCCGTGGATCGTGGGGGCCGGCTTCGCCGGGACAGTGAAGTGCTTCTCCTTCAGCGGGTCCGGCTGGGAGGCCTGCGGCGTCTGGCTGACCTTGCCCGCCTTCAGCGACCTCGCGTCGGGGTTGATGGTGCTGCCGACCCAGGTGCCGCTCTCGGTGAACGGCTGGTCGAACTTGATGTCGAAGTGCAGCGTGTACCTGTTCTTCGCGCCGCAGAAGTGACCACTGTCGATCGCGCCGCTGATCTCCCGGTCGTTCACCACCTGGACCCGGGTGCCGTCCACCTGCGTGGCACCGCCGCTGAGCTTGAACAGCAGGTTCGCCTGCTTGCCCGCCGGGAAGGTGAAGCGGCCGAGGCCTGCGCGGGTGGTGTCGGTCAGCTCCGTCTTGACGCCGTTCGCGTCCGTGACCCTGTAGGAGCCGATGCCCGCCTGCTCGTCGCTGTGGCTGAAGCCGACGGACGTATCGCCGAGGCTGCCCGACAGCGCGCCGGTCACCGGCAGGATGGGCAGGTCGCCCGCCACGGGGCAGCCGGGGCCCGAAACGTGGGTGAGGCTGAAGCCTGAGATCTTGCTGTCGTTGTACTCGTAGCCACCGCCGTCGGGGCGGTGGGGCGTCGTGTCGGGGCCCCACTGCACCATGCCCGCCGGCATGTCGGGACCGGGGAAGGTGTCCACGGCACCGGAGGTGCCGATGAGGGGGTTGACGAGGGACGCCGGATCCTTCACGAAGGCCGGCGTCGCGGTGCTCGCGGCATCTGCGCTGCCCACTGCCGAGAGCGGCAGGGCGACCATGCCCAGCACGCAGACCGCCGCCAGTCGCTGACGGCGTCTCTTTCGATCACGTGGCGCAGCTGAACGTCGGGGTCTCACCATCGGTTGCCTCCGCAGCAGTTCGTGCTTCGCACTTCAGGTGCCGGCGCTCCGAGAAACACGCAGCACCGACGACAGACAACGTTGTCGAGTGACTACTCCGTGCGACCTGACAACGTTGCCATCCATGAGTGTCGAGTGAAACGCCTGAGCTGATGGGATGTCAACGAGGCCAACCGGACTTTCTGAGGGAGGAGTTCACGGATGGTCACACCAGCACCCGCCGGGGTCGGGATCGCGTCGCGGCCTGCCCATGGTTTTCCGCTAACTGCCTTGCGCAGAAAGGCGTTTCATGGCCTCTCCCGGACACCGATACGGTCCCGTTCATGGAGTGGAATTTTCTGACGGCCGAAGAACTCACGGCTGCCCTGCGTGCCGGTGAAGTGACCTCGGTGGAACTCACCGACGAGGCGATCGCCCGTATTGAGCGGGACGACAAGGCGGTCAACGCGATCTGTGTGCCGGACTTCGACCGTGCGCGGGCCGCCGCGCGCGACGCCGACCAGGCCCGCGCCCGAGGCGAGGACCGACCGCTGCTCGGCCTTCCGGTGACGGTCAAGGAGTCCTACAACGTCGCCGGGCTGCCCACGACCTGGGGCATGCCGCACCACCGGGACTACATACCGGCCGAGGACGCGGTGCAGGTGTCGCGGCTCAGAGCCGCGGGCGCGGTGGTGCTCGGCAAGACCAATGTGCCGTTGCTGCTGCAGGACGTGCAGAGCTTCAACGAGATCTACGGGACGACGAACAACCCGTGGGATCACGGCCGTACGCCCGGCGGGTCCTCCGGCGGATCAGCGGCGGCCCTCGCGTGCGGCTTCGGCGCGCTGTCCATCGGCTCCGACATCGGCGGTTCACTGCGCACCCCCGCGCATTTCTGCGGTGTGTACGCCCACAAGCCGACCGTCGGGCTGGCGGCGACCCGCGGTATGGTCCCGCCGCCCGCACCGGCATTGCCGGCGGAGCACGACCTCGCTGTCGCCGGTCCGATGGCGCGCAGCGCCCGCGACCTCACACTTCTGCTCGACGTCATGGCCGGTCCCGACCCGCTCACGCTCGGCATGGCGCACACGTTGCGGCTGCCGCCCGCGCGCCACGAGCGGCTGGGCGACTTCCGGGTCCTGGTTCTCGACGAGCATCCGCTCATTCCGACCGGGTCAGCTGTGCGGGCGGCCGTGGGCCGGGTGGCCGACGCGCTTGCCGGCGGCGGCGCCCGCGTCGAACGCCACAGTCCGCTGCTGCCGAGTCTCACCGAAGCCGCCGAAATCTACATGCAGTTGCTGTTCTCGAACTCCGCCGCGCGTTTTCCCGTCGAGATGTACGAGCAGCTGCGCACCCATGCCGCCGGGCTGAGCGCGGACGACCGGAGTCTCGATGCGACGCGGCTGCGCGGGATGGTGCTCAGCCACCGCGACTGGATGGAGGCGAGCCACCGCCGTGAACTGCACCGCCACGGCTGGCGGCAGGTCTTCGCCGAGTTCGACGCCGTGGTGTGTCCCGTCACGCCCACTCCCGCGTTCCCGCACGACCACAACCCCGATCTGATGGGTCGTCGGCTCGACATCGACGGCGTCGAGTACCCGTACCTGGACCAGCTCGTCTGGGCCGGTCTGGCCACCATGCCCGGACTGCCCGCCACCGCCGTGCCCGCGGGCCGGTCCCCCGAGGGTCTGCCGGTGGGCGTGCAGCTGATCGGTCCGATGTTCGAGGACCGCACCCCGCTGCGGCTGGCCGAACTGCTCGAGCCGAGGCTCGGCGGCTTCCAGGCGCCGGGGTACTCAGAAAGCTCGTAGTCATGGAGCGCGACGCCTGACGCCCTCGGTGGGGCGTCAGGCGAGGCCGAACCAGCTGAGCACCGTCTGAATCAGAAGGATGGTGGACATGGCGCCTACGCCGACGACCACGGCGGTGGCCGCGATGCGGTAGCGGGGGCCGTTGGCGGCAGGGCCTAGGACGGAGCGGCGGTTGGTCAGTACCAGGAGGTACACCAGGACGATGGGGCTGATCAGGCCCTGGAGGACCTGGGTGCCGATGAGCAGTTGGATGACGTCGACGGGTGTCATGGCGACCGTGGCGCCGAGCACGATCTGGGCGGTGAACAGGCCCAGGAACAGCGGGGCGTCGCGGAAGCTGCGGGAGACGGAGCGTTCCACACCGGCGGCCTCGCCGATGGCGTAGCTGGCGGAGAGGGGGACCACGGCTCCGGCCAGGGCGGAGGCGCCGATCAGGCCGAGGGCGAAGAGGAGTTCCGCGTTCTGGCCGGCGACCGGTTTGAGGGCCTCGGCGGCCTGGGCGGCGGAGTTCAGCGGACCGGTTCCGCCGATGGCCGAGGCGGTGGCGATGATGATGGTCAGGCTGATGATGCAGGCGAAGACCGCGCCGAGGATGGCGTCGGCGCGGATGAGGGGGTAGTCGGCGGGTTTGGCACCCCGGTCGACGACGCCCGCGGCGGCGTAGAACTGCATGTACGGGCTGACCGTCGTCCCGATCAACGCGACCGCCAGCAGGATGAAGTCCTTGCTCGGCTCGACGTGCGGGACCACCAGGTGGTGGCCCACGGCGCCCCAGTCGGGGTGGCCGAGGATCATCGCGATCGGGTAGGCGAAGAAGGCCAGCGACATGATCAGGAAGATGCGTTCGGCCCAGTGGTAGGAGCCGAACAGCACCAGGGCCCAGAGGAGGATCGCGGCGGGTGGGATGACCGCCCATTTGGGGACGCCGAGGAGTTCGAAGGCTGCGCCGATCCCCGCGAACTCACTGACCACCAGGCCGGTGTTGGCCAGCAGCAGGCAGAACACGGCCAGTGCGCTCAGGCGGAGGCTGAACTGCTCGCGGATCAGGGCCCCGAGGCCCTTGCCGGTGTGGGCGCCGAGGCGTACGGCCATCTCCTGCACCATGACCAGGGCGATGGTGACCAGCACCATGAAGAACAGGGTGCCGTAGGTGAATTGGGCGCCGGCCGACGCGTAGGTGGCGATGCCGGCGGCGTCGTTGCCGGCGTTCGCGGCGACCAGGCCGGGGCCGGCGATCGCCGCGACCAGGGTGATGCGCCGCCAGCCGGTGCGCCGCGCGGGGGCGTCCGAGGCGGCGAGGGTGGTGTCGAGGTCGCGGGTCACTGGAGGAACCTCCGGAAGTGCAGGCGCCCGCGTTCGGGCAGCAGGGCGTCGAGCAGGTCGTCGGCCAGGATCCGGCCGAGCGGGCGGTCACCGTCGTCGACCACCAGGAGGGAGGAGGCGCGTGCCGCGACCAGGTGGTCGGCGGCGTCGGACAGCGGGGTGTCCGCCTGCACGGTGACGGGCGGGCCGAACTGGGCCCGCCAGGCCACCAGGTCGGCGACCGGGGCCGAGTCCTCGGCGACCGCCAGGTCGAAGAGGGGGATGTCGCACAGGACCCGGCCCTCGTCGTCGACGACGGCGACGGCGTCGACCTCGGTGCGGTGCTCGACCTGTTCGGCCAGCAGGGCCCGCATGTCGGCGACGGTCGCGTCGCGGTGGGCGGTGACCAGCAGGGTGGTCATGGCGCCGCCCGCCGTGCCCTCGCGGTGGGTCAGCAGCCTCCGCAGCTCGGCCGCCTCCCCCTTCGGCATACGGGTCAGCAGCGCCTCGCGCTCCTCGCCGGTGAGGTCGCGCAGGGCGTCGGTGGCCTCGTCCGGCTCCATCTCGTCCACCAGCCGGGCGGCGTGCTCCGGCTTGGCCTCGCGCAGCAGGTTCTCCAGTTCGGCCGGCTCCATCTCCTCCAGTGCGTCGGCGGCCTGCTCCGGGTCCAGCCAGCCGAGCAGCTGCTGGCGTTCGGCGCGGCCGAGGTCTTCGAGGATGTCGGCCAGATCGGCCGGGCGCAGCCGGTGCAGCGCGGTCCTGGAGGCGCGCAGCCGCACCTCGGGCGGCCCTTCGGTGGCCTGTTCGGCGAAGGGGGCCACCGACTGCCAGTCCAGCACCCGCTCCGGGGTCGGCCTCGCCTGCCAGCGGCGAGGGCCGAGCCGGCGCAGCAGGGTGGGCAGGGACACGTCCACCCCGACCAGTACGACCTGGTCGACCAGGGGTGCGAGATACAGGTCGGCGGCGCGGGTGACCTGGACCCCGTCCACGTCGACCAGCTGGTGGTCGAGGACGTCCTTGGCGAGCAGCACCTCGCCCGGGCGGCGGGCGAAGTCACGCAGATCGACCCGCGCGGTGCGCAACCGTACGTGTCCCGCCTGGAACTTGCCGACGGCGTCGGCGGGCAGGAAGGTCCGCCGTCGGCCGATGCGCAGGATCAGCCCGGTGACGGGCGGGTAGGGCTCGGGCCCGTACAGCCGGGCGACGACGTCGACGACGCGGCCGACCTCCTCGCCGGACTGGTTGGTGACCGGGCCTCCGACGAGCCCGGCGAGCGACACCAGTGACGTACGGACCGCCTTGGACGCCGTGGCACGGCGTTCCAGAGTGACCCGTCGGTCGCGCAGGCGGGCCGAGGTGGACATGAGCAGAGTGTGGGCAGCCAAGACGAACACCCCCTCGCCCCACCATGGCGGGGCACCGGGCAGCCCTGGGCAGCACGCTCCCTCCCGAACCGTCGGCGCACAGCACGACGACGGCACGCCGACGCTCGGCCCGGCAGGGCCGATGTGCGGCAGCAGTCAGGGAAGGACGGGCTGTCCGAGGCCACGGAAGGACAGCGCGGACAACACGGAGAAGGGCCGACTATGGCCCGGACTACTGTCCATCTCGCCTCCTCCCGGTCCTGGCCGCGCAACGGGCGTCGCAGCCATACGGCAAGGGGCAACCGGGAGCACTCGGCTCCGCCGCACCCCAACTCGTCAGAGCTTTGGCACTCCACGGCGTGATCCCCCGCGAACCGGGCGGGGGAAGCCACTTGGGGTCACCCCTTGGGCCGGGGAGACCTGTCCTGATCCGGAGCGTCTCTCGACGGGTGGGATCAGTGGCCTGTGTCCGTGAAGACGCCTCACCGAACGAGGTGTCTGGTCAAACCGCTCACAGGATACGCCTGTCGCGACGCGACTTGCCCGCCTATGACCGGCCCTTGACCATGCCTGTGGCCTGTCGCGACCAGATCGAATGAGACGGATCACGTACGTCACACCCACCCGCCTGGCGAAACCCTACACACTGTAGGGTGCAGGCTGCCCGTCGATTCGGCCCGGCGGCAGTGAGTCGAGGACGGGGGGATCCATGAAAGAACCCGACACTCTGTCGCCTGTGGGTGACGCTGCCTTCGAGGAGATCCTGGACCAGGCCCTGGACTCGCCCGAGCTCTCGGAGGCGATCGGCTGTGCCGTCACGGGGCCGACCCGCGGGCGACTTCGCGCCGAGGCCCTGCAGGCGCGTGCGCCCATATCCGGTGCCGCCGCCGTCGAGTACGACCGCTATCTGCGGCTGTGGGCCTTTGCCGTCGAGGCCGACCACGGCCGACGGCGCGACGATGACTCGCCCCGTGCTGCAGGCGAGGAAGATGGCGGGCTGCTCGCGACGCTGGCAGTTCTGGTGCCGAGCCTCGGAGCCGTTGTCGCGGGCGTGTTCCTGCTGACCGGGTTCAGCCTGCATGCCCTGGACGCCCGCCCGCACTTGGGCGACGGGCTCATCGCGGTGGGCGTGGTCGCCGCCGCCGTGGCGGCAGGGGCGACGCTGGGCGATCTGGCGTGGCTGCTGACAGCGCCGGCCCGCAACCGCGCTCCCGCCGACGGCGTGGAGCCGCCGGATCGGGATCCCGCAGTGTCTCAGGCACGTGAGGCCTGGCAATCGGCCCTCCTGGAACGGGGGTTGCTCCCCTTCCTGCTCGGCCGACTGGACGCGGCGGACGCACCCGAAGCCGGGAGTCCTGACCAGCAGGGGTGATTCATGCCGGCGGCGGCCCGGCCGCGCGACACGATGTGCGCGGCGGTGGCGTGGGTCCCTGGAGCAGATCTCCACCGATCAGCGGGCCCTCGCCGGTGCCCGCATCGCGCGCTTCGGTCCGCGCCCCGGCCGGGCCGTCCGCCGGTCCGCCGGCCACGGGCCGCAGCCGTACGCGGGCGTCCAGGCCGCCGCCGGGAGCGGCGCCGAGGGTGATCTCACCGCCGGAAGCGTGGACGAGGTGGCGGACGATGGGCAGACCGAGGCCGGTGCCGTCGTGGTGGGATCAAAGGAGCGCCGGGAGCGGTCGAAGGCACGCGCGCAGTCGGACTCGCTCATCCCGGGCCCCTGGGCGACGACATGGAGTGCGGTGCCCGGCGGGAACGTGGTGAGCTCGATCGGCATGTCCTTGTCCCTCACTGCGGGCCGGGCTCGGCCGTCAGCCTGCGTTCTCCGCCTCCTCCGTGCCCTCCTGCCTGGTGGCCGTGACGTTGTACGACTTGTCGAGGTACACCTCCACCGGTGTACCGTCCCGTTCATTGATCTCGACGGTGTCGCCCGCGGTCCCGGTGCCGTCGGCCTGAGCCGTCTGCCGGGTGTCGGCCGCCGGCGCAAGCGGCGAGCAGGACACGACGGGGCAGGACACGCATCAGGTGTGCCTCCCGGCGGTCAGGTCGCGCGGGGCAGCCTTGCCTCGAACACCGCGCCACCACTCGGCGTCTGATGCACCGTCAGCATTCAGCCATGGCGTTCTACGACGTCACGGGCAATGGCCCGACCCGACCGTCGAGGCGGCGTGGCGCTGGGCGTTGTCGAGCTGACGTCTGCCGAGTTGGACGACGATCACGGCCCCCCACACCGACGACGACTGAGTCGCCGCCCCCGCGTCCCGGTGCGCCTGTGTCGATCTACGCTCCGGAGAGCGCGCTGACGCCGGTCCGGGTGCCGAGGTAGACATGGTCGCCGGAGAGCACGGGCGAGGCGAAGTTCGGCAGGTCGCCCACCGCCAGGTGCTGCCGGACCCGGCCGGTGTCCGGGTCGAGGGCGTACAGCGTGCCCGTCTCGAAGTCGGTGACCCAGACCGCGCCGCCGCCGATCACGGGCGAGCCCGCCCGCCGCAGGGCCGTCCGCCACCCGGTGGTCATCGTGCCGTCCGCTCGGACCGTCAGCTGCAGCAGCCCGTCGGAGCACGGGACGTAGACGGTGCTGCCGGTGAAAGCCGCCGCTCCGTACGCCGGGCAGGCGTGGGTCTGCGCGAGCTGCCCGCCGATGCCGCCGAGGTGGTCGGCGGCCAGCAGGTAGGCAGTGCCGCTCTTGCCGACCACCAGGACGAAGCGGCCGATCCGCACCGGGGTGAGGGCTCCCAGGTCGGCGTCGGCCGCGTTGTCCCGCCCCCAGTCGGAGGGGGCGAAGTAGTCGGTGCGGTGCAGACCGGCGGAAAGCGCCAGGACGGAGTCCGTTCCGTCATAGCTCCCGCCGGTGGCCTCGCCGTTGCCGACGGGCACCAGGAGCCGTCCGCCGTCGACGACCGGTCCGCCTGGCGCCCAGATGCCGCCCATGCGGTGGGTGGGCACGGTGTACGAGGCGACGGGACCCGCGCCGGTGACCGAGACCGAGACCACCGAGCCTCGGTAGGACCCGCAGTCGCCGTACAGCCCGCCGTACGCGACGTACACCCGGTCCGCCAGCAGGGCGAGCGCGGCACGCTGCTGATGCGCCGACCGGTCGCCTGCCGGGGGCTCCACCTCGCGGTCCACCTTCGCCTGGCCCGTCGCCAGATCCAGCCCGACCAGGCGGTGGCGTCCTCCTGCGGTCTCGGCGACGGCGAAGACGAGCCCGGTGGAGGCGTCGTACACGGGCGTGCCGGTGATGCCCAGCGGGTCGATGTTCCCGCACCCCAGGCCCGATCGCGGCTGCGGTGTGCCCAGGTGGCGATGCCACAGGACGCGGCCGGTGTCCGGGGCGAGGGCGTAGACGGTGTTGTTCTCGGTGGCGGCGACCACCTTGCCGCGCACCACGAGCGGCTGGCCGTACACCGCGCCGTCGAGCCGGGTCGTCCAGGCCGTCCGGAGCATGCCGAGCGCCGGTGTGCCCGGGGCGTACCCGCTGCGCAGTCCGTCGCGGTGGTACGTCGTCCAGTCCGACTGCCCGGCGGGTGCCGCGGACCGGCTCTGCGGGGGCAGCGAACGCGGGACCGGTCCGGGGCCGTCGTCCCCCGTCGAACACCCGGCGGCCAGCAGACCGCCGCACAGCACCACCGCCGCGAGCCGCCGCACCGTCACCGTCCGCCCCTTCCGCCGCCGAGGAGACCGAGACGTGTCCCCTCTCCTCCACTGTGCCCGGCACACACGCGAGGTGGTCACCAAATTCCCGCGCAGCAGCGCCTTTCGCCAAGAGACCACCAAGGGACGGTCAAGGTGACGGGCACATCTGTCCGCACAGACAACCCCCACCCGCCGCCTGCCGTCCTCCACTGCGCGAAGGCGAACAGGTCGGCCACCGGGGGCGGCCGTCTTTCGCCGTCCCGACCACACCTCGGCAGTCCTACAAGATGTAGGGTGCTCTCGCCCTACAAGGCGTAGGGGTGAAGTGGACGGCAAGCACGCGGGAAGAGAGATGAACAAAGTACCGCGCACCGGTCATGGTTGTCGGCCAGGGAGATCCGTACGGCACGCTCAGGAGCTGCGCTCCGACCGCGAGACGGCCGAGATCCGGGCCGAGATCGGCGACCCGCCCGGCGAGACCGTGCACGGCGCGCTCGACCGTCTCCGGGCGCGGGGTCTCGTCCGGTCCGTCTCTCCATCCGCCGAGACCGGTACACCGGTGAGGGACCTCGCCGAGGCCGCCTCCGGCTGGCGTTCGTTCGGACTACGCGGTAGAAGGGGTCGGGCACGCGACGGCCCGCCCCCGTGCCCCGTCCCCACCCGTACCGATCCCACCGCCCACTCCCCAAGGTGACCCCAGTCATGACCGCCCAGCAGCAGTCGGCCCTGATCCCCCGCCGGCGCTCCACCCCCGAAGAACCGCCCGCCCCCTCCCGGCTGCGGGCGCGGGCAGCCGCATTCACCGTCTGGTACCTGCGGCTGATCGCCCTGCTCAACATCGCGGCGGTCGTGTCCGTGCCGTTCCGGCGCGAGGTGGACGAGCACAACACCGGCCGGATCTACGCCTCCCACACGGCTCATCGGTTCCACGCGCACCACGCGGGTGAGTACTTCACGCCGTACCTGGCCACCGCCGGCCTGGTCTCGGCCGCGCTCGCGATCTTCCTGTCGCTGGTGATGCGGCGCAGGAAGCGGGCCGCGTGGACGGTCAACATGGTCCTTGCCGGGCCGCTCTTCGTGCTGTACGTCGTCGCACTCACCCAGAGCCCGTTCCGGGGGCATGTGTTCAACTGGGGGTCGGCCCTGCTCACCGGCCTGTTCGTGGCCGCGCTGCTGATCGGGCGCCGGGAGTTCGAGGCGGTCGGTGACCGGTCCAACCCGAAGCTGGCGCTCGCCTTCGGAGCGGGCGGCATCCTGGTCAGCGGCACGATCGGCACGCTGCTGGTCGGCGCGACCAACAAGCTCCACGGTGCCACGCTGTTCGACAAGGTCGCTTACACGCTGCTGCGCGGCATCAGCGTCGGCCCGCTCGCCGACCGCGTGCATGCCGTGCAGGCGCCCCGCTGGGTGGACGTCATCGTCAACATCATGGTGGCGGCGACCTTCTGCCTCGTCCTGTACGTCTGCTTCCGCTCGCCCCGCGGCCGGGACCTGCTCGGTGCGGAGGACGAGGAGCGGCTGCGCGCGCTGCTCGACCGGCACGGCGATCGCGACTCCCTCGGCTACTTCGTGCTCCGCCGGGACAAGTCGGTCATCTGGTCGCCGACCGGCAAGGCGGCTGTCGCCTACCGCGTGGTCGGGGGCGTCACTCTGGCCTCCGGCGACCCGATCGGCGACCCGGAGGCGTGGCCCGGCGCCATCGACGCCTGGCTCGCCGAGGCCCGCCGGCACGCCTGGACGCCCGCCGTGATGGGTGCGAGCGAGGAGGCCGGCACGATCTACGCCCGGCACGGCCTGGACGCCCTGGAACTCGGCGACGAGGCCATCGTGGACGTCGCCGACTTCACCCTCGAGGGCCGCGCGATGCGCGTCGTACGTCAGGCGCACAACCGGGTGCGGCGGGCCGGGTACACCGTGCGCATGCGCCGCCACGCCGACATCCCGGACGCCGAGATGGCCATGCTGGTCGAACGCGCCGACCAGTGGCGCGACGGCGCCACCGAGCGCGGCTTCTCCATGGCGCTCGGCCGGCTCGGCGACCCCGGCGACGGAAGCTGCGTGATGCTGGAGTGCCACGACGGCGAGGGCGAGTTGCGAGCGCTGCTGAGCTTCGTGCCCTGGGGCGAGCAGGGGCTGTCTCTCGACCTCATGCGCCGCGACCGGGAGGGCGAGAACGGCCTGATGGAGTTCATGGTCGTCGAACTGCTGCTGCGCGCAAAGGAGTTGGATGTACGGCGGGTGTCGCTGAACTTCGCCATGTTCCGCGCCGTCTTCGAGCGCGGCGCGCGCCTCGGCGCCGGGCCGGTGCTGCGGCTGTGGCGTTCCATCCTCACCTTCTTCTCCCGCTGGTGGCAGATCGAGTCCCTCTACCGCGCCAACGCCAAGTACCGGCCGGTCTGGGAGCCGCGCTTCCTGCTGTTCGAGAAGACGGCAGACCTGCCGCGCATCGGCATCGCCAGCGCGTGCGCGGAGGGCTTCCTCACTCCGCCTCGCCTGCCCCAGTTCCGGAGGAGCCAGCCCGCTGCAGGAGTTCGTCAGCAGGCTGAGTCCGCACGAGGTGCAGGCGCTGCCTGACCTCTTCGGCAAGCAGCAGTGAGGGCGTGGGCGGCCGGCACCGGCCGCCCACGCCCTCCGTCAATTACCGGGCACGCGGCGCCCGTTCGGCGCGCCGGAAAACCCTGCGCGCTCCGCCGCCGTCCGGCATACGCTGACGCCCGCTGTCTGCCGAGGAGGATGCATGGGGATCCGAAGCCTGACCCGTGGCGAAGCCGAGCACCGGGCCGCGCTGTTGACCGTCGAGAGGTACGACGTGGACGTCGACCTCACGGCGCTGCCCGACGGACCCGAGGTGCGGTGCGTGTCCACCGTGACCTTCACCTGCCACCAGCCGGGCGCCGAGAGTTTCGTGGACTGCGCGGCACATGTCGTCGGCGCCACCTTGAACGGCACCGCTCTCACTCCCGGCGGTGACGGCCGGATCCCCCTGCCCGCGCTGGCCGGGCACAACGTGCTGCGCGTGGAGAGCATCCAGGCCGACACGGCCGCGGGCGAGGGGGTGCACAAGGCGACCGACCCCGCCGACGGCGAGGTCTATGTGTGGATGAGCTTCGAACCGGACGAGGCCCGGTTCGTCTGGGCCTGCTTCGACCAGCCCGATCTCAAGGCCCCGCACGCCTTCACGGTCACGGCACCCGCCGCCTGGACCGTCACCAGCAACTCCGGCGAGGCGCGCATCGAGGAGCTGGGTTCGGCCCGCCGCTGGATCTTCCCGGACACGCCGCCGCTGTCCACGTACAACACCGTCGTCAACGCGGGCCCCTTCCATGAGATCCGCCGCGAGGCCGACGGGCACGACCTCGGTCTGTACGCGCGCCGCTCGCTCGCCGAGGTCCTCGACCGTGATGCCGACGAGATCTTCACCCTCACCCGACAGGGTCTCGCCTTCTACGGCGAGGCTTTCGCGATGCCGTTCCCGCAGCGCAGGTACGACCAGGTGTTCGTGCCCGAGTTCGGCGGGGCGATGGAGAACTACGGCTGCGTGACCTGGTCGGACGTGTTCCTGCGGAGGGCCGCGCCGACGCCGGCCGAGCGGGAGCTGCTCGCCAAGGTGCTGCTGCACGAGATGGCGCACATGTGGTTCGGCAACATCGTCACCATGCGCTGGTGGGACGACCTCTGGCTGAATGAGGCATTCGCGGAGTTCGCCTGCCACTGGGCCGCCGAGGGCGCCACCCGGTACACGGACGCCTGGGCGGGTCACCTGGTGAGCGACAAACTGAAGGCGTATCTGGCCGACCAGGGCCCGGTCTCCCACCCGATCCACCAGCCCATCCACGATGTCGCACAGGCCGCGTCGATCTTCGACAACATCACCTATCCCAAGGGTGCCTCGGTCCTGCAGCAGCTCATGACGTATGTCGGCGAAGAGAGCTTCCGGGCCGGTATGGCCGCCTACTTCGCCCGCCATGCGTGGGGCAACACCACGCTCCAGGACCTGATCGACTCCCTGAGCAAGGCGAGTGGGCGAGACCTGGACGGCTGGCGCACCGCTTGGCTGGCGACGGCCGGCACCGACCGCTTCCGGCTGGAGCGCGAGGGCGAGAGCGTCACCCTGGTGTCCGCCGGCACCCCGCGCCCCCAGGTTCTGGCGGTGGGCGCGTACACCCGGAACGGACAGGCGCTGGAGCGCACGGCGCTGGTACGCATCGAGGTGACACAGCCCCGTACCCCGGTCGCCGGCCTGCCTCCCGCGCCGGACGTCCTGCTGATCAACGACGACGACCTGACCTTCGCCACGGCCCGCCCGGACTCCACGACCCGCCACGCCCTCTTCCGCTCGGCCCCGGACCTGCCCACGGCCATCTCCCGGGGCGTGGCCGCCGCCACCGTGTGGGACATGCTGACCACGGGCGAGACCTCGGCCGTGGAAGCCGGGCAGTGCATCACCGCGGTCCTTGCGGCCGAGACGTCGGACGCCGTGATCGAGCCGTATCTGACGCTCGCCGCGAACATCGCCGAACTGTGGGCGCCGCCCGGCGAACGCGCTGAGCTGACGGCGGCGGTGGCCAGGACCTGTCGGGACCTCGCCGCGGCCCCCGGCCGCCGCCAGGTCGCCCTGCGCGGCCTGGCCCGTACCGCCACGACCGACGAAGACCTTGCCTGGCTGCGCGAGCAGGCGGGCGACGACGTCGACCTGCACTGGCGCGCGCTCGTCCGCGCGGCCGAACTGGGCGGGGACGTCTCCTCCGAGGCCGCCCTCCTGCTGGAACGCGACCCGGACCCCGACGCCTGGATCCGTGCCCTGACCGTGCGGGCAGCGGTGCCCGATGCCGCCGCCAAGGCAGAGGTCTGGCAGAAGCTCGTCGTCGACCGCACCGTCCCCGTCTCCGCGGTCGGCCAGGTGGCGGCGGCCTTCTGGCGTCCCGCCCAGGACGACCTGCTCAGCCCCTATACGCAGCGCTATCTGGAGGTGATCCCCCATCTGCACCAGGGCGGAATGATCCCGGCGATGGGGTTCACGAGTCACCTGTTCCCGGCCCACGCCATCGACTCCGGCTACATCGAAACCGCCCAGCAGATCGCGGCCGAGGCGGCCCCGGTGGTCCGCAACACACTCCTCGAACGCTCGGACACGGTCCGCCGCATGCTGCGTTCGCGTTCCCGCAGGCCCTGACCGTTCCGCAGGCCCTGACCGTTCCTGCGGGACGCCCCCACCGTGCAGGCCCGGCCGCATCTCCCTGCGGCCGCGCCTGCGCGGGCGGTCGGCCCCTGCCGGCACGGGGAACGGTCAGTCGTCGGCCCGGTGAGCGGCCGCGAACTCCCGCAGCTTGTCCGCGGGGGCGTTGAACTTGTCGTGGTCGCCGACGGTCGCACCGGACGACGTGTACTGCCACATCATGTACGTCGACCAGCCCGCCGGAAGCTCGCCCACCGTAGAGGCGTACCGGGCGACCCACAGGGGGTTGGTGGAGCCGAAGCCCTTGTAGCCGCCCGTGCAGTTGTTCCACCAGTTCGTGGCCGTGTAGATCACGGCGGTGCGACCGGTGCGGGCCTTGTAGCGGTTCAGGAAGGCATGGATCCAGGCCACCATGCCGCTCTTGGTCTTGCCGTAACAGGCGTCACCGTAGGGGTTCCACTCGATGTCGAGGGCACCGGGCAGCGTTCGGCCGTCGGCGGACCAGCGCCCGCCGTGGTCGACGAAGTAGTCGGCCTGCGCGGCGCCACTGCTGGAGTCCGGCGTGGCGAAGTGGTACGCCCCGCGGACCATGCCGACGCGATAGGCGCCGTCGTACTGCTGGGCGAAGTAGGGGTTCTGGTAGGACGTCCCCTCGGTGGCCTTCGTGTAGGACCAGCGGGTGCCGCTGCTCCACAAGGCGGACCAGCCGACTTCGCCCTGGTAGCTGGAGACGTCGACGCCCTCGGTCTGGCCGACCTGTAGGGGCGGGGGGTCGGGATCGGGGTCGTGGGCGCCCATTCCTTCGTACTTTCCGACGCCCATTCCCATGTAGGCGCCGCCGCGCACGGGCGGATCGGGCCAGGGTCCGGCCGCCGAGTACGCGGGCGGCATTGCGGGCAGGGTGAGGAGGAGGCCGGTCAGGGCAGCGATAAGACGCCAGCGCGAGCGGCCGTGCTGAGGACGGAAGCAGCTTGGCACGCAACCCATCTGACCCCGGGGCGCGCCGCACCGCACGCCATGTACCGCCCAATGAAGGCATTCCCGGGGTCGGAGTACTCGAATGGGCGTGACCGCATGCCCGTGCAGGAGGAGGTGCTGGCGGGTGGTGCAGGCGACGAAAGGACGCCCTGAAGGGCTGTTCGTCGGTTTGTGCACGCTGGATGTCATCCAGCTCGTGGAACATGCGCCGGCTTCGAACGAGAAACTGACGGCTCGTGAGCAGGTCGTCGCGGCAGGCGGTCCTGCTGCGAACGCGGCCGCGGCCTTCAGCCACCTGGGTGGCACGGCCAGGCTGCTCACCGCGATCGGCTCCCATCCGCTGGGGGTCGGGGTCACGGAGGACCTCGGGCGCCTGGGCGTGGCCGTGTCGGACCTGGCGGCGGAGTCGGCCGAGCCGCCGGCCGTCTCGTCCATTCTGGTGACTGCGTCCAGCGGGGACCGCGCCGTCGCCTCGACCAACGCGATAGGCCACCGGCTCGCCCCGCCCGACGATCTCGACGTGCTGGTGGCCGCCTGCGACATCGCGGAGTTCGACGGCCACCACATGGACCTGGCCGTGGCCTCCGCCCGGCTCGCGCGTACCGCCGGCCGTACGACCGTCTTCGACGGGGGCAGCTGGAAGGACGGCACGCAGAACCTGCTGCCTTTCATCGACGTGGCCGTCTGCTCGGCCGACTTCCGCCCGCCCGGCGCCGGCACGCCGACGGACGTGCTGCGGTTCCTGCGGGAGCACGGGGTCGTCTGGTCGGCGGTCAGCCGGGGAGGTCGGCCCATCATGTGGGCGGGCCCCCACAGCAGTGGGACGGTGGAGGTGCCCGCGGTCCGTGTGGCGGACACGCTGGGGGCGGGTGACGTGCTCCATGGGGCGCTCGCTCATCACCTCGCCGTTCAGGGGCCCCTGACGTCGGAGGGTTTCGTACGGGCACTGCGAAGTGCGGCCGCTGTGGCCTCGCGGGCGTGTGCGTCGTTCGGCACGCGTGCCTGGATGCAAGGCAGTTGAGGCCACACCCATTTACTGGCGCACTCTGCCCCACTTGTGGTTGAAGATTCAAACGCACATCGGCTCATCCATCGCATGGATGCTCCGGATACGTGATTCGGATCGCGTCAAGGATGGCGGCCAGGCTCCGGAGGGGCCCATAGTCGTCCCAACCCGCCACGCGGCTGTCCGGACCAGCCGCCCGTCGCGCGGCCGTCCCCTGCATGCCGAGCGCCGATGGCGCCCCTGACAAGCATGCCCGCTTCCGTACACCCTGCCTGGAGTCGCCATGCCCGGTTCCGTCCCGCCGCCCTCAGCCGCCGCGGTCGAAGACGCCGCTCCGTCACCCGTAGCCGTATCGGGTCCGGCCCATCTGCTGCGGGTGACCCTGCTGATGGCGGGGAGTTGTCTGCCGATCCTGGGGGCGGTGCTGATCGCGCCGGTGCTGCCGAAGATGCAGGACCACTTCGGATCCGTTCCCGGTGCCAAGGCGCTGGTGCCGCTCGCGCTGACCGTTCCGGCGCTGGCGCTGGCCCTGCTGGCCCCGTTCGCCGGCGTGATCGTGGACCGGCTCGGCCGCAAGCGTCTGCTGATCGCGGCGACCCTGCTGTACGCCCTGTTCGGCACCGCGCCGCTCTGGCTGGACTCGCTCGGCGCCATCATCGCCAGCCGCGCCCTCGTCGGAGTCACCGAGGCCGCGATCATGACGTGCTGCACCACACTGATCGGCGACTACTACTCCGGGCAGCGGCGGGTGAAGTACCTCGCGCTGCAGACCATGTGCGCCTCAGCCTCGGCCACCGTCTTCTTCGTGCTGGGCGGCGCCACGGGATCGGCGGGCTGGCGCGTGCCTTTCTGGGTGTACGCCGTGAGTCTGGCACTCGCCCCGCTGATGGCGACCGCCCTGCCCGACCCGGCTGCACGCCCGGCCGTCGGGGCACCGGCCGCGCGGGAGGTCCGACGGCCTTTCCCCTGGCGGGAGTTGCGGGGCATCTGCGCCCTGACCTTCTTCGGTGCGATGGTCTTCTACACCGTCCCGGTGGAGATGTCGTACCTGCTCGACGACCTCGGGACGAAGAACTCCGGTGTGATCGGCCTGGCCACGGCGATCGCCAGTGCCGCGACCGTGGGTGGGGCGATCACCTTCGCCCGTCTCGGGCGCTCCCCGGACGGGATGCTGCCGGCCGTTCTCGCCGTCTGCGGGGTCGGCTTCGGGGTGATGTTCCTCGCGGGCAACGCACCGCTGCTGGTCGTCGGAGCGGTGATCAACTGTGTCGGTACGGGCATGCTGCTGCCCGCTCTGCTCACCGGCGCCATGTCCCGGCTGGCCTTCGAGGACCGCGGTCGCGGCACGGGGCTGTGGACGGCGGCCTTCTTCGCCGGTGAGTTCGTCTGCCCGCTGGTGCTGCTGGCCGTGGAGTCGGCGGTGGGCAGCCTCGCCGGCGCCGTGGGCGTACTGGGGCTGGCCGCCGTTCTCGTCACGGCGGGACTGCTGGCGGCCCGCCGCCGCGCGCCCGCCGCCGAGTCCCGGCCGCTGCCGGAACAACTGGCCTGAGGCTGCGTACACCGACGACCGCAGACAGCGTCGTTCAGGAACCGCGAGCGGGCTGGGTCATGGCCGCGGCCCTGGCCGCCCACCGCCGTCGCCCCTCGGCCACAATGCGCCCGATCGGCCCGAGTCCCACACCCGCACCGGGCCGGCGCCGAACGGATCACAGCCGGCCCGGCGCCGGCCCGCCCCCGTGTGCGACGGAGCCGGCCGTCTCGTGACCGTTGCCCGTCAGCGTCGCGCCCACCTCTGTCGCCTTCTGCCGGAGCCAGATGTGGGCCGCGTCCTGGGCATGGACGGGATGCCACCACATCGCCTCCTGCACCGGCACGGCCTCGAAGGGGCAGGGCAGGACGCGTACCGCGGCGGAGCGGACCGCTCTGCGGGCCAGGCGTTCCTGGATCATCGCGACCCGGCTTGTGCCCTCGACCAGGTGGGGCAGCAACTGGAAGGCCTGCACGGAGACCTCGACCCGGGGGCTGATGCCGATCATGCTCAGCTGGCGGGCCGCGGGAGCGTCGTAGGGGCGCTGGTAGACGGCCCAGGGCAGGCGCGCCAGATCGTCGAGGGTGAGTTCGTCACCGATCTCAGGGTGGTCGTCGGCCACCAGGCACAGCCATCGGTCCTGGTGGAGGTCGACGGCGGGCAGGCCGTCGATGACGCCGTGCGGCATCAGCAGACCGTCGACCGTGCTCAGCGCGGTGGCGGGGTTCTCCACGACGGACGGCGGCGTGTGCTGGAAGGTGAGCCGGATACCGGGCGCCTCGTGGTGCAGGGCGCGGGCCAGCGCGGCGCCGAAGACAGCCGTGCCGTAGTCGGAGGCGAGCAGCGTGAACTCCCGGGTCTCCGCGGCCGGGTCGAAGTCGGCCTGACTGGAGAAGACACGTTCCAGCAGGTCGCAGGCGGTCACGCTGCGGTCTCGCAGGGCGACGCCGAGCGGGGTCAGCTCGTAGGAGTTCCCGGTGCGTGCGAGCAGTTCGTCGCCGAAATGACGGCGAAGCCTGCCCAGCGCCGCGCTCATCGCGGGCTGGCTCAGGCCGATGCGCTCGCCGGCCCGGGTGACGTTGCGCTCCTCCAGCAGCGCACGCAGGGCGAGGACCAGATTGAGGTCGAGTCGGGACAGGTTCACCGGTTACCACCCAGGAGCGAGCTGGCGAGCTGATGCGTGAGAGCAGACCCCACGAGTCATCCATGCCGTGGATGTGCCAGATCCACAGGATTGATTTCCCTGATTGCTTGATCAGGGTCAGAGTAGACCGCAACCCAGCAGGAGGAAATCCCATGGCAACGCTCGTGCAACCTGCCGGCCCGTTCGCGCTCGGCACGTTCTCGGCCCAGGACGACGAAGATCCCTTCCCCGGCCTCTTGGCCGAGGGCCGGGTACTCGACCTGAGCGAGGCCCTGGACTGGACGCCGTCCGGGGTGCGTGCCGTGGTGGAGCGGTGGGAGCAGGCCCTCCCCGTGCTGCACGCCCTGGCGGCCGACACCGCCCTCGGCTGGCGGCCGCTGGAGGGCCTGCGGGTGCACGCCCCGCTGGAGCCCCGCCAGATCTTCCAGTCCGGCGCCAACTACCGGCAGCACGTGATCGACCTGGAGGTCGCCCACCGCTCCCCCGATGATCCGCGCACGGTCGAGGAGGCACGTGCCGAGATCGCCGCGGTCATGGACCGCCGGGCCGCGGAGGACCTGCCTTACGTGTTCATCGGCCTGCCGAGCACGATCGCGGGACCGTTCGACGACGTCGTACTGCCCGAGTGGGCCGAACAGCCGGACTGGGAGCTGGAGTTGGCGGCCGTCATCGCCAAGCCCGCCTACCGGGTGCCGGTGGAAGAGGCCCTCGGACACGTGGCCGGGTACACGATCGCCAACGACCTCACCGACCGTGCCACCGTCTTCCGCCGGGACATGAAGGCCATCGGCACCGACTGGCTGCGGTGCAAGAACGCCCCCGGCTTCACCCCGCTCGGGCCGTGGCTCGTGCCGGCCGGGTCGATTGCCGACCCGGAGGACCTTCGGGTCACGCTGAAGCTGAACGGCGACACCATGCAGGACGAGTCCACCAAGGACATGCTCTTCGGGGTTGCGCGGCTGGTGTCGTACATCTCCCGGACCTCCCGACTCCTGCCCGGCGACCTGGTGTTGACCGGCAGCCCGGCCGGCAACGGCATCCACTGGGGCCGGCTGCTGCGCGACGGCGACGTCATGGAGGGCTCCATCAGCGGTCTGGGCGTTCAGCGCACCCGATGTGTCGGGGAGAGAGCGTCATGACTCTTGACCGTCACGACCCGGAAGGGGCGATCGCTGAGGCCGCCAAAGCCTACTCGAACTGGGGGCGTTGGGGTGAGGACGATGTGCTCGGCACGCTCAACTTCCTCGACGAGGCCAAGCGGCGCGAAGGCGCTGCGCTCGTGCGCCGGGGGGTCAGCTTCTCCCTGTCGCAGTCCTTCGACATGAACGGTCCGCAGAAGGGCTGGCGTCGGCGGACCAACCCCGTCCACACGATGCTCGACACCGGCACCGACGCCGCCCTCGGCAACCAGGGCTTCCCGCACGGCATCGGCGGCGCCGACGACATGATCGCCATGCCGTTGCAGTGCTCCACCCAGTGGGACGGGCTCGGCCATATCTTCGACCACGGCAAGGCCTGGAACGGGCGGGCGGCCGAGAAGGTCGTCACCTCCGACGGCGACCTCGTCACCGGCATCGAGCACATGGCGCCGTGTGTCGCCGGGCGCGGAGTGCTCCTCGACGTGGGCCAAGTGATGGGCGAAGACGGTGAGTTGCCCGACGGGTTCGCGATCACCGAGGAGCATCTGGCCGCGGCCGCCGCGGCGCACGGGGTGGCCGTCGGGCGCGGCGACATCGTCCTCGTAAGGACCGGGCACCTCGCCCGGGCCCGGCGCGAGGGCTGGGGCGACTATGCGGGCGGGCCCGCGCCCGGCCTGTCCTTCACCACCGCAGGCTGGCTGCACCGCACCGAGATCGCCGCGATCGCCACCGACACCTGGGGCTTCGAGGTGCGGCCCAACGAGTTCGAGAACGCCTTCCAGCCGCTGCACCAGGTCGTCATCCCCAACGTCGGACTGCTCGTCGGCGAGATGTGGGATCTCGACGCGCTCGCCACGGACTGCGCCGAAGACGGCGTGTACGAGTTCTGGCTCACCGCCGCGCCGCTGCCCATCACCGGTGCGGTCGGCTCCCCGGTCAACCCGCTCGCCGTCAAGTAACGCCCACAGCCGCGCCCTGAAGGGGCGAGCCGCATCCCCCGCCGCCCGAAGCCGTGCGGCCCCGACCGGGAGGTATCCCCTACATGACTGATCCCTGCGCCCGTTCCGTACTCGTCATCGGCGGAGGCGCCTCCGGCAACGCCGTCACGATCCTGCTGCGCCGTGCGGGCATCACGGTGGACCTGATCGAGGCCAGTCCCGACTGGCACGCCTCCACCGGCTCCGGCATCACCCTCCAGGGCAACGCCCTCAGGGTGCTGCGCGAGCTGGGCGTCTGGGAGCAGGTGAGCGCCTGCGGGTTCGCCTTCGGCTCGCTCGGGGTGACCACGGCCGACGGCACCGTGCTGTTCGTCGCCGAGGACATCCAGACCGGTGGCCCGGAGCTGCCCGCCACCGTCGGCATGCAGCGGCCCCGGCTGCAGCAGATCCTGAGCGAGGCGGTCCGCGCGTCCGGCGCCACCGTGCGCCTGGGCGTCACCGCCGAGTCCCTGGAGCAGGACAGCGACGGCGTCTGGGTACGCTTCAGCGACGGCATCGAGGGCCGGTACGACCTGGTCGTCGCCGCGGACGGTCTCAACTCGGCGACCCGTGCCGCCATCGGCATCACCGACAAGCCCGCACCGACCGGCATGGCCATCTGGCGCATCGCCGCCCCGCGTCCCGAGGGCCTGGAGCGCACCGACCTCGCCCACGGCGGCCCGGCCTATATCGCCGGATACTGCCCGACCAGCGAGAGCACCCTCTACGCCTACGTCGTCGAGGGGTGCCGGGACCGTGCGTCGATCCCGCCGCAGTCGTACGCCGACGAGATGCGTGCCCTCGCACAGGGCTACGGCGGCTTCTGGCCCGAGATCGTGAAACACATCGACGATCCGGCCAAGGTCAACTACACCTGGTTCGACCGTCACCTGGTGGACGGACCCTGGCACCGCGGCCGGGTCGTGCTGGTGGGAGACGCCGCCCACTGCTGTCCGCCCACCCTCGCGCAGGGCGCGGCGATGTCCCTCGAGGACGCCTTGGTCCTCGCCGAGCTGCTGACCAGCCGCGAGGACTGGGACGACCGGCTCTTCACCGACTACCGGGACCGGCGGCTGCCCCGGGTGCGCATGGTCGTCGACGCCTCCGTGCAGCTCGGCCAGTGGACGCTCGACGGGGTGCGCGACGCCGACATACCAGGGCTGATGGACCGCACCATGAACGCGCTGAAGGAACTCCCGTGACCGATCCGACCGGCCCCTCGCCGATGTCGGCGATCCCGACGATCGACGTCCACGCCCACCTTCTGCTCCCGGAGGTCGAGGAGACCGTCGCCGGGCATCCCGGGCTCACCGAGGCCCGCGACCTCGACGCCCGCCGCAACGGGCCGGCGGCCCTGGCCGTGAACGGTCCGATGGTCGGCGCCCGCCTGCCGAAGCTGACGGACGCCGCCGTACGGCTGGCGGCGATGGACGCGCAGGGTGTGGACCTCCAGCTGGTCAGCCCGTCCCCGTCGCACTACCACTACTGGGCCGGTCCCCAACTGGCCGAGCAGATATGCCGGCTGGCCAACGAGGGCACCGCCGCGCACTGCGCGAAGGCCCCCGACCGGCTGCACGGCCTTGGTCTGGTGCCCCTCCAACACCCCCAAGTGGCCGTGGAGTTGCTCGACCACGCGCTTGACCAGGGGCTGAAGGGCGTGGAGATCTCCTCGCACGCGCCCGGCCGCGAGTTGTCGGATCCCGCGTACGACCCCTTGTGGTCGCGGGCGGAGGAGACCGGCGCGCTGGTCTTTCTGCACCCCTTCGGCTGCACGCTCGACGAGCGCCTGGAGCGGTGGTACCTGTCCAACACCGTCGGTCAGCCCACCGAGAACGCGGTGGCCCTCTCCCATCTGATCTTCTCCGGTGTCCTGGACCGCCATCCGGGTCTGAAGCTGATCGCTGCCCACGGCGGCGGCTATCTGCCCACCCACATCGGCCGCTCCGACCACGCCTGGCGGGCCCGCCCCGACGCCCGCGGCTGCGCACGGCAGCCGAGCAGCTACCTGCGGCAGCTCCACTTCGACTCCCTCGTCCACGACCGGCACGTCCTGCGGGAGTTGCTCCGGGCCGCCGGGCCGGAGCGGGTCCTGCTCGGCTCCGACTTCCCCTTCGACATGGGCACCGACGACCCGCTGGACGCGCTGCGCGCCGCGGAGCTGCCCGAACCCGACTTCCACGCGGTGCGGGGCGGCAACGCCGCCGCCCTGCTCGACCTCGCCTGAGGAGGCCCCCATGAGCAACCGCCTGCTGACCCACCTGCGGCATGTCGACCTCGCCGTGCCCGACTACGACAAGCAGCTCGACTTCTACGCCGGAGTGTGGGGCCTGACCAAGGTCGCCGAGGACTCCGGCATCTCCTTCCTGGCCGCCGAGGGCAGCCCCGAGCAGTACGTCATCCGGCTGCGCAAGGCCGACGAGAAGCGCCTCGACCTGGTCTCCTACGGGGCTGCGAGCACGGCCGACGTGGACGCCCTCGCCGAGCAACTCCTCGCCGACGGCGTGCAGTTGATCTCACAGCCGGGCAAGATGGACACGCCCGGAGGGGGCTACGGCTTCCGCTTCTTCGACGTCGACGGCCGCACCATCGAGGTCTCCGCCGACGTCCGGGTACGGCAGCACCGAAGGATCGAGGAGAAGGAGTCCATCCCGGTCAAGTTGTCGCACGTCGTCCTCAACTCCCCCGATCTGAACCGCACCCGGCAGTGGTACGAGCGTCACATGGGCTTCCGTCTCTCCGACACGCTCAGCTCGCCGCACATGGGCGAGGTCATGCACTTCATGCGGATCTCCAACCAGCACCACTCGATGGCGATCGCGCAGGGCCCGCACACCGCCCTGCACCACGTCTCCTTCGAGATGCGTGGCCTGGACGAGTACATGCGCGGTTCCGGGCGTGTGATGCGGGCCGGGGTCCGGAAGATCTGGGGCCCGGGCCGCCACATGGCGGGCGACAACACCTTCACGTACTTCCTCGACCCGCACGGCAACACCGTCGAGTACACGACGGAGCTCGAGGTGCTGGACGAGGACACCTGGCACCCGCACGTCTACGACTTCTCCCAGCCCGAGGTCACCGACCAGTGGGGCACCGCGAACCCCATGAACGAACTGGTCGCCAAGGAGTCCTTCAACGACGTCGACCGCGGCGTCTTCATCGCGCCGCCGGTCTGACCGCCCTCCCTCCGAGAGGACCCCGCCCATGCGTTTCGTCACGTACGAGTACCGCACCCGGCGCCAAGTGGCCGTCGTCGAAGAGGACGGCACGCTCCACCCCCTGCCCGGCATCACCTCGCTGAGCGGGCTGCTCGCCGAGTGCGGCGGTCTGCCCGCGCTGCTCGACGCGGGCTCCGCGGCGATCGACGTACCGGGCGGCCCGCAGGTCTCGGAGGTACGGCTGCTGGCGCCGTTGCAGCCGCCCACCGTACGGGACTTCGTCACCTTCGAGGAGCACGTCGAGGGGGTACGGCGGTCCGTGGACGGCAGCGTGGGTGTGCCCGAGCAGTGGTATGCGGCCCCGACGTTCTACTTCACCAATCCGTATGCGGTGTACGGGCCGGGCGACGACATTCCCGTGCCGCCGGGATCCGGCGTGCTGGACTTCGAGCTGGAGGTCGCCGCCGTGATCGGCAAGGAGGGCCGCGATCTCACTCCCGAGCAGGCGCGTGAGCACATCGTCGGCTACACCGTCCTCAACGACTGGTCCGCCCGCGATCTGCAGTCCGCCGAGATGCGGGTGGGTCTCGGCCCGTGCAAGGGCAAGGACACCGCCACCACGCTGGGCCCCTGTCTGGTCACCGCCGACGAACTGGACGAGCACCGCGACGAGGAGGGGTTCCTGCGGCTGGGTCTCACCGCCGCGGTGAACGGCGAGGTGGTCGGCAAGGACCTGCTGTCCAACATGAGCTGGACGTTCGAGGAGATGGTCGCCTACGCCTCGCGCGGGACCTGGGTGCGCCCCGGCGACGTCCTCGGCTCGGGCACCTGCGGCAACGGCGGCTGTCTCGCCGAGCTGTGGGGCGTACGGGGCAGACAGGATCCGGCGCCGCTGAAGCCCGGCGACACGGTCACGCTCACCGTCGAGGGCATCGGCAGTGTCTCCAACACCGTGGTGCGCGGCCCCGATCCGCTGCCCCTCCCGGCCGGCCGGCGCCGCTCGCGGGAGCGGCCGTGAGCGGCCTCGGTCGCAAGCGGCTGCTCGGCAGGGTCGTCGTGGTGACGGGCGCGGCGGGCGGCCAGGGCGCCGCGGAGGCGGAGGCACTCACCCGCGAGGGCGCCCGGGTGATCGCCACCGATGTGACGGAGGGGCCCGGCTGTCGCCGCCTCGATGTCACCAGCGAGCAGGACTGGGCCGGCCTCGCCGCCGAGCTGCGGGAGTCCTACGGGCGGGTGCACGGCCTGGTCAACAATGCGGGCGTCACCTGGCGCGCCCGCATCGACGAGGTACGCCCCGAGGACATGGCCCGCGTCCACGCCGTCAACGTCACCGGGCCGCTCCTGGGCATCCAGCACCTGGCACCGCTGATGCGCCCCGGGGCGTCGATCGTGAACGTCGGCTCCTCGGCGGCCCTGATCGCCCACTACCCGGTCGCCTACACCGCCAGCAAGTGGGCCCTGCGCGGCCTGTCGGCCACCGCCGCCATGGAACTGGGACCACGCGGCATCCGCGTGAACACCATCCACCCCGGTTACATCGAGACCGAGATGACCGCCTCCGCCGCACCCGCCTTCCGCGAGGCCAACCTCACCGGCACACCCCTCGGACGCACCGGAACCGTCGACGACATCACCCCGCTCGTCACCTTCCTCCTCTCGGACGACTCCGCCTTCATCACCGGAGCCGAGATCCCGGTGGACGGCGGCCTCACCTGCCACGGCGGCGCGATGCCGATCTCGGACGCCCTGCGTCGCGACGCCTGAACCAGCAACACCGCACGGCGGAAAGAGCCTTGCCCGGCCTGCTCATCCAGGCATGGTCGGCGCCAGGGCCTCGTTCACGGCGCCCGGGGCCCGGTCCTGGTGGAATGCGTGCCGGACCTCGACACCGGTCGCACTGCCGGCGCCGAAAAGCAGGAATTCGGCAACGTGGCTACAGCGCCCGCCGTGCGGCCTCGCCCCAGGCAGCGGTCCGCTCCCGGGTCTGCGCGCGGCGCGGCACGATCGCGGGCCATGCGGGCGGGCTGCTGCCGTGGTCACTCGCCGCGGCGGGCAGCCTGCCGGCCGAACTGCTCAGCGAACCTGCGGCCGTCGGCAGCCGGTTCCGGGGCCGGTCCGGTGGTGCCCCGGACCACCAGCTTGGGGTCCAGGACCGCTTCCCGCGGTTCCAGCTCCGGCTTCTCCAGCCGTTCCACGGCGAACCGTACGGCGTGTTCCGCCATGAGCCGCGCGTCCTGGCGCACGGTGGTCAAGCCGATCGGCATCAGATGGGAGAGATGGCTGTCGTCGTATCCGACCACGGACACGTCGCGAGGAATCTCCAGGCCGGCCCGGGTCAGAGCCATCAACAGGCCCCATGCACAACGGTCGTTGCCCGCCAGAACGGCCGTCGGCAGGGGCAGCCCCTGGTCGCGCTCCGCCACCAGCAGCCGTCCGGTCTCGATGCCGGACTGCTCGGTGTGCTCGCCGGGAATCACCCGTACTTCCGCCTCCAGCCCATGGCGGCACATCGCCGCCCGGTAGGCGCGCCGGCGGTCGGCGGAGCCCGGGCCGCGGCCGCCGTCGATATGCACGATCCGGCGGTGGCCCAGCTCGACGAGGTGGTCCATCGCCTGACGTACACCCTTGCCCTCGGCGCTGTGCACGAAGTCCACGCGGGCGCGCGGCACCCTGCGGCTGACCGAGACGGTGACGGCGCGCTGCCCGAGCTCGTCGAGGTAGGCGGGCTCCGCGTCGGGGCCGAGCAGGATCAGCGCCTCGCAGCGGTGGCCGAGCAGCGCCTCGACGGCCTTGGCCTCGCTGCGCGCCTGGGCGGAGGCGGAGAGCAGGACGTCGTAGCCGAGCCGTTCCGCCTCCGGGTAGATGCCTTCGATGAGGTCCGTGTGGAAGGTCTGGTGGACGGTGAACATCACACCGATCGTGCGACTGCGCCCACGCGCCAGCAGCCGGGCCGCGCTGTCGGGGCGGTAGCCGATCTCGTCCGCGACCCGCAGCACCCGCTGCCGGGTCTCCTCGCTCGCCCCCGGCTGGTTGCGGAACACGATCGAGACGAGCGCCCGGGAGACGCCCGCCTTCTCGGCGACGTCCGCCATCGTGGGCCGCTGCTTGCCCGATGCATCCACCTGAGAACCCACCCTCCGACTCGCCCACCTTATCGGGCGGCCGAAAAATCTCCCGGCACCAAGCTATTGACATGACATTTGGACAGGAGTCATCGTACTCGGACTAGAGCGCGCTAGTAGAGCGCGCCAGAAAGCCTTCCGTGACAGCTCCCCCGGAGCCTGCGGAGCGAGGGGGAACCGGTGAAGGAGGAGCAGGAGAAACCGGGCGGCCGGTACCGGTTTCGCCGCCGACCTCGCGCTGACGGTGAACATCGCCAACGGTGTGATCTCGGCCCCGGCCACCTTCGTCGGGATCTGGCTGCTGAGCAGAGGCAACCGCCGTCCGATGCTGATGACCGGCCAGATCGGCACCACGGCCGCCCTGCTGCTGATCGGGGTCTTCTCGCGGCTTCGGGATGGGCGTCGCGGCCGTGGTGCTGTGGCTGACCGACTTCGTGATCGGTCTCGTCTTCCCGCCCCTGGTGTCGGGGATCGGGATCTCCAGCACCTTCTTCCTGCTCGTGGTGGCGGGGATCTTCTCCTTCACCTTCGTGAAGCTCTACGTCCCCGAGACCAAGGGCCGCACGCTCGGAACACTCGAAGCCGAACTCCGGGCGCGCTTCTCCTGAACACCCCCTCCGTCCCCGGGCCGACGGCGGCCCGGGGACCGCAGAAAGGACCACCTCCCATGACTGTGCGCGTAGGCGTCATCGGCGCCGGCTGGATCGGCAAGGAGCACATCCGGCGCCTCACTCACACCGTCACCGGCGCCCGGGTCACCGCGGTCACCGACATCGACCCCGCCCGCGCCGCCGAGGCGGCTCAGCCGGTCGGCGCCCGGGTGCTGCCCGACGGTGCGGCCGTGGTCGCGGCGGACGACGTGGACGCCGTCCTCGTGACATCCTGGGGCCCGGCCCACGCCGGGCACGTGCTGAACGCGATCGCCGCCGGAAAGCCGGTGTTCTGCGAGAAGCCCCTCGCCACCACCGCCGAGGACTGCCTGAGGATCGTCGAGGCGGAGTCGGCCCACGGCCGCCGCCTGGTGCAGGTCGGCTTCATGCGCCGCTACGACCTCGGCTACCGGCAGCTGAAGCAGGTCATCGACGCCGGCCGGATCGGTGAGCCGCTGATCGTGCACTGCGCCCACCGCAATCCCGCCGTCCCGGAGTCCTACACCTCCGGCATGGCCGCCCTGGACACGGCGGTGCACGAGGTGGACGTGCTGCGCTGGCTGCTCGACGACGAGATCGTCTCCACCCAGGTGATCACCCCGCGCGCCACCAGCAAGCGGTTCGAGCACCTCAAGGACCCGCAGATCATGTTGTTCGAGACCGCCAAGGGCGTCCGCATCGATCTCGAGGTGTTCGTCAACTGCCAGTACGGCTACGACATCCAGTGCGAGGCGGTGGGCGAGGAGGGTCTCGTACGGCTGCCCGACCCCGCCGCGGTCGGCGTGCGCACCGCCGCCCGGCACAGCACCGAGGTGCTCACGGACTGGGTGGGCCGCTTCCGGGACGCCTTCGACACCGAGTTCCGCGAGTGGATCGCCGGCATCGCCGCCCGCGAGGAGCCCACCGGCCCCTCGGCCTGGGACGGCTACGCAGCGACCGTCGTCACCGGCGCGACCGTCGAGGCCCTGGAGTCGGGCCGCGTGGTCGCCACGGACCTCAAGCCCCGCCCTGTCTTCTACGGAGGTGCCGCGTGAAGATCGCCCTCGACCCGTACATGTTCCGTGCCCTGCCGCTCGACGACATGGTGCGCACGGTCGCCGAACTCGGCTACGGGTACATCGAGTTGTCGCCGCGGGACGACTTCATGCCGTTCTTCCTGCACCCGCGGGCGGACGACGGGCGCATCGCCGAACTGAAGCACGCCCTGCGCACATACGGCGTCAAGCTCTCCTCCGTGCTGCCGCTGTACAAGTGGTCGTCGCCGGACGAGACCGAGCGGCAGGCCGCGGTCCGGTACTGGAAGCGGATGATCGAGATCACGGCCGATCTCGAATGTCCGCTGATGAACTCGGAGTTCAACGGGCGCCCCGAGCGGGCCGCCGAGAGCGAGGCCGCCTTCTGGCGCTCGATTGAGGAACTCCTGCCGCTGTTCGAGCGCGAAGGCATCGCCCTCAACCTGGAGGCCCACCCGGATGACTTCTGCGAGGAGAACACCCCCGCGGTCGACCTGGTCCGCGCCATCAACAAGCCATGGGTGAACTACCTCTACTGCGCCCCGCACTCCTTCCACCTCTCCGGGGCGGACCCCACGGCGGACATCGCGGCGATGATGCGCTACGCCGGGGACAAGCTGCAGCACGTGCACATCGCGGACTCCTTCAACCACAAGGGCTCCAGCGGTCTGCGCTACATCCTCAACCCGCCCGGCACCCCGGCCCGTATCCACCAGCATCTCGACATCGGCCAGGGCGAGGTCGACTGGGACGCGTTCTTCGGCACGCTGCGCGAACTGAACTTCGACGGCGTGGCCACGGCCTGCGTCTTCGCCTGGGAGGAACGCGCCAGGGATTCCTCGGCCTTCATGCTCGACCGCATCACGAAGGAGCTCGCCGGGTGACCGGGCGGGTCTGACCCGTCCACCGGGATTCCGTGGCCGGGCCGACCGGCCGGTCTGCCCTGCCTCGGCCGAACGGCTGACCCTTCGCCGGGATACGGCCCGGACACCGAGCCGCGCAAGGGGGCCGTCGTGAACCTCTATGGTTACGGCTCGTTCAGCAAGCACCCGAAGAACCTGCGCGGGGCCGCCGTCCGCGTGACCGGCACCAGGCACGACGACATCATCGGGCTCGGCGGTGACGCCTTCTCCAACGGCAAGCAGGTCTGCGTGCTGTTCTGACCGAACCAGTTTGGCAGGTACCTGACGTGCGGTCAGGCCTCCTCGACCGTCACGGCGACGGGCGTGCCGGTCTCGACCGTGCGGCTGACCGTGCAGAGGCGGTCGTGGGACGTCTTGACGGCCCGGGGAAGAATCGCGCGGGCCCGGTCCGCGCCCTCGCCGTCCGGGAAGGCGACGGAGAAGGTGACCTGGAGATCGGCCATCCGGTTGCCGAGCTGATCATTGATCTTGTTGCCGGTCACCGCGACGGAGAACCTGGTCGGCTCCGCATGACGGCTGGTGGCGATGTCGACGTCAACCGCCGTGCAGCCGCCGAGCGCGGCGAGCAGCAACTCGACCGGGGTGAATTCATCCTCCCTCTGGGGTTCGGAACCGGTCCCGAAGCTGATCGTGCCGCCGCGGGCGTTGGTCGCGACGAAGTGTCCGGTGCTGGTGCGCTCGACGGTGACGGAGCGCAGGGAGTCTTCTGCCATGGCGACGACACTAAGCGCTCCGCGGGGTATCCGGGCGGTGGGACCGTGGTCCCGGTCCGTTGCTGACGCGGCGCTGTCGGCACGGCTCACGGGGGAGCCGACCTTGTCGTGGCCGAGGAAGCCGGAGCGGATGCGTCCGGTGGCGGGCTTGTCGGTCGGCCGGGCCCGGATGAAGACGCACGGCAGGGCGGGCGGGAAGAGGGAGTTGTCCCTCTTCCCGCCCGCCCTGTGGGTGAAGGCGACTCTGCCGCCGATGGTCAGACGCAGAGGAGGACGATCAGGCCGTTGCACTCGTTGTCGCCATCGTCATCATGACCACCACCACGGCCACGGTGACTTCTTTCGCCACCGTGGCCTTGTACCGAGTTCCGCTCGGCAGCGGTCGTCTTTGCGGTGAGCTGCACGGCGGGCGTCGCGTCAGCGGCGGAAGCGGCGGTCGCCGCTCCGGCCACGCAGGCGATGCCCAGCACGGCACTCACCGCGAATATTCGCGGAAGTCGGAAAGCGATCTTGTTGGCGCGGCCTGAGCGAGTGGGGTTGTTCCCCTGCGTTGTGTTCATGCAGCCACCTTGCACACCCCTGCGGCCAATTTCGCTCCGAGCGCGGCCGATTGGGTGAGCCATGCGGAACGAGGGATTTCGCGGTTCCCACGGCGCTTCCCGGGCGCTCCCCCCGGGACTACGAACTCGCGGTCAGCAGACCGGACTTGCGCGAACCCTCTCAGGCGGCGGGAGTGTCCAGGGGGCGCAGCTCGTCCGCGTACGAGACCGAGATGCGGCGCATCAGGCCGTCCGCGGAGATGTCGTACTGGCCCAGCCGCCACAGTGGCGGAGAGTAGGCGTGGATCGAGACGGCGTCGTCGGTGGCGCCGCTGAGCCGGTGGATGTGCTCGGGGCCGAAGCAGAAGGAAGTGCCCGCGTCGACGGTGACGCGCAGATGGCTGCCACCGATGCGCGGGGTGGATTCCTCGAGTGCGCCCTGTACGACGATGACGGCGCCGGCGGAGAGGTCGTGGTCGTGCCAGCCGGTGTCGTTCTGCCGGGTCCAGCACAGCAGCCAGACGTCGACGTAGGCGTCGCGGTACAGGGAGGCGTAGTGCCGCTCTTGGTCGGAAAAGGCCACGTGGGCGCGCCAGAGGTCCGGGCGGACGGCGAGGTCCGTCACGAGGGCCCGGAGTTCGTGCTTGTCGAGGGTCCGCTCCGGCAGGGACTCGTACGTCATGGGTGGCTCCTTTCGGAGCTGCGTCGGGCTCGGGGCACGGTGGTTCAGGTGCGGCCGTGCAGCAGGCGGGCGGGGTTGACGGTGCGCAGGGCGTGGACGGCTGCGTCCGCGCCGAGGTCGGGGACGACGGGCGGCGCGTAGGGGCGGTCGCTGCCGTTGACGACCACGTCGATGCCGACGGCGCGGACGAGGGCGTCGACGGCCCGGGTGCCGTAGGAGGAGGTCTCGTAGAACACGTCGAAGTCGATCTCGCCGCGTCCGCCGCCGCGTGCGGCGAGGCGTTCGCCGTGCAGGGGCGCGAGGCCCGCGAGGGCGGCGAAGCAGACGCGCAGCGCCGGGTGGCGGGCGCGGCCGAAGGCGCGGAAGGCGAACCAGGAGGCGTGCAGCTGCTGCACGTACGGGACCAGGGCCGGCCACCACGGCGGGGTGCCGTCGGCGGGCGGGGCCGCGCCGGGGTGGACCAGGAGGGGCTTGTCGTGGCGGGTGAGGACGTCGAGGAGGGGTGCGCAGTGCGCCCAGCCTGCCGCGTCGAGGAGGGCGGTGGCGGGGAGTTGGAGGCCGACGCAGCCGCGGCGCAGTTCGCGTTCCACCGCTTCGGGGTCCGGTGCCGTCAGGCAGGGGGAGGCCCAGACGGCGAAGGGGGCCGGGAGGGCGAGGGCGCCGTCGTGGAACGCGGTCAGCAGGGGGACGGCCTCGGCGGGCGGCAGATATTCGATGCCGAGGGGACTGGAGAGGGACACCAGGGCCAGGTCGAGTCCGTCGTCGGCGGCGAGGCGGGTGCGGGCCTCGGGGTCGTGGTCGGCGGGGTCGACTGCGTAGGGCGGTTCGCCGGCCAGGTGCAGGGTCCAGGCGTCCAGGTGCGGAGGTGTCGTGCGGGAGCGCAGCAGCACGATGAGGGCGGGCGGCCAGATGTGCTGGTGGACGTCGGTGGGCACGCGGCGATCCTCGCTGGGGAGAGCGATGTTAAGCGATTCACTGATGCGGTTAACTTAACCGCTTAACAAGAAGCCGTGTCAACGGTGTCGCGGGGCGATGCGACCACAAGGCGCAGCCGCCCCGGTAGGCTTCCCGGCATGGCCAGGCCCAACAAGCGCACCACCCTCCGGGAGGTGGCCGAGGCCACGGGCCTCTCCACCGCAGCCGTCTCCTATGCCCTGCGCGGCAAACACGTCTCCAAGGAGACCGAGGAACGGGTGCGCAGGGCCGCGGCCGAGCTCGGCTACGAGGCCGACCCGATCGCGCGGGCCCTGGCCAGCGGCCGTACCAGCATGGTCGGTGTCCTGGCGGGCGACCTCCAGGACCTGTGGCAGCAGCAGCTGATGGCGGCCATCGGCCGGGAACTCCTGGCCGGCGACCGCTATGCACTGATCCTGGACGCGGGCGGCGACCCCGACCGCGAGCTGGTCCTCGCCAAGCAGCTGCGCGATCAGCGGGTCGACGCGCTGCTGGTGTCTCCCGTGGATCCCTCGGCGCAGGGCTGGGCCGATATCGCGGACGCGCTGCCGGTGGTGGCCGTCGGCGACTCGCTGAGCCGGGCCCGCACGGCCGGGCAGGTCATCTTCGACAACCGGGCCGGCATCGACGCCGTACTGGAGTATCTGCACGGGCTGGGCCACCGCCGGGTGACCGTCCTGACGCCGACCCGGCCGAGCACACCGGACCGGCCGGCCGATGTGTACGTGGGGGAGGCGGCCGACCGGCTCGGGCTGCGGGCCGAACTGGTGCCCTGTCCGCAGGAGTTGGGCGAGGCGACGGCGGTGGCGCGGCGCGTGCTGCAGGGTGCGCACTCGCCGACGGCGGTGTTCTGCTTCTCGGACTCGCTGGCGTACGGGGTGTATGCGGCCGCGGCGGAGGACTCCCTGGAGGTGGGCCGGGACGTCTCCGTGGTCGGCTTCGACGACCATCCCGTCTCGCGGGTGCTCACGCCTCCGCTGACCACGGTGGACTGGGGGCTGAGCGAGATCGCGGCCCAGGCGGCGCGGCTGACGGTCGCGGCGATCGAGGGCAGGCGGGCGCGCAGGAAGCGGGTGCTGTGTGCGCCGCGGATGCGGGAGCGCGGGTCGGCCGTGCGGGTCTGAACTTTGGATGAACCGAAGATAGACTCACACGGCATGACCGGCTCCCACCCCTGTCTGCGCTACGTCGCGATCGGCGACAGCCTGACGGAGGGCATCGGTGATCCGGGTCCGGCGGGCGGGCACCGCGGCTGGGCCGACCGGTTCGCCGAGATCCTCGCGCAGCAGCAACCAGGGCTCACGTACGCCAATCTCGCCGTCCGCGGCAAGACCAGCGCCCAGATCAGGGCTGATCAACTGGTTCCGGCGCTCGCGCTGCAGCCGGATCTGGTGACGGTGACGGCGGGCATGAACGATGTCGTACGGCCGCGCTACGACCCGGAGGCGGTCGCCGCGAACATCGAGGAGACGTTCGCCCGGCTGTCGGCGTCGGGCGCGCGCGTCGCCACCATGACCTTTCCGGACCTGGGCAAGGTGTCACCGGTCGCGCGCCGGGTCCGGCCTCGCATCCTCGGCCTCAATGCGCGGCTGCGGGTGCTCGCGGCACGGCACGGGGTTGCCGTCCTGGACGTCTTTCCGCATGCGTTCACGGCCGACCCGCGGCTGTGGAGCGACGACCGGCTGCATGCGAGTCCGATCGGACACGCCCGGATCGCCGCCGGCATGGCCCACACCTTCGGCCTGCCGGGCCACGACGGCTGGGCCGACCCGCTGCCTGCGCCGTCCCCGGTCCCGGTGCTGCGTGCCGTGAAGGCCGATGTGCGCTGGGCCGTGGACCATGTGGGGCCCTGGCTGTGGCGGCGGCTGCGCGGCCGGGTGCCGGGGGACGGCTTCACGGCGAAGAGACCGGAGCCGACCCCGGTGACGCCGCAGCAAGCCGCCTGAACCACCCGCTCGGCGAGAAGCCGCCTCGCTTTTGCCAGGGGGAGGAGTCACCAGGTGGATGCACGGGCGCAGCAGCAGCCCAGCAGGCCCGAGTGGTGCTCGCGCCCGGGGCCGGTGTGCCGGTAGTTCACGGATGACGGATGACGAATTACCGCGCACCGGCCAAACCGCACAAGACCCGCCACCGACCTGACAGGTACAGCGCAAAGGAATTGCATGGTCTAGACCAAGAAGCCGTTTGGTCTAGTCCAAAGCATGGACGCGGTCATGGTCCGGCAGGAAGCTGGGGCACTCCCCCACCCCCATCGGAGGCTCACCGTGAGACGACTTCGTGCATCCCTGGGCGCTGCCGCCGCCGTCGGACTCGCCGTCGCAGGAACCACAGCCCTGGTAGCGGGCAACGCCTCGGGCGCCACCGCCGCGCTCAGCAACCGCTGGTACGCGGCGGCCCCGTACCTGATGCCACTGGACAACGACCCGCCGGACCCGGCCGCCATCATGGACGCCACCGGCCTCAAGGCCTTCCAGCTCGCCTTCGTCCTCGCCCCCAACGGCGGCGGCTGCTCGCCCACTTGGGGAGGCACCGCCCCCGTTTCCTCGGACACGGCCGTCCAGTCCGTCATCAACACGATCCGCGGCAAGGGCGGCGACGTGTCCGTCTCCGTCGGCGGGTACGGCGGCACCAAGCTCGGTCAGGTGTGCTCGGACGCGGCGGCGACGGCGGCCGCGTACCAGCAGGTCATCACCAAGTACAGCCTCCACGCGATCGACTTCGACCTGGAGGAGCCGGAGTACGAGAACACCGCGGCCATCAAGAACGAGATCGGCGCCGCGAAGATCCTCCAGCACAACAACCCCGGCCTGTACGTCTCCGTCACCACGGCCGGCACGGCCGACGGCACCGGCTGGTTCGGCAAGCAGATGCTGCTGGAGGCGAAGTCGCAGGGCTTCACGCCGAACAACTTCTCCATCATGCCCTTCGACGGCGGCTTCAACGGCGCGGCCTCGCAGACCGGCGCGCTCACCGGCTTCAACGCCATCCTCCAGTCGACGTTCGGCTGGGACCAGGCGACGGCCTACGCCCACGAGGGCTTCTCCGGGATGAACGGGCGCAGCGACAGCGGCGAAATCTTCACCCAGGCCGACTTCCAGACCGTGCTGGACTACGCCACCAGCCACAACATGGACCGGTTCACCTTCTGGTCCCTCAACCGCGACCGGCAGTGCACTCCGCCCGACAACGGCGGGCGCACCTCCGGCACTTGCTCCAGCGTGGCGCAGAACTCCTGGGACTTCGCGAAGTACTCGGTGAAGTTCGCGGGCGCCACCCCGCCGGACTCGACTCCCACTCCCACACCGACGCCCACGCCGACACCCACCGCGTGCAAGACCACCTGGAGTTCGAGCGCCGTCTACACCACCGGCGACGAGGTCTCGTACAACAAGCACAACTGGAAGGCCAAGTGGTGGACCCAGAACGAGACGCCGGCCGCCACCGACTGGGGGCCCTGGCAGGACGAGGGCGCCTGCTGAGCATCGTCCCCGGCTGAACCGGCTCATCGGCGGACGGCGCCTACAGCTCGACGGCGCCCTCCGCCGCGCAAGCCCTCGCGGCCAGCTCCTCGGCGTCCGGGTCCGGCCGCAGCATCCCGGCGACGATCTCGGCCGTGGCCCGGTGCCAGTCGCCGCTGCGGCGGAGCATCGCGTGGTCGCCGCCGCGGACCAGTACCAGGCCGGCCCGAGCACCGGCCTCCCTCGCCCGGCGCACGTAGTCCGTCGACTCCGCGAGCGGCGTCACATGGTCGCGGTCACCGTGCAGGACCAGCAGGCGCACGCCACCGAGGTGGCGGGCGGAGTCCACGGGCGGACACCACGGCGCCAGCGCCAGCACGCCGCACACCATCGGGTGCGACGCGGCCCGCAGGGCCGCCCTGGCCCCCATCGAATGCCCTACGAGGACGGTGGGCACCGTTCCCGCCAGCCGCTGGAGTTCGTCCAGCGCCCGCAGTGCGTCGTGGGCGGGATCGGCGTCGTTCCACCCCTGGTGCCGGTAGCGGACCTGCCCGAGCAGGACGTCCGGGGGCGAGGCCGCTCCGGCCGCCCGCAGAACCGGAAGCATACGGAGCGCGGCCGGCTGCCAGGGGTGCGCCGTCCGGCGGCTGAGCTCGTGGCCGCCGTGCAGTGTCACGATCGCCGCGGCCACGCCTTCGGGCGGCGCGTGCCGCACGATCAGCGCGGACTCGTTGCGCTGCACTGCCCCACGGTTCCTCACCAGTACTGCACCTCTCCGCTCCGGACACCTCATCCTCCCCCGAAGCTCCGGGGCGGCGCCGCGCAGGGGGCGCACACAGCGGATCAGTGAGCCCTGTACGCGCCTCCACGCAGGTGGAGAAAATGCGCCAGGTCGGCGCTCTCCTGGTCGAGAACGCCGTGCACCTCCGCTCCAAGTCGTCGAGAAAGCAGGTCGGCTCCCGTGCTGCTACGTCTTCCCGAGTCCGTGTCCGAAGCGCAGGAGTGCCTCGCCGAGGGAGCCGTACCCGTCGGCGGGGCGACACTGATCTGGGCCGACTGGCAACGCGACGGGTTTCCCGAGCAGGCCGTGTCGCTGCGCAGGCTGCCGGAGGCCAATCTGATCGGGCGCGGGGTGCTGGGCGGCGCCGTCGTGCTGAACAGCGTCGACGAGCGGGTGCCCGAGGTGCTGCACCGAGCGGCCGCCGCGGTGGGAACGGGAGCCGTGCGCCGAACGGCCACGGTCGGCGGCAACCTCGTCGGCAGCACGCTGCGCTGCCTGCTGCCGGCCGCGCTGGTGCTGGAGTCCTGGGCGACGGTGCTCGAAGGGGACCGGATCTACGAGACCGACCTCGCCGAAGTCCTCGCCAAGCACCACCTCCTGCTCAGCCTGCACTGGCGTGAGCCACTCGCCAGCAGTTACCGAAAACTGCCCGGCGAGGCGGGTGGGCAGCCGCCGTTCGTGGTCGCCGCCGCAGTGCACATGGATGACGTCGGGCTCAACCGTCTGCATGTCGCCGTACGCGACGGCTACGACGTCCTCACGGCCGATGTCTCCTGTGACACCGGCGGGATCGAAGAGGCGATCCGCGCGCTCGGGGACACACCGGTCGGCACGCTCCACGCGGCGGCGTGGCGAACCGTGCGTGAACACGTCGCCGACCTGCTGGCTCGCCCTGTCGGTCGCTGACGTCAGGCCGCCACTGGCACGGACTCAGTGGCGCGCCGTGCCTTGATGACGAGCACCAGCGCGGCGACGGCCGATCCGGCGCCGACCGGTGCCATCGGCCACCACGGCGGTGTGGCCTCCCGTATCGCCGAGAAGAACACGAGGAACAGGCAGACGGCCAGGCCGACAACGACACCGCAGGCGCTTGCCTCAATGCGCCTCCCCAGGTCGAGGCGGGCGCGTCGGCCCCGGTTCAGCAAGCGCGCCAGCAGCGCGGTGACTACAACCACCACGTACCCCATGACCAGGGGATACAGCGTCAGCGGCACAACGAAGAAGAGGCCGTCACCTTTCCAGGCGCTGTGGACCAGGTATCCGTTGATCTCCACGACCTTGTTGTGCCACAGGCCCAGCCGTACCCGCTGGCCCTCGGTGAAGGAGGGGCCGTCGGCGTCCACGGACACCGTCCTGGTGTCACCTCCCGCCCGCAGACTCACCTCACGACTGGACCAGGTGACCTTCTCGTCGCAGTTGGTGTCCTGGCCGGCGCCGGAGCAGCCTTCGTGGGAGCGCCACCCGGCCTCCACCACAGCCGCGTCCACGGTGTCCAGCCCTCCGGTGCCGCGCGCGACGGCTATCGCGGTCTCCTCATAGGTCCGCACCACGAAGAAGACGACGAGCAGGACCATCATGCAGCGAAACAGCATGAACCCAACGCGCCCGCGGGCTGATCTGCTCCCCCGCGCCTCCGTCATATTTGCCATGGCCCCCCCGCTCCAGGTTCCCGCATCATGCCCCAGCGCACGACAGGCAACACCGCTGCGGGTCGTAGGGCTCCCGCGAAGACCGAGCCATGTGCTCGGCTACTCCGCCGTCTTGCGGGCCAGTGCGTTGTTGTCTATCGAGTTGTGCACGCTGAAGCTCACGGCGTCCGAGCGGTAGCGGTCGTCGGACCACTCGACCGGGCGCCCCTCTCGGGTGGTCGTGACGCGGCGGACGCGCAGCAGGGGGCTGGTGCGGCGGATGCCGAGGAGTTCGGCGTCCTGTGCGCTCGCCGCGACCGCGTCGATGACGTGCTCGCCGTAGGCGAAGACCAGGCCCGTGCTGTCATACAGGAGTTGGGTGACGGAGGGGGCGTACGGGTCGATCACCTCGACGGCCGGTGAGATCCAGTCGGCATACACGGTGCGCTCGACGAGGACCGGTTCGCCGTCCAGCCCGCGGACCCGCAGGACGTGCAACACCCGTGCGCCCTCCCGGAGTTGAAGGCGGGCGGCATCCTGCGCGGTGGCCGGCAGGTACTCCTGGGCCACGACTTGGCCGGTGGCCTCACGGCCCATGGCGCGGGCCCACTGGGCGAAGCTGCGCAGTTCGGCGAAGCTCTGGCTGCGGCGGCTGGCCAGTACGACCCGGCGGGCGCCCTGGCGGGAGCCGATCAGGCCCTCGGCGGTCAGCGCGGCGACGGCCTGGCGGACGGTGCCGCGCGAGACGCCGTAGTGGGCGGCGAGTTCCGTCTCGGCGGGCAGCCTGCTACCGACCGTGTACTCCTCACGGTCGATCGCCCGCCGCAGCTCGTCGGCGATCTCCTCGTGTCGTGTCGCCACCGTATCCCTCCGAGTCAGCTGCTGTGCACAGCGTGACCAGCCTAATCGAGACCGGCGGGTGATCGCGCTCGCCCCGAACTGTGCAGGGATTAGGAGGTCACAATTTCGCCACTGTTTACGAAGTGGTCACCACAGACGGCATTACTGAGGCCAACTTGTTCAGACAAGTTCTCAGCCTTGTGCGTCCTCCCCTGCGCCCCCTTCTGGAGTCACCGTGTCCCAGCCGAGAACAGCCGCCCTGGCCGGCTCCCTCGCCGTCGTAGCCGCACTCGCCCTGAGCGCCTGCGGCGCCGCTCCCGACAACGCGTCGACCACCGCCGGCGGCAAGAACGCCGCCACCGCCACCTCCGCCGCCGGCTTCGGCGGCATGGACGCCCTGGTGAAGGCCGCCAAGAAGGAGGGCACGCTGCACGCCATCGCGCTGCCCCGCGACTGGGCCAACTACGGCGCCCTGATCGACGGCTTCAAGAAGAAGTACGGCATCAAGGTCGACGTGGAGAACCCGGACGGCACCAGCCAGGACGAGATCAACGCCGTCACCTCCCGCAAGGGCCAGGACCGCGCCCCGGACGTCCTCGACCTCGGCAGCTCCTTCGCCCTGAGCGCCGCCCAGCAGGGCCTGCTCGCGCCGTACAAGGTGACCTCGTACGCGGACCTCCCCGCCGGGCAGAAGGACCCGCAGGCCCGCTGGTACAACGACTACGGCGGCTACATCTCCATCGGCTGCGACGCCAAGCGGGTCAAGACCTGTCCGACCACCTTCAAGGACCTGCTCAAGCCGCAGTACAAGGGGCAGGTCGCGCTCAACGGCAACCCCACCAAGTCGGGTTCGGCCTTCGGCGGCGTGTACGCGGCCGCGCTCGCGAACGGCGGCTCGTTCGACGACATCCAGCCCGGCCTGGACTTCTTCGCCAAGCTGAAGAAGAACGGCAACTACACGCCCGTCGAGTCGACTCCGGCGACCGTCGAGAAGGGCGAGACGCCGATCAGCATCGACTGGGACTACCTCAACGCCGGTTACGCGGACGAGTTCAAGTCCAAGGGCGTCGACTGGAAGGTCGCGGTCCCGTCCGACGGCCGGTTCTCCCAGTACTACTCGCAGGCCATCAACAAGGACGCCCCGCACCCGGCGGCCGCACGCCTGTGGCAGGAGTACCTGTACAGCGCCGAGGGCCAGAACCTGTGGCTCAAGGGTTACGCCCGTCCGGCGCTGATGACCGCCATGGACAAGGCCGGCACCCTCGACAAGACCGCCGCTGCCAAGCTCCCGGCAGTCTCCGGTACGCCCTCCTTCCCGACCGAGGCCCAGCAGAGCAAGGCCAAGACGGTCATCGCGACGGGCTGGTCGAAGGCCGTCTCCGGATGACGGCCACCCTCACGGGCGTGGACGTGGCGCCGCCGCTCACCTCGGTGAAGCGGCGGCGCCGGGTCCCCGGCTGGCTCGCCGTCGTCCCGCTGCTCGTGTTCGTCGCGGTCGCCTTCGGGGTGCCCGCGATCGCCATGCTGAACGGCGCGTTCAGCGTCAAGGACCAGGCCACCGGGGCCAGTTCGTACAGCACCGCGAACCTCACGGCCTCTCTGCAGGGTGCCTATCTGACGGCCCTGCTCGGCAGCGTCAAACTGTCCGCCGTCTCGGCCGGCATCGGAACCGTCCTCGGGCTGCCCCTCGCGCACGTCGTCGTCACGTCCCGGTTCCGTGCGCTGCGCGAGGCCGTGCTCACCGCGTCCGGGGTGCTCGCCAACTTCGGCGGTGTCCCGCTGGCCTTCGCGTTCGTCGCCACCCTGGGCAACGCGGGCGTGCTGACCAAGCACCTGCATCTCGCGGACAAGGGCTGGGACCTCTACAGCTTCTGGGGCCTGGTCATCGTCTACCTGTACTTCCTGATCCCGCTCATGGTCCTCACCATCACGCCCGCCCTGGAGGGGCTGCGCTCCCAGTGGCGCGAGGCCGCCCAGAACAACGGCGCCACCGCCCTGCAGTACTGGCGGCACGTCGCCCTGCCCGTGCTGCTGCCGTCGCTGCTCGGCGGGTTCGTGCTCCTCTTCGGCAGCGCGTTCGCCGCCTACGCCACCGCCGCGGCCATGGTGGGCAGTTCGGTCCCGCTGGTCACCCTGCAGATCGCCGACGCCATCTCCGGCAACGTGCTGGTCGGCCAGGAGAACGTGGCCCTCGCCCTCAGCCTCGACATGGTCCTGGTCGCAGGGCTCGTCATGGCCGTGTACCTGCCCCTGCAACGACGGAGCGCGCGATGGCTCGACGCCTGAACCCGTGGCGGTGGGTCGTCCTCGGCCTCGCCGCCCTGTACTTCCTCGTCCCGCTCGCCGCTTCCGTGATCTTCACGGTCGACGTACCGGGCCAGGGCGTCACCTTCGACGCCTACAGCCAGATCGTCTCCACCGACGGCTTCGGCTCCAGCCTGCTGCTCTCGCTGGAACTGGCGGCCGCCACCATCGCGATCGTCCTGCTGCTCATGGTCCCTGCCATGGTCGCGCTCAGGCTCGCCGCGCCCCGGCTGCGGCCGGTCGTCGAAGTGGTGTGCTCGCTGCCGCTGGTCGTGCCGCCGATCGCGTTCGTCGCCGGTATCGCCACCGTGCTGAAGTGGGGTCCCGAATACCTCTCGCGCACCCCGCTGTTCGAGACGTTCGTGGCCGTGCAGAACCCGAGCTTCCCGTTCGTGCTCGTCCTCGCGTACGTAGTGATGGCGTTGCCGTTCGTCTACCGGGCGCTGGACTCGGGACTGCGCGCCATCGACGTACGCACGCTCGTCGAGGCAGCCCGCAGCTGCGGGGCCGCCTGGCCGCAGGCGCTGGTGCGAGCCGTGCTGCCCAATCTGCGCGGGGCCCTGCTGAACGCCTCGTTCCTCACGCTCGCGCTGGTGCTCGGCGAGTTCACCGTGGCCCAGCTGCTGGGCTTCCAGCCGTTCGCCGTGTGGATCTACAGCGTCGGCGGCTCGCAGGCCCAGCTGTCCGTCGCCGTGTCCGTGCTCAGCCTGCTCGTCACCTGGGCCCTGCTCCTCACGCTCGCCGGCCTCGGCGGGCGGACCCGTACCGCTTCGTCCCGAGGATGAACCATGACCGCCACCACCCTTGAGAAGACAGCCGTCGGCAAGGCCGCCACGGTCGAATTCCGCGGTCTGCGCCGGGAGTTCGGGGCGACCGTCGCCCTGGACGGGCTCGACCTGACCGTGCAGCCCGGAGAGTTCCTGGCGCTGCTTGGCCCGTCCGGCTGCGGCAAGACCACCGCGCTGCGCATGCTCGCCGGGTTCGAACACCCCGACTCCGGCGAGGTGCTGGTCGACGGCGAGGACGTCACCCAGGTGCCGGCCCACCGCCGGGACGCCGGGATGGTCTTCCAGTCGTACAGTCTCTTCCCGCATCTGAGCGCCCTCGACAACGTCGCCTTCGGGCTGCGGATGCGCAAGGTGCGTACGGCCGAACGCCGTTCCCGGGCGGCCGAGTTGCTGGACCTGGTCGGTCTCGCCGACAAGGGCAACCGCTTTCCGCACCAGCTCTCCGGCGGCCAGCAGCAGCGTATCGCGCTGGCCCGCGCGCTCGCGCTGCGGCCCCGGGTGCTGCTGCTGGACGAGCCGCTGTCCGCGCTGGACGCCAAGGTGCGCCTCACGCTGCGCGAGGAGATCCGGCGGCTGCAGCAGGAACTCGGCATCACCACCCTGTTCGTGACGCACGATCAGGAGGAGGCCTTGTCCGTGGCCGACCGGGTCGCCGTGATGCGGGCCGGACGGCTCGAACAGTGCGCGGAACCGGCCGAGTTGTACGGGCGTCCGGCCACCGCCTTCGTCGCCGAGTTCGTCGGCACGATGAGCCGCATCCCCGGGCACCTGTCCGGTTCGACCGTGGACGTCCTGGGCCTGCGGCTGCCCGTCGAGGGAACCCTTCCCGCGGCGACGGAGGTGGACGTGCTGGTGCGGCCCGAGGCCGTGCATGTCACCGCGGACGCCACCGGTGACGCCCGGGTGATCGCCACCGCTTTCCTCGGCGCCGCCACCCGCATCACCGTACGCCTGGCCGACGGCACCGAGGTCAAGGCCGACCTGCCCACCCACGAGGCCGCGGAGCTCGGAGCCGGAGCGACCGTACGGGTCTCGCTGCCCGAGCGCCCGGTGCTGGTCGCCGAGCGGGCGGCGTGAGACGCCGGACACTCGCCCGCAGGGCATCCAGGACATCCCCCCACATGAAAGAAGAGACCCCGTGACCCAACCCCCGCTCCAGGCCGTCCTGTTCGACATGGACGGCACGCTCGTCGACACCGAGCGGCTGTGGTGGGAGGCGGTGCAGTACGTGGCCACGGGCCTCGGCCGGCCGCTGACCGAGGCCGACCAGCCGGAGGTCCTCGGCAGGCCGGTCGAGCACACCGCCGCCTGGCTGGGCGCGCTCACCGGGACACCGGATCTCGCCGACCGGCTGCACTCCGAGTTCGCCGACCGGGTGCGCACCGGCATCGTGCCGCGCCCCGGCGCGATCGGCCTCCTCGACGCCCTGGCCCGCGAGGGCGTGCCGACGGCCCTGGTCACCGCCTCGCCCCGCTCGGTGACCGACAGCGTCCTGCGCGTGCTCGGCGCCGACCGCTTCCATGTCTCCGTCACCGCGGACGACACCGAGCACACCAAGCCCGCTCCCGACCCCTACCTCACGGCCAGCCGCGCCCTGGGCGTCGACCCGGCGCGCTGCGTGGCCGTCGAGGACACCCTCACGGGGGTCAGCTCCGCGGAAGCCGCCGGGTGCACGGTGCTGGCGGTGCCGTCGCTGGCGCCGATCGACGCGGCGCCCGGGCGGACGGTCGTGGCCAGCCTGGAGGAGGTGACCCCGGACCGGCTGCGGGCCCTGGTGGTCCCCCGGCTGCGGGTGCTGAGCTGGAACCTCTGGCTGGGCGGCGCGAAGGTCGACGACCATCGCGCCAAACAGCTCAAGGTCATCCTGGACACCGAGGCCGATGTCGTGGGCCTGCAGGAGACGGCCGGTACGGCGGCCCGGGAACTCGCCGACGCGCTGGGCTGGCACCACCACCAGGCCGGCGAGAACCTCGGCATCATCAGCCGCCACCCGATCACGGCCCGCCTCGGCGACCCCGACGTCGGCTTCTACGGAGCGGCCGGCGCCCGCATCCGCATCGGCCCCGCCCACGAGGTGGACGTGTGGACGGCGCATCTGCACTACACGCCGTACGGCCCGTACGAAGCGGCCTTCGACGGGCTGGGACCGGCCGAGCTGATCGCCCATGAAGACGTACGGCTGGCCCAGATGCGGGAGGCCCTGCGCCGGATCGCCGAGTCGGCGGACGAGACGACCCCCGTGATCCTTACCGGTGATTTCAACTGCCCGTCCCATCTGGACTGGCCCGACGTGGCCTGGCCGGTGACGAGGGCGGCCGAGGCGGCCGGACTGCGCGACTCCTACCGCGAGGCCCATCCGGATCCGGTCCGCGCACCGGGCCACACCTGGTCGCCGGTCCACACCCGCAACGAGGACGACCTCACCCGCCCGGAACCTCAGGACCGCATCGACTACGTCCTCCACAACGGCCAGGGCCTGGAAGTCGTCGACTCCCGCACCGTCGTCACCGGCGCCCCGCGCGCGTGGCCGGACGTCGCGGGCAACGACTGGCCCTCGGACCATGCGGCGGTCCTCAGCACGTTCGCCCTCAACCGCCGGGCGTGACGCATCGAGAGCCCTGTCGTTGCTCCGTCCGAGTGGTGTATTCCTGCCCGCAGTCGTAGCGTCGGAACGAGTCCTGGCGTCACAGCGTCATAGCGTCGGTAGGAGACGGCAGCGGGGAGCGGACATGCGCAGGCACACACTGAGTACGGCGGTCACGCTCTGTTTCGCGGCCTCGCTCGCGGCAGCCGCAAGCGCGCCCTCCGAAGCCCGGCCGGCGTCCCCGCCGGCCTCGCAGACCGCACGGCAGCAGGCCAGGGTGCCCGTGCTCGTCGACTGTCTCTTCCACCCGGAAGTGCGCCCCACCGACTTCATCCTCGCCTGCGGTGACGGCAACAGCCGCCTGGCCGCCATGCACTGGTCCAAGTGGGGCGCGGACTCGGCGAGGGCCGAGGGCGTCAACATCGTCAACGACTGCAAGCCGTACTGCGCGGCGGGCAGGTTCCACTCCTACCCGATCGTCGTCCGGCTCGACCGGGCGCAGCCCTGGAAGAAGCACCCGCACCTGCAGCACTACAGCCGGATGACCCTCGAATACCCCGCCGGCAGGCCGGACACGTTCGCGCCGACGGTGACGTATCCCCTGTGGAACTGATGTCTGGAACTGAGGTCAGTGCCGATCGTCGAGTTCCATGGGTGGCCGGCTCTGCGGGTTCTCCCCCGCGGTGAGGTGTTCCAGGACCTCGACCAGTTCCTGGCAGGCCTGTTCCACCGACCGTCTGGTGTTCAGCTGCTCGGTGATCACTGCTGACAGGAGCAGGGCGGTCAGTGCCATCGCGCCGTTGAAGGCCTGGAGTTTGATCATCACTTCGACGCCGGTCAGCCGGGCGAAGGGACCGACCTGGTCCGTCGCCGCGATGGTGGCCATCACGGAGGCGAAGAGGGCGCACAGCATGCTGCCCGCGAGCTGGAAGCGCAGGGCTGCCCAGATCAGGAGCGGGTAGACCAGGAAGAGCAGGCCCACGGAGCTGTGCACGGCGAAGGGGACGAGGGCGCAGGTGATGAGGGCCAGGGCCACGGTCTCCTTCCAGCGCCGCGCGTCACGGTGGCGGCGCGCGCCGTACAGCACCAGCAGGACCGGGGTGACGATCAGGACGCCCATGGCATCGCCGGCCCACCAGGCCGACCAGACCAGCCAGAAGCCGTCCGTGGCGAGTTTGCCGGTCAGGACGAGCAGCCCGGCGCCGGCGGTCGCGCTGATCAGCGTGGCGGTGAGCGCGGCCAGGAACACCAGCGCGAAGCCGTCCCGCAAGCGGGCGAGGTCGGTGCGGAAGCCGACCTTGCGCAGCAGGTAGTACGCGCAGACGGGGGCGGCGGTGTTGCCCACGAGGGTGCCGGTCACGGCGGGCTGGACCGAGCTGATGGACATGACGACGAGGAGCGCGCCGAGCGCGATGCCGGGCCAGATGCGCAGGCCGAAGAGCAGCAGACAGGCCACCGCGACGCCGGTGGGCGGCCAGATGGGTGTGACGACGGCGCCCTCCACGAGCAGCTGCCGCAGAAGTCCCAGCCGCCCGGCGGCGAAGTAGCAGGCAGTGACCGCCAGCGTCTGGAGGGCGTGGACGGCCGGTCGGCGCAGATCCTGGATACCCAGCACAGCTGACATGAGACACCGGTGCCGCACGCTCGGCGAGGCGGGAGGCGCCGGGTCCGGCCCTACGGCTGAATGCCGGGACCGTCGTGGGTGACGACCAGGACGGCCGCGTCGTCCTCGTGACCGACCCGCTCGGCGATCTTCATCACGCCGGCGGCGAGGACGTCGGCCTCCATGCCGGCCACCGCGGCGCTGCCCGCGAGCTGCACCACCCGGGCGAGGCCCTCGTCGACGCTCAGCGAGGGGCCTTCCACCACGCCGTCCGTGAGCAGGACGAACACACCGCCGGTGGTGAGCCGGTGGCGGGTCACCGGGTAGTGGATGCCTGCCGCGATGCCCAGGGGTGGTCCGCCCTCGTCCTCGGCGATACCGCACTGTCCGTCGGCCGTGGCCCAGATGTGCGGGATGTGTCCGGCCCGGGCGCTCTCCAGGACGCCGGTGGCCGGGTCGAGCCGTAGGAAGGTGCAGGTGGCGAAGAGGTCGGTGCCCAGGGACAGCAGCAGATCGTTGGTGCGGGTGAGGAGCTCGCCGGGCTCGCCGGTGACGGAGGCCAGCGCGCGCAGACCGACCCGGACCTGCCCCATGAAGGCGGCCGCCTCGGTGTTGTGGCCCTGGACGTCGCCGATGGACAGTCCGATGCGGCCGTCGGGCATCGTGAAGGCGTCGTACCAGTCGCCGCCCACGTTGAGGCCCTGGCAGGCCGGGGCATAGCGGACGGCCAGGCGGTAGCGGCAGGCGGCGGGCAGGTCGCGGGGCAGCATGCCGCGCTGCAGGGCGAGGGCCAGCTCCACCCGGGAGCGCTGCAGCTCCGCTAGTTCGCGTGCCTGGGCGGTCAGCGACCCGAGTCGGGCAAGCAGTTCGTCGCCGTCCTCTGTCGGACGATCGAGGGACATTGATCACTCCGGCGGGACCGTGGGCCATGGCCCCTTCGGGGCAAATCCCCAGATTATGCGTTTAATGGGATGTTCGCGACATGGCGGTCGGTGAGTCCGCCATGCGGTTTCGCCGACCCGCCCTGCCACGCTCCGGCGCTCCCGGCCGGGGCGTACCCGGATCAGCCGCCGAGGGCCGCCATGACCACGTCCTTGGCTTCCTCCTGCACCTGGCGCAGATGGTCGGGGCCGCGGAACGACTCGGCGTAGATCTTGTACACGTCCTCGGTCCCCGAGGGGCGGGCCGCGAACCAGGCGTTCTCGGTGGACACCTTGATGCCGCCGATGGCCGCGCCGTTGCCCGGTGCCTCGGTGAGCACCCCGGTGACCGCCTCCCCTGCCAGGGTGTCGGCGGTGACCTGCGCGGGTGAGAGCCTGGCGAGCAGTGCCTTCTCCTCTCGGGTCGCGGGAGCGTCGATGCGTGCGTAGGCGGGCTCGCCGAAGCGGGCGGTGAGGGCGGCGTAGTGCTCCGAGGGGGTCTTCCCGGTGACCGCGATGATCTCGGAGGCGAGCAGCGCCAGGATGATGCCGTCCTTGTCGGTGGTCCACACCGAGCCGTCCCGGCGCAGGAAGGACGCCCCGGCCGACTCCTCCCCGCCGAAGCCGATCGAGCCGCCGACCAGCCCGTCCACGAACCACTTGAAGCCGACCGGCACTTCGACCAGGCGGCGCCCCAGGCCGGCGGCGACCCGGTCGATCATGCCGGAGGACACCAGCGTCTTGCCGATGCCCGCGTCGGCGGGCCACTGCTTGCGGTGGGCGTACAGGTAGGAGATGGCCGTGGCCAGGTAGTGGTTGGGGTTCATCAGGCCGGCGTCCGGGGTGACGATGCCGTGCCGGTCGGCGTCCGCGTCGTTGCCCGTGGCGACCTGGAAGCGGTCGCGCTGTTCGATGAGCGAGGCCATCGCGTACGGCGAGGAGCAGTCCATACGGATCTTGCCGTCCCAGTCCAGCGTCATGAAGCGCCAGGTGGGGTCGGCGAGGGGGTTGACCACGGTCAGGTCGAGGCGGTGCTGTTCGGCGATCCGGCCCCAGTAGGCGACCGAGGCTCCGCCGAGCGGGTCGGCGCCGATACGGACGCCCGCGGCGCGGACGGCGTCCAGGTCGAGCACATGCGGCAGGTCGGCGACGTAGGCGCCGAGGAAGTCGTGGCGGCGGGTGGTCTCGGCGGCGAGCGCCCGGGTGTACGGGATGCGCCGTACGTCCTTCAGCCCGGCCGCGATGATCTCGTTGGCCCGGTCCTGGATCCAGGAGGTCGCCTCGGAGCCCGCGGGGCCGCCGCTGGGCGGGTTGTACTTGAAGCCGCCGTCGGCGGGCGGGTTGTGGGAGGGGGTGACGACCACGCCGTCGGCGAGGCCGGAGGTGCGGCCGCGGTTGTGGGTGAGGATGGCGTGCGAGACCGCGGGGGTGGGCGTGTAGCCGTCCGCGCTGTCGATGAGCACGGTCACCTCGTTGGCCGCGAACACCTCCAGCGCGGTGACCCGTGCCGGCTCGGACAGGGCGTGGGTGTCGGCGCCGAGGAAGAGCGGGCCGTCGGTGCCCTGCTCGGCGCGGTACTCACAGATGGCCTGGCTGGTCGCGGCGATGTGGTCGTCGTTGAACGCGGTCGTCAGTGACGATCCGCGGTGTCCTGACGTGCCGAACGCCACCCGCTGCCCCGGGTCGGCCGGGTCCGGGTGCAGCGCGTAGTACGCGGTGACCAGCCGGGCGACGTCGACGAGGTCCTCGGGGCGTGCCGGGCTGCCCGCTCGCTCGTGCTGCATGTGCCCGCTCCTCCACATCGGTTGACCAAGACGCTTGCCGCCCCATCTTCTCTCGTGAGGGCGGCGGCCAGCGAGAGCGGGTCAAAGCCTGTGTCATGTCCCCGGCCGGGCGGCCGGGGACATGACACAGGCGCTCAGTGCTCGGAACGTGCCAGCAGCGCGCAGACGAAGTTCTCCTGGACGGTGCGCAGTCGGGTGAGCAGCGCCGGGGTCTGGGACTTGTTGATCTGCGTGGTGACGGAGAAGGTCAGGGAGCGGCGGCCGTCGGGGGTGGCGGCGATGAGCTGGGTGTAGCCGGGGAAGTTGCCGGTGTGCCCGAGGACGACGCCGCAGCGGGTCGCGTAGCGGAAGATGGCGAGGCCCGCCATGTTCCGGCCGGGGCCCGCGGGTTCGGAGGCGCCGGCGATCCAGCGCCGTTGCTCGCGCACGACGTTCTTGCCGTAGAGGGCGCCGCCCGCATAGCCGCGGATGAAGCGGGTCATGTCGGCGGGGGTGGAGACGATGCCGCCCGAGGCCCAGGAGCCCGAGGCGCTGAGAAGCTCGCTGACGTCCTGCGGGGGCGGTGGGGTCACGTCGTAGCCGTGCAGATAGGGCTCGAACATCATGTAGCCCTGGGGAAGGGTCGTGTCGTGCAGGCCCAGCGGCCGGTAGACCAGCTTCCGCAGGAGCAGCTCGTAGCGGGTGCCGGTCGCTGCCTCCGCCATCAGCGCGACGGCGATGTTGTCGGAGTTGGAGTAGCGGTACTGGCTGCCCGGGCGGAAGTCGAGGGGCTGGTCGGCGACGAAGTCGAGCAGGCGCCGGGAGTCGAAGTGGTGGTGCGGGTCGGCCGCGAGGATGCTGCGGAACTCGGGGGCCGCACTGAAGTCCGGCAGTCCGCTGGTGTGGTTGAGCAGCTGCCGCAGCGTGACGCGGTGCCAGGCCTTGGGCAGTTGTGGCAGCCGTTCACCGATGGTCTCGTTCAGGCGAAGGGTGTGCCGGTCGACCAGGGACAGGGCCACGGCTCCGCTGAAGGCCTTCGCGGTGCTGGCGATGCGCATGTGGTCGTACTGGCTCGGGCGACGGCCGGTGGCGAGGTCCGCGACACCCGCCCGTACGACCTGGGTGCGCCCGTCTCTGCGCAGCACGGCGATCACGCCGGGCGGGCCGCCGGGGGCGCGGACGAGCTGCTCGAGCTGGTTCTGCAGGTCGCTGCCGCGTGCTGCGGGAGCGGCGGCGGTGCTCGCGGGGGTCTGGCAGAGCGCTGCCAGGCAGACCGCGGCGACACCGGTCGCCCGCAGTCGGGTCCGGAGCGGGAAGGGACGGGCCGGAGTGGAGCGAAGGGGCATCAGGTCTCCCGGGGCGGGCCGTAGTTGCAGGCCAAGCCTGTCCCCGCGCCCGTGGGGAGGCTCTTCCGGCTGCTGCATACGGCCCCACGGTTCACCCGGCGGCCTTTACCATCCTGAGAACCTTCGCGTTCCGTCGCGGCCGGTGCCGTGCTGGTGTGCGGCATCACCTGGGTGGCGTGGCCGGACGGCGGCAACAAGGCGTCGGCGTCTCCGAAGAGCGGCGGGCAGCACAGCACCTCCACCACGACACCGGCAGACACGCCGCTGCCCGGTCCCACCACGAAACTCGCCACCGGCATGCTCACCCCGGGGGCATCCGCAAGGCGCTGAAGGCCGCCAGGGCCGGATGTGCCGGGCCGTGCCAGGTACGCGAAATCCGCCTCCGCACAATGCAGTCACAACGACGGCCCGGGCGGGAGCGCCCGGGCCGTCTGTCGTTGCCGGTGAGGGTCAGAGGGTCGGCGTCATCCGAACATGCCCGGCTGGTAGTCGCCGGCGGGCTGCTGGACGATGACGTTGAAGCGGTTGTACATGTTGATCACGGCGATGGTGGCGACCAGGGCGGCGAGCTGGTCCTCGTCGAAGTGCTTGGCCGCGTTCGCCCAGGCCTCGTCCGTGACCCCGCCGGCCGCATCCGCGATGCGGGTGCCCTGCTCGGCCAGCTCCAGGGCGGCGCGCTCGGCGTCGGTGAACACCTTGGCCTCCCGCCAGGCCGCGACGAGATGGAGACGCTGGGGGTCCTCCCCCGCGGCCAGGGCGTCCTTGGTGTGCATGTCGGTGCACATGCCGCAGCCGTTGATCTGGCTGGCGCGGAGCTTCACCAGCTCCTGCGTCGCGAGCGGCAGCGGCGACTCCGAGACGATCCTGCCCGCCGCGTTGAGGTGCCGGAAGAGCTTGGCCGCGACCGGGTTCTCGAAGAGGTTGAGACGAGCTTCCATGGTGTGCTCCTGTGCCGTTGTCGGTGGTTACACCTCTTTGACGGCACGGCCCCACAGGTTGTGACACAGCCGAATGTGACCTGCGTCTCAGTCGAGCAGTCCTGCGGCCAGCGTCGCGCCCAGCTCCCAGCAGGCCTCGACGTCCGTTTCGGCGGGTTCCCCGGTGACGGTGACGGGTTTCGCGGCGCGGCGCCAGCCCAGGCCGGTCGTGATCGCCTCGATCCCGCGCACCGCACCGGTGACGTCGCTCCCGCCGTGCACGTAATAGCTGAAGGGCCTGCCCTGCGTCGCATCCAGGCACGGGTAGTAGATCTGGTCGAAGAAATGCTTGAGCGCCCCGGACATGTAGCCGATGTTGGCCGGGGTGCCGAGCAGATAGGCGTCGGCCGCCAGCACGTCGGACGCCGTTGCCGCCAGCGCCGCCCGCCGCACGACCTCGACGCCCTCGATCCCGGGCGCGGTGGCGCCGGAGAGGACGGCCTCCAGCATCGTCTGGCAGTTGGGCGAGGGCGTGTGATGCACGATCAGCAGGGTGGGCACACCCGCACCCTAGTTCAGGCTCGGCTCAGCACCCGCAGCGCTCCCGGCAGCACTCTGACCGTGACGGGCAGAACGGCCTCGACCTCGCCGTCGGCGCCGTAGGGCACATCGCGGTCGGCGGAGATGGTGATCTCCCTGCCGCGCAGGATGCGCACCTGCGGCCGGTGGACATGGCTGCCCGTCTTCAGTTCGTTCATCATCGCGAAGAACAGCCGTCGGGGTGCCTCGCTGATCATCACCACGTCCAGGAGGCCGTCGTCCACGCGGGCGTCGGGGGCGATGAGGCGGCCGGAGCCGTAGTAGCCGGAGTTGGCGGCCACCACGGTGTACCCGGTGTGGCGGTGTTCCGTGCCGTCGACCGTGACCCGGTAGTGGGCCGGCCGCCAGGTGGTGACCGCGCGGAGGCCGCCGGCGTAGTAGGAGGCCGCGCCCCGCAGGAGTCTCGCGTGGTTGGCATGGCGGTTGGCGAGGGCGTCGACGCCCGCGTACACACTGCCGAGGACGACGGTGCGGTCGTAAGCGGCGGACTCGACCTCGATGGTGTCCACGGCGCGCGGCTCATGGTGGAGCAGAACCTCGGCCAACTCCGCTGGTTCCGTGGGGAGTTCGAGCGCCCGGGCGAAGTCGTTGCCGCGGCCGGCCGGGACCAGGCCGAGTACGGCTCCGGTGCCGCTGAGGGCGCCGCCGATGCCGCCGGCCATGCCGTCCCCGCCGACGGCGAGCACCACCCGGCCCTCGCCGCCCGCCTGCCGGGCGAGTTCCTGGGCGTGGGCCAGGCTGCGGCTGTACTCGGTCTGCAGCTCGGCGCCCGCCTCCCGCAGCAGCCTGGCCACGGCGAGCAGCGCGGCGGCCGAGGTGGATCCGCCCGCGGTGGGGTTGACGACGGCGGTGAACTGTCGCATCGGTGTGCCTCCGAGGGCGGACGGTCGGTACTGGCGAACTGGGGGAACGGTCAGTCGTCGAGGGGCAGCAGGATCCCGGGGTTGAGGAGTCCGCCCGGGTCCAGTCGCCGCTTCACGGCGCGCAGGGCCTCGACGGCCAGTGGGCCGGCCTCGCGGACGTACCAGTCCCGGTGGTCGGTGCCCACGCCGTGGTGATGGGTGATGGTGCCGCCGGCGGCGAGGATCGCCTCGTTGGCGGCGTGCTTGGCCCGGGTCCAGTGCGCGAGGGGGTCCTCGCCCTGGGCGGAGACGACGGTGAAGTACAGCGAGGCGCCGTTCTCGTAGACGTGCGAGATGTGGCACATGACCAGGGGCGGCGTGCCGGCCTCGGTGAGTGTGGTGGTGAGCGCGTCGCGTACGGCCGAGTACAGCTCCGGGATGCGGGACCAGAAGGTCGCCGTCTCGAGCGTCTCGGCGAAGGCACCCGCGTCGAGCAGGGCGTCGCGCAGATAGGGGGCCGAGTAGCGGCCGTGCGCCCAGCGCTCGCCGGGCTCCTCGCCGAGCGGTGTGCCACCGCATGCGCGCAGCACGGCGGCGGCGCGCTCGCGGCGGTACGAGACGTCGTCCTCCGCGCCTTCGTAGCCGGCGATCGCGGTGCATCCGGCGGCCGTCTGACCGTCCAAGGACCCGATGGCGTCCGGCTGGGCGAGACCGATCAGGGTCTCGGTCTCGTCGGACAGGCGCAGCACGGTCGGGCGCGGCCCGTCCTGGGCGAGGCGACGCAGTGCGGCGGCGCCTTCCTCGAAGGAGGCGAAGCGCCAGCCTTCGTAGACACGGGTCTGCGGGACGGGGCGGATGCGGACCGTCACGGATGTGATCACGCCGAACGCTCCCTCCGAGCCGAGGACGAGCTGGCGCAGGTCCGGTCCGGCCGCGGAGCGCGGGGCGCGGCCCGTGTCGATGGTGCCATCGGGGGTGGCCAGGGTGAGGCCGAGGACCATCTCGTCGAAGCGGCCGTAGCCTGCCGAGGCCTGGCCGCTGGAGCGCGTGGCGGCGAAACCGCCGATGGTGGCCCACTCGTAGGACTGTGGGAAGTGGCCGAGGGTGAAGCCGTGTTCGGCGAGCAGCGCCTCGGCCTGCGGGGCGCGCAGGCCCGGTTGCAGGGTGGCGGTGCGGGAGACCGGGTCCAGGGCGAGCAGACCGTCCATGCGCCGCAGGTCCAGGGCTACGAAGGTGCTTCGCTGCCCGGGGGCGAGTCCGCCGACGACGGAGGTGCCGCCGCCGAACGGGACGACCGCCAGGCCGTGTTCGGCGCATGCGCGCAGCAGTGCAAGGACCTCGTCGTGGCCGGCCGGGAGCAGTACCGCCGCCGGGGTGTCCGCGACGTCACCCTCCCGGATGCGCAGCAGATCGGGGGTGGACTTGCCGCGGGTGTGCCGGATGCGGGTCTCGGCGTCGGTACGTACGTACTCCTCGCCGCCCACGGCCGCCACGAGGGCCCGATACGCCGCGGGCTCCAACTGCCCCTCCGGCACGGCGATGTCCGCCAGCCCGACCGGCTCGGCGCCGCACGGCTTGACGCCGAGCAGATCGCGCAACAGCCCGATCACCGTGTCGGGCAGCGGCGTCGCCCTGGCCGGGTCGCCCCAGCCGCTCCACAGCATGTCCATGACTGTCGTCCTCACCGGTCGATTCGAGCGATTCCGTTCGAGCTGTTCCGTCCTCCGACGATCCCGCAGGGCGTCGAGGCGTTACACTGTGACACATGACGCCTATTCGTCACAACAGCTCGGACAGTGATGCGGTGCTCGACGCGGTGCGGGACTGCGTGCTGGCCGTCGGGGTCCGCCGTACGACACTCACCGACGTGGCCCGCCGCGCGGGCGTCTCCCGGATGACGCTGTACCGGCGCTGGCCCGATGTGCGCACGCTGGTCGGAGACCTGATGACCCGTGAGTGGGTCGACGTGGCCACGCGGGCGATACCCGAGCGCAGACCGGAGGCGGACGCGCGCAGCCTGCTGGTGGAGGGACTGGTGGCAGGAGTGGAGTCCTTCCGCGCCCATCCCCTCTTCCGCAAGATCGTCGACGTCGATCCCGAGTTGCTCCTGCCCTACGTCCTGGACCGCCGGGGCGCCAGCCAGATCGCCCTCCTGGAACTGCTGGCCGACGGCCTGAAGCAAGGGCACGCCGACGGGTCGGTCCGCGTCTGCCACCCCGAGCGTCAGGCCCGCTCCCTGCTGCTGATCGTCCAGTCCTTCACCCTGTCCCTGCGGACCATGACCGACGAGGACGACGCCGAGCTGTCCTCCGCGGCCTTCCTCACGGAGCTGCGCTCCATCCTGGAGAGGACCCTCACGCCATGAGCCCCAGTCCTGCCGCCCCCGTATCGTCCCTGTCCGCCGCCCGGCGCTCGCGCGAACTGGCCGAGACCGTCGGCGGCCCCGCCGTGGACGTCCTCGTCGTCGGGCTCGGTGCCACCGGTGCCGGAGCCGCACTGGACGCCGCGGCGCGCGGCCTCAGCGTGGCTGCCGTCGACGCCCACGACCTGGCCTTCGGCACCTCCCGCTGGAGCAGCAAGCTCATCCACGGCGGGCTGCGCTATCTCGCCTCCGGGCAGCTCGACGTCGCCCATGAGAGCGCGGTCGAACGGGGTGTGCTGATGGAGCGCACGGCACCCCACCTGGTCCGCGCACAGCCGTTCGTCCTGCCCCTGACGCCACTGGTCTCCCGCGGCCAGGCGGCGCTCGCCTGGGCCGGCTTCCGGGCCGGCGACACCCTGCGACTGACGGCCCGTACCGCCCGGGCCACGCTGCCCGCGCCGCGCCGGCTCTCCGCCCTGGAAACCCGCCATCTGGCCCCCGCCCTGCGCACCGACGGGCTGCGCGGCGGCCTGCTGTCCTGGGACGGCCGCCTCGTCGACGACGCCCGCCTGGTGACCGCCGTCGCCCGCACCGCGGCCGGCCACGGGGCGCGCATCCTGACCCGCGTCAGGGCACTGGAACTGACCGCCTCCGGTGCCCGCGTCCGCGACGAACTCACCGGCGAGGAGGGCGAGATCAGGGCCCGCGCGGTGATCAACGCCTCCGGTGTCTGGGCGGGCGGCCTGGTGGACGGCATCCGCATCCGCCCCTCCCGCGGCACCCACCTGATCCTGCGCTCGGACCATCTCGGCCCGCTCCCGGCCGGCCTGCACGTCCCCGTCCCCGGGGAGACGAACCGCTTCGTCCTCGTCCTGCCCCAGGGCGACGGCCGCGTCTACGTCGGCCTCACCGACGAACCCGTCGAGGGCGACATCCCCGACGTGCCCGAGGCGCCCGAGACGGACATCGGCTTCCTCCTCGACGTGCTGGGCTCGGTCCTCGACGTCCCGGTCCGGCGCGAGGACGTCGTCGGGGCCTTCGCGGGGCTGCGCCCCCTGCTGGACACCGCACCGCAGGCCGGCTCCGGCGCCGTGGCCAGGACCGCGGACATCTCCCGCCGGCACGCGGTGCTCACCTCGTCCGAGGGCGTCATCACCGTGGTCGGCGGCAAGCTCACCACCTACCGGCGCATGGCCGAGGACGCCGTGGACGCCGCCGTCGCCGCCCGCCGCCTCCCCGCCGGCGCCTCCCCCACGGCCTCCCTCCCGCTCGTCGGCGCCGCATCCCCCCAGACGCTCGACGCGGTGCAGGCGCCTCGCCATCTGGTACGGCGCTACGGCACCGAGGCACCGGCCGTGCTCGCACTCGGCGCGGACAACCCCCGGCTGGGGGAGCGCGTGCTGCCGGGCCATCCGGTCACCGCCGCCGAACTGCTGTGGGCGGTGCGCCACGAAGGCGCCCTCGACGAGTCCGACCTCCTCGACCGCCGCACCCGGATCGGCATGGTGCCGGCAGACCGCGCCGCGGCGCTGGACACAGCGCGGGAACTGCTCGGCGAGGCCTTGTCCGGGAAGGGGTGAGAGCCGACGGGCCGCTCGGCCCGGCCCACCTGCTCGCCGCGCGAAATGTCAAATGTGCGCTTATGCTCCATTTGCGTGACACATACCTTCGACGAGCTGGTCGAGAAACAGCGAGCAGCCGACGAGGCGCACCTCCGGGTCGAGGAGCTGCAGCACTCGTACGGCCCCGTGGCCCAGCCCGGCGGCTGGAGCGGACAGCAGGCCGACACCTACGAGACCGCACGCCGCGCCTGGCGCGACCTGGCCCGCGAGGCGCGGACGTCGGTCACCGAGTATGCGAAGGAGTCCGGCAGGTCCCGTAACGAGGTCGAGGCGGAGGTCGAGCGGGCGGTGCGGCAGTCCGAGCAGAGGAGCTGACCGGCCGCCGCCTGCTATGATCCCGCGGGTTTCCGGAACCCCCTCGCTCACGCTCCGCCTCCGCGGACGTCGCGGGCCGCCGCCGAGCGACCGGTTCCGTCTCGAAACACACCGCGCCCCATCTGACACCCCATCAGCACCCTGCTGATGGGGTGTCCCGCGTTTTACGCCCGGTTCCTGGTGGAGGCGCCGGACGACACCTCACCGAAAGGACCCACCGACCGCGATGACCTCCCTGCCCCGCAAGGACATAGACGACCGCACACCCGAAGCACCGGACATCCCGCTGCGCCGCGTCCCCGACTTCCGCTGGTTCTGGCTCTCGCGCGTGGTCTCCGGGCTGGGTTCCGCCGTCACCACGGTGGCGCTGCCCGTGCTGACCTTCCAGGAGACCGGCTCGCCGCTGATGGTCTCCCTGGTGGCGGCCTCGGCGACCCTGCCCTACGTGGTCTTCGGGCTCATCGCGGGCAGCGTGGCGGACCGGACCGACCGGCGCCGCCTGATGATCCTCACCGACTGGTTCAACGCCGTCTGCATCGCGTCCGTACCGGCCGCCTCCGCCCTGGGCATCCTGACCGGCGGCCAGGTTCTCGTCGTGGCCTTCGCCTCGGCCGCTCTCGGCCTCTTCTTCGACGCGGGGGTGTACGGCTTCGTCCCCGACATCGTCGGCAAGGGGCAGCTGTCCGAGGCCAACAGCGCCGTGTACGGAGCGCAGACCGTCGTACGCATCGCAGGGAACGCGGTGGCGGGAGGTCTGATCGTCCTGTTCCGCCCGGCCGGCACCCTGGCGCTGGACGCCCTGTCCTTCGCCGCCTCCGCGCTGCTCCTCAAGGCGGTCACACACACCTCCGCGTCCGGCAAGCCGGCGGGGCGGCGGCCGGGGTTCAGGGAGTCCGTCCGGGAAGGGCTCAGTTTCCTCCGCCACCACTCGACGCTGCGCCTGATGACGGTGGTCGGCACCCTGCAGTCCTTCTCCGGCGGGGCCGTCATCGGCCAGCTCGTCGTCTTCGCCGACCGTGTGCTGGGCATCCACGGCTCCGACGGGCGGATCGGCCTGCTCTACATGGCGTGGAGTGCCGGAGGCATCGGCGGATCCTTCCTGCTGCCCCGGCTGCGGCGCCGCTTCGAGGCGTTCCCTCTTCTCCTGGGGGTGCTGCCCGCCGGGGCCCTGCTCGGCCTGGCGGTCGTCCTGAGCTCGGACTGGCGGGTCACGCTGGTCGCACTGACCGTATGGGGTTCGGCCTACCTCGTCGTCCTGGTGAACACGATGACCTACTCCCAGGAAGTGACGCCACCCGAGCTGCAGGGCCGGGTGAACACCACGCGCCGGATGCTCTCCTCAGGCCTGGGCGTTCCGCTCGGCGCCCTGGTGGCCGGCACCCTCACCGTGCGGGTGGGCGTCCAGGCCGGGATGTCGACGGCCTTCGTGTCGATCGCCCTGGCGGCCCTGCTGGTCTGGGGTGTCCAGGTGCACAGGCGGGTGCGGCCGGCGGCATAGCAGCGGTGCCGGGGCCCCTGGAGCGGCAGCAGGGGCCCCAGGCGTCAGCGCAGGTAACTGCGCCGTGTACGGGTGAGCAGGAACAGCCCTGCCAGCAGCAGCACGGTGCCGACCGTGGCGGGCCACAAGGTGGTGCCGGTCTCGGCCAGCGCGCCGCTCTGGGCCGCCTGCGGTTCGGTCCGGTTGCCGGCGGCGGGGACGTTTACGCCCGTGGCCTGGGGCTGGGCGGAGTTGCCGCCCGCGTTGGTGCCGCCGTTCGCCGGGGCGGCCGCGGCGCTCCGGGAGGCCTTGGACGTTGCGTAGACCCTCGGTTGCGACGTACTGGAGATCGTGGGCTTGCCGTCGTCGGCGGGCTGCCCGGTCTCCGGAGCGGCGGTCACGGGCTGCGCGTTCCGGTCGCCGGATCCGCTGCCGGAGTTCCCCTTGCCGGACCCGCCGCCCGAGGTGCCGTCGTGGTCGCCGGCGGGCGGTGCGGTCGGGTCGTCGGTGGGCTTTGCGGTCGGCTCCGGGGTGGGCTGGTCAGTGGCCGTCGGCTGGTCCGTGGCCGTGGGCTGGTCGGTGGCAGTCGGCTGGTCGGTGGGCTGGTGCGTCGGCGTCTCGGTGGGCTGCTGGGTCGCTCCCCCGCCGGAGCCCGGGTCCTCGCCGGTGCCGGCACCGCACTCACGGCCGCCGTTGATGCAGGACACGACCTCCTTCATGAGGCCCTCGTCGAAGACGTTGATGAAGTCGCCGTGGTCGGTGACCGGCTTGTGCAGCTGCTCCGGGAAGGAGTCCACCGCGAACAGCGGGGTCGTACGGCCGCCGTCCTGCAGGCTCGGCGCCTTCACGTCGTAGACGATGCGCTGCACCAGCTGTGGGATGGCCTTGAAGCCGTTCGCGCAGTTGCCGGAGGCGTCGGCGAACGCCACATGCGTGCGGTGGTTGGCGCTGTCGATGTTGCGCCCGTCCCAGCAGCTCTGGAACCGGAAGGTGCGGACCACGTCGCTGCCCTGCGGGCACAGCGGGTACTTGTCCTTCAGCTGCCGGTCCTCGAAACCGGTGCAGCTCCAGGAGGCGTTGGCGTTGGCCGGTCCGTTCACGAACGCCTTGGCGTCGCCGGTGATGATGCGCAGCAGACGGGGCATCTCCGTGACCTGGCTGCGCGGGCTGCCGATGAACGTCATCGTGACCTGCTTGGGCGTCACGATCTGGCCCGCGTTGCCCTCGATGCCGCCGCCGGGCGAGTTCGCGTCCTTGTCCTGCGTGCCGTTCTGCAGCCGCAGCACCGGCCAGTAGTAGGTGGACTTGTCGCCCGGGTTCTCACAGCTGGTCTGGGCGTTCGCGAGGTCGGCGTCGCTGGCGAAGGCGTTGTTGGACTGGTTGCCCACGTAGTCGTGGAAGTGGTGGGCGCCGTTGGTGACGCCGGGGGCGACGATCACGTTGTCGGAGTTGCGCAGGCCGTTCGCGTTCGCACCGCAGCTTGTGGTGAAGGCGCCCTTGGAGACGAAGGACTTGAGGTCCGGCGCCGGGGCGTTGGGCTGAACCGAGTTGATGTTTTGGTAGTCCGCGGCGACCGGCCCGTTGCCGGCCTGGCCTCCGTTGCCGGCCTGCTGACCGCCGCCGTTCTGCTGGCCGCCGTTCTGCTGGTCCCCCTGTCCCTGCTGCTGGCCGCCTTGCGAACCCTGGGCGCCGTTCTGGTCGTTCCAGGTGCGCATCGAGCAGTCCGCCATGGAGCCGAGCCCGTCGGTACGCCGGCCGGCCTGGTCCATGGCGTTGCCGATGCGGTCGAGGGACTCGCTCCGCTTCTCCTTCAGCGGCTTCATGACCTGGTCGTCGGTGTAGCCCCCGTCCTGGCGCTGTTCCGGCGTCGACGCCTGCAGCCGCTGGTAGGCCTCCTCTATCTGCTGGTCCATCGAGGCGAGTTCCTTGTCGACCTCGCCCCGCGCCTGCTCCGGCACCTGCGTCAGCTTGCTGCCGACGTCCGGGCAGTCGATCGTGCCGGCCGCGGCACTGCGCGTCTGCGCGTCCGTGCCCGAACCGCCTTCCGTCGCGGAGGCGTAGACATTGACCGCCACCAGCCCGCCTCCGCCCAGCATCAGCGCGAATGCCGCAAAGGTTGCGCGGCGCGGGCCTGTTGGGCGTCTGCGCGTGTTGCGTCCCACGAGAGTTCTCCTACGGATCACGGCGGTCGGGCATGGAAATCCCTCGCCACATACGGACGGCGGAACCGGCGTGTTCAAGCACCCCACAGATTCATACGAACCTCTCAGAAAGCGCGTGCCCCCACATCCCCACACGTGGCGCAAACCGGGACAGCACGGCACAGTGGAAGCGTAGAGCCGGGCAGGACTTCGACGTGTGGAGCGCCGGGGACCCGTACGAGCGGCACATGGGGCGCTGGAGCCGCCTGGTGGCTGACGAGTTCGCGGCCTGGCTGGTGCGTGCGCCCGGAGTTCGGTGACCGGACGTCGGCTGCGGTTCGGGTGCGTTGACCTCGGCCGTGGCGCGCCGGTTTCCCGCCCCGGACGCTGCTCGGTTCTCGACGTGCCGGCCGGCCCCACTGCGGCCGCTGTGGAGCGAGGCCGCGCTGGTCGAGGCGGAGGTCGTACTCCTCGAAGTGCCCACCCGCTTCGCCGACTTCGCCGACCTGTGAGATCCGTTCCTGTCCGGTCAGGGGCCCGCCCACGGCTGTGTCGCCTCGCTGGCACCGGCCGCCAGGGAACGACTGCGGACACCGCTCCGACTGCGGGTGCCGACTCGGGCGGACGGCTCGATCCCACTCCGGGCACGCGCCTGGGGTGTGCGGGGCCGTAGGGCAGGGCCCGTCAACGGCTGACGGCCGGCCGTGAGACCGCTCTTCGCCACGCATCTCAGTGACCCTGTTTGGAACCCCGATGCCGCCCCGCGCCTCGCGCACCGACCTCTTACGCCTCCAGCCAGAACCCCGTACGGGTCAGCCAGAGTTCGAGCAGTCCCGTGTCGCCTCGGGTCTCGACTGCGGGAGCGGGGCGCCGGTAGAGGAACAGCAGCAGGTCAGTGACCGGTCCGCGTACAGCCGTGGTGGCCGCCGCGCGCCCGCTGTACCAGGCGGGCCGGTCGCCGCCGAGGTCGACGTGCCACTGCCCGGCGCCGGTCGCCTCGAACTGCAGCGTACGACCGGGGCCGAGGAGGCCGGGTGCTCCCGGCCGGGGCTCGTACGCCTCGGGGACCGTCGCGAACTCCATCCACTCCTGCACCGCGTCCACGGCCAGATCGTCGTCGAGCGTGAATGCGGCGCCCGTCGCCAGCGCGGCATCGGCGCGGTGCACGACGGTCTCGTGCGTCATCCTCCTGGCCCAGAAGAAGGCCGTGTTCCGATCGTGGGCCGGCGTCCACACCCGCGCGTCGGGTCCGGCATCGCGCAGGGTGGCGCCGAGTTGCGCGGCCCCCTCGGCGAGCCAGTCGTCCAGTGCGCCGTCGTCCAGTCGGGAGTATGCGGCCGGGTCGTCGACGGGGTCGCCGGGAACGGGTTCGACGGCTCGCGTCCGGACCACTTCCTCCGCCCAGCGGTGATCCCCACCCACGTGCCGCAGGAGTCGGCCGAGATCCCAGCCGGGGCAAGTGGCCACCGGGGTACTGGTGTTCGCTCCTTTGATCTGCGCTCTGAGCAGGTCGGTCTGGGTGACGATTTCGCGACAGCACCGGTCGAAGGTCAGCGAAGTCATCCGCTCATGATGGGCGAACCGGCCCCCCGCCGCACTCGGATTCCATGTGCACTCACTTCTTGAAGAGACATAGCGGACTCGTGTCACCGCGACTTCACCCCTTGACGTGTTTGGTTCAGACCTTTAGGTTCCCGGTCACACAGCTTCACGAGTACGTCCAGCGTTCATCCACGTGAACCGCCTTGTGCTGTCTCCACCCCACCGTCCCTTGCCGGCGAAAGGCTGTGACCCCCACCCATGAGCCCCCAACCCCCCACCCCTGGCGTCGCATTGCGCGCCTGTCTCGCCATAGCCCTGTCCGCCCTCTTTGCCGGAGCCGTCACCCCCGCTCCCGCCGACGCCGCCCCGGCCGCAGCCCCCATGGCCGTCGCGCCGTACCTCTACAACGGCTGGGGCAGCCCGCCCGACCCGGCCACCATCACCCGCGCCACCGGCGTCAAGTGGTTCACCCTCGCCTTCATCCTCAGCAACGGGCACTGCAATCCGCAGTGGGACGGCAGCCGCCCGCTCACCGGCGGCGTCGACCAGCGGACCGTCAACACCGTGCGTGCGGGCGGCGGCGACGTCATCCCCTCCTTCGGCGGGTACAGCGGCAACAAGCTGGAGAGCTCCTGTTCCAACGCCGGGGAGCTGGCAGCCGCCTACCAGAAGGTCATAGGCGCCTACCGGCTCAAGGCGATCGACATCGACATCGAGGCCGACGCCTACAGCAACCCGGCCGTGCAGCAGCGCACGGTGGACGCGTTGAAGACCGTGAAGGCGAACAACCCGGGCCTGAAGGTGTACGTCACCATCGGCACCGACCAGAGCGGGCCCGACACCAGCCTGATCAAACGGGCGGCCGCGTCCCGGCTCTCGGTGGACGCCTGGGCCATCATGCCGTTCGACTTCGGCGGCGCAGGCAAGAACATGGGGACGCTCACCCTGAAGGCCGCCGAGGGCCTCAAGTCCGCGCTCAAGAGCGCCTACGGCTACGGCGACGACCAGGCCTACCGGACCATGGGCATCTCCTCCATGAACGGGATCACGGACCAGAACGAGAAGGTCACCGTCGCCGACTTCCGCACCATCCTCGGCTACGCCCGGCAGCACCACCTGGCCCGGCTCACCTTCTGGTCCGCCAACCGCGACCGCCCCTGCACCGGCGGCGGTGCGGACAGCTGCTCCGGCGTCGCCCAGCAGGCCTGGGACTACACGCGCGTCTTCGCCCAGTACACCGGCTGAACTCCCCTGCACCCGTACAGAAGAACCCACCCAGGTGGGCGATCTCGTCAACCACCCCTGACCAGAGGGGAGTTCATCCGATGCACGCCATCCGAACCGGCGCCGTACGCATCCTCGTGCTCCTGGCGATCCTGCTGACGGCCCTGTCCGCGCCACCCGCCCACGCCGCGACGCAGCCGTTCAAGGTGCTCGCCCTCTACAACGGCACCTGGGACGCGGCCCACATCAGCTTCGTCCACGAGGCCAACGACTGGTTCCCCGAGCATGCCGCGCAGAACGGCTTCACCTACACGGCGAGCAACGACTGGGACCTGCTCGCCAACGGCGGAGTCAGGGGCTACCAGGTCGTGCTGTTCCTCGACGACCTGCCTCAGTCCGCCGCCCAACGCACCGGATTCGAACGCTATATGCGGGGCGGCGGCGCCTGGATGGGCTTCCACGTCTGCGCGTTCACCACCGACGCGAAGAGCTGGCCCTGGTACCACAACCAGTTCCTCGGCAGCGGCGACTTCAAGTCCAACACCTGGGGGCCGACGACCGCGGTCCTGCGCGTCGAGGACCGTACGCACCCGTCGACGAGGAACCTGCCCGCGACCTTCACCTCGTCCGTCAGCGAGTGGTACAGCTGGTCGAACGACCTGCGGCGCAACCCCGACATCAAGATCCTCGCCTCGGTCGACCCGAGCAGCTTCCCGCTCGGCACCGACCCCGACCAGAGCTGGTACAGCGGCTACTACCCGATCCTGTGGACGAACACGAAGTACCGGATGCTGTACGCCAACTTCGGCCACAACGCGATGGACTACGCCACCAACACCACCCTGTCGTCGACGTTCGCGAGCGAGACGCAGAACCGCTTCCTGCTCGACGGACTGAAGTGGCTGGGCGGTACCGCGAGTTCGCACCTGCACGCGCGCTCCTGAGCCGGTGCGCGAAGGGCCCCGACCGCCGCGCGGGTGCGGTCGGGGCCCTGCACCACGCCGAGCCCACGGGCGCCGAACCCGAACCGCACTGGCGTTCCCTACGATGACCCGGTGACGAGTGACACCCCCACACGGGCCGACGTCGACGAAGACGCCCGCACGACCGCCGCACCCGAGGCGACCCCCTGGGCGCAGCGGCTGCGGCGGTTCGGGTACGCGGCAGCCCCCCGGACCGACGTCCGTGCCCGGCTGGTGCCGCCCTTTCCCGAACCGGCCACCAGAATCTGGGAGTTGGTGGGCCTCGGACCTCGGACCGCCCACCGCCTCGCGCGCTCCACGGGCTGGCTGGGACCGGTCCTCGTCGCCGTGCTGGCCGGCGCTCTCCGGTTCTGGCGGCTGGGGCAACCACGGGCCGTCGTCTTCGACGAGACGTACTACGCCAAGGACGCCTGGGCGATGCTGCGGCTGGGCTACGAGGGCAGCTGGCCGGACCGCAAGATCGCCGACCCGCAGATCCTGGCGCACCCCCAGGTGATCCCGCTCTCCGACACCGGCAGCTTCGTCGCGCATCCGCCGATGGGCAAGTGGGTGATCGCCCTCGGGGAGGGGGTGTTCGGACTCGACCCGTTCGGCTGGCGGTTCATGACGGCGGCGCTGGGCACCCTGTCGGTGTTCATACTGTGCCGAACAGGGCGCCGGCTGTTCCGTTCGACGCTGCTGGGCTGTCTCGCCGGAGCGCTGCTGGCGGTGGACGGTCTGCACTTCGTGATGAGCCGTACCGCTCTGCTCGACCTCATCGTGATGTTCTTCGCACTGGCGGCCTTCGGCTGCCTGCTGGTCGACCGGGACAAGGCACGGGCCCGGCTGGCCGCGGCCCTGCCCGTCGACGGCGACGGCTTCGCGCGTCCCGATGCGCACACCGGCGAACAGGCCGGCATGGGCGCGCGTCCATGGCGGCTCGCGGCCGGTGTCCTCCTGGGGCTCGCCGCCGCGAGCAAGTGGAACGGCCTCTACTTCCTCGTCTTCTTCACGGCCCTGACTCTCCTGTGGGACGTCGGCGCCCGCCGCGTGGCCGGGGCGGGCCACCCGTACCGGGCGGTGCTGCGCAAGGACCTCGGCTGGTCAGCGCTCTCCCTGGTGCCGGTCGCCGTAGTGACGTATCTGGCGACCTGGACCGGCTGGTTCCTGTCCGACAACGGCTACAACCGGCACTGGGCGGACGGCCACGGCGGCACCTGGTCCTGGATTCCGGCTCCGCTGCGCAGCCTGTGGCACTACGAACACGCCGTCTACCAGTTCAACATCGGCCTCCACGCCCCGCACCGTTACCAGTCCAACCCGTGGAGCTGGCTGGTCCAGGGGCGGCCCGTGGCGTTCCACTACCAGTCGCCGAAGGCCGGGCAGCAGGGCTGTCACGCCGCCACCGGCTGCTCTCAGGAGATCCTGGGCCTGGGCACCCCGCTGCTGTGGTGGGCGGCCTGCGGCGCGCTGCTCTACCTGCTGTTCCGGTGGGCGCTGCGCCGCGACTGGCGCGCGGGCGCGGTCCTGTGCGCGGTCGGCGCCGGGTACCTCCCGTGGTTCAACTACCAGGACCGTACGGTCTTCTCCTTCTACGCCGTCGTGTTCGTGCCCTACCTGTGCCTGGCCGTCGCCATGATGGTCGGCGCCCTGCTGGGGCCGTCGGGGGCCGACGAGCGGCGGCGGCTGGCCGGCGCGGTGGGCGCGGGCGTGCTGGTGCTGCTCATCGCCTGGAACTTCATCTACTTCTATCCGCTGTACACGGGCACGACGATCCCGTACGGCGACTGGCGGGCCCGGATGTGGCTGTACACCTGGATATGAGGCCGGAGTTGGCGTCCCCGGGCGTCACAGAGTATCCAGCTCCCCTGTCGAGCGGCCGAGATACGTGACAGGCCCCGGGTCCGGAACGTCGATGCGGTGGAAGCCCAGCCGGTCGTAGAAGGCTCTGGCCGGGGTGTTGGCCGTGACCATGGAGAGGTGTACGGCGGCGACGCCCCGGTCGTGCAGGGCCCGCAGGAAGGTACGCATCAGCTCGCGCCCGTGCCCCCGGCCCTGCCAGGCGGGGAGCAGGTCGATGTGCAGATGGGCGGGGTAGGCGGCGACCTCGGGGACGATCATCCGTTCCGGGTGGTGCAGGAGCGGGATCATCTGCTCGTCCGGGGTCGTCGGCGGTCCTGAGGGCTCCGGGTGGCGGTCGGCCACCAGGGGCAGCCACTTGGTGCGGAAGTCTTCGACGAAGCGGGGCGTGTCCGCGGCGCCGAGGATGTAGCCGACCGCCCGGCCGTGCCCGTCGTCCAGGACGAAGGCCAGCTCCGGCTCCAGTACGACGTACGGCGCCGCGAAGACCGTCGGGAAGATGGTGGGGTCCGCATAGAGGGGACGGCTGTCCTGGCCGTTGTGTGCCGTGCGGATGCAGATGTCGTCGAGGGCTTCGCGGTCCTCGGGACGGTAGGGGCGGATGGCGGGCGTCGCGGTCACCGCAGCATCCTGCCTGCCTGGGAGCGCTCCCACAAGGTTGTGCGGCTCCGCGCTGTCCTCGCAGGCGCCGAGGAAACCGAAGGCCGTGCGTGCCTGAGACACCCGGGAGCCGTGATTCGTCTGCGGAGACTGGGACCGCCCAGGTGCGCCACAGGCCGGTCGTGGCGCATTCTTGCTGTGTCGCCCGCTGGACGGCGTACGGACGAGGTAGGGCCGATGACTCGCGCGGAGCACGCACACCGGACGCCCGGGCAGCTGGCCGCACTGCTGATCGACGCCTCGACGGAGGCGATCGGTGCGGCCGGCGGGCACTCGGGAGGGGTCTATCTGCGCTCCGGCACGCCCGGGCTGCTGCGGCTGGCGGTGCTCGCGGGGCTGCCCGGCCCGCTGTTCCGGCCCTGGTGGCGGCTGCATGTGGACCGCCCGTTCCCGGTGGCCGACGCCTACCGGCTGGGCGTGCAGGTGGTCCTGCCGAACGCGGCGGAGACGATGCGCCGCTATCCCCAGTTCGCGGCCGGGCTGCCGTTCCAGTTCGGGTCGATGCACGTACCGATCGGCTGCGGGTCGACGACCTTCGGTGTGCTGACCGTGCTGCGGCACTCCACCACGGACGCCACCGAGCTGCTGCACCACCGCGATCGCATGGTGCGGCTGGCCGAGGACCTGGGCACGGCCCTGTGGCGGCTGGAGGACGGCGGCAGGTCGTCGGTCGCCTGGGACGGGGAGCCCGTGTGCGTACGGCCGCCCGGCGCGCGCCCGCCCGCGGGGCGTGCCGGGGGTTTCGCCTGGGATCCGGTGACGGACGTCGTGACCGTCGACGAACGCCTGCCGGCCCTGCTGGGGGTGCCGGTCGACGCGTTCGCCACGTCCGTGGAGGCGCTCGCGGAGGCCGTGGCCCCGGCCGAGACCCAGCGGGTCCTGGCCGCGCTGCGGGAGACGGCCGCGGGCAGACCGCCGCCGCTGCCGCTGTACGTGCGGGCCGAGGACGGCGCACTGCGCCTGGTGGAGCTGTGGAGCCCGTACGCGGCGCCCGCCCCGCCCGGCACTCCGTCCGGCGCGCATCCGGTGCGTGGTTTCATCGTCGATCCCGGTCCCGGCGCGGCGGCCGACGCCGCCGCCGATCTGCTGCCCGACGGGGTGCTCTGCCTGGACCGGCTGGGGCTGGTCCTCTACGCCAACCCGCGCGCCGGCCAGCTGCTGCACTGCTCCAGGACGCAGCTGCTCGGCCGTCCCCTGTGGGAAGGCGTGCCGTGGCTGAACCAGCCCGCGTTCGAGGACCATCTGCGCAGCGCGCTGCTGTCCCCGGAACCGGTGCGCTTCCATGTCGCGCGGCCCGCCACGGACGGCGCGCAGGACGAGGACGCGTCGTACGAGGGCGCCTGGCTCGATGTCTGCGTCTATCCCGGTCCGTCCGTGCTGACCTGCACGTTCCGCCCGGCGAACCGGGTGGCGGACGCGGCCGCCGACCTCACCCGGGACCCGGCCGCCGCCACCTCGCCCGGGGTCCCCTCGATGGCTCCGCTGTACCGCCCCATCGTGCTGGCCATCGCGCTGACGGAGGCGGTCACCGCACGGCAGGTGGCAGCCGTGGTCATGCGGGAACTGCTGCCCGCGTTCGGCGGCCGCCGCCTCGCCATCTATCTGCTGCAGGACCGACACCTGTATCTGGCCTGGGAGAACGGCTTCCCCAAAGGGTTCCTCAGCCCCTTCGAGGGCGTGGGCCTGGACGCCCATCTGCCCGGGGTCGAGACGCTGACCAGCGGCCGGCCGATCTTCTTCGACTCTATGGAGCAGCTGGCCGCCGCCTACCCCGGCATCCCGCTGGACGCGGACGAGGGCGCCCGCGCCTTCCTGCCGCTGATCGCCTCCGGGCGTCCGGTGGGCTCCTGCATCCTGGGCTTCGACGGTTCGCGCAGCTTCAGCACCGAGGAGCGCACGGCACTCACCGCGCTCGCCGGGCTGATCGCCCACGCCATGGAGAAGGCCAAGCGCTACGAGAGCGAGGCGGCGCTCGCCCGCGGACTGCAGCAGGCCCTGCTCCCCCGCCGGCTCTCGGCCCATCCGCAGGTGGAGACCACCGGCCGCTATCTGCCCGGAACGCAGGGCATGGAGGTGGGCGGCGACTGGTACGACGTCGTGGAGGCGGGGGACGGTCTGGCGCTGGTCATCGGCGATGTGCAGGGGCACGGCGTGCAGGCTGCGGCCACCATGGGCCAACTGCGCAGCGCGGTAAGGGCGTTCGCGCTGGGTGACCGGCCGCCCGACGAGGTGATGAGCGGCACGAATCATCTGCTGATCGACCTCGATCCCGGGCAGTTCGCGAGCTGCTGCTACATCCGGCTGGACCCGGCCTCGGGCCTGGCGCGGGCGGCCCGCGCGGGGCATCCGCCGCCGCTGCTGCGTCACCCGGACGGCCACACCGAGGTGCTGGATCTGCCCGGTGGCGTGGTGCTCGGCGTGGATCCGCACGCGCAGTACCCCGTCGCGGAACTGCGCATCGAGCCCGGCGCCGTCCTCGCGCTGTACACGGACGGGCTGGTCGAGCGGCCCGGTGTCGACATCGACGAGGGCATCACCGCTCTGCGGGTGGCCCTGGCGAAGGTCGGCGCGCCTGCCGTCCGCCCCGGCCGCCGCCCGCTGGCCGGAGTCGCCGACCGCCTCACCGCGACGGCCCGGCACTCCGCGGACCGTCCCGACGACATCGCACTGCTTCTGGCCACGCGCCGCGCGGCGCACGGGAACCAGCAGTGACACCGTCCACCGCCTGTGACATCGGCACCCAGGCAGGGAGCAAAATATCCGTCACCGCCCGGCCCGCCCTCCGCCGGCCGGACTCGCCAGCCGCCGCACCGCCACCGCCCCGCACTCCGCCAACCGTCCAAACGAACATCACACCGCTCCTCGCCACGCGCCGCACGGCGCACAGGAACCAGCAGTGACACCGTCCACCGCCTGTGACATCGGCACCCGGACAGAGGGCGATCTCCGTCACCCGCTGTGACGCCTCTCGCCTCACGCGGCCCGGCAGTGTAGACATGGGCACATGGTCCGACTTCCGGACCGTTCCGGGACCCGGTCGCACCGCCGTCCCGGCGGTCCCCGTGCCCGCCGCGCGAGCGATCGCGCCCACGCAGCGCACGGGCGGCGCACGACGCGGACTCCGCGCAGTACGCCCACCCGCCCGGGTGGACACCCGGCCGAGCCGGAACCGGGCCGCATCAGCGCACTGCGGTCGGCGCTGACCGGGCGCAGCATCGCCCGGCAGGTGTTCGTCCTGCAGGTGGTGATCGTGCTGCTGCTGGTGGTGGCCGCGGTGGTGGCGCTGTATCTGCAGGTCCGGCACGACAGCACGCAGGAGGCCCGCAACCGGTCGGTCGCCGTCGCGCAGGCGTTCGCCAATGCGCCGGGCACCCGCGAGGCGCTCAGCAGCCCCGAGCCCACGAAGATTCTGCAGCCGCGGGCGGAGGCCGCCCGCAAGGCGACCGGCGTCGACTTCATCGTCGTCATGAACACCGACGGCATCCGCTACACCCACCCGAAGCCGGACCGCATCGGCAAGAAGTTCGTCGGGACGATCGCCCCCGCGCTGGCCGGGGGGACAGTGACCGAGGAGATCAACGGGACGATCGGGCGGCTGGTGCAGGCGGTCGTGCCGATCAAGGACCCGCACGGCAAGGTCGTGGGCCTGGTCTCGGCGGGCATCACGACCGCGACCGTGGGTGGCACCGCCGACCGGCAGCTGCCCCTCGTCCTGTTCGCCGCTGCCGGGGGACTCGCCCTGGCCACCGGCGGCACCGCGCTGGTGAGCAGACGGCTGCTGCGCCAGACGCACGGCCTCGGCCCGCACGAGATGACCCGCATGTACGAGCACCACGACGCGGTGCTGCACGCCGTGCGCGAGGGCGTGCTCATCGTCAGCGGTGAGGGCCGGCTGCTGCTCGCCAACGACGAGGCGCACCGTCTGCTCGACCTGCCCGCGGACGCCGAGGGCCGGCACGCCCTCGATCTGGGCCTCGCCCCGGACACGGCCGAGCTGCTGGCCTCCGGGCGCGTCGCCACCGACGAGGTGCACCTGGTCAAGGACCGGCTGCTTGCGGTCAACCAGCGGCCCACGGACGTGCAGGGCGGCCCGCCGGGCAGTGTTGCCACGCTGCGCGACTCGACCGAGCTGCGCGCCCTCTCCGGCCGGGCGGAGACGGCACGGGAACGCCTCAACATGCTGTACGACGCCGGGGTGGGCATCGGCACCAGCCTGGACGTCACCCGTACCGCGGAGGAGTTGGCGGAGCTCGCCGTGCCGCGGTTCGCCGATTTCGCCACGGTCGACCTGTTCGACGCGGTGCTGGGCGGGGGCCAGCCGGAGGGGGTGACTTCTCTGCGCCGTACCGCGTCGAGCGGGATCCGTGAGGACGCACCGCTGTACAAGGTGGGCCGGCAGATCAAGTTCGTGGACTCCTCGCCGCACGCCCGGAGCCTGCACTCCGGGCAGGCCGTGCTGGAGCCGGACCTCGGTGCGGCGCCGGGCTGGCAGGCGCAGGATCTGGAGCGCACCGCCCAGGTCGTCGAGTACGGGATCCACTCGCTGATCACCGTGCCGCTGCGCGCCGGCTCGCTGGTGCTCGGGGTGGTCAGCTTCTGGCGCTCGGAGAAGCCCGAGCCCTTCGACGCGGACGAACTGGCCCTCGCGGAGGAGCTGGTGGCCCGCGCCGCGGTCTCCATCGACAACGCCCGCCGCTACACGCGTGAGCACAGCATGGCCGTGACACTGCAGCGGAGCCTGCTGCCCCGCCGCCTGCCGGAGCAGAGCGCGCTGGACATCGCCTACCGGTATCTGCCGGCGCAGGCGGGAGTGGGCGGGGACTGGTTCGACGTACTGCCGCTGTCGGGTGCCCGGGTCGCCCTCGTGGTCGGCGACGTCGTCGGGCACGGGCTGCATGCCGCGGCCACCATGGGGCGGCTGCGCACGGCGGTCCACAACTTCTCCGCCCTGGACCTGCCGCCCGACGAACTTCTCGCGCTGCTCGACGAGTTGGTCGGCCGCATCGACCAGGACGAGACGGCGGACGGCGGCAACGCCCCGGTCACCGGCGCGACCTGCCTGTACGCGATCTACGACCCCGTGTCGCGCACGTGCACCATCGCCCGGGCGGGCCATCCGCCGCCGGCCCTCATCCGGCCCGACGGCGAAGTGGAGTTCCCCGACGTGCCTGCCGGCCCCCCGCTCGGCCTCGGCGGCCTGCCGTTCGAGACGGCCGATCTCGTGCTGGAGGAGGGCAGCCGTCTCGTCCTCTACACGGACGGGCTGGTCGAGGACCGGGAGCGGGACATCGACGAGGGGCTCGCGCTCCTGCAGGGGGCACTGGAGCGCGCGGGAGAGTCGCCGGAGGACACCTGCCGGGTGGTGCTCGAATCGCAGCTGCCGGCCAGGCCGAGCGATGACGTCGCCCTGATCGTGGCCCGTACCCGCGGACTCGACGCCGACCGGATCGCCGACTGGCAGGTGCGCAACGACCCGGCGGCCGTCGGTGAGGTGCGGGCCTCCGTCAGCCGCAGGCTCACCGAGTGGGGGCTCGACGAGCTGACGTTCACCACGGAGCTGATCCTGAGCGAGCTGGTCACCAACGCGATCCGCTACGGCGCCGACCCCATCCAGGTGCGCGTGCTGTTCGACCGCACCCTGATCTGCGAGGTCTTCGACAGCAGCAACACATCGCCGCACCTTCGGTATGCGGCGATGACGGACGAGGGGGGCCGCGGGCTGTTCCTGGTGGCGCAGCTCGCCGATCGCTGGGGCACCAGGTACACCCCCGAGGGCAAGGTCATCTGGGCGGAACAGCCGTTGCCCTGACTCACCACCTTTTGGTCCGTACCTGGTTCGTACGACCCTACGAACTTCTTCCGCGACGGGTGTGCGTCACGTCGTCGCTCTGATAGGAAACCTTCCTATCAGTGTCAGTACGGCCAACTCCCCACCCCCCACCACCACTTGGAGCCCCCGTGACGCACCCCGCCAGCGACCCTGCACGCCCAGCCGGCATCGCACGCCGCACCGTCCTCGTGGCGGCCGGAGCATCCCTCGCCGCAGCGCCCTTCCTGCGGCCCTCCCACGCCTCGGCCAGCCCGGCCGCGGCGGGCTGCGTGGGCCTCGACGATCCGGCGAAGAAGGAGATCGCCATGAAGCTGGTGTCGAGCGCGGAGAACTCCTCGCTCGACTGGAAGGCGCAGTACAAGTACATCGAGGACATCGGCGACGGCCGCGGCTACACCGCCGGGATCATCGGCTTCTGCTCCGGCACCGGCGACATGCTCGACCTCGTCCAGCTCTACACCGACCGCAAGCCCGGCAACGTCCTTGCCAAATACCTCCCGGCGCTGCGCGCGGTGAACGGCTCCGACTCGCACGAGGGCCTGGACCCCAACTTCCCCCGCGACTGGCGCAAGGCGGCCCAGGACACCGCGTTCCAGCAGGCGCAGAACGACGAGCGCGACCGTGTGTACTTCAATCCGGCCGTCCAGCAGGGCAGGGCGGACCGGATCGGGACGCTGGGGCAGTTCGCGTACTACGACGCCATCGTCATGCACGGCGACGGCGACGACCCCACCAGCTTCCGCAACATACGCAAGCGCGCCCTGAACAAGGCCAAGCCGCCGGCGCAGGGCGGCGACGAGGTGGCGTACCTGAACGCCTTCCTCGACGCCCGGGTGTGGGCCATGAAGCAGGAGGAGGCGCACAGCGACACCAGCCGGGTCGACACCGAGCAGCGGGTCTTCCTGCGCAACGGCAACCTGTGTCTCGACACCCCGCTCAACTGGAAGGTGTACGGGGACAGTTACCACATCGGCTGAGCGCTGCGCCGGGCTGCCGTACCGCCCCCGCACGGTACGGCAGCCCGGCGGTGCCAGGCCGATGCCCGTGTTCGAGTTCCCGTTCCCCAGTCATAAAATTGATTTATGAGCTCATAGAGCGGACCCGTGTACCGACTTAGGCTTGCCTTAGCTTAGGCTTCCCGTTCGAGTCGTCTGTCATCGCTCGAAGGGAACCTGATCATGCCGCGCCCCCTGCGGGTAGCCATCGTCGGAGCCGGCCCCGCCGGGATCTACGCCGCCGACGCCCTGCTCAAGTCCGAGGTGGCCGCCGACCCCGGTGTGTCCATCGACCTCTTCGAGCGGATGCCCGCCCCGTTCGGCCTGATCCGCTACGGCGTCGCCCCCGACCACCCCCGCATCAAGGGCATCATCACGGCCCTGCACCAGGTGCTCGACAAGCCCCAGATACGCCTCTTCGGCAACGTCGACTACCCGACCGACATCAGCCTGGACGACCTGCGCGCCTTCTACGACGCCGTGATCTTCTCCACGGGTGCGACGGCCGACCGCGCCCTGCCGATCCCCGGCATCGACCTCGACGGCTCGTACGGCGCCGCCGACTTCGTGTCCTGGTACGACGGCCACCCGGACGTGCCGCGCACCTGGCCGCTGGAGGCGGAGAAGGTCGCCGTGCTCGGCGTCGGGAACGTCGCACTCGACGTGGCCCGCATCCTCGCCAAGACGGCGGACGAGCTGCTGCCGACGGAGATCCCGCCGAACGTCTACGACGGCCTGAAGGCCAACAAGGCGCTGGAGGTCCACGTCTTCGGCAGGCGCGGCCCGGCGCAGGCGAAGTTCTCCCCCATGGAGCTGCGGGAGCTGGACCACTCCCCCAACATCGAGGTCATCGTCGACCCCGAGGACATCGACTACGACGCGGGCTCGATCGAGACCCGGCGCGGCAACAAGCAGGCCGACATGGTCGCCAAGACCCTGGAGAACTGGGCCATCCGCGACGTCGGCGACCGCCCGCACAAGCTGTTCCTGCACTTCTTCGAGTCGCCCAGCGAGATCCTCGGCGAGGACGGCAAGGTCGTCGGCCTGCGCACCGAGCGCACCGCCCTCGACGGCACCGGCAACGTCAAGGGCACCGGCGAGTTCAAGGACTGGGACGTCACCGCGGTCTACCGTGCGGTCGGCTACCTGTCGGACAAGCTGCCCAAGCTGCCCTGGGACCTCGACTCGGGCACCGTCCCGGACAAGGGCGGACGGGTCGTCCAGGAGTCCGGCGAGCACCTGCAGTCGACGTATGTCACCGGCTGGATCCGGCGCGGTCCGGTGGGCCTCATCGGGCACACCAAGGGCGACGCCAACGAGACGGTGGCCAACCTGCTGGACGACCACGCGAACGGCCGTCTGCAGACGCCGGGTTCACCCGAGCCCGAGGCCGTGGACGCGTTCCTCGCCGAGCGTGGCGTCCGCTTCACCACCTGGGAGGGCTGGTACAAGCTGGACGCCGCGGAGAAGGCGCTGGGCGAGCCGCAGGGCCGTGAGCGCGTGAAGATCGTCGAGCGTGAGGACATGCTCGGGGCGAGCGGCGCCTGACGCGGACGAACGCCGGTCGTGCCACGCCTCGCAGGAGCCTGGCACCACCGGCGTCGGCTTCGCACGGAACCCCTGATGTCGCTCATGCGTTCCTCCCTGTGGGCGTACGACCGCGGGGGCCGTGCGGAGACGAGCGGGGTGGGGCGTGGCACACGTACTGGTCATCGGCGGCGGCACAGCCGGCACGGCGGCGGCTCTGGCCCTGCGCAAGGCGGGCTTCGAGGTGACCGTGCACGAGGCGCATCCCGGCTCGGCCGAGGATCTGGGCGCGTTCCTCACCCTCGCCAGCAACGGCATGCGCGCCCTCGCTCAGCTCGACGCCTCTGCCGCGGTCACGGCGCTCGGCTTCCCGCTGACCTCGATGCGGGTGCTGGACGACTCGGGCGCCGAGCTGGCACAAGTACCCCTCGGTGAAGCCGCCGCCCCTCTCCTGCAGTACCGCTGCCTGCGCCGCGGCGACCTCACCGCGGCCCTGCAGGCGGAGGCAGCACGCCGCGGCATCGTCATCCGGCACGGCGCCCGCCTCGCCTCCGTCCAGGACGGCGCCGACGGCGTCACCGCACACTTCACCGACGGCAGCACCGCGACCGGCGACCTGCTGATCGGCGCCGACGGCCTGAACTCCACGGTCCGCCGGCAGATCACCCCGCAAACCCAGCCGTGCTACGCCGGCCAGCGGGTCTTCTACGGCTACACCGGCGCCGCGGAGCGGTCGGGACCGGAGGCGTGCATCACCATGGTGCGCGGCAGCACGGCGGCCTTCGGCTACGCCGTCTCGCCCGACGGGGAGACGTACTGGTTCGCACGTGTGGGCGGCGAGCCGCTGGACGCCGACGAGATCGCGAACGGTTCGCCCGCCGACTGGCGTGAACTGCTCGTTCCGCTGCTGCGCAAGGACACCACTCCCGCCGCGGACATCGTCGCGGCCGCCGGTGCCGAGGTCATGGTCACCAACGCCACCGAGATACCCGCCGGCACTCCCTGGCGCTCCGGCCGCCTCCTGCTCATCGGCGACGCGGCCCACGCGGCCTCCCCGGCGACCGGTCAGGGCGCGTCCATGGCGCTGGAGGACGCGGTGATCCTCGCGAAGTGCCTGCGCGACGCACCCGGCACCGACACGGCGCTCAGCCTGTACGAGAAGCTGCGCCGGCCACGCGTCGAACACAACATCACCGTGAGCGGGAACATCTCCCGGGGCACGCACTCCCCGTCCCCGGCCGGGCCTCGGGGTACGCCTCCTGCACGGCCCGGGGAGGATGGACTGATACGTCTGCTGGAGTGGGAGTCCGACATCATGGAAGAACAGTCGGCCGGGAACGCGTGAGCGTGCCGGGCACCAGCCGACGGCCGGAAGAGGCACCGCCCTGACACCCCCTCAGCCTGTTACCGTCCCCCGGTGTTCTCCCTCACAGAGCCCCCTTTCTTCACACGTCTGCGCGATGCCCGGCGGGTTCTCGTCGCCGGTACGGGCGGCGGCTTCGACGTGTACGCCGGCCTTCCGCTGGCCCTCGCGCTGCGCTCGGCGGGCAAGGAGGTCCATCTGGCCAACCTGTCCTTCGCCGATCTGTACGGGCTGGACATGGACGTGTGGCTGGAGGCGGACGTCGCGGCCGTCGGGCCCGACACCGCCGCGCGCGGTGACTACTTCCCGGAGCGCACCCTCGCCCGGTGGCTGGAAGGGCAGGGCCTGCCGGCCACGGTGTACGCGTTCCCGCAGACCGGGGTGCAACCGTTGCGCGCCGCGTACCGCGCTCTCGTCGAGCATCTCGGCGGCGTCGACGCCCTGGTGCTGGTGGACGGCGGGACCGACATCCTCATGCGGGGTGACGAGCACGGCCTGGGCACACCGGAGGAGGACATGGCGAGCCTGGCCGCCGTGAACGGGCTGGACGAGATACCCCAACGGCTCGTCGCCTGCCTGGGGTTCGGGGCGGACGCCCATCACGGGGTCAACCACTCCCTGGTGCTGGAGAACCTGGCCGCGCTGGACCGGGACGGCGCCTACCTGGGCACCTTCTCGCTCCCGCGCGAGAGCAGGGAAGGCGCCCTCTACCTCGACGCGGTCGCCCATGCCCAGCGCAGCACGCCCGAGTACCCGAGCATCGTCAACGGCTCGGTGGCGGCAGCCGTACGCGGTGAGTTCGGCGACGTCCGCTTCACGCGGCGCACGAAGGACAGCGAACTGTTCATCAACCCGCTGATGTCCTTGTACTTCTGCGTGGACGCACCCGGTCTCGCCCGCCGGAACCTCTACCTGGACCGGCTGGAGAACACCGCGCTGATGCGCCAGATCAGCGCCGTCATCGAGGACTTCCGCGCCGGGCTGGCGCGCCAGCGGCCTCCGCGCGTCTACCCGCACTGAGCATGGGGGGCGGCAGCGCCGGCCCCGGCCCCCGCGCGGGTCAGCGCCCGGCGAGGTCTCGTCTGGCCACCACCGTCAGCGCCAGGGTCAGCAGCGTGAGCGCGGCCGTCTGGCCGAGGGCGGCGCCGACGAAGGCGGCGGGGACGGGAAGGCCCAGCCAGGGATACAGCGTGGCGCATCGCACCGCGATGAGCAGCAGGCCCAGCGCGGCCAGTGCCATGGCGCCGCAGGCGGGGCGCGTGTCCATGCGGCGACGGCGCAGCAGCAGCCAGCCGAGCGCCCCGAGGACGAAGCAGGTGGCCGGCGCCCAGACGGCGTCGGGCGTGGCGGGCAGCACGACCTCGGACGCACCCATCACCACACTGCAGGCCGCGAAGACGAGGCCGGGTGTGCCGACGGGCAGCACGGCCGCGGGGGCGTCCCGGTGGTGTGCCGCGCACAGGGCGAGCGCCGGCAGCCAGGCGAAGAGCGCGCCGGCGGTGGCGAACCACGGGTCCCACGGCTCCAGTTCGAGCACCAGCGGACCGGCGAACGGCCACAGCGTGGGCAGCGCGGCGAGCAGCACCGACGTCCGGGCGAGGCGCCGGCGGTCGTGCAGGAGGGCGAAGTATCCGACCGTCCACAGCAGCGGCAGCGTCCACTGGGCGGCCCCGACGACGCTCATGAGCGGCCCGCGGCCGGTGAATCCCGTCAGGAACATGTCCCACTCGCGTGCTCCGTGCGTGCCCGCCCAGGTCAGCTCCAGGACCCGGTCGACGACCGCGGCGGCGGCCTGCAGCAGCACGGCGAACAGGGCGAAGCGACGGACGGCCGACCCGAGCAGGGCGTACGGCCGGGGCGCCCCGGTGGCGGCGAGCCTGCTGCGCACGGCGAGGGCGGCGATGCTCGCCACCTCGCCCAGGGTGGGCCTGCTCTGGTCCTGCAGCTCCTCGTCGACGTCCCACAGGAAGACCTCGACCATCTCCTCCTCCCGGCCCCGCCGGTAGTAGGCGGGCAGCAGGCGCAGCACCGTGCGACAGCGCTTCTCGAGCAGCGTCGTCATGCCACACCTCCTGCCAGTCCTGGGCCTGCGGACGGTTTCGCGACCGCGCCGGGGGTCTTGCGCCCCTCGGCGATGCGCGACTTGGCGGCGCTGGCGCCGGCCGCCATGCGCTCCGCCTCCGCGTCGAGCGCCCGCATGCCTTCGTCGGTCAGGCGGTAGTAGCGCCGCAGCCGGCCCTCGTGGACCTCCTCGCGGTCCAGGACGATCAGCCCGTCCGCGGTGAGCCGGTCCAGGACGCCGTACAAGGTGCCGACGCGCAACTGCACGGCGCCGCCGGAGACTTCCTCGACCTCCCGGAGAATCCCGTAGCCGTGCCGGGGCTGGTCGGCCAGGGCGGTGAGGACGAAGAACGCCGCCTGAGTCATGCTCCTCGATGCCATGCCGCCATGATATCTCGGCTTCCGATATATAACCCAAGAGCGAGTCATACGGCGCGGCGGTACACGAACAGGACCCGCCCCTAAGCGGATGGTGGGCGGGCCCTGTTCGCGGGCGCCATTGTGGCGGGCCCCGTACGCCGGGGATACGGGTGAACCGGGTGTCCTGGAGTGCGTTCCTCGCACCCCGAGTGCACCGCGCGCCTCCCGTGCGAGCACCCCCCGGGGGCACCCCGCCGGCGCGCGGCGACGATACTGGTGGATACACGTGCCCCCGCCCTCAGATGGACTCATGCGTACTTCGCCCTCCGTCCGACCGACCCCGTCCCCCACCCTGTGGCTGGCCCGCGGCAGCCATACCGGGCCCGATGCCGAAGACGTCGTACGCCGGACGCTGCACCGGCTCAAGGACGAGGGGACCATCGACGACCATCTGGAGGTGGCCGTCTCCGAGACCTCCGCGAGTACTTCGGACTGCGTCTTCGAGGCGCGTTGGACGGTCGCCGAGTCGGTGACCGTGCGGGCCAGGCTGACCCTGACGCCCGATGCCGGCACCGGCGTGGAATGGGTGCTGGCGGCGGAGGCGGAACGCCCCTGGGAGCAGGCGTGGCCCTCCCCCGCCACCATGTTCTGGCCCGCCGAGCCGGATGCACCCTGGGACCACCAGCCCGGCACGGGGTTGCGCCTGCGGGAGGCCAACCGCCTGCCCGCGGACGACAAGGACATCCGGCGCCTGCTCCGCAACTCCGTGCACGGAGCCTGGAACATCAACCTCGTCGTGCACGAGGCGATGACGCCCGACGAGCGCGGGCGGCTGCCGCTCGGCCCGCTGTTGCCGCCGAGCCTGCGCCACCGCGTGCTGGAGCACCGTGCCGCACCGGACCAGCTGCGTATCGTCAACCGGGCCCTGCGCGAGTTCGGGGTGCAGGTCCCGCGCGGCGGTGCCGTCCTGCTGCCCACCACGCCGGCCCCCGAAGGCTTCGACGCGGACGACTTCTCCGTACGCACCGTCTTCCTCGACGGCTCACGGCCCGCACAACTCGTCGACGCCCTGACCCGTTTCGCCGCGCTGCCGCTTCCGCTGCCGGACGGCGCCGAGGAGGCCGTCACCGCCCTGCGGGACGACTGGCAGCTGAGGACGATCGAGGAGGAACTCGCCCACGCACGGGGGCTCGTGGCCATGTACGCCGAGGCGCTCGAGGCCATGACGAAGTCCCGGGATCTGTACCGCGAGGCCGCCGAGCGCGCGCACGAGGCGCTGGCCGTCTACCGCGAGAACGGCGACGGGCCGCCGGCCCGGCCGCAGCCGCCCGCTCAGCCCCAGGGCTCGCCCTTCCAGCAGCTGACGCGGAAGCTGGAGCGGCTGAAGGACACCGCCAAAGCGCTGCGTCCCACGTCCGCCCCGGACAGCGGACAGGAGGCGGAGGGCGCAGTCGAGCGGCCGGACTCCTCCGGCCGCTGAGCACCTGGGCACGGGAACCGCCTGCGCGGGGTTTGTCCACCGACGCCGAAGCGCCCGCGGTCCGGAGAACCGCGGGCGCGGGGCCGCGACGCCGTGCGGGCGGCGGGGACGCGGCGCATCAGTCCAGACGCCGTGCCGTGGCCAGAGGACGGGCAGGAGCACCCCCCAGGGCGGGAGGGCGCGCTGCTGCGCGCAGGACCAGGGCCGTCACTGCCGTCAGTGCCGCGATCACGGCGACCAGGCCGGCGAGCCAGCCCGGGGCGAGCGTGAGGTCGAGCGCCCGGAACAGCGACCGCGAGCGGAACCCGCGGTACAGCTCGGCCCCGGCGAGCAGCGCCGGCAGCACGGCCGCGACCACGAGCACGGCCCGGACGGGACGCAGGGTCACCAGTACGGCCAGCAGGGCGTACAGGATCGACACCGCGATGCCGGAGGCGTACACGTCGACGGACGTGCCCGACTTGTACATCGGGAACCAGAGCAGCGCGCACAGGAAGAGTGCGGCTGCGACGAGCAGGCCCGCCCACGGCGGGCGCTCGGCGGCGCGGCGCGGCGCGCCGACGGGCTGCCTCGGCATGGTGTCGCCACCGTAGGAAGGCAGGACCGTCGGGAACGGCGGAAGGCCGCTGCCGGTGCCTTCCGGGCGCCAGTCCGCCTCGCCGGGCTGCGGAAGCGACGGCTCCGTCTTCGGCGGGGCGGGGTGGGCACCGCGTTCTGTGCTCAGCCGGCCGATGAGTTCCACGAGGTCCTCCACGGACCGCGCCGCGGCGACCGCCTTTGCGGCCTCCTGTCCGAAGCGGCGCTCCGTCGACGGCAGGTGCAGCAGCGCCATCAGCCGGGTCACTTCCTCCACCGGACGGTTCTCGGCCGCCGCACGGATGACCTCGTCCGCACTGGAAGGGTCGCGCGGCGGTTGGGTCAGCAGGGTGACCAGACGGGTGACGTCCTCCACGGAGCGGTCCGTGCCGACCGCGCGCAACGCGTCGATGGTGGCCTTCGCATACTCCGGGGACTGCTCCAGCATGGTGATCAGGTTGGCGACTTCCTCCAGTGGCCGGTCCGCGATGGCGGCATGCACCAGGGCGCTGGCCGGGTCGTCGTGCGCGCCGACTATGGAGGGGTCGTAGGGACGGGGTGATGAAGAGCGGATGCTCATGACTCTCCTCCATGGAATAGACGGAACGGTTCACCTGCTCTCGCATCTCCCGGCGCGTTTCACGACGTTGCGATGCAGTGCCATTACTAAGCGCCGCTTCCGGTCCGTGCCAGTCGGGATGGGCCACAGGTGTGAGGCACTGTCGCGCTTCTGACGGGGTGACGGAGGACGTACGAACGCCGGAAAGGGGAATCCGGGACAAGGGGCGCGCCGTTCGGCACGCCGGATGGAGGAGGACCGTGAAATGGACCACAACGGTGATCGTGGTCGCCGTTGCCCTCGCGGCGCTCGCCCTCGCGGTGGCCGTCGCCCTGCTGGTACGGCTGGTGCGGACGCGGCGCGACCTGATGCGTGCCGGGCTTCCGACCGGTCGGCGCTGGGTCTTCTGGGGTGCCGTCCTGTACTTCGTGCTGCCGACCGACCTGCTGCCCGACCCGGTCTACCTGGACGACATCGGCGTCCTTCTCCTTGCTCTGCGCAGCATGCGCGGCCCTTTGGACGGGCCGAATCGTCACGAATCCTCCCTGTGACTACGCAGAGTAAGGAAACCAATCACTCGTTCGATTCGTATAAGTGACTGGAAGGGCAATGCAGTCGGCGGGCCGGGCGGCGCCGCGGGGAGCGGACCGCCGGGTCGGTGCTGCACTGACGAGGGAGACACGATGCAACCGTTCGCGCTCAACTACGCACGTCCGGCGGTGGAGTTGGAAGCCACGACTCCGTACGTCTACGACTCCGGGCTGCAGTTGAACGTGCTCATGGACGGCCGGGTCGCCGCCGGCGACCTCGCGCTGCTCAGAGAGTTGGGGACCACCACGTCCACCGCGGGCTCCAAGACACACTTCGACGACTGAACGCGGAACCGCCCACTATGACCGTGCTGATCCTGACCTGTGAAGAGGACGTGACCGCCGACATGGTGGTCGTGCACCTCAACGCGTCCGGGGTCCCGGTGGTCCGCCTGGACCCCGCCGACCTGCCCGGCGCTGTCGCGTTGTCCGGTGAGTACGTGCACGGCCGTTTCCGCGGCCACCTCCAGTCCGCGGGCCGCCTGGTGAGCATCGCCGGGCTGCGGTCGGTCTGGGTGCGCAGGCCGGGGGATGCGGCCGCGCGGGCGGCCCAGCCATCCGCCTGGCTGACCGAGGAGTCCGCCCAGGCCCTGTACGGCATGCTGCGGGGCTCGGACGCCCGCTGGATGAACCATCCCGACGCGGCCCGCCGGGCCCGGCACAAGCCGTGGCAGCTGCGGCTCGCCCAGCGCTGCGGACTGCCCGTGCCGGCCACCTTGATCACGACGTTTCCGCAGGCGGCCCGGGAGTTCGCCGACCGCTATCCGGATCTGGTGGTCAAGCCGGTGTCCGGGGCCCATCCGCAGGATCCGCCCCGGGCGGTACCGACCAGCAGGGTGGCGCCGGACACGGACTTCTCCGCCGTGGCGTTCGGGCCGACGCTGCTGCAGCGGCGGGTGGGCAAGCGGGCCGACATCCGGCTGACCGTGGTGGGCGAGCGGCTGCTGGCGGCCCGCAAGGCGGCTGCCGACGACGCGGATCCGGACGATCCCGGTGCGGTGGACGTGCGCTTCGCCTCGGCCGACATACCGTGGCGTGCGACCGACGTCCCGCCGCGCATCGCCGACGCCGTCCGCTCTTACCTGCGTGAGGCCGAACTGGCTTACGGCGCCTTCGACTTCGCCGAGGACGCCGACGGCACCTGGTGGTTCCTGGAGTGCAATCAGTCGGGGCAGTTCGGCTTCGTCGAGGTGGAGACGGGGCTGCCGATCGCCCGGACCATAGCGGAGTGGCTGGCTCGTCCCGGGCCGGAGCCGCAGACACGAGTCAACGGCTCCAGCACCACGGTGTGTTGAGGGCGGCGGTCAGTGGGGCAGCGAGCCGGGCAGCAGCGCGGTCCGCTGCCATCCGGCCCCTGGCGAGGAGTGGCGCTCGGGGGCGGCGGGTACGGAGCCGAAGGACTGCAGCGGCCGCATGGCGTACTCCAGTTCCCGGCTCACGCGCTCGGCCTCCCGGCGAGCCTGAGTGGGGACGTCGCCGCGCTCGGCGACGAGTCGGTCGTAGATCGGGGAATCCTGGAACACCGACGCGCCTTTCGTGTGGTGGCCCATGCGCATGGGCACGGCTGTCGAGTGTATGCGCCCCGGGATACCAGGGTGTGAATTCTCCAGGAGCACTTGACGCCGACACGGCGGTTGTGACTGTCCGGATGTGCGTCATTCGAAACTGTCGTCGCGTCAGACGGCCAGTGACAGGCCGCCGTCCCCGCCTGCGGCCCCTCGCGAGGCGATGAGCAGGGCGTCCGCCTTGGTGATCGCGTCCTCGACGCTCGCGGCTCCCATGGTGGCGCACAGGGCAAGGCTGACGTCCGCCAACTCCCGTGCGGCCTGCGGCTCCTCACGCTCCGCCTGCGCGATGCGCAGCGACGCGTATCTGGTGAGCAACGTTCTGACGACCTTGGGGTCCGGAACGAGCACGAAGTGCTCCTCTCTTTGGTTTGCGCCTCGCCTTCCCGGTCAGGCCCGGACCAATCGCATCTTCCGCGCCCCGAGCCTCAATTGACGCAAAACCGCCGTCCGACCCGATTCCCAGCGCGCCGCGAGGCGTTGAACAGAGGGTAACCCCCTCAGCACGAACGGTGAAGCACATGAACCGCTCCGGCCGCCTCCTCTGCACCCTCTACCTCACCACCAGCGCCGAACTCGCCTGGGCCACGGTCCTCGAATTCCTCCACGGCCCCCGGTGGGCCGCATGTCTGTTCGCCGCGGCGAGCCTGGTCCCGGTCATCGCCGTCGTCCGCGAGACACTGATCCGCGACCTGCGCAGGGCCGCGGTCGTGGCACGCCACCCCGCGCGCACGGCCACCGACGAGATCGTGCGCGGTGAGCTGGACGCCGCGTGCTGCGAACGCTGGTGGACGAGCCTCGGCATCCACCACGACTCGACCTGCCCGCACGGCATGCGCCGCAGCAGCGCCGCCTGAGGAGACGGCGCGGGGCGCGCACGGCGGCTCAGGCGATCTGTCCGCCGCGCAGCTGTGTGTACGCCCCGCCGCCGCGCAGGGGTTCGCCACCACGAAGGTGGTCCGCCCGTGCAGCAGCCGGGCCAGCGCCTGCCGGACGAAAGCCTCCGAGCGAGTGTCCAGGGCCGAGGTCGCCTCGTCCAGGACCAGCCCTTGGGATCCGTGATCAGGGCGCGGGAAGCCCTGCGGCAGGGTGGACTTGCCCGCGCCGGACGCACCGACGAGGGCATCGTCTCGCCGGGTGTCATGGACGACCACGCCGACCACCTGAGGACGAGCCAGGCCGGCGACCCGAACCGGCCGTTGAGCAGGTCGAGGCGCATGCCGAGGTCAACAGCCTGCGCAGGGTGCCGTCCATGCGGCGCGGCGCCTTGCCCGCCAGGCCGTGGGCGCGGGTGACACCAGCTGCTCGACCGTCTCCATGTCGCGGACCACCTTGGCCTGCAGCACGCCGGCGCTGACGCGCGAGTGGCAGCCGATGGACGGCTGCTGCATACGGGTGCGGCGCACACTGCCGTACCCAGCAGGATGAGCAGGATGATCCCGGTGCGAGCCAGAGCCGCTCGATGGGCTGGTGCTTGACGACGGCGTCGACGAGGGATGCGGTGATCAGCGTCAGCAGGGAGATCGGGCCGAGCTTGGCGTGGACACGCCGACCGCCGCGATCAGGTGGCGGCGGTCGGCGCGGAACAGGTAGCCGAGGGTGCGGACCGGGTGGGCCTGTCAGACGGCGTCGAGCTGCGCGAGTTCCTCGGCGTCGAGGGTGAGTTCGGTCGCGGCGAGGGAGTCGAGGATGGTCTCCGGGCGGCTGGCGCCGGGGATGGGCACCACCACCGGCGACTTGGCGAGCATCCAGGCCAGGCACACACGCTGCGGGCTGACCCCGTGGGCCTCGGCGATCCGCGCGAACGGCGCGTAGGCGGAGCCCAGTTCACGGGCCCGGGAGATGCCGCCGAGCGGGCTCCAGGGCAGGAACGCGATGCCGAGTTCGTCGCACAGTTCGAGTTCCGGCTCGCTGGAGCGGAAGGCCGGGGAGAACTGGTTCTGCACGGAGACCAGCCGGCCGCCGAGGATCTCGTTCGCCTGCCGGATCTGGTCGGGGTTCGCGTTGGAGATGCCCGCCAGTCGGATCTTGCCCTCGTCCAGCAGGTCGCGGATCGCACCGACGGACTCGGCGTACGGCACCCTCGGGTCGGGGCGGTGGAACTGGTAGAGCCCGATGGCCTCCACGCCGAGCCGCCGCAGGGACGCCTCGCAGGCCTCCTTGAGGTGGCGGGGGCTGCCGTCGAGGGTCCAGCTGCCGTCGCCGGGGCGCAGATGGCCGCCCTTGGTGGCGACCAGGACGTCCCGGCCGCGGTCGTGGGAGGAGAGCGCCTTGGCGATCAGGGTTTCGTTGTGGCCGACCTCGTGGGCGTCCCGGTGGTAGGCGTCCGCGGTGTCGATCAGGGTCACGCCGGCGTCGAGGGCGGCGTGGATCGTGGCGAGGGAGCGTGCCTCGTCCGGCCGTCCCTCGATCGACATGGGCATCCCGCCCAGGCCGATCGCGCTGACTTCGACGTCACCGATGCGGCGGGTCTGCATGTGCTCGTGACCTCTTCCGGTTGTTGCGCGGTACCGAATGATGTTCGGCCCACCGCACATGGAGTGCGGGAAAGCCCAAACGCATTCCAGCGTGACCCGCCTACGGGCCGTAGGTCCAATAGAGGAAAGAGAACGCATTCAGCAGCCGCACCACTGAATCGCCGCCTGAGCCGAATCTGCTTGCGCGACCGGTCGGCCGGTGTGCGAGGCTCGCTCGCGGTCGGTCGCCGCAAGGGCGACGGAGTGGAGAGGCGGCGGCATGCGCATAGGACTTCTCGGTACCGGTCCCTGGGCGGAGATGGCGCACGCCCCTGCCCTGCACGAGCATGCGGAGCTGGAGTTCGTGGGGGTGTGGGGCCGCCGTACGGAGGCCGCGAAGCAGCTCGCCGACCGGTTCGGCACGCGTGCCTACGACGACGTCGACGCACTGTTCGCCAACGTGGACGCGGTCGCTGTCGCCCTGCCGCCGGCCGTGCAGGCGGAGCTCGCGGTGCGGGCGGCGCGGGCGGGGTGTCATCTGCTGCTGGACAAGCCGCTCGCCACGACCGTCGGGCAGGGGCGGGCCGTGGTCGACGCCGTCCAGGAGGCCGGCGTCGCCTCGGTCGTCTTCTTCACCAGCCGCTTCCTGCCGGAGACCGAGGCGTGGATCACCGAACAGGCAGGGGTGGGGGGCTGGTTCACGGCGCACGCGCAGTGGCTGGGGGCGCTGTTCGGCGGTGACAGCGACAGCCCGTTCGCCAACTCGCCCTGGCGGCGGGAGAAGGGCGCGCTGTGGGACGTGGGCCCGCATGCCCTGTCCGTACTGCTGCCGGTCCTCGGTGACGCCCGGCGTGTGGTGGCCGCGGCGCCCGGTCCCGGCGACACGGTCCATCTGGTTCTCGACCATGCCGGCGGCGCCTCGAGCACCCTGACGCTCAGCCTGTCGGCCCCGCCCGCGGCGTCGTGCGCCGCTGCCGAACTCCGGGGCGCGGCGGGGGTGTCGGTGCTGCCGCAGAGCGCCGAGGGAGCCGTCGCCGCGCTCGGACATGCCGCCGACGCACTCCTCGCCGCCGCCCGCACCGGACGCCCGCACGCATGCGACGCCGCGTTCGGCCAACGGGTCACCGAGATCCTGGTCGAGGCGCAGGGCCTGTTGGACGGCGCCACCGGCTGACGCGACGTCACAGTCTTTCTACAGCGGCCCATTTGATCAAAACGGGCCGAGTCGATCGACGCGCCGGCCGGACCGCCCACACCCCGGCATCGATGCGGTCGTCGAGCCACAGGGCCCTGTTGCGGACTCCAGTCGGCTGACGCGACGTCATGGCCCCTCCGCGACGGGCTGTTTGGCCACAACGAGACCGAGTCGACCAGCGTGGGGACGGTCCGCCCCGCGACCCGGCATCGAAGCGAGGCCCAGGCCCTGTGGGAAGTGCTGACACGGCGTCACGGTCTGCCTGGTGCGGTCTGCTTCGCCACTGTGGCGAGGACCGAGTCGACCAGCGTGGGGACGGTCAGACCGGCTCCGGTGTCGATGCGGTCGAGGCTCAGCTCGTCGAGGGCCTCGACCATGAGGTTCTGATAGCGCTCCGTGCGGGCGAGGAAGCGGTCCATCAGTGCCCGTTCCTCGTCCGTCGCCGCCTCGTACCGTCCGCCCGCGTGCACCCGGGCGCGCAGCACCGCTGCGTCGGCCGTCAGCCACACGGCGCCCGTGTGCGGGACGTCCAGCCCTGCGACGCGGGCGGGCCACAGCGCCGAGCCCTCCAGGACGAGGCCTGCGCCGGCCCCGTTCTGGGCCGCATGGGTCCCGATCAGTGTGCGGATGCGGGGCCACAGCCGTTCGTAGTGGGCGAGGACGGATGTGATCAGTTCGTCCACCGTCAGCGACGCATAGTGCTCGGCGACATGGGCGGGCACCTCCCGCTCCGGGGTTCTCCAGGGCCGCCCGGGGTGGCGGGCCAGCAGGTCCGTCGACCGATACTCGAAACCGAGACGCTCCGCCACCGCTCGTGCAACCGTCGACTTGCCCACGTTCGACGTGCCGCCGATCAGCACGACCCGTACGCCGGGCGCCGCCGCGCCGCTACCCATGCTCGGACGGTTCGTCGCTCCAGCGGAACCAGGCCCGGTCGCCCTCGATGTGCAGCAGGAACTCGGGAACGGGTCCGTCCGGCGACGACAGGGACACCCGTCTGGTGATCTCGTCGTAGGCCGTTTCCCACTCCTGCCGTTGCTCCTCGTCGTCCCGCGCGACCAGGGCGAGTTCACGGGCGAACAGATCCCGGACCTCCGCAAACGCCGGACCAGCCGTGAAACGGCCGGACAGCCAAGGAAAGTCGGCGTCGTCGATCAGGATCTCCCCGACCGGTTCCGCGCCCGTGCGCACCTGCCAGACCTCGCCCTCGAACCCCACGCCGCTCCCCCTTCAGCCGCCGATCACCGCCATCGACCAGCATGCCACCCGGCACCGACAGCCGGCCCGGCGTGCGGGCGGCGTCCCGCCGTAGGAGCGTGGTGCTGTGGGAAAGGTGCACCTCCTGTCAGCGCGCCGGCAGGACCACGACCGGCGGGGCTGGCTGCGGGGCGCGCCACCGCCCCGGCTGGTGCGGATGCTCCCGGTCGTCCTGATCGCGGGCGTCTGCGCGGCCACCCTGGCCAGCCAGGAACCCCTCGACATCGGTTTTCTGCTGGGCGCCATCCCACCGCTCGCCGTCCTCTCGTACGGGCCGCTGACGACCGCGCTCCTCGGCGGTGTCGTCGTCGCCGTGCTCAACATCCCGGCCTTCCAGCTCAACCACCCCGGCAACACGGACCTGTTGACCATCTCCTTCGTCGCCGTGCTGAGCGTGTTCGTGTCCTATGTGCGCAGCCGCCGCGACGCCCAGCTGGATCTGGAGCGCACCGTCGCGGAGGCCGCGCAGCGCGCCGTCGTCCCTCCGCTGCCCGAGCGGGTCGGCCCGGTCCGCTGCGTGGGCCTGTATCGGGCCGCGCAGCGCGGGACGCTGGTCGGCGGCGACTTCTTCGACGTACGCGAGGGACCGCACGGGGTGCGGGCGGTGATGGGCGACGTCCAGGGGCACGGGCTGGCGGCGGTCTCCACGGTTGCCGCCTTGCTGGGGGCCTTCCGGGAGGCGGTGCTGGACCAGCCGGACCTGGAGTCGGTCGCCGCTCGCCTCGACCGCAGGCTGGAGCTGGACTCGGCGTCGTCCCGGTACGCCGAGCTGTTCGCGACCGCCGTACTGCTGGAGTTCTCGCCCGACGGCCGGTCGGTGCGGATGGTGTCCTGCGGGCATCCGGCGCCCGTGCTGCTGCGCGGCCGGCAGGCCACCGAGATCGAGCTCGCCGCGTGGACACCGCTCGGTCTCGGCCTGTCGGACGGCGGTCCGCACGCCGGGCTCACGCTGCGGCTGGAGCCCGGCCACAGCCTGTTCCTGGCTTCGGACGGCGTGAGCGAGGCCCGCGACCCCTCCGGCACCTTCTACCCGCTGACCGACCGGCTGTCCGCGCTGGCCGACGACGATCCGGCCGTGCTCGCGGACCGGGTGTGGGCGGATCTCGTGCGGTACTGCCCCGGCATCGACGACGACGTGACGATGCTCGTCCTCACGCCCGTGTCACGGGACGGCGGCTGACGTCGGACGCGGGGTCTGCCACCTGCCCGCCCTCGGCGTCGATGTGCGGCATGATCCGGTCCAGCCAGCGGGGCGTCCACCAGGCGTGCGGCCCCAGCAGCGTCATCACGGCCGGAACCATCAGCAGCCGTACGACGGTCGCGTCGATCAGCACGCTCACCGCGAGCCCCAGACCGAGCATCTTGACCACGATGTTGTCGCTGACGATGAAGGCCGCGAAGACGCTCACCATGATCAGGGCGGCGCAGGTGATGACCCGGGCGGTGATCTCCAGGGCGTGGGCGACCGAGGCCTTGGCGTCGCCGGTGCGCAGCCAGGCCTCGTGGACACGGGAGAGCAGGAAGATCTCGTAGTCCATGCTCAGACCGAAGATGATCGCGAACATCATCATCGGCACATAGCTCTCGATGGGCACCTTGCCGTGCACGCCGAGCGCGGGCCCGCCCCAGCCCCACTGGAAGACGGCCACCACCACGCCGTACGAGGCACCGATCGACAGCACGTTGAGGACGGCCGCCTTGACCGCCACGAGCAGACCGCGGAAGACCGCCAGGATGATCAGGAACGCGAGGGCGACCACGACGCCGATGATCAGGGGCAGCCGGCCGGCGACGATGTCGCGGAAGTCGACCTGGGCGGCGGTGGTGCCGGTTACGTACCCTTTGGCCTTCGTTCCGGAGACCGCGTCGGGGAGGGTGTGGTGGATCAGGCGGTTGGTCAGGGCGGTGGTCGAGGCGCTCTGCGGGGACTGCTTCGAGTAGACCGTGCCGACGAGGACGTCGCCGTCCTTGGTGGGTGTCAGGGGCGTGACGGTGGAGGCGCCGGCCACTGCGTTCAGGGTCTTCTGGGCCTGGGAGGAGAGGGCGGAGCGCTGGGAGGACGCCACGGAGGTCTGGTCGATGACGACGGTGAGCGGGCCGTTGGAGCCGGGGCCGAACGCATTGGTCATCAGGTCGTAGGCGCGGCGGTCGGTGAAGGAGGTGGGGTCGGCGCCGTCTCCGATGTGGCCGAGCTGGATGGAGAGCAACGGGATGGCGAGGACGACGACGGCCGTGATGCCTGCCGCCAGGAACTGCCAGGGTCTGCGCTCCACACGTTGGGCGTAGCGGTGCCACGTGCCGGTCGGCTCGGCTCCGGGCTCGGCGTCGGTCTCGGCGACGGGACGCCGTACGCGGTAGCGGTCGATGCGTCTGCCGATCAGGCCGAGCATGGCCGGGAGCAGCGTCAGTGCGCCGACGACCGCCGAGATGACCGTCATGGCGGCGGCCAGGCCGAGTTTCCCGATGAAGCTCACCCCGGACGCGTACAGGCCGGCGAGCGCGATGATCACCGTGCAGCCGGAGACGAGCACGGCCCGGCCGCTGGTGGAGGTGGCATGGCCCGCGGCTTGGACCGGATCCACCCCGTTCATGAGGTTCTGGCGGTGCCGCGTGAGCTGGAACAGGGCGTAGTCGATGCCGACACCGAGCCCGATCATGGTCGCGAGGGTCGGTGAGACGGTCGCGAACGTGAACGCCGCCGCGAGCAGTCCGAGGATCGCGAGCCCGGCGACGGCGCTGACCAGTGCCGTGAACAGGGGCAGGCCGGCCGCGATCACGCTGCCGAAGCCGATCAGCAGGACGACGATCGCGACAGCGAAGCCGATCAGTTCGCTCACCCGGTCGTCGGCGGCGGACCGGCCCAGTTCGCCGAGCGGTCCGCCGTACTCGACCTGGGCGCCTGCCGAGCGCAGCGGCTGCACCGCCTTGTCCACCCCGCTCAGGTAGTTGTCGCCCAGGGTCGAGGGCTGGACGTCGAAGCGGACGGTGATGTAGCCGGTCTTCCCGTCGGAGGCGAGGGGGCCGACCTTCGAGGCCGGGGCGGACAGCGGGTTCTGGGCCGACAGGACGTGCGGCAGTTTCTGCACGTCGCCGATCGCGGTGGACATCTGCGAGCTCAGCGCGGTGAGGGACTTCTGCCCGTCGTGCAGGACGATCTGGCTGCTGTAGCCGCCCGCCGCGGGATCGTGCTTCTTCAGGACGTCCAGGCCCTGCTGGGACTGCACGCCCGGCAGGGAGAAATTGTCGGAGTACTCCCCGCCGAAGGACCGGTTCAGGGTCTGCAGCGCCACGAGCGCCACCAGCCAGGCCAGGATGACGATCACGAAGTGCCTGGCGCACCACTCCCCCAGCCGTCGCAGCCCCCCTCCGGGGGCAGCCCCTGCGCCCCCCGTTTCGGTGTGGGTCGGTGACATTCTCTCGGTCTTCTCTGCCGGTCGAGACGGTCGTCGCCTCTCATTAGACGCCCGCCCTGTCACTTAGGCATCTCGGGTCGCTCGCGTGTGCTTCCGGATGCACGCCGGGCTCCCGCGATGAATGGTGTTAGCAGTAGCGATCCGGACTCGAGGAGCAGAGATCATGCCGACGTCACAGCCCGACGTGTCCGGGCCGTCCGAGGAACGCATCACCCCGGACGACCTGCTCCACACCAGTACCGGCACCGATGTGTCGCCGGAGGACCTGGTCCTTGCCACGGGCAGGGACATCACCCCGCGCAACCTCGAATGGGCCAGGCGCAAGCTGGAGACGGAGGGCCCCGCCGCCCTGGAGAAACTGCTGCCGTAGAGCCCCACCCGCTCCCGTACGGCCGCCTGGAGACCCGGTGCCGGTTCAGTCCGTGTCGCCGGGCTCCAGGCACGGCACGGGCACCCGCTGGACGAGGGTGTTGGTGCAGCGGCCGCGGTTCCAGTGCTGCTCCGATGGCTGGTTGTGTCCTTCGGCGTGGGTGGCCCGCGCGCTCAGCAGATGCTCGCCAGGGTCGCACCACGCGGGAGCGGGACATGTTGTCCGGGAAGCCGGGCGGGACCAGCAGGGCGCGCGGCTCGATGCGGGTGACCGGCCGGCCCTCGTCGGCGGGGTCCTGCCGGAGCCGGTAGGCCACGGCCTGCTGGAAACCGGTGGACGGCGTGTGGGTGACGGTGATCTCGCGCAGCCACTTCACCTGGGCCATGCCCTGCCTGCCGGGCACGATCAGGCGCAGCGGGCGGCCGTGCCGGGGCAGCAGCGGGGCGCCGTTCATCGCGTACGCCATCAGAACCTCGGGCTCGTTGCCCACGGCCAAGTCCACCGGCAGGGAGCGCCGGTGGTCCTGTGCGACGCCCCGTTCCACGCCGTGGTCGGCGCCGGTGAAGACCACCTCGACGGCGTCCCGTGCCACGCCGGCCTCGGCGAGCCAGGGCCAGCCGACCTGACGGGACGTCAGGAGGGCCCCGCCGTTGCCCGCGCACTGCATGGTCACGCGCGTGCTGACCGGAGGGAGGGCGCGCAGTTCGGCCAGGTCCAGCTGCAGCGGACGGCGGACCCGGCGCCCGACGCTCAGCGGCCAGAGCGTGCCGTCGGGGACGTACGGGATGTCGTAGCGCGTCAGCAGGTGGTGCACTGCGGGCCCGGCGGGGTCACGTCGTGGCGCAGGCCTCTAGCGGGAGGCCGTGGTTGCGGGTGGCCAGCCCCCGGCACAACCCAGCGGAGCGACAATGCCCGGCTGGCCGCCCTGAGGAGGGCATCGGCCGGACGGACTGGCGCTGATGTTCCCCGTCACTTCGTGGGCGGTAGTCGTCCGTTCAGTCTTTCGAAGCGGGGGGCGGGGCTGACAGACTCCGGAGGGTGCCCGACTTCGACATGCTTGTCATCGGATCCGGCCCGGGTGGCCAGAAGGCCGCCATCGCCGCGGCCAAGCTCGGCCGCCGGGTCGCCGTCGTCGACCGCCCCGACATGGTCGGCGGGGTCTCCATCCATACCGGCACCATCCCCTCCAAGACCCTGCGCGAGGCGGTGCTGTATCTGACCGGTCTCACCCAGCGGGATCTGTACGGGCAGAGCTACCGGCTGAAGGAGGACATCACCGTCTCCGACCTGACCTCGCGCACCGAGCACGTGGTCGGCCGGGAGGTCGACGTCATCCGCAGCCAGCTCTCCCGCAACCACGTCTCCCTCTTCGCCGGCACCGGCAGTTTCGTCGACCCGCACACCATCGCGCTGCGCGAGGTCACCGGCAACGAACGGCTGCTCAGCGCGGAGCACATCGTCATCGCCACCGGTACCCGGCCGGCCCGGCCGGACAGCGTCGAGTTCGACGGCCGTACGATCATGGACTCCGACAACGTGCTGGCGCTGGAACGCGTGCCGCGCTCCATGGTCATCGTGGGCGCCGGGGTCATCGGCATGGAGTACGCCTCCATGTTCGCGGCGCTCGGCAGCAAGGTGACGGTGGTCGAGAAGCGTGCCGGGATGCTCGACATGTGCGACGTCGAGGTCATCGAGTCGCTCAAGTACCACCTGCGGGATCTCGCCGTGACGTTCCGGTTCGGCGAGACGGTCGCCGCGGTGGAGCGGCATGCGCGGGGCACGCTGACCATCCTGGAGAGCGGCAAGAAGATACCGGCCGACGCCGTGATGTACTCGGCGGGCCGGCAGGGCCTGACCGACGAACTCGACCTGGACAAGGCCGGACTGTCCGCGGACAGGCGCGGGCGGATCACCGTGGACGAGCACTACCGCACCGAGGTGCCGCACATCTACGCCGTCGGCGACGTGATCGGCTTCCCCGCGCTGGCCGCGACGTCGATGGAACAGGGGCGGGCCGCCGCCTACCACGCGTGCGGCGAGCCGGTCGGGCAGATGCACAACCTGCAGCCCATCGGCATCTACACCATCCCGGAGATCAGCTTCGTCGGCCGGACCGAGGACCAACTCACCGAGGACTGCGTGCCGTTCGAGGTCGGCATCTCCCGCTACCGCGAACTGGCCCGCGGCCAGATCATCGGCGACTCGCACGGCATGCTGAAGCTGCTGGTCTCCCCCGAGGACCGCACCCTGCTCGGCGTGCACTGCTTCGGCACCGGCGCCACCGAGCTCATCCACATCGGCCAGTCGGTGATGGGCTGCGGTGGCACCGTCGACTATCTGGTGAACGCGGTCTTCAACTACCCGACGCTGGCGGAGTCCTACAAGGTCGCCGCCCTCGACGCCACCAACAAGCTGCGGCAGATCGACCGGATCGGCGACTGAGGGGCCGGCGTCAGCGGTCCTGCCCGGCGTCGGGCAGTCGCGTCTCGTCCTCGACGACGTGGACGGCGGCCTCCTCGGCGCCGGCGGCACCGCCGTCGATGCCCACGTCGTCGGCGATCGTCTCCTTGGTCGTGTCGGGGTGGGCGCCCTCGTCCGGCGCGACCAGGCGGCCCGCGCGCTCCGTGCCGGCCTCGGGGTCGACGGGTTCGCCCTCGCCTCCGGGGAGGTCGCCGATCTCGTCACCGGCGGGCACGGCCGCGTCGGGGACCTCCTCGGCGAGCCGTTCGTCGAGGCTCTCGCCGGTGCGCTGCTCGGCGGCCGTCGTGCCGTGTTTGGTGACGCCGAGCGGCTTCTCCGGTGGCGAGTAGCCCTCGTCGAGGGTGTCGTCGTAGGTGCGTTCGTCGACGGCGTCCTGCAGGTCGAGCGGCGCCGCGTCCTCCTGCTCCTCGTTCGTCCCGGTGGGCTGGTAGACGTCGTCGGCCATCGGTTCGGGGCTCGTGCGTTCGCTGCCCATGAGTGCCTCCTCGCGCGCTGCGGCGGGTCGTTCTCCTACGGTGTCCCGATCCGCGTTTCCCGTTGCGCGCCGTCCAACCACGGCAGTCGCCGGCGGCGCAGGAGGTTACCCCTTGGTCAATCTTGAAAGCTCAAGGAGTAGGGCTATCATCACTCGCACACACGGTGTGACCGAACGACAACGCAGGTAGCCGTGCGCTCTCCACCCACCCCTTTGTTTTTTCGCTGCCCTTGATCTGCTCCGAGGCCAACCCTCGGGGATCCGGGGCGGGTTCACCACCCCCCACCTCCCCCTACGCCGTCGGGGCGGGTCGCCCTCGCGTCGTGCAAGACGGAAAGCAGCGCAACCATGAGCAACAGCAGGGGCAGAGGGCTGCAGGCCAATGCCCTCGGTACGTTCGACACCGTGGTGATGGCCGTCGCGGGCAGTGCCCCGGCGTACTCGATCGCCGCGACCACCGCCGTCCTGGTCGGCGCGGTGGGCCTGGCCAGCCCGGCCGCGCTGCTGTACTGCGCGATACCCATGCTGGGCATCGCGCTGGCGTTCAGCTATCTCGGCCGTATCGACGTGAACGCGGGCGCCAGCTACTCCTGGGTGGGGCGCACCCTGCATCCCTTTCTCGGGTTCATCAGCGGCTGGGCGCTGGTCATCTCGGCGACCATCTTCATGGTGGCCGGCTCGCTGCCCGCAGGTTCGATGACGCTGGCCCTGTTCGACGAGGGCCTCGCCGACAACACCGCGCTGTCGACGGTGGTCGGCGCGGCCTGGTTCATCATCATGCTGCTCGTGGTGCTCGGCGGTGCCCGGCTCACGGTCCGGGCCCAGCTCGTCATGTCCGGCGTCGAGCTGGCGATACTGGCGCTGTTCGCGGTGCTCGCCGTCTTCCACACCGGCAACGCCCGCGTGTTCGACTGGTCCTGGCTCGGCTTCTCCCACTTCGACGGAGTGTCGGGCTTCGCCTCGGGCGCACTCGTCGCCGCCTTCTACTACTGGGGCTGGGACGTCACCAGCAACCTGAGCGAGGAGACCCGCAACAGTCGCCGTACGACGGGACTCGCCGGGCTGATCGGGGTGGGCATCGTCTTCCTGCTCTTCGAGGTGTTCACCATCGCGGTGAACGTCATCCTGACCTCGAAGCAGATCGAGGCGAACGACGCGAACGTGCTGGGTGCGCTCGGCGAGGAGATCTGGCCGGGCTGGGGCGGCAAGCTGCTGATCGTGGCGGTGATGCTGTCGACCATCGCCACCCTGGAGACCACCCTCATCCAGGTCACGCGCTCGTTGTTCGCGATGGGCCGGGACCGTACGATGCCCTCCGCTCTCGGCCGGGTGCACCGCACCTGGAACACCCCGTGGGTGGCGATCACGGTGGTCGGCGCGGTGGCGCTGGCGATGTTCATCGCCTCCAACGCCCTGGGCTCCGTCGGTGAGATCCTCTCCGACGCGATCTCGGCGATCGGCCTGCAGATCGCCGTGTACTACGGCCTCGCGGGCCTCGCGGTGGTCGTGGCGTACCGCAGGATGCTGCTGAAGTCGGCGGCCGACTTCCTGCTCGGCGGGCTGTGGCCGCTGTTCGGCGCGCTGTTCATGTTCTGGATCTTCGCCGAGTCGCTGGGCGAGCTCGACAGCGCGGCGATCGCGATCGGCATCGGCGGGCTCGCCGTCGGGCTGGTCCCGATGCTCTGGTACTGGAGGCAGGGCAGCGACTACTACCGGCCCGCCCGCCTGGACGCCAGCCGCACCGTCGAGGCGGAGTACGTCCCCGACGACCTGCCCACCGCGAACTCACGTGTCCACGAAGGTCTCTCCACCGACTTCTGAGGCAGACCCCGATGGCGAGAGACCGATTCGCTCCCGACTACGACCCCGACTGCGGGGACGCGCCCCTGACCGACGCACGTCACGACATCGTCATCGGCCGCTGGCAGGGCCTCAGGGATTTGCTGCGGGACACCGGCCCGGAGTGGCTCGCGCGCGGCCACCGCATCCGGCTGCTCGCACAGGCCTGTGCGGGCAGTTCGACCGTGGAGTCGTGGCTGGCGGCCGAGCCCCACAGCGGTGACGCGCTGGTGCTGCGGGCGGCGACGGAGACGGCCCGTGCGTTCAACCTGGCGATCGCCGCGGGCCGTGGCGTGCCGATCGACCAGCATCGCATCGACACCGCGGTGACGGCGTGTCTGCAGGCCGCGGAGGCATATCTGGACGACCCGACGCCGTGGATCTCCCTGATCTCGGTGGCCCGGCTGTACTCCTCGGGGGTGCGCCGGCAGGAACTGTCGCGCTGGTGGGACGAGTTGCACCAGCGCGACCCGTACAGCGTGGAGGGCCATCTGCAGGTCCTGCACTACTACTCGGCACGCTGGCACGGCAGCCACGGCCTCATGTACGACTTCGCCCGTGACGCGGCCGGAGTGGCACCCACGGGCTGCGCACTGCCGGTTCTGGTGCAGTACGCGCGCGTGGAGGAGTACCGCTACGCCCTGGACGCGGCGCAGGGCAGCCAGTCCGCGGTGGGCCTCGGGCAGCACTGGAACCACGACGGCGCGGTCAGCGACGTACGCCGTACCTGGCAGCGCTGGATCATGGGCCGCACGGACAGTGCCATCGCCCCCGGCGAACTGCGCGACCTCAACTACCTGGCGCACGCCGCCTGCAATGCAAACGTTCCGGACGTCGCGGCCACCCTGCTGCGGATGCTGGGGCGCCGGGCCACACGGGCTCCCTGGTCGTACACGGGAGATCCGGACCAGCAGTTCGTGAGGTGGCGCAAGGAGCTGAAGCTGCGGGGCTGAGCGCCTGAACGGACGGCGGGTCTAGTCCGCGGGCTGCTGCGCGGGCCGGGACAGGCCCGCCGTCCACTTCTCCTCGATGCGGCCCAGCTTCCACACCAGCAGGGCCGCGATCCAGGTGGCGAGGAACAGGCCGACGATGGCGAAGCCGACGGTGTTGAGGTCGAGGCCGGCGATCCAGTCCCAGAACGCGCCGTGCAGATCGAGCTTCTGGGCGAGCAGGCCGAGGAGTTCGACGGTGCCGATGAGCAGGGCGACGGCGACCGAGAGGCCGGTGATGGTGAGGTTGTAGTAGACCTTGCGGACCGGTTTGGAGAACGCCCAGTCGTAGGCGAAGTTCATGAACGAGCCGTCGATGGTGTCGAGGAGCGACATGCCGGCGGCGAACAGGACGGGCAGGCACAGGATCGCGTACCAGGGCAGTCCCGAGGCGGCGCCGGAGCCGGCCAGCACGAGCAGCGCTATCTCGGTGGCGGTGTCGAAGCCGAGGCCGAAGAGCAGGCCGAGCGGGTACATGTGCCAGGGCTTGGTGACCGACCTCATCACGCGGCCCAGCAGGCGGTTCATGAAGCCGCGGTTGCCCAGCTGCTCCTCCAGGGCCGCCTCGTCGAAGTCACCGGAGCGCATCCGGCGGAAGACCTTCCAGATTCCCGCCATGATCACGAGGTTGATGATCGCGATGAGGTAGAGGAAGGTCCCGGAGACGGTCGTGCCGATGAGGCCGGTGATGTCGTGCAGCCGTGAGTGGTCGTCACGGACCGGTCCGGCCACGGCCTTGACGCCGAAGGAGAGCAGCAGCGCCAGGGCGAAGACGACGCTGGAGTGCCCGAGCGAGAACCAGAAGCCGACGGACAGAGGCCGCTGCCCCTCGCCCATCAGTTTGCGGGTGGTGTTGTCGATCGCGGCGATGTGGTCCGCGTCGAAGGCGTGCCGCATGCCGAGCGTGTAGGCGGTGACGCCGATGCCGACACCGAAGGACTGCTTGCCGACGCTGTAGTGCTCGGGGGCGACGATGCCGACGAGCGTGAACCAGCCGACGAGGTGCAGGGCGAGGACGAAGGCGGCCATCCCGCCGATCCTGGTCCACTCCTCCCGTGTCATCGAGGTGCGGACACGGTGCCAGGCGGAGGCCCTGGCGGGGAGCGGCGGAGCGGTGTCGGGTGCGGCCGTCATACGGGGAGGTCTTCCTTCGGGTGCACAGCGGCTGCGGTCCGCAGCCATATGCCATCCTCCCGTACTTGCAAAACATGTGCAGCAAAGGTCGCGGCAGCTCTTCCCCATGGAAGGGGAAAGACGATCGTGCGGGGCCCGTGCTCAGGGAGTGGCGGTCGGCCCGTCCGGGCGGCTGCGGCGGTGCTCGACCATCTCGCGGCTCAGCGCCTCCGTCTCGGACTCCGGCAGCCGCTCGAAGCCCTCCTCGGTGATCACCGAAATGATGGGGAAGATACGGCGGTTGATGTCCGGGCCGCCGGTCGCGGAGTCGTCGTCGGCCGCGTCGTAGAGCGCCTGCAGGGCGGCCAGGGCCGCCTCCCGCCGGTCCATGCCCTTGCGGAACAGCTTCTTGAGCGCGCCCCGGGCGTACGGCGATCCGGAGCCCTCGGCGTGGAAGTCCGTCTTCTCGTACAGGCCGCCGGCGACGTCGAAGCTGAAGATGCGGCCCTTCTCGCCGTCCGGGGCCGCCTCGTCGTAGCCGGTCAGAAGCGGTACGACGGCGAGGCCCTGCATGGCCTGGCCGAGGTTCTGCCGGATCATCCCGGCCAGGCGCCTCGCCTTGGCGTTGAGGGTCATCGGGATGCCCTCGATCTTCTCGAAGTGCGTCAGCTCGACCTGGTACAGCTTCACCATGTCCAGGGCCAGTCCGACGGAGCCGGCGAAGGCCACGGCGGTGTGGTCGTCCGCGGGGTGCACCTTCTCCAAATCGCGCTGGGCGATGAGGTTGCCCATCGTGGCGCGGCGGTCGCCGGCGATCAGCACACCGTCACGGTAGGCGAGTGCCAGCACGGTGGTGCCGTGCGGGAACCGGCCGGGCTCGGCGCGGACGCCATCGGGGAACGGCGGCCGGGTGGGCAGCAGTTCGGGGCGGTGGGCGGCCAGGAACTCGCTGAAGGACGCGGTTCCCGGAGTGAAGAACTCCTCCCCCAGCCGGCCACCGGTGTCGCTCACTGTCATGCCACTCCCCCTTCTCGTCGGCCGGACACCCGACTCCTACCTGAACCGGGGCCCCGGGAAACGCCGTCCCGGTTTCCGCAGTAACCGCCGGGGCCACGAACAGGTGCATCGTGCCGAAGCGGCGGGGGCCCGGAGCGGGCGTCCGGTCCCGCCGGACGTCCGCCGTGGAGTTGGCGTCGTCGCCGGTGCCGGCCGAGGCGCAGCTGGTGTATCGGGGCGAGACGGCCGCGCCGACCACCTGCCGCCCGGCATGCGGGCGAACGCCCGACGCCCTAGCGCGGGCTGCGGTGCGGTGGCTGTTGCGGGGCCGGGCGGGACGGGAGTTGGGGGGTTGCTCGGACGACGGGGCCGTCGTCGTCCAGGGTCACGGGGGTTTCGTGATGGCGGATGGTCAGGGGCGGGCCGGACAGCAGGGTGTACGTGGCCTTGTCGGGGCCGACCTCCACGCGCAGGCGGCGGCCGAGGAGCTGGAGGGAGAAGGCCAGGCGGCTGAACCGCTCGGGCAGCCGCGGGGCGAAGCGCAGCGTGTCGCCGTCGCGGCGCAGTCCGCCGAAACCGGCCACCAGGGCCGTCCAGGTGCCGGCGAGGGACGCGATGTGCAACCCGTCACGCGTGTTGTGCTGCAGGTCCGCAAGATCCATCAGCGCCGACTCGGCCGTGTACGCGTAGGCGAGGTCCAGATGGCCGGCCTGGGCGGCGATCACGGCCTGGACGCTCGCCGACAGCGAGGAGTCCCGGACGGTGAGGGGCTCGTAGTAGGCGAAGTTGCGGGCTATGTGCTCGTCGTCGAAGTGGCTGCCGCAGGTGTACATCGCGAGCACCAGGTCGGCCTGTTTGACGACCTGTTTGCGGTAGAGGTCGAAATAGGGGAAGTGCAGCATCAGCGGGTACTGGTCCGGCCGTGTGCGGTCGAAGTCCCAGCGCTGGTAGCGGGTGAAGCCGGCGTGCTGCTCGTGCACGCCGAGTTCGTGGTTGTACGGGATGTGCATGGCCTCTGCGGCGTCCCGCCAGGCCGCGCTCTCCTCGTCGTCGACACCCAGCCGCGCGGCCCGCTCCGGGTGCCGCTTGCAGGCGTCCGCGGCCGCCAGCAGGTTCGCGCGCGCCATGAGGTTGGTGTACGTGTTGTCGTCGGCGACCGCGCTGTACTCGTCAGGCCCGGTGACGCCGTCGATGTGGAAGGCGCCTTCGTGGTCGTGGTGCCCCAGCGAGCGCCACAGCCGGGCCGTCTCCACCAGCAGCTCGATCCCGGCGTCCCGCTCGAACTGCTCGTCCCCGCTGGCCGCCGTGTACCGCACGACGGCGTCGGCGACGGCGGCGTTCACATGGAAGGCGGCGGTGCCGGCCGGCCAGTACGCCGAGCCTTCCGAGCCCTCGATGGTGCGCCAGGGGAACGCGGCGCCGTTCAGGCCGAGCTGGGCGGCGCGTTCCCGGGCGGCGGGCAGGGTGCTGTGCCGCCAGCGCAGCGCCTCGGCCACGGCCTCGGGCGCGGTGTAGGTGAGCAGGGGCAGCACGAAGGCCTCGGTGTCCCAGAAGGCGTGGCCGTCGTAGCCGGAGCCGGTCAGGCCCTTGGCGGGGATCGCGCGCTGTTCGGCGCGGGCGCCGGCCTGCAGCACGTGGAAGAGGGCGAAGCGGACGGCCTGCTGGATCTCCTCGTCGCCGTCGACCTCGACGTCGGCGCGCGCCCAGAAGTCGTCGAGATACGCGCGCTGTTCCTCCACGAGGCCCGCCCAGCCGCCCACCGCGGCGGCCGCGAGGGCCGCGTCGACCTGGTCACTCATCGCCGGTTTGGAGCGGGTGGCGGACCAGCCGTGGGCGACGAGCTTCTCCACCCGCAGCCGCTCGCCCGGTTCGAGGACGGAGGTGACGGTGAGGCGGGCGACGTCCTCGTTGCTCTCGCTGCCGGTGGTGGTCCCGTCCGGACCGGTCACGACGTGGTCGGCGCCCACGGCGACGCGCTGGCCGGTGCGCCGGGTGCGGTGCACGAGGCGCAGCCGGGATCCCTCGGCGAAGGCCTCCTCCGCCTCCAGGGGCGACTGCAGGGCCACGGCCGCCCGTGGGTCGCCCCTGCGCTCGGGCAGTTGCTCGTTGGCGACGAGCTCCGACTGGACGACCACACGCGTGCGCGTGCCGACGGCCTCGACCTCATAGGCTACGGCGGCGATCGCCCGCTGGGACAGCGAGACGAGCCGGGTCGAGCGGACGCGGATCGTCGTACCGGCCGGCGAGACCCACTCGCAGACCCGCTCCAGCACTCCCCTGCGCAGGTCGAGGGTGCGCTCGTGGGAGACGAGGCGGCCGTAGCGCAGGTCGAAGGGCTCGTCGTCGACCAGCAGGCGCAGGACCTTGCCGTTGGTGACGTTGATGACGGTCTGGCCGGACTCCGGGTAGCCGTAGCCGGCCTCCGCGTAGGGCAGCGGGTGCAGTTCGTGGACGCCGCCGAGATAGGAGCCGGGCAGGCCGTGCGGTTCGCCCTCGTCGAGGTTGCCGCGCCAGCCGACGTGGCCGTTGGACAGCGCGAAGACGGACTCGCTCTGCGCCAGGACGTCGAGGCCCAGCTCCGTCTCGCGCACGGCCCAGGGTTCGACGGTGTACGACCGGTGGGTGATCACGCCCGGCCTCCCAGTTCGGCGAGGTCCTTCACGACCACGTCCGCGCCGTGGGCGTACAGCGCGTCGGTCTGTCCCACGCGGTCGACGCCGACGACGTACCCGAAGTGGCCGGACCGGCCGGCGTCCATGCCGGCGAGGGCGTCCTCGAAGACGGCCGCGCGCGACGGCTCGATCCCGAGGTCACGGGCGGCCTCGAGGAAGGTGTCGGGGCGCGGTTTGCCGGGCAGTTTCCGCTCGGCCGCCACGACACCGTCGATGCGGACCTCGAAGAGGCCCTCGGCGTGGATCGAGCGCAGCACGTCACGGGTGTTGGCGCTGGAGGAGACGATCGCGGTGCGCAGACCATGGGCTCGTACGGCCTCGATGTAGCGCAGGGTGCCCTCGTATGCCTCGACGCCCTGGGTGCGGATCCGCTCCAGGAGCAGGACGTTCTTGCGGTTGCCGAGGCCGTGGACGGTCGCCTTGTCGGGCGGGTCGTCGGGGGATCCCTCGGGCAGTTCGATGCCCCGGGAGGCGAGGAAGGTGCGGACGCCGTCGGCGCGGGGGCGCCCGTCGACGTACTCGTCGTAGTCGGCCGTGGCGTCGAAGGGCCGGAACTGCTCGCCGTCCCGCTCGCGCAGGAAAGCGTCGAAAGTCTCCTTCCAGGCGGCGGCGTGCACGACGGCCGTCCGGGTCACGACCCCGTCGAGGTCGAAGAGGCAGGCCTGGATGGCTTCGGGGAGACCGAGGGGAGGACCGAGCTGCGTCATAGGGGTCCGGTTCCCCCGTTCGGGGACATCCAGCTTGTGGCGCACGCCACAGCGGTCAGTCGTGCGGGAACGAGTGGTGCTCGTGTGCGACCAGCCAGCGGCCGCCCTCCTTGCGCAGGCCGAGCGTCAACCGCAGCCGGACGGCGGGTCGTTCGGCCAGCTCCTCGGGTGTGCCGCAGCGCAGCAGCGCGTGCGCGTAGGCGACATCGGTGCCGGCCGTGACGTCCAGGGACTCGATGTCGAAGCAGGCGCCCTGCGCCTGCCACTCGAAGAACGGCGGCCAGGTCGCGCGGTAGGCGGCGAGGCCGTGGAGGCCCTCGTGCGGCGGCGGGACGTCGTACATCACGATGTCCTCGGTGTGGTCCGCGAGGACGCCGTCGAGGTCGCCCCGGTGAACGGCCTCGGCCCACTTCGTGATCAGTGCGCGGATCTGCGCCGCGTCGTCGGGCACGGCACGCTCCTTTCCCGTACGGACCTGTGTCGGCCTGTGGGGATACGACTCCCCGTCCGGCCGGAAATCATCGCCGCCGGCCGGGTGACACACTCTGCTGTGTGCCGCTGACTTTCGACGACCTCCTCACTCGTGCCCGCACCCTCGTCCGCCCCGGCCGGCGCGCGCTCCTGGGCATTTCCGGCAGCCCCGGCGCCGGCAAGACGACGCTCGCCGAGAACCTCGTACGGGAGCTGAACGGCGCCGGGGAGCCCTGGGTCGCGCACGTCCCCATGGACGGCTTCCACCTCGCCGATGTCGAGCTGGAGCGGCTGGGCCGCCGGGACCGCAAGGGAGCGCCCGACACCTTCGACGCGGCCGGGTATGCGGCGCTGCTGGGGCGCCTGCGCGAGAGCGAAGAAGGAGACGTGGTGTACGCGCCGGGGTTCGAGCGGGTGCTGGAGCAGCCCATTGCGGGCGCCGTACCGGTGCCGCCGACGGCCCGGCTGGTGGTGACCGAGGGCAACTACCTGCTGCTTGAGACGGGGGCCTGGCCCCGCGTGCGCGGCCGGCTCGACGAGGTGTGGTTCTGCGAACTGGACGAAGAAGAACGCCTCCGCCGGCTGATCGCCCGGCACGAGGAGTTCGGCAAGGGACATGAGGAGGCGCTGGAGTGGGTGCTGCGCAGCGACCAGCGCAATGCGGAGCTGGTCGCCGCGACCCGCGACCGGGCGGACCTGGTGGTGCCGGTGGGTGAACTCGCGCTCAAGAGCTGACGGCGCGGAGCGTCAGCTGCGGCTCTCCCCGTTCGTCGTCGGCGCCGATCACCGCGGTGAAGGCGGAGGTTCCGATGCGCAGCCCGTCCCCGTCCCGTTCGACGGCCACCGTGAGCGGCGCCGCGGAGCCGTACCGTACGGCGAACACATGCAGGTCGTCCGGTGCGCCCGGAACCGGGCCCGCCTCCAGGGCGGTGGAGCTCACCAGGTGGCGCCAGCCCTCGTCGGGGTTGCCGTAGCCGCGCGGATCGGCGGCGAGCGCGAACGCCGCCTGTTCCTGGGTGAGTTCCGCGCGGGCGTCGAAGTGCTCCGCGCCCTGCGCCTGCGGATGGGTCAGCCGGAGCGTGCCCGCCGACGCCACCGCGCCCTCTGCCGTCCGGCGCACCCGGTCGCCGTCGTCGGCCGCGTAGGGCAGTCCGGCGAGCAGATACGGCTCTGAGGGCAGGCGCTCCACGGCGACCGTCGTCCACAGGCTCGTGCCGTCGGTGACGTACAGGGACCGCACGTGCCGCAGGACGTGGTCGCGGCCGACCACCGGCTTGGTGACCAGCTTCGCCGCCAGACCGTCGGCGCGCACGTCCCTGACCCGGACTTCGCCCATGGGACGGCAGAACACGAATCCGTCCAGCACCGGGCCGAAGCCGTGCTGGCGGTTCACGGCCGCCGGCAGGTAGTAGGTGCCGCCCGCCTCGACCACCGACGGGGTCATACGGTCGTCGAAGGCCACCGAGACGGTGCCCGCCCGCAGCTGGTGGCGCACGGGCTCGGTCGAGGGCGTGCGGTGCCAGCGGGTGGGGTCCTGGATCTGCCAGACCAGCATCCAGGCGAAGTGCCCGTCGACGCCGCCGTCGGGCGCTGCCGCGTGCCGCCCCCAGCGGGTGTCGCCGCGGTAGCGGCCCAGGTCGGAACCGATACGGCGGCTGAAGTAGCGCAGGCCGAGGACCGACTCGAAGCCGGAGTGCTGCTCGCTGTAGCGGGGACCGCCGTTGTCGAAGCCGCCGCCGGTGAGGCGGGCGTCGATGTAGCGGGCGAGTGCGTCGCCGTCCTCGGCGAAGATCTCCTCGCCGCTGACCCGGTGGGCCTGGGCGAGGAAGGAGAGGGAGATCGGGCCGTAGTTGTTGTCGTAGGCGCCGCCGTGCTCGGGAGGCAGCAGGGCGCCCCGGTCGGGCACCCGGTGCGCGCGGATCTTCTCGGTGTAGAGGCCGATCGCCCGGGCGCGGACCGACTCCCCTTCCTGCGGCGGGAGATGGCGTGCCAGCATCAGGCCGCCGACCACGCAGCCGATGGCCTGGTTTCCGGCCTCCTGCGGGTTGAAGAAGGTCGCCTCGGTCAGCCAGCGCCAGTAACCCCGTGCCACGTCGAGCAGTTGGGCCCGCTGGCCGGCGTCGACCAGTCCGTCCGGCGCGTCGAGGATGTCGACCGCCTGGAGCAGCGCCCACACCGTGCTCGGCCAGTCGCCGATGGGATGGGCGCCCGCCTCCAGGACGTAACGGGCGTACGGCAAGCCGGAGTTGCGGATCCGCAGATTCGGGTAGCCGGGGTTGTCCTCGGTGTAGACGCGCTCGTTCAGGTGGAAGGCGAGGCTGCGGTGCACCGCCCCGGGCAGTCTCGGGTCCTTGGTGCGCTGCAGGGCGAGCACCAGCAGGGACGTGATCCCGAGCGAGGTGTCGCCGATGTCGTCGACGCAGTCGGGGTGTTCGAGGTTGCCCTCGGGGGTGAGGCGCGCGAGGGCCTGCTCGGTGACGTCGGCGAGGACGGCGTCGTATGCCTCCGGGGTGTCCGGCAGGTCGTGCAGCGGCCCGAGCTGGCGTGGGAGGTGCAAGGAGATCAGCCCTTCATGCCTGAGATGTGGCGCGCAGTGTGAGGGTCAGTGTCTGCGGCCCGTGTCCGCCGAGGTAGACGCGGTTCCCGGTCGTCGCGTCGGTGCCGCCGACCACGGTGTAGTCCTGCCCCGGGTCGTAGCGCAGCACGTCGCTCCGGTCCGGTCCGGCGAGCGGTTCACCCGTCTCGACGGCGGCCTCGACCCGGATCTCGTCGTCGCCGACACGGTAGGCCAACGGCTCGGTCGTCAGGCACCAGCGTCCGTCGCCGAGCGGTACGGCGCCCTGCGGCTCGCCGCCCGGCCGGAAGGTCAGTTCGAGGGCCCAGGGCACCGATGGGCCGCTGATGTCGATCCGCAGGTCGGCCCCGTCCTCCCGCAGGTCGACCTCGACTCGGGTCGTGTGGGAGACCTCGTCCTGAGGGCGGTCGGGGAAGGCCATCGCCGCGGAGAAGCGGCCCTCGTCCACGAGACGGTAGGCGCCGTCGTCGCGCCTTCGGTCCTCCGGGAGCGGCTGGTAGTAGGCGGTGGTGAGGGTTTGGGTGAGCCGGTACCGGTTGTCGGCGAGCTGTTGCATGTCGGCGGCGCGGAACGGGCCCAGGTCGAAGAACCCCCGCGAGAGGCGGACCGCGTCGAGGACGGCGTCTCCGGCGAACAGGCGCAGGAGGGTGGGGTTGCAGGCGAGGCCCGAGCGGATGCGCTGGTGCTGGGGCACGTCGGAGCCGCCGTACACCACGGTGTGCGCGGTGGCGGAGACGTGTGCGGCGAGGCGTGCGGTGCGGAGGTACCGGTCGCGCGGGAGCTTCTCCGCGTCCGGGGCCGGCAGGGCGCGGCACAGATCCGGGGTGAGGAGGGTCTGGGCGAGCAGGTCGGGGTCGTTGATGCCGTCGGCGGCCGCCAGGCGGGCCGCGCGGGCGAAGTCGCCCCGGCCGGTGCGGATCGCGAGCAGCCGGTAGTGCGGCAGGTAGGGCCACAGCGCGAACGACTGCGTCTGGTCCTGGCGGCGCGAGTGGACGGTCTCCACCGTGCCGTCCGGCCTGATCAGGTCCAGGGTCGTGGCGAGGTTGCGTTCGACGGCGTCCAGCAGGTCGCTGCGCCCGAGCACCTCGGCCAGCAACAGCAGCGACGGGTTGGTGACGATGGACGCGTAGACGGCGCTGCGTTCCGAGTACAGGCCGTCCGTGTCGATGTCGATGCCCTCGGCGAGCCACTCCTCGACACGGGCGAGCAGCCGGTCGTCCGGGAACGAGCGGTGCAGCCGGGCCAGCGCCGCGGACAGCTCCCAGCGGTGGTTCGGGGTGTGCACCCCGCCGGTCAGGAGCGGGCCGGTGGCGCCGCCCGCGATGTCGGCGAGCGCCGCCGTGACGTCGGCCAGTTCCGGCCCTGCGCCTGCGGCGAGGACGTGCGCGTCGCACACATCGTTGACGGTGAACGCGGAGTCCGGCGGCGACTGCACGTTGTCGCCGCCCGCGAAGAGGCCGGAGGCCGTCTGCATGGACCGCAGGGCACGGAGGTGGGTCAGCGCGGCGGCGACGGCCCGCTCGCTGCCGTGCAGGGCCGACTCCGGCGAGCGGTACGCCGCGACCAGGGTCTTCACCCGCCTTGCAAGGGTGCGGTGCGGCCCGATGACTTCCGCCGACGGGCCGGCCGCCAGCGGGGCGGCCGGCCCGTCGGCGGCGAGCGCCACCGCGCGGACGAACTCGTGGTCGAGCGGGCTGGGCAAGGTCAGTCCTTCAGTCCGGCGTTGATGTCGGCGCCCATGACGTAGCGCTGGAAGACCAGGAAGATCACGATCAGGGGGATCATGGAGATGACCGAGGCGCCGAGCAGGACCGACCAGTTGATGTTCTGGGCGCCGACGATGCTCTGGATGCCGATCTGCACGGTGAACTTGTTGGGGTCGTTGAGCATCAGCAGCGGCCAGATGTAGTCGTTCCACCGCCACTGGAAGGACAGGATGGCGAGGGTCAGCATGATGGGCCGGGAGAGCGGCACCATGATCCGCAGGAAGATCGACAGTTCGCGGGCGCCGTCGATGCGGGCGGCTTCCACGAGCTCGTCGGGAACGGTCAGGAAGAACTGGCGGAACATGAAGCAGCCGGTCGCGGTGAGCACGGCCGGGAAGATGATGCCGGCGAACGAGTTGTAGAGGCCGAGGTTGCGCACCACCAGGAACTCCGGGGCCAGCATGACCTCGCCCGGCAGCATCGTGGTGGCCAGGATGCAGAGGAAGAACGCCTTCAGCCATCTGTTGTCGTACTTGGCCAGCGCATACCCGGTGCAGCAGCTCACTCCCACCGTGAGGATCGTCGTGATCACACACACGATGGTCGTGTTGATGAAGAACTGGGAGAAGTTGGCACTGCGCCAAGCCGTCAGGTAGCCCGAGAGGGTGGGGTGGTGCGGAACCAGCGTCAGCGGATAGGAGAACAGGTCGCTGGCCGGCTTGAGGGAGCTGAGGATGAACCACAGCACCGGCAGCCCGTAGAGGCACGCGAGGATCCACAGCAGGGTCGTCGCGGACACCGCCTGCCGGATCCCGCCGCTCGCCGCGCCGCGGGTCCGCTTCTTGGAAACAGTCCGTCCGGGACCGGCGTCGACCTTGCGGGGCATGTCTGTGGTTGTCATCGGTTCTCCACCCGCCGGTTGACGATCAGCTGGATGATCGCGACGGCCATCAGGATGAGCATGAGCACGAACGACGCGGCGCTCGCGTAGCCGATCTGGCCCCGTTGGAAGCCGGTCTGGTAGATGTACTGGACAAGGAGGTTGTTCGACGTTCCGGGTCCGCCGTTGTTGAGGGAGACGAACACCGGGTATTCCTTCATCGCGTTGATCGTGTTGAGCAGGATGACGATGAAGGAGGTCGGTGCGATGCTCGGCAGCGTGATGCTGACGAACTGGCGCCATGGTCCGGCACCGTCGAGCGATGCCGCCTCGTAGTACGACACCGGTACGTTCTTGATCGCCGCGATGAACAGCAGCATCGTGAAACCGGTCCACATCCAGGACGCCGCCATCACCACCACGAGCAGCGACAGGTCCGCATCCGACTGCCACGGAACGGCACTTCCGCCGAGCTTCTCGATGACGTAGTTGACCAGGCCGAAGTTCTCGCCGAACAGCCAGCGCCACAGGACACCCACGACGATGGGCGACAGCAGCCACGGGATGAAGAAGATGACACGCGCGACCGATGTGCCCTTGGCGTGCTTGTTCACCACCAGGTTGGCGGCGAGCAGTGAGAGCGCGAAGTTCAGCGGTACGAAGAGCACGGTGTACAGGAGCGTCCGGGTCAGCGCGTCGTAGAACGTGGAGTCCCCGAACAGGTTGTGGTAGTTGTCCAGTCCGATGAACTGGAACGCACCCACACCGGTGTAGTTCGTGAAGGAGTAGACGAGCCCGATCACCGCCGGCCAGACGAAGAACAGCGCGAAGAGCACGACATTGGCCGCGATGAGGACGAGCGGCGCAAGGGTGTACTTGCTGCGTCTGCTGGGCGGGCTCGCGGACACGACCGAGGCGCGTTTTGTCATCTTCCTGACTCCGTGCTGGTGGATTGGGTTGCGGCGGGTTCACGCCATGAGCCCGGCATCGTGTGGGCGTTCAGGGCCGGGGGCGGCGTCTGCGACACCGCCCCCGGCCCTGTGGCCTACGATCCGCCGCCGACCTGCTGGTTGTAGCCGGCCACGATGTTCTCCAGGGCCTTGTCGGCCGACTGCTGGCCGTTGATCGCCTTGCCGAGCTCCGTCTTGGTCGGGTCGGTGGTGAGGCTCTTGCCCTTCAGCACCCAGTCCGTCTGCGCGCCGTTGAAGTAGCCGGAGATCGGGGCGTACAGCGGGATCTCCTCGTTGTACAGCTTGAACGCCGACTGCGCCGCGTCGGACTTGAAGGGGTAGTTCGGGTTCAGACCGCTCTCGACCGGGAGGAATCCGGAGCTCTCGACCAGTTCGGTGTACTGCTTCGGGTCGTACACCCAGGTCATGAACTTCTTCGCGGCGGTGGCCGCGGCGCCGTTGTTGTTGAAGCCCACCATCAGGCCGCCGCTGTTGACGTCACTGGCCTGCACCGGCTCGGCGGGGGTCGGGACGCTCGCCCAGTCGAACTTCTTGATGCTGTCCGCGAACGCGGCGACCTGCCACACGCCGGACCAGTAGGCGACCACGTCACCGCTCTGGAACATCGCGGACGGGTCGGCACCGCTGGTCCACACCGACTTCGGCATGGTCTTGTCGTCGTTCCATCCGACGAAGGTGTTCACGGCCTTCTTCGTCGCAGCGTCCACCGAGAACTTGCCGGAGGAGTCCGCGTGGACGTACTTCCCGCCCATCTCGTAGACCATGGCGCGCAGCCGCGAGGGCGACTGGTCGAAGGTCAGGGAGTACTTGGCGCCGGTCTTCTCCCGGACCTTGTTCGCGGCCGCGGTGAAGTCGGTCCAGGTCCAGGTCTTCGAGGGCGAGGTGGGGAAGGAGACGCCGGCCTTCTGGAAGAGCGTCTTGTTGATGAACAGGCCGGACGCGGTGACGTCCGAGGGGATGGCCAGCACCTTGCCGGACGAGTCCTTGGCGAGGAAGTTGGCGTTGATGTTGTAGCTCTTGTTGCCGGCGATGGAGCTCAGGTCGATCAGCTTGTTCGACCAGATCGGGTCCAGCGCCGGCACGGCCGCCACGTCGGGCAGAGCGTTCGCCTGCGCGGAGTTGTGCAGCTTCGTCGTGTAGCCGTCGTAGGGGATGTTGACGAGCTTGACGTCGACGCCGGCTTCCTTCTTGTACTGCGCCACCAGCTTCTTCCAGCCCGCGTCCTGCCCCGGAACCGTGGAGATCCAGAACGTCAGGGACTTGGAGTTCCCGCCCGAGCCGGACCCCGACCCGCCGCAGGCGGTGAGCAGAAGGGCACCTGCCGTGGCCACGGCAGCGAGGGGAACCACACGGCTTATGCCGCCGCGGCCGAGTCGGCGGGAGCGCCGCACACCCACACTGGTCATTTTCTTCCCTTTTCGTCGTACTGGACGGAGCACGGCGCCAGCCGAGGCGGCACGGGTGCATTTTGCAGGAAATTTCGCTTTCCGGGGGCACGGCCTCGCCCGGCCGCGTCGCCTGGAGCGGGCGGCGTCCCCGGCCATGAGGGCCGTCGTCGCACAAGCACGCCCTCGTGCGACTGCCGTACTTCGCGTACGGGCGGGAGGCTCACCCGGAGTCGGCGTCCCGGCCGACTTAGAAAGCGCTTGTCCGGACATTGGCACGTCGAGTCGGAGGCCGTCAATCCTTAGCCCCCGCGGCCTCGGTCACGGTTTGGACTCCTCGCGAAACCGCGAGCCGGGCGGCGCCCACGACGGTGCCGAGATCACCGACCGTGCTGCTGACGACTTCGGTGGGCCAGCTCAGCCGGGCGAGTTCCGCCCGCACACCGGGCAGTATCTGCGGGTCCGCGCCGGTGCTGCCGCCCAGGACGATCAGTCCCGGGTCCAGTACGGCGGTCACGGCGGCGGCGAGACGGCCGACGTCGGTGGCATGGCGGCCGATCACGGCGCGGGCCGCCGCCCGGCCCTCCTCTGCCAGGGCGAAGAGCTGCTCGGCGGTGCGCGGGCGGGGCCCCTCCTCGTCCGGCCAGGCCGCGGCCGCCCGCCGCAGCAGCGAACGGGCGCCGATGTACTCCTCCAGGGCCTCATGACGCGGCTCGCGGCCGTCGTCCCAGGGGTAGGGCAGCCGGGCCAGCTCACCGGCGGCGCCGTTGGCCCCGCGCAGCACCTGGCCGCCCACCACGATACCGAGGCCGATACCGACACCGATCCGCAGATAGCCGAAGGTGTGCCGGCCGAGCGCGGCGCCCTCGTGCAGTTCGGCGAGCGCGGCGCAGTTGACGTTGTTCTCCAGGTGGACGGGAACGCCCGGCGGCAGGGCGACGGCCATGGCGTCGAAGACGGGGCCCGCCTTGGCCGTGGCGGGGCGCATCCGGGCGCCCTCCTTCTCGCGTGCGGTGACGTCGCCGACGGCGACGACGACGGTGCGCAGCGGGGCGCCGGCGGGCAACGCGACGAGTGCCTCGCGCACCACGTCGGCGGCCTCCTCCCGGGTGCCGGTGGCCTGGGCGAGCAGGGTGCCGTCCAGGGCGCAGCCACGCACCCGGGTCAGGGCCGGACCGAGGTCGACGGCGAGTACGGTCCCGGCGGCGGGTCCGAGGCCGTAGACGGCGGCGGAACGGCCCGTGCCGCCGGACGCGGTGCCGGAGTGGGCGGCGAGCCGCGCGCTCTCCAGCTCCGCGACGGCGGAGGACACGGTGGGTTTGGACAGGCCCGCAAGGCTGGCGAGCTGCGGCCGGGTCGCGCTGCCCGCCTCGGCGAGCACGGCGAATACCGCGCTTGCGCTCTCGGTCAGACGGGGGGCTTCCGCCACGTCGTGTATCACAGTTCTCCCACGGGTCACGGGCCGCTCAGTGGTCGAGTGCGCGATGCCTCTTGACGCACTGTACTTCGTTAGTTAACTTCCTAACGAACTTCACGGTACTCGCCTGCCGTGTCCGCCAGAAGCCCGTCCCGGGGCTTCCCTAGTTCACCAACTCCCTTAATCTCAGGCACGGTTCGCCCGACCGTCGCGCCCAGTGCAACGACGAAAAAAGAGGTTCCGTGCAGGACTCCACGCCCCTCGCGGTCGGCATCGACGTGGGCGGCACCAAGACACAGCTGCGTGCCTACGCCGGTACGGAGCTTGTCGCCGACCATGTCCGGACGAGCAGCGGCTGGCGGCCGCACGACCCCGTGGCCGCCGCCGGCTGGCTGGCGGCGCTGGCCGCCGACGCGCTGCCGACGGGCGCCCGCCCGTCGGCCGTCGCCGTGGGCGGCCACGCCTGTGAGACCCCGCGCCAGTGCGCCGCGATACGTACCGCCCTGCAACAGCACTTCGGCACGCCCGCGCTGGTCGTGGGCGACGCCGAGCTGCTCGTGCCCGCCGCGGGACTGGACAAGGGCGTCGGCCTGGTCGCCGGTACCGGTTCCGTCGCGGTGGGCCGGCTCACCGACGGGACCTCCGTCCAGGTCGGCGGCTGGGGCGCGGTGCTCGGCGACGAGGGTGGCGCGGCCGGTCTCGTCCGCGAGGCCGCACGGGCCGCATGGGCGGCGCACGACCGCGGGGAGGAACCCGACGAACTCGCCCGGGGTCTCCTCTCGTCCTTCGACGTCTCCGAAGTACCGGCGCTCGGCGCCGCGTTGGAGAGCGCCACGGACGTCTCCGCCCAGTGGGGCCGGCACGCGCCGGTCGTGTTCGCGGCCGCCGAGGCGGGCTCACCGATCGCCCGAGCGGTGATCACTGAGGCCGGCCGTTCGCTGGCCGCGCTCGTGGAACGGCTCGCCGCGCGCGGGGTCGTGGTGGACGACGTGGTGGTCGCGGGCAGCACCGTCCTCGCCCAGGCCTCCCTGTACGGCGCGTTCGCGACGGCGCTCGCGAGGTCCGTGCCGGGAGCACGCCCGCAGCCGCTGCGCGCACCGCCGGTGCAGGGTGCGGTGGCGCTGGCCCGTTCGATCCTGTGAACCGGTCGGCCCGCGTTCACGCACCCGACACGTCACGGCCGCCGGGCCCTCGCCGACGGGACAGGACCCGGCCGTAGATCTTCGCTCAAAGCTTCACGGGACGCACCGGATTCGCACATCTCATGCGTCCCGCGGGACACCTCTGATCGCACGATCTCCTCCCCGGCCGCAGGGCCGCAGAACTGAAGAGAGGCACACGCATGCCGTCACCTGCCGGGCACCGCTCCTCCTCGAAGGCCGGTCGACCGACCGTGAACAGGCGGGGGTTCCTCAAGACCTCCCTGGGCGCCTCGGCCGGTGTGCTGGCCGCGCCCACCTTCGTCTCGTGGCTGGGTGCCGCCGACGCCAAGGCCGCCACGACGCCCGCGGCGTTCGTCGACGACTACAGGACCAACCTCCCGACGAACCTCACGCCGGAGACCAACGCGGTCGTCCGTGTGCTGGGCGGGTTCGCGCAGATATGGAAGACCGGCGGCGCCTGGAACACCGGCACTCCCCTGCGGCCCGAGATACTGCGCGCCAACATGCGCTACTGCGCCCGCATCACCGCCGCGCGCACCGACGCGCAGGCGAAGGAGGCGTTCCTCTACGACCGCCAGCACCAGAGCTACGCCATGATCGCGGGCCTGGGACCGCTGGCCGACCTCTACAAGGCGGGCGCCAAGGCCGTCACCTCGATCACCAGCGCCCCCGACGGCACACCGCCCACCAAGATCGACGACGCAGTGCCGGCGGACGCCCCGGCCGGCTCCGCCCTCGGCGCCGGCTCGCACGACTCCGCACTCGGCAAGGTGGCCGAACTGGTCGACACGCTCCGCGGCAACTGGGCCTCGGGCAACCCGTCCAAGTACGCCTACCTGTACCCGCGTCCATGGCGCATGAACGAGGACAGCGAGGTCGTCGACACGGGGAGGACAGACGCCCTCGGCTTCCCCGTCTACGACTCGAAGGTGATCGTCGCCCCGCAGCTGCTGCGCCAGCGCAGCACCTCCCCGGCGGACGACGGCGGCTTCCCCAGCGGCCACACCAACGCCTTCCACCTGGCGGGCCTGGCCTACGCGTACGCCGTTCCGGAGCGTTTCCAGGAGCTGGTGACACGAGCGCTCGAACTCAGCCACACCCGGATCATGGCCGGCATGCACTCCACGGTCGACGTCATCGGCGGCCGCATCATGGCCACCGCGCTGGCCGCCGCCACCCTGGCCGACCCGGCGAACGCCGCCCTCAAGGCCGCGGCCCGCGCCCAGGCCCTCGCCTACTTCGAGGCGCAGACCGGCACCACGGCCGACACCCTGTACGCCTACGCGCACTCGGACGCCACCGACCCGTACGCGGACCGGGAGGCCAACGCGCGTGCGGTCAGGCCCCGGCTGACGTACGTGCTGACCCGTCACGGCCGCAGCGAGCCGCTGACCGTGCCGAAGGGCGCGGAGGTGCTGCTGGAGACGCGGCTGCCGTACCTGGACGCCGACCAGCGGCGCGAGGTGCTGCGCACGACCGCGCTGCCCTCCGGGTATGTGCTGCTGGACGGCTTCGAGCAGTGGGGGCGGCTCAACCTGTTCGCCGCGGCGGACGGTTACGGCGCCTTCGACTCCGATGTGACCGTCACGCTCGACGCGGCAGCGGGCGGCTTCGGCGCGGCCGACAGCTGGCGCAACGACATCTGCGGCGACGGCGGCCTGACCAAGCGGGGCAGCGGCACGCTCACCCTGACCGGCCACAACAAGTTCACGGGCGGCACCGTGGTGAAGGACGGCGTGCTGGTCGCCGCCTCGTCCCACGCGCTGGGCCACGGCGAGGTCCGGGTGTCGGGCGGCACGCTGCGGCTGCAGCGGCCCGTGCAGGTGCACGGCGTATACGCGCAGGAGTCGGGTGCGCTGGAGCTGACGCTGCGCTCGGGCCACGAGCCCGCCCTCGAGGTCACGCGCCGGGCTGTGCTGGGCAGGGGGAGCGTGCTGACGCTGCACCTGGACGCCGACAAGCCACCCGTTGCGGGCAGCAAGGTGCGCGTCCTGTGCGCTGCGGGGCTGCGCGGCCAGTTCGACCGCATCGAGCTGAACTCCGACCGGCTGCGGGCCGTACCCGTCTACACGACGGAAGGTCTGTCGGTACGACTCCTGAAGCGGTGACGACCTGGGGAGCCAGGTCGTAGGGCCCGGGAGGCGGGAGCTGATGCGACAGTAGGGCCCATGGAACGGGTCCGGATCGCTCCCGCCCCCTCGCGGTCCGTGTCACCGCGGGGCGGATGATGGCGCACGAACAGCACTCGGTCCTCGAGCCGGGCACACACGACGACGAGGAACACCGGCCGCCGGCGACGGCCCCCGAGCGGTCGGACCGCCCGCGCGGGCGGTGGCTGCTGCCGCTCCTCGTCGTCGCGCTGCTGGCCCAGATGGCCGCGGCGATGGTCACCACCGCCGTGCAGCAGACGCCGACGATCGACGAGCCCGTCTACGTCGCCACGGCCGCCGACTATCTGCACGAGCACCGGGTGCGTCTCAACCCCGAGCATCCCCCGCTCGGCAAGCTGGTCATCGCGGTGGGGGTGGCGATCGCAGGTCCGCACGTCGACACCTCGTACAAAGGTGATCAGGGGCAGTCCGGGCGGCATCTGCTGTACGAGTCCGGCAACGATCCATGGCGGTTGATGTTCTGGGCGCGCCTCCCGATGATCGTGCTGACGCTGCTGTTCGGGCTGGTCGTGTTCGCCTTCGCCCGTGAACTCGCGGGCGCCGCGGCCGGGTTGGCGGCGCTCGCCCTGTACGCCTTCTCCCCCGATGTGATCGCCCACGGCTCGCTGGCCACGCTCGACGTGCCCGCGGCCGGGTTCGTGCTGACCTCGGCCTGGCTGCTGTGGCGGGCGCGTCGGCGGCCCCGGCTGTATGTGCCGCTGGCCGGGGTGGCGCTCGGGGCGGGGCTGGCGACCAAGATGAGCGTGCTCCCGGCGGTTCCGGTGCTGCTGGCGCTGGCCGCCTGGTCGGTGTGGCGGGCGGGAGCCGAGAACCGCCGCAAGAGGGCGGCTCTCAGTGCCGGCGTGGCGGCGGTGGCCGCGGTCGCCGTCGTGTGGGCGTCGTATCTGGTGGTCGACCCAAGGCTGCGGTGGACGCCGGAGCAGCCCGTGCCCGCGGTGCACGGGGTGAAGGGGCTGCTCGTGCGGCTGCTGCCGTTGCCGGCGTCCTACCGGGACGGGATGCGCATTCAGTTCGGTCTGGAGAACTACCCGTGGCAGGGCTTCCTGTTCGGGCATCTGTACACCGGGTCCCGCTGGTACTACCTGCCGGCCGCCCTGCTGGTGAAGACGCCGCTCGGCATGCTCGCCCTGTGGGTGGCCGGGGCCGTGGTGCTGACAGCGGTGCGACGGCTGCGGCCCGCGGCGCCGTACGTACTGGTGCCCGCCGGTGTGCTGCTGGCCGCCGCCATGACCGGGTCGCGGGACTTCGGGACCCGGTACGCGATTTTCGTGCCGATGTTCCTGGCGGTGGCCGCGGGCTGTGTGCTCGCCGTGCGCCGGCGGTGGGCGCCGCTCGTGACGGGAGCGCTGCTGGTGTTCGTCGCGGTCAGCTCGCTGCTGACGTATCCGTACTATCTGCCGTACTCCAACGAGGCGTTCGGCGGTCCCGCCGAGACCCGTCTGCGGCTGCACGACTCCAACGTGGACTGGGGGCAGGACCTGGGGCGGCTCGCCGACCGGCTGCACCAGCGCTACCGCGGCGAGCGGATCTGGCTGGTGTACAAGGGCAGCGGAGTGCCGTCGTACTACGGCATCGACGCGCCCGATCCGCGTCAGGTGCCCCCGCCTCAGGTGCACGGGCTGCTCGTCGTGTCGGACTCGGCGGTGGCCAAGGCTCAAGGCCGGCTGGCCGCGTTGATCCGCAGCAGTCGTCCGGTCGACGACGTCGGGCATTCGATCACGATCTACCGCCGGTGACGTCGGCGCCGGATGCCGCCGCACAAGCCCTGGTCACGAAGGTGTGTGGGCTATGTTGAAGCACTGTGGGAGACAAAGGAGGCGCACCGGTGTCATCGCCGCAGCAGGCACGTGCACAGGCATCCGCGATCACCTCGGGCAAGACGGCTCCGGAAGCCGAGGCCGCCCCGGCCTCCCAGCTCAGGACACTCTTCGACCGGCCCCGGCTCTCCCCCGGCCAGCGGCGCATCGCCCAGTACCTCATCGAGCACATCACCGAAGCGGCCTTCCTGTCGATCACCGACCTCGCCGAACGCGTCGGTGTGAGCCAGCCCTCGGTGACGCGGTTCGCCGCGGCGGTCGGCTTCAGCGGCTACCCCGCGCTGCGCGAGAAGCTCCAGTCGATCGCCCTCGGCACCCTGGCCGGCGGCCCCGCCGCGACCGAGGAGAACGGCAGCAACGAGCTGCAGGCGGCGGTCGACGCCGAGATCGAGAACCTGGAGAACCTGCGGCGTGACTTCGCCGACCCCGACCAGCTGATCGAGCTCGGCCGCAAGCTGTCGGCGTCCACGCCCCTGACCGTCCTGGGCCTGCGCATCTCCGTCTCGTTGGCCGAGTACTTCGCCTACGCCGCGCGCCGTATCCACCCGGACGTGCGGCTGGTGACGCGGGGCGGCAGCGTCGCCTACGACGCGCTGTTGCAGTCGCGTGAGGCGGGCGGCACCTGGGTGCTGGCCTTCTCGATGCCCCGGCACGCCCAGGAGACGCTCACGGCCGTCCGGGTCGCGCGCAGTGCCGGGCTGAAGGTCGCCCTGGTCACGGACCTGGCGCTGGGGCTCGTGGCCGACGAGGCCGACATCGTCTTCGCCACCGGCACCGGCTCCCGCCTGGTCTTCGACTCCTACGCGGCACCCGGCGTGATCGCCGCCGCGCTGCTGCAGGCCATGACCGACGCCGATCCCGAGCGCACCCAGGCACGGCTCGAGGAGTACGAGCAGATCTCCGACCAGCACCAGTTCTTCCTGCGCGACTGATCCGGCGTCCCCGACCGGTGTTACAGCGGAATTACAAAGGGACCTTTCGCAACATACTGCGCATGAATGTTTTCATGCTTCTTGCAAACCGGACGGCATATATAAATACTTCTCACGGATCGCGCACCGGCCCACTCCGGACACGTTCCGCACCCTGTCCCCACCCGCATCAGCCCGGAGAAAGCCGACGGTCCGCCCATGCGCCTACACCATCCCCGCGCCGGCACCGTCTGCTCTCCCGGGCTCCTGCACGGACACCCGAAGCCGCCGTCTCCTACCCGCGTCGGCGCCCAGGGTGTTCGGTCGGGCCTCGCCTCCGCGAGCGCCCTTGGCGGCCCCGGTCATCCCCTAGACCGGGGCCGCCCGCCCACGTCGGACCACCCCCACACGACGCCGCACACCCGGAAGCGATGATCATGCAACTGACGACGACGCGCATCAGTGCGGACTGGCCCTGCCAGGTCAAGACGCCCGGCTCCTACGACTGGGAGCGCTCGGCGGCCAAGTGGCTGCGCGAACTGGTGCCGGCCCGCTACGGCAGCTACCCGGCCCTGATGCGCCACCCCGTGCTGCTGGCCCGCCATGCGCAGATCCAGGTGCAGCACGAGATCCGGGTCGCGCGCACCGCGCTGCAGACCGCACGCGCCGATCTGCCCGCGCTCGGCCTGCCCGAGTCGGTCATCGAGCACACGATCAAGCTGTACGCGGCGGAGGTGCTGCAGCTCCAGCACATCGCGCGCAGTGTCCGCGCGGTCTCCCAGGCGTTGGTCGACTCGGGGCGCTGACCGCGGCGGGCCGGGCCTGCACGGCATGATTCGCGCCGCGCGTGGCACACGTGGTGAGCATGAGCACCACCCAGTTGCGCCGGCGCGATCCGGTCACCACGGTACTGACCTGGCAGGTGCGCCCCGGCCGTGAAGCGGAGTTCGAGGACTGGACGCGTGGGATCACCCGCTGCGCCAGTCGGTTCCCGGGCAACGAGGGCGTCTCCTGGCTGCGTCCCGAGGACGGCCCCCGGTATCACGCGGTGCTGCGCTGGTCCGATCCACAGCGTCTGGCGCGGTGGCTGGAGTCCGCTGAACGGGCCGAGTGGCATGCGCGGATCGAGGGGATCGCCACAGAGGTGGACGACGAGCGGCAGTCGACCACCGGGATGGAGACCTGGTTCAGCCTGCCGGGCACCACGGCACAGTCCCCGCCCCGCTGGAAGATGGTGCTGACCACGTTCCTCGGCGCCTATCCGTTCACCCTGCTGATCCAGTGGCTGGTGACGCCCCGCACCACGGCCTGGCCCCTGCCGCTCAGGGCGGCTGTGTTCCCCTGCCTGCTACTGCCGGTGCTGACCTATCTGGTCATGCCGCTGCTCAGCCGGTTGTTCCGGTTGTGGCTGTACCCGCCGCCGGACGACTGACAGGCCCGACGGACCCGGCGTCCACTTGGACACGCCGTCCCTTCTCCTTTCGAGTGAAGCCCGCTCAGGCTGGACCACGATCGAACCCGCCCTGTTGTGCGATGCTCGACGCGTGACGAGTAAGCCCGACACCCCGGCGGAACCCCGCACCGCTGCCGACACCGTCGCGCTGGCCCAGGTCGTCGCCAGGCAGCGCGCCGAGATGGACCGGCTGCGCCACCTGGCGGCCATGTCGGCTGTGCTGGAGCAGGCCAAGGGTGTGGTCATGGCACTGACCGGCTGCTCCTCCGGCGCCGCCGAGAAGGAGCTGCAGCGACGGGCGGCAGCCGCCGACCGCACCGTGCTGGAGGAGTGCTGGATCACCCTCGGCAGCCTGCCGCCGCCGGGCGGTGCCGTCCCCGTCCCGGAGCCCGCCGTCCTGACCGAAGCCGCCGTGCCGCCCTCGCGGAACGCGGCAGCCCACTGGGGTGCCGCGGCGCTCGGCGCTCTCGGCAGGGAGCTCGTCCGTGTCACCACGCCGCAGGACCTCGCCGCCTGCCTGCTGGAGCAGCTTGCCCCCGAGGTGGGCGCCGACGCGGTCATGATCTATGCGCGACCGCCCGCCGGAGGGCTCGAACTGATCGGCCACGCCGGCATCGACGCCACCCTCGCCGCCCAGTGGCAGCAGATCCCGCCGATGAACCGGGTACCCGCCCTCCAGGCCCTGCGGGCGGGCGAGCCGCTCTGGCTGGAGGACGCCGCCGCGGACCGCAAGCGTTACGTGCTGATCGGGAACCCGTCCGAACGCTGGGCGTCCCGCGCCTGGCTGCCGGTGCCGACCGGTGCCTCACCGAGCGTCTGCATCGGAATCCTGCGCACCCGCAACGGGCCGTTCAGCGCGAGCGAGCGGGCTCATCTGAAGGCCGCCGTCCGGCTGTGCGCCGGACGTCTGCGGGACTTCCCCACCGGTCCGCAGGCCGCCGTCGACGCCACCGAAGCCGTGCAGGCCCTGCAGACCGTCTTCGAAGCGCTGCCCGGCGCGGCCATGCTGCTCACTCCGCTGCCCGGCACCTCGGGCATGATCGACGACTACCGCATCGACGCCGCCACCGCGCAGGCCGCCGACGTGGTCGGCGGCGCCGGATCCGACCTGGTCGGCCGGCGGTTCCAGGAGGCCTGCCCGGCCCTGGCGGGCGAGCCGCTGTGGCAGGGCCTGCGCAGCGCGCTGGCCACCGGAAAGCCGTACGAGAGCGCGCCGTTCGCGCACCAGGAGGTCGTGGACGGTGTCGCGGAGCTGTCCACCTACACGGTGCGGGCGGCCCGGCTGGGCGACGGGCTGTTCGTGACGTGGGTGCGGCACGGTTCCTCGGACCGGCAGGAACAGCGCCTCGCGGACGTGCAGCGGCTGGGGAGTCTCGGCTGGGCGAGCTGGAGCCTGGTCACGCACGAGGCCACCTGGTCCTCGCAGGTCTTCGAGCTCCTCGGCCGCGACCTGGGCGAAGGCCCGGTCGGCCTCACCGACCTGCCCGGGCTCGCCCTGCCCTCGGACGCCCCCGCGCTGGCCCGTGCCATCGGCGAACTCCTGGGTGCCGGCCGCCCCTTCGACGTCCCGTTCCGCATCAGGACGGCGGACGGGCTGCGGCATCTGCGGGCCGTCGCCGAGGCCGTGCCGGACGCCGCCGGTAGGCCCCTCGAGGTGCACGGCGTCGTACAGGACCTCACCGCACAGCGCAGCGCGGAGCTCGCCCTCGTCGAGAGCGAGCGGGCCGTGCTCAGCCAGCACGATGTGCTGCGCGCCGAGCGGACGCTGGCCGGCCGGCTGCAGCACGCCCTGCTGCCCCTGCCCACCCGGCCCGTGCGCCTGGCGGGGCTGCGTGTCGAAGTGGCCTATCTGCCCGCCCAGTCGGGCACCCACGTCGGCGGTGACTGGTTCAGCGCCATCGAACTGCCCGACGGGGAAGCCCTCTTCGTCGTCGGCGACGTGGCCGGTCACGGCATAGACGCGGTCGCCACGATGGCCCAGCTCCGCTTCACCGCCAAGGGCATGGTCATCACCGGGTCCTCGCTGACGGGAGCGCTCGCCCGGCTCAACACACTGCTGCTGCACTCCCGCGGACCCCATGGCACCGCGACCATGGTCCTCGCCCGCTACGACCCCGCCGAGCGCAGGCTGATCTGGGCGCAGGCCGGCCATCCGCCGCCGCTGCTGCTGCGCGACGGCCAGGCGCACTATCTCGACCGCCCCAGCGGCATGCTGCTCGGCGCGAGCACGGCGCCGGACTTCGCGGAGGCCGAGTTGACCCTCGCACCCGGCGACCGTGTCCTCCTGTACACGGACGGCCTGGTCGAGCGGCCCGCGGAGGACCTCGACCGAGGCCTGAAACGGCTCTCCGAGGCCGTCCTCAGCCACCACAACGACGAGCCCGGCTCCCTGGCGCCCATGCTCGCCGCCATGCTGGAGGGTGAGCGGCGGGACGACGTCTGTGTGCTCGACATCCGGGTGCCTGCGGATCCGCGGTAGGCGGCGGGGCCCCCGCGGTGTCAGCCGGTGCCGGAGGCCGTCCGGGACTCCAGTGCGGCCCTGGTGTCGTTGCCGTAGACGCCGGTCTCGTCGCCCCGGATGCCGTACCAGAGCTGGAATCGGGCCACCGCGGCCTTGAGGGTGGCGTCGTAGGTGCCGCCGGCGGAGCCGCCCGTGTAGACGTCCGGGATGCGCAGCAGGCGTTCCTGCAGATCGGTCACGGCGGGGCCGCTGTCGCCCTCGCGGAGGGTGCCCGGGCCGTCGGGGTCCGACGCGGCGGAGGCGGAGGCGGTCGCGGCCGGCTCGGCGGACACGGTGGGGCGGGGTTCCGGTGCGGCGACGGCGTCGTTCCTTTCGTGCAGCAGCAGGGCGCCGCCGAAGCCGACGAGGGCGGCCGCGGCGACGGCGATCGTGACGGCGGCGCGGCGCAGTCCGGGCCCGAAGCCGAAACGGTCGCCACCGCGCGGTGCGCTGTCGTGCCCGGTGCGCACGGGCGGGAGTTCCTGTGTCTCGCCCTCGTCCCAGGACCGCGGGTCCGGCACGGCGACGCGCTCGAGATCGCCGGTGCCCTGCTCCATCTCCTTGAACAGCTCCGCCAGCGCGTCGGTGCGGCGCGGGCGCAGCACCCGGATGGGCTCCAGCGGCAGGCGGTCCTGCGGTGACCCCGATGCGGGAGGTATGGGCACTGTGCTCTCCTTCCGTCCCCGTTGCGGGGCCTCCGCCGTTCCCGGGGAGTGATACGCGTCCCGCACCGCGACAGTTCAGCAGCCCCACAGGAGGACACTCAGTTCCCTTCGGCGGCGCACTGAGTGCCATCCGTGCCGTGCGGATGCTACTTTCCCGTTCATGAAGACGGAGCCGGCTGCCGCGCGGCCACCCATGCGGGACGCCCTGGTCGCGGCGGCCTTCCAGCTGTTTCTGGAGCGGGGCTACGAGCAGACCACGGTGGACGACATCGTGGCGCTCGCCGGAGTCGGGCGGCGGTCGTTCTTCCGCTACTTCCCCTCCAAGGAGGACGTGGTCTTCCCCGACCACGAGCGGTGCCTGGCCGAGATGACGGCGTTCCTCGCCGACAGCGGCGACGAGGACGAACCGGTGCAGCGGGTCTGTGACGCGGTGCGGATCGTGCTGCGCATGTACACCGAGAACCCGACCTTCTCCGTGCAGCGTTACCGCCTGACCAAGAAGGTGCCCGGACTGCGGGCGTACGAACTCTCGGTGGTGTGGCGCTACGAGCGCGCCTTCGCCGACCATCTGCGTGGCCGCCTCGCGGGCCGTCCGCACGGGACGCTGCAGGCCGACGTGATCGCCGCGGCGGTGGCGGCCGCGCACAACAACGCACTGCGTTCCTGGCTGCGCTCGGACGGGCAGCAGGACGCGAGCGCGGCCCTCGACCACGCCCTGGGGTACGTACAGCAGGCCTTCACCACGCGCCCGGTGCCCGAGGACGAGGAACCCGAGGACGTGGTGGTGGTCGTCTCCCGGCGTCGCGCACCGTTGTGGCGGGTGGTCCAGGAGATCGAGAGCGCTCTCGCGCAGGACTGACCGGAGTCCCCTATTGAGGGTACGCAGTGTCTTTACGTATGACACTGAGTGCCATACATTGATGCCGTGCACGGTGGCACGGTGACCGGGCACGTGCGTGCACGGTTGACCCGCGCACGCGGGATTCCGGGCCGAGCGCAGGGAGTTGACCAGCGTGTACCACCACTCAGGAAACGTTGCTCGTCAGACAGCCGGCTCCGCGGCGGGCGTGCTCGATCCCCAGGCGCCCGATGCGGACACCATCCTCTTCCAGCGCTGCACCTGGTGCGGCACCGCCATGTACCACCGGCTGCTGTGTCCGGTCTGCCAGGGCGGCGACCTTCGGACGGAGCGCAGCGAGGGCGTGGGCACGGTCCGCCATGCGACGATCGTGCACCGCAACACCCCCGCCGCGCGCAATGTGTCGCTCGTGGAGATGGCCGAGGGATTCGTGGTGCGCGGCAGGGTCATGGGCCCGCTGATCGCCATCCACAGCGGTGACCGGGTCCGGCTGTCGACGGCCAAGGACCCGGTCCGCGGCGAGCCGGTCTTCCAGCTGGTCGACGAGCCCTACCGCGCCTGGTCCTGACGCCCCCTCAGCTCTGCCACACCCCGGGGACCAGGTCCCGCACGGCCACCGGCCGTCCCGTCTCGAAGCACCGGTTGGCGGCGAGCCCCACGGCGAGAGCGAGGGCGCCGTCGCGCTGGGTGGCGGTGGGATGCGCTGTCGCGTCCTGATCCGGCGCACCGGGGTCCAGGGGTCCGAAGAGCGCGTCGAGCATACGGGGATCTCCCCCGCCGTGGGCCTCGTGGGCGGCGTCGAGCGGCACCTCGACGGGCGGCCGCCACAGCGGGCGCAGGGTGAGCCGTGCACCGCCCGCGTGCTCGGCAGCCGTGTCTCCGTGCAGCGCACCGCTGTCCGAGGCGACCGGGGTCCGCGGCTGGGCCCAGCGGCTCTCCTCGACCTCCAGCTCGAGACGGCCGGCGCTGCCGTTGAACATGACGCGGTAGCCCTCCCACGGGGAGTAGGCGGTGAGGTGGTAGGTCATCGTCGCCCCGCGTGCGTAACGGACGAGGACCGCCATGTCGTCCTCGATGGTGACCGGGCCGCCGAAGACATTGCGGTCGCGGAGGTAACCGTCGTCCCCCTCCGCGTCCAGATACAGGGCGCGCAGGGTGTCGTTCCCGGCCAGGTCCAGCGCGAAGGGGTCGTGGGCGGCCGCGGCGGCTCCGTGGGCGCGGTCGTAGTCCCGGCGCAGTCCGTGGCGTTCGCCCGCCTCCGGGCCGTAGAAGCCGAGCCGGCCGTAGCCGAAGACCTCGTGCGGCTCGTCGCCGAGCCACCAGTTGACCAGGTCGAAGTGGTGGCTGGACTTGTGCACCAGCAGGCCGCCGCTGCTCCGTTTCTCGCGGTGCCAGCGGCGGAAGTAGTCGGCGCCGTGCCGTACGTCGAGGACCCACTCGAAGTGGACGGAGAGGATCTCGCCGATCGCGCCGTCGGCGAGCAGCGCCCGCACCTTCTCGTGCACCGGGTTGAAGCGGTAGTTGAAGGCGACGGTGAGGGAATTGCCGGTCGCCCGCACCGCGTCGAGGATGCGTGCGCAGCGGTCCGCGTCGACGGTCATCGGCTTCTCGGTGACGACGCGGCAGCCCGCCTCCAGTGCCGGCACGATGTAGCGGTCGTGTGCGGCGTCGACGGTGGTGACGACGACCTCGTCGATGGCCTCCTTGGCGAGCATGTCGGTGAAGCGGTCCGGTTCCCACTCGGTGGCTGCCGGTTCCCCGGCGGCGGTCAGCACCCGGTTGTGGAAGGCCATCCGCGTCGGGCTCGGGTCGCACAGGGCTGCCACGCGGTGGCCGGGGCGGGCGGCGAGTCCCCGTACGAAGGTCTGGGCGCGGTGGCCGGTGCCGACGACGGCGGCGCGCAACGGTGTTCGGCTCATTGGGGGGGTCCTGTCCCGCGGTCCCGGAGTCCATGCCTGGTCGCCGGGGTCGGCCTGATCGCATCACCGGGCACCAGCCGAATCGTCGGTCACAGGCAACCCACAGGTCCCTCCCGCCGTCCTCTGAAGCGCGTGACACCCCCGGCTGACCAACAGGGGTGCTTTTGCTCGGTACTTGAGGAGGGGACCTTGTTCCGTGCCCGGCGAATATGGGTGACCGCTGCGGCGGTGCTCGCGGTGGCGGGGGGATCGCCAGGACTGGCACAGGCGGCACCGCCGCCCGACGCCAGACCGTCCAGCACAGCCGCCGACCAGAACGGTGGTCTGCCACCCGGCTGGCGGATCGCCGGCAAGGGTGAGGCCCGGCAGCTCGTCTGGCGCTCGACCGCTCCCGTGCCGATGGGAGACGCGCGGGTCGAGTTCTACTCCGGGGGCCGGATGCTGGGTGTTCCGCGGCCGGACAGGGACGGCCGCACGTTCCGTCTCGGCCTCGGGCGAGGTGCGGCGGCGACCGGGCTCACGGCCCTTCATGTGCGGGCCGGAGGACGGGAGTTGGATGCCGCGGGCCGTAGCGAGACCCCGGGCGGACGGCGCTCCGCGGCGGCTGCGCCGCCCGCCCGGCTGCCCGCGAACTCCGTGGACCCCGGGAAACCGGGCCGGTACGCCACGACGACCGGCGAGTACGACCTCGCCCCCGTGAAGCTGCCCGGCTTCCCCCAGCCGGTCGAGATGCGTGCCGTGGTGGTCGCCCCTCAGGGCGCCGCCGGCCACCGGCCGCTCGCCCTGTTCCTGCACGGCCGCCACTCCACCTGCTACACCCGTACCGACGTGACCGGCGACTGGCCCTGCCCGCAGGGCACGAAACCGATCCCGAGCTACCGGGGCTACCTGCGCGACCAGCAGCTGCTCGCGTCGCAGGGCTATGTGACCGTGTCGATCTCGGCCAACGGCATCAACGCCCAGGACGACGCGGCCGAGGACGGCGGCGCACAGGCCCGCTCCTCACTGGTCCGCCGGCACCTGGCGCACTGGGCCGACTGGGCCGCCGCCCCGGGGTCGGCCCCCGCGGCCGTACGCAACGCACCGCCGGCCGACCTCTCGCGCGTGCTGCTCGTCGGCCACTCCCGCGGCGGCGAGGGCGTCAACCGTGCGGCGATGGACAGCCTCGACCCGCCGCCCGCCGCGCAGGACGGCTACCACGGCCCGGTGCGCTGGCACATCCGCGGCACCGTCCTCATCGGACCGACGGTCTTCGGCCAGAATCCGGTCGCGGACGTGCCGTCGGCGACGATCCTGCCGGGCTGCGACGGCGACGTCTCAGACCTGCAGGGCGAGGTCTACGTCGACGGCACCCGTTCGGTCAGCCGGGGTGCCGCGCTGCACAGCGCGGTGTACGTGGTGGGCGCCGACCACAACTTCTTCAACACCGAGTGGACCCCGGGACAGGCCCAGGCGCCCGCCGAGGACGACTTCTACGACGACCCGGACCACCGCGACCCGGTGTGCTCCCCGGGCACCGCGACCCGGCTGACCGCGAATCAGCAGCACAGGGCGGGCAGCACCTACATCGCGGCGGCGGCGCGGCTGTTCGTGGCCGGGGACGACCGGGTACGGCCCCTGCTCGACGGCTCGGGCCTGCGGGCCCCCTCGGCCGATCCCGCGCGGGTGCTCACGCACGCGGTCGGGGCGAACCGCGAGGGCGGGTTCCTGCCGGACGGCAAGGTCACGGTGACCGGCGGTCGGCTGTGCTCGGCGGTCGATCCGGACGACCACGTGGCCTGTCTGGGATCCCGTGTGAAGGGCGCCGCGCCGCACTTCGCACGGTGGGAGACGGACCGTGAGGTCGGCCGCCGCGCGGTCGCGCTCCACTGGTCGGCGGCCGGGTCGGCGGTCCGGGTGCGCCCGGATGCGCCGGTGTCGCTGGGCGGTGCCAAGGACCTCGCGCTGCGCGTGATCGTGCCGCCCGACTCGACCGGCACCAAGCTCGACGTCGCCCTCACCGACGCCCACGGCAGGAGGGCCACCCTCGGCCGCACCACCGTCGACGGCCTGCCGGGCACGGAACGGACCGCTTCCTACTGGGCGCGCGAGGTCCGTGTCCCGCTGTCGGCGGCGTCCCGCGCCGGCCTCGACCTCAAGCACATCAAGTCCCTTGACCTGACCCCGCGTTCACGCTCCGGTCAGGCCTGGCTGATGGACGCCTGGGGCTGGCGCCCGGGCACTCCCGCGGTTCACGAGGCCCCGCTGGCACGCGTCGACATCGGCCGCACGACCGTCAAGGAGGGCGACTCGGGCGTCCGCACGTACCACGTACCGGTAGAGGTGTCCGGGCGGGGCAGCGGGCAGGTGCGGGTGTACGTCGTCGACCCGGTCACGGGCAGGGCACAGGCCCGCCTGGTCACGGTGCATCCGGGCGGCCATGACATCGACGTACCGGTGGAGGTGAAGGGCAACACGCGCTTCGCCTACGACGTGGACCACACGGTGATCGTGAAGGCGCTGCGGGGCGCTGTCATCGGCTCGTACCGCGGTGGTGTGACGGTGCAGAACGACGACCCGATGCCCACGATCACCGTGCCGCCGGTGGCGGACCGGGTCACCGAGGGGAACCCGCTGAAGTGGAAGGTGTCCCTGTCCGAGGCCGCGGACGTGGACCTGAGCCCCATGTTCCTCGTCGCCCCGGTCACGGGCGGCCCGGAGCTGTCCACCAAGGACGTCGACCCGGCGTGGCTGGCGGGCGCCTCGGGCGAGTCGCCGGATCCGGAGCGTCCCCTGTCGCAGGTCAAGTACCTCTACCTGGGGGCGGACGTGCCCAAGGGGAAGCTGAGTGCGGAGGTGTCCCTGCCGACGGTCAAGGACCGGGTGACGGAGCCGGCCGAGTCCGTGCGCTTCCAGCTGACGAACGACAACGGTGATCCGCAGCCCGGCGGGCCGGTGCTGACCGGCACGGTGCTGGACGGCTCGTAGAGCACGGCTCGCCGTCGTGACGGCCGCGTGTTCCTCCCGGGAGGAACACGCGGCCGTACGCGTTTCAGGGCTTCAGCGTCACGCGGATGCCGACGGTGCCCTTCAGACCCCGGCGCAGCCGGCTGCCGAGCAGGCTGAGGCGGCCGACGATGCCGTACTTGCGTGCGATGAGCTCGCGGTAGCGGGCGACGGTCGCCTCGTCGACGATCTCCGCGGTGGCCGGGAGCTGCGCGCCGGTGGGGTTGCCGCGCAGGTCGCAGGGGCCGACGAGGATGTCGCCGCGAGCGCGGATCCGCTTCACCTTCCAGGAGTCGGCCGCCGTCCACACCCCGAGCGTGTCACCGTCCCGCACCACCCACACCGGCGTGGCAACCGGCGTTCCGTTCTTGCGGTAGCTGGTGACCAGTACGTACTTCCCCGCCCCGAGCCGCTCCAGCGCCGTGTTGTCCATACCGAAAAGTCTAAGCAGGGCGCGCAAGGTCAGCCGCCGGGTTCGGCAGCGCCCCGAAGGGGCGCGGGGAACTGCGCGACAAGCCACGACGCCTCCGCAGACAAAAGACGGCCATCACGCGCCGGACGACGTCCCGAGCAGTTCAAGATAACGGCGAGCGAAAAGATACGCGTCCCCCGGCCACCGCGCCGACAGATAATTGCCGTCCTGCACGACAAAGGCGTACGTGTCGTCATCCGCCGTACCGCGCCGGGTCAGCACCCGGGGGCCACGCTCGAACTGCTCAGCCGGCTCGGCAAGAGCGGCCCGCACCTCGTCCTCCACATACGCCGGATACGTCCGGTAGTACCGCCCGAGCCGCCATGCAGTGGTCAGGTAGGCGGTGCGCTCCATGTACGTGGGCAGGCACGTCGTGCGACGGTCGGCGAGGACACTGCGTCCCGTACCGGGATCCCGGGTACGGGCCGCCACGAGCACCCCGTGACAGATCGCACCGACCGGCCGCTGAAGCGCCCAGAACCGGGCGACCTGCCGTTGCAGCTCCGACGAGCCGAGATACTGCCGCATGCCGGGCGCGTGTCCGCCCGGCAGCAGCAGTCCGTCGTACTCGGTCACGTCCACATCGGCCCAGGCGACCGTGGCGGTGAACTCCGGTGCCGCGGTGAGCTGTTCGTAGAACCGCTTGGGTTCGTCCTCCGCGCCGAGCTGCCCGAACAGGACGCCCGTCAGCAGCCGTGGATCGGCCGCGGGCCGGGTCCCGGCGCGCTCGGTGGCGAAGACGACCTCGTGCCCGGCATCGGTGAGCAGTCGCCAGGGCACGGCGACCTCGGTGACGTCGAAGTCGTGGTCGGGGAGGGGGATCAGCACGCGCATGGGGCCATCATGCAGGGGTGTCACGTGTCCATGACACCCCCACCAAGCCATCCGGGGGTCGGTTCAGGCGAGTGCCGCCGCCATTCGCCGGACGCCGTCCGTGATCACCTCGGGCGAGGTCGCCAGGTTCAGGCGTACGTGTCCTGCCCCGCCGGTGCCGAAGGGAATCCCAGAGTTCAGGGCCACCCTCCCCCGCTCCAGGAACACCTGCGCCGGATCCTCACCGAGGCCGAGTCCGCGGCAGTCGAGCCAGGCCAGATAGGTGGCCTCGCCCGGACGGTAGGAGATGGCGGGGAGGTGTTCGGCGAGCAGGCCGGTGAGCAGGCGCCGGTTGTCGTCGAGGCCGGTGAGCAGCGCGTCCAGCCAGGACGTGCCTTCCGTCAGGGCGGCCGTGTGGGCGATGACGCCGACGTGGCTGGGGCCGTGGCCGACCTCCTCGGGAAGACGAGCCAGGTCGGCGGCGGCCGCGGGTCCGGCGATCGCGAGCGCGGCCTTCAGCCCCGCCAGGTTCCACGCCTTCGACGCGGACATGAGGGACAGCCCGCTCTCCCCGCCGGGAACGCTCAGGTACGGCACGAAGTCGGCGCCCGGGAAGGTCAGCGGGGCGTGGATCTCGTCGGCGACCACACGGACGCCGTACCGGTCCGCGAGGGCCGCCACGCCGGCCAGTTCCCCGGCGGTGTGCACGGTGCCGGTCGGGTTGTGCGGGCTGCACAGCAGATAGGCGGCCCGGTGTCCGCCGGTGACCGCCTGCCGGAAGGCCTCTTCCAGAGCGTCGAAGTCGATACGCAGGTCCGCCCCGAGCGGAGCCTCCCGCACCTGCCGGTCCATGTGCTCGACGAACTGGTAGAAGGGCGGATACACGGGCGAGTTGACGACCACCGGGTCCCCGTGCCCGGTGACCAGTTTGAGCATCTCGACGACGCCGAGCATGACGTCGGGCACGATCGCCGTGCGCTCCACGGCGAGGCCGTCCCATCCCCAGCGCTTCTCGGCGAACCCGGCGAGGGCCTCGGCGTAGGCGGTGCCCGCCGGGTAGCCGGTGTCCCCGAGCGCAAGCGCCTCGGTGACGGCGCGGACGACGGGTTCGGCGAGGGGTACGTCCATCTCGGCCACCCACAGCGGCAGCACGTCGGCCGGGTAGGTGCGCCATTTCATGCTCGTACGACATCGCAGGCGCTCGAGGGAGAGTGCACGCAGCGGGTTCGGTTCGCCGGACGTGCCCTGTGGGGTGCTGGTCATGGGGCACAAGATAGGGGCTGCGGTGTGACCTGGCACGACCCTGAAGCGCCGGCGGGGAAAAGATCCGCACGCCCTCTCGGCAGACGTCAACACGGCCGTCTAGATTGCCGTTTGACGTCGTACACAGCGCACCATCAGGCACTCCAGGAGCAGAGCCCGTGACGGAGAACCCGGCAGCCACCGAAGATCCCGCCGCGGCGCTGCGCAGCCGCATCGACACGCTGCGCCCGCACACGGCCCGGATCTGGAACTACTGGCTGGGCGGCGGCGACTACTACGAGGTCGACCGCATAGCCGGCGACCGGATCCGTGAGCTGCATCCGGCCATCGGGGAGTACGCCCGCGCGGACCGTCTCTTCCTGGGCCGTGCCGTGCGTCATCTGGTGGCGGAGGCGGGAATCCGGCAGTTCCTCGACATAGGCACCGGCCTGCCCACCGCCGACAACACCCACGAGGTCGCCCAGCGTCTCGCCCCCGATGCGCGGATCGTCTACGTCGACAACGACCCGCTCGTCCTGGCACACGCCCGTGCCCTGCTCACCAGCTCGCCCGAGGGCCGCACGGACCACCTGGACGAGGACCTGCGCAACGTCGACTCGATCCTGGAGCGCGCCGCCGACACCCTGGACCTCACCCGGCCGGTCGCCCTGATGCTGCTCGGGGTGGTCATCTTCATCGGCGACGACGAGGACCCGTACGGCATGGTGCGGCGCCTCATGGACGCACTGCCCTCCGGCAGCCATCTGGTCCTGTCCCACACGATCACCAGCCCCGAGCTGTCGGAAGTGGACGAGGCGGTCCGGTTCTGGAACGAGCACGGCATCCCGGCGCTGACCCAGCGCACCCCCGAGGCCGTGGGCCGTTTCTTCGACGGTCTGGAGCTTCTGGAGCCCGGCGTGGTCTCCTGCTCGCGCTGGCGGCCCGAGCCCGGTCAGGCGGGGGAATTGCAGGAAGTGGCCCTGTACGGCGGGGTGGGCCGCAAGCGGTGAGAAGATCGCCCGCCCGCTGAACGCGACCGTCTCCGGCCACGTATGGAGGGAGGGTGCTCAACGACCGGAGGGCCCCGCGGTGTTCGCGCCGCGCGTTCGGGTTCGGGAGCCATGCATGAGGCACGCACGACGACGGATCGTCCGGCGAGTGACGCGGCTGGCGGCCGTCGGCGGACTCCTCCTGGGAGGAGCGATGGTGACGCAGGCCGCCATGGCGAGCGAGACTCCCGGTACCTCCGCCCTCCCGCTGAAGGCGTCGGGGACCTCGCCCAACCCCGGCACGGCGCTCGTGTCCAAGCTCGGCACCTCCCGTACGGCGGGCACCTGGATCGGCGCGGACGGACGTCCGGTCGTCGCGGTGACCGACGACGCGGCGGCGGCCGAGGTCAAGCGCGCCGGCGCCGAGGCCAAGATGGTGTCGCACAGCATGAACGAGCTCAAGGCGGCAGCGTCGACGCTGCGTGCGGCGCCCCGGGTCGCGGGCACGGCATGGGTCATGGACTACCGGACGAACCAGGTGGTGGTGCAGGCCGACAGCACCGTCTCGTCGACGGACTGGTCGAACATGTCCAAGGTCGCGGACGGCATCGGCCCTTACGTCCGCATGGAGCGCACCCAGGGCACCTTCACCACTCGTCTGAACGGGGCCTCGCCGATCCTGTCCACCGGCGGGCGCTGCTCGGCGGGGTTCAACGTGACCAACGGGCAGAGCGACTTCATTCTCACCGCCGGGCACTGCGGGCCGACCGGGTCCGTCTGGTTCGCGGACAACCAGGGAAATCAGCAGCTGGGCAAGACGGTGCAGCAGAACTTCCCGGGCAGCGACTTCTCGCTGGTCCAGTACGCGAACGGCGCGGCGGGAGCCGGGGCGGACATCGTGGCCATCGGCAACGGCAACGGGGTGCGCATCACGGGAGTGGGCGATCCGGCCGTCGGGGAACGGGTGTTCCGCAGCGGCAGCACCAGCGGTCTGCACGACGGCGAGGTCAAGGGCCTCGACGCCACGGTCAACTATCCGGAGGGCACCGTCACCGGCCTCATCGAGACGAACGTGTGCGCCGAGCCCGGGGACAGCGGCGGCCCGTTGTTCTCCGAGGGCATCGCACTGGGCGTGACCTCGGGCGGCAGCGGTGACTGCACGTCGGGTGGCACGACGTTCTTCCAGCCGGTGACGAAGGCGATGCAGGCGCTCGGCGTGCAGTTGATCGTGTCGAAGCAGGCCGCCGCGCAGGGCGGCTCTCCCTCCGCCGCACCGTCACCCGCGGCCACGCGCAGTGCGATCGCACCCAACGCGGCCTCACCCGGCTCCTCGACTCCCGTGACGGGCATCTCGGACGGCTCGACGCTGCTGACCCGGCTCACGGACCCCCAGAACATCGGTCCCGGGATGCTGGTGATCGGAGGCAGTCTGCTCGCCCTGGTGGCCACCCGCTGGATCCGCGCCGAACAGGACCGCAAGGCGTACCGGCGCCATTACTCGGCCACGTGGGGGTGACGGTTCAACCGAGGGTCAGCAGGACCGTGGCGGCCGCGGCGCCCAGCAGGCCGGCCGTCTGCCGTCGGGTGACGCGTTCGTGCAGCAGGGCCAGGCCGAGGACGACGGGAAGTGCCGGGTAGAGGGAGGCGAGGACCACGGCGACGGCGAGCAGCTGCCGCTGGGCGGCGAGCAGATAGAGGACCAGCCCGAGGGCGGCACCGGCGCCGACGAGGAGGGCCTGTGCGGTGAGGCGTCCGGGCAGCCGCAGCTGGTGTCGGCGCCGGGTCGTGGTGGGCAGCTGCAGGAGCACGGCGGCGACGCGGCCTGCGGCCACCGGCCACAGTCCTGCGGCCGGCCCGGCCAGTCCGAGTGCGACGCTGCACGGCGACCCCGGCGCTCGCCAGCAGACCGTCCCGCACCTGCCCGCCCGCGCCCAGGCCGCCTGCTCCCCCGTCGGCGACGAGCCAGAGCGCGGGGACGGTCACCGTGATGCCCGTCCAGGCCAGGGCGCCGGGCCGGTCACCGAGGGCGAGCACCCCGCACACCACGGACAGGGCGATTCCGGTCACCGCGCTGACGGGCACGACGACGCTCATCGCGCCACGGCTCAGTCCGCGGTTGAGGAAGTGCATGGCGGTGCCGCTGCCGACGCCGGACAGGGCACCCCAGAGCAGGTCGACGGGGCGGATGGCGTCGGCGGGCACGAAAAGGGCGGCCATGCTCGCAAGGAGCAGGCCGCCCAGCTGACCGAGGAAGGTGATCGAGGTGGAGGGAGCGCGACGGGACAGCAGCCCGCCGACGGTGGGGGCACCTCCCGGCTCGAGCGAAGCCGAGAGCTGGGGGACGACGAGGCCGTAGCAGACCGCCGAGGTCAGTGCGAGGAGGGGGCCCATCCGATGTGGGGTGCCCCGGTCCGGGACTCCGATGCGCGGCGGCGGGCCTCAGCGGGTGATGCTCAGGCCGCCCGCGCCGGCTGCGGGGCCGCGGCGGCCCACTCCAGGACGAGACGCTGGTACTCCTCGCGCTGCTCGCCGCTCAGTGTCCCGCCCGACCGGCGCCACAGGGCCCGGATCTCCTCGTTGACCTCGGCTGCCGATCGCTCGGAGACGGGTTCAACAGTGGTGGACATGATGTGAAGCATACGGCTACGCAGGTGAAGGCGCTGTGAGTAAGGCGACATCAAGCAGGCATATCGGACGTGTTGCTGATCACGTCCATCTGGCCACGCGAGTCGCCGAGTTCAGGCTTCCGCCGCCCCCAGCACCAGCACCTGGATCGCCAGGACGGCCGCGCCGCGGGCCCAGTCGTGGAAGTCGGACACCTTGGTCTCCAGCGGGACCGGGCCGGCCATCGGATGCCGGTGGGCGGCGATCGTCTGCCGCACTGTGCCTCCGGCCACATCCATCAGACCGACGCCCTCGCCCGCGAGAAGGATCTTCTGCGGCATGACGAAGTTGGCGATCTGGGCGACCAGGGTGCCAAGGGCGCGCGCCGCCTCGTCGATGACGCGGGCGGGCATGGGTTCACCGGCGGCGGCGAGGGCGAGGATCTCCTCGTAGCTCCGGTCGCGGCCGTCGGCGGCCCGGACCTGGTAACGGATGCTGGAGATGGTCAGCAGGGAGACGGCGCTGCCGCGTTCGCCGTCGGGAGTGAGCGGCCCGTTGGGGTTGATGATCCAGTGGCGGCCGAAGCCACGGTCCTCCTCCGCGCAGGAGACGCGCTTGCCGCCCAGGACCAGCCCGTAGCCGACGCCGGCGCCGATCGTGAGGACGACGAAGCGCTCCAGGCCCCGCCCGGCTCCGAACCAGGTCTCGGCCTCGACGAGGGCGGCGACGTCGTTCTCGACGACGACGGGCAGCCCGGTGCGCTCCTCCACCAGCCCCGCCAGCGGGACGTCCCGCCAGTGCAGGAACGGCGACTCCCCCACCACGGCCCGGTCCTCGACCAGACCACCCACGCCGATTCCGATGCCGGCCAGTCGCGGATGGATGCGGGCGAGCTCGTCCGTCATCTCGGCGAGCACATCGGCGACTTCGGCCGGCTCGTGGGTGGTGAGCGGGCGGTCGTAGCGGGCGACGATGTCGCTGCGGAGGGTGGTCACGACGCCGTAGACCATGTCCTCGGTGATCTTGAAGCCGATGAAGGAGCGGGATTCGGCGACGACGGCCAGCGGCTGCGAGGGGCGCCCCTGGCGTACCTCCGCCGGTGTTCCGGCCTCCGCGACCTCGATCAGCAGGCCCGACTCGATCAGCGGTTTGGTCAGCCGGGTGAGGCTGCCCGCGGAGAGATCGAGCCGACGGGCGAGTTCGGTACGCGACAGCGGGCCGTTCACGAGCACCTCGATCGCCACCGAGCGCTCACCGGGGCTCAGCGGAAGCCAGCTGTCGGCAACTGTGGTCATGAAGGTCAGACTCCCACATGGTTTTTTTCGTCATGGAAGCAACAAGGCAACGATAGCGCGCTCGACCTGCCGTGAAAAAGAAGTGAGCAGGCCCCTTGACGCATTGATTCTTTCGCAACAAAAGTAAGTAGCCGAGGACGAGCCGCCGCAGACGAGGGAGTCTCCCGATGACAATCGCCTCCAGCAGCCCTCCGTCGCGCCTGCCACTGCGCGGCCAGGAGAGGGCGGGGACCCAACACAGGACGGGACGGGCCAGGGCCCGTGAGAACGGGGGCGACGGACGGCTGGCCGCGGTGTTCATCGCGCCGGCGCTGCTGGGCTTCACGGTCTTCCTGCTCTGGCCGACGCTGCGCGGCATCTATCTGAGCTTCACGCGCTTCAACCTGCTCACCCCGGCCGAGTGGGTGGGCCTGGACAACTACATACGGATGGTCCACGACCCGATCTTCTGGGACTCGCTCAAGGTCACCGTCGAGTACGTGGTCATCAACATCGGGGTCCAGACGGTGGCGGCGCTCGCCATCGCGGTGCTGCTGCAGCGGCTGACGCAGTCGGCGGTGCTGCGCGGGATCGTGCTGACGCCGTATCTGATGTCGAACGTCGTGGCGGGCGTCGTCTGGCTGTGGATCCTGGACACCCAGCTCGGCATCGGCAACCAGATCATCGGGGCGCTCGGCTTCGACCACATCCCGTTCCTCGCCGACGAGCACTGGGCGATTCCCACGATCGCGCTGGTCAACGTGTGGCGGCATGTCGGATACACGGCGCTGCTGCTGTTCGCCGGGCTCATGGCCATCCCGAACGACATGTACGAGGCGGCCCGGGTGGACGGCGCGAGCGAGTGGCGGATGTTCTGGCGGATCACGCTGCCGCTGCTGCGGCCGGTGCTGGCGGTTGTGCTGATCATGACGGTGATCGGCTCGTTCCAGGTGTTCGACACCGTCGCCGTGACCACCATGGGCGGCCCGGCGAACGCCACCAACGTGCTCCAGTACTACATCTACGGCGCCGCCTTCGGCCGCTTCCAGTTCGGCTACGCCTCAGCCATGTCCGTGGCCCTGCTCCTCGTGCTGAGCGCGATCACGTTCCTGCAGTACCGGCTCACCCGGGCCGGCCACAGCGACCTCGGCTGAAGGAGGGGAGAGAAACGACATGGCTGCCGTAGCAACCACCACGACCGTACGGCCCACCAGGCGCCGCACCTCCCTCGGCCGGATCGTCGCCTGGACGGTGATGGCCGCGATCCTGCTGATCACGCTGCTGCCGTTCTACTGGATCCTGCGCACCGCGCTGTCCACCAACACCGCGCTCGCCGCCCATCCCGGCAACCCCCTGCCGGTGGACCTCACGGCGGGCGGCTTCGAGCGGGCGCTGGGCCTGCAGTCGGCCAAGGAGGCGATCGCGCAGGGCGGCGCCGGCGGCGGGCTGAGGTTCTGGCGCTATCTGCTCAACTCGGTGATCGTCTCGACGCTGATCACCGTCTGCCAGATCTTCTTCTCCGCCATGGCCGCCTACGCCTTCGCGCGCCTGAGGTGGCGCGGCCGGGACAAGGTGTTCGGGCTGTTCCTCGCCGGGCTGATGGTGCCCGCGATCTTCACCCTGCTGCCGAACTTCGTGCTCATCAAGCAACTCCATCTGGTGGACACCCTGTTGGGCATCGCCCTGCCGACGATGTTCATGACGCCGTTCGCGGTGTTCTTCCTGCGCCAGTTCTTCATGAACGTCCCGCGCGAGGTCGAGGAGGCCGCCCTGCTGGACGGCGCCGGGAAGGTACGGGTCTTCTTCCGGGTGCTGCTGCCGATGGCGTCCACGCCCATCCTCACCCTGGGCGTGCTGACGTACATCACCTCCTGGAACGACTACTTCTGGCCGCTGATGGTGTCCTACAGCGACAGCTCCCGGGTGCTGACGGTGGCGCTGGCCATCTTCCGGGCGCAGACCCCGCAGACCGGCTACGACTGGTCCGGTCTGATGGCCGCGACCCTCATCGCCGCGCTTCCGATGCTCGTGCTCTTCGGGTTCTTCGCCCGCCGCATCGTCAGCACCATCAGCTTCACCGGGATCAAGTAAGGGGACTGGCATGCGATTTCGGATGCGAAGCGCCGTGGCGCTGACCGGCGCGCTGGCGCTGTCGATGGTCGCCGGGTGCGCGAAGGGCGCCGGCGCGGGAGCGGGCGCGAACACGGTGACGTACTGGCTGTGGGACTCCAACCAGCTGCCCGCCTACCAGGCCTGCGCCAAGGGGTTCGAGAAGGAGAACCCGGGCCTGGACGTGAAGATCAGCCAGATGGGCTGGGGCGACTACTGGACCAAGCTGACCGCGAGCTTCATCGCGGGCACCCAGCCCGACGTCTTCACCGACCACATCCAGAAGTTCGGCCAGTTCGCCGATCTGAAGGTCCTCGAACCGCTGGACGATCTGGGCATCGCCCCAGCCGACTACCAGCCGGGGCTGGCCGACAACTGGCTCGGAAAGGACGGCCACCGCTACGGCGCGCCCAAGGACTGGGACACGGTCGCCCTCTTCTACAACACGAAGATGGTGAAGGCGGCGGGCCTCACCCCGGAGCAGCTCAACTCCCTGTCCTGGAACCCGAAGGACGGCGGCAGCTTCGAGAAGGCCATCGCCCACCTGACGATCGACGTGCACGGCAAGCGCGGCGACGAACCGGGCTTCGACAAGCACCACGTCAAGGTGTACGGCCTCGCGACCGGCGGTGGCGGCGACGGCGACGGACAGACCCAGTGGAGCAACTTCGCCGCGTCCGCCGGGTGGAGCTATGCCGACAAGCAGCGCTGGGGCACCAAGTACCAGTACGACAGCAAGAGCTTCCAATCCGTGATCAAGTGGTACTTCGGCCTGGCGAAGAAGGGTTATCTGGCGCCGCTCACGGACTACAGCGCGGGCGCCAACCCGGCCAACGCGCAGGTGGCCGCGGGCAAGGCGGCGACCGCCTTCGACGGGGCCTGGATGATCTCCACGTACTACGCGACGAAGAGCATCAAGGTCGCCACCGCCCCCACACCGGTCGGCCCGACCGGCAAGCGGGCCACCATGATGAACGGCCTCGCCGACTCCATCACCAAGAACGCCCACAACAAGCAGGGCGCCAGGAAGTGGGTGCGGTACCTGTCCTCGGACACCTGCCAGAAGATCGTCGGCCGCTACGGCATCGTCTTCCCCGCCACACCCGACGGCACGAAGGCTGCGGTTGCCGCCTACAGGAAGAACGGCATTGACGTCACGGCGTTCACCGAGCCGGTCGCCGACAAGAAGGACTTCCGGACCTTCACCTTCCCGATCACCAACTACGCGGCCGACGTCACCGCGCTCATGGCCCCCGCCATGCAGGACATCTACGGCAGCGGAAAGTCCGTCACCAGCCTCGACCGGACCAACGACCAGATCAATCTCATCCTCTCGCAGTGATGTCTCGACCAGTGAAGGGCACGCCTCACATGACGTTCTCGCTCGGCATCGTCGGTGCCGGCCAGTTCTCCGGCCAGTTCGCCACCCTCTTCCAAGCCCATCCCGGCGTCGGCGACGTCTATGTCACCGACCTCCTTCCCGAACGGGCCGAACAGCTCGCCACGGCACAGCAGTTGGCGGGCACCTTCCCCTCGTACCAAGCGATGCTGGAGTCGGAGGCCGTCGACGCGGTCGCCATCTTCACCCAGCGCTGGACCCACGGGCCGCTGGTCCTGCAGGGCCTGGGCGCCGGCAAGCACGTGTACTCCGCGGTCCCGATGGCGATAACCACCGAGGAGATCGCCGCCATCATCGACGCGGTCAGGGCGACCGGGCTGACGTACATGATGGGTGAGACCAGCCAGTACAACCCGGCGACCGTGCACGCCCGCAACCAGATCGCCGAGGGCGCCTTCGGACGGATCTTCTACGCCGAGGGCGACTACGTCCACGACATGGACCTCGGGTTCTACGAGGCCTACCAGTACAGCGGCGGCGAGAACTGGAAGCAGACCGCCAGCTATCCCCCGCTGCTCTACCCCACGCACTCGGTGGGCGGTGTGCTCGGCGCCTGGCAGACGCACGCGGTGAGCGTGTCGGCCATCGGGGTCGTGGACGAGCGCGGCGACGGCGTCTTCGACAAGGAGGTCAGCCAGTTCGGCAACGACTTCTCCAACGCCACCGCGCTGTTCGAGGTGGCGGGCGGCGGATCGTTCCGTACGAACGAGTTCCGGCGGGTGGGCTATCCCTCGCACATCCGGGAGTCGCGTTTCCGGTTCTTCGGGACCGAGGCGAGCATGGAGCAGCTCGCCACGGTGGCCCTGTGGCAGGACAAGAAGGGGGTGAAGGACATCAGTGAGCTGCTGGAGCCCAAGCCCACCCTGTCTCCCGACGATCCGTCACTCCAGCACATCGCGCCGGATCTGCGGGCCGCCTTCACCTCGGGTTCGGCACCGGTGCACGACCGGGCGCGGCTGCCGCGGGAGTTCGACAACCTGCACAACGGGCACGAGGGCAGCCACCACTTCCTCGTCGACGACTTCGTGACCGCCGTGACCACGCGGTCGCTGCCGTCGGTGAACGCGTGGGTGGCCGCCCGCTACACCCTGCCGGGCATCGTCGCGCACGAGTCGGCGCGGCAGGGCGGGGTCAGGCTGGAGATCCCGGACTTCGGGGACGCCCCGCAGTAGGCGGGACGCCGGGCCGGGTGCCTGCTCAGGTGCCCGGCTTGCGGCCGTAGACGAAGACGTCGTCGCCGGTCTTCAACAGGTCCCAGTACTTCTTGGCCGTGGTGGGGGTCATGTTGACGCAGCCGTGGGAGCCCGGCGGGTTCCACATGCTGAGGTTGACCGAGTGGAAGGCCTGGCCGCCGTCGAAGAACTGGCTGTAGGGCATGGGCACGTTGTAGATGTTCGAGACGTGGTTCTTGTCCCGCCAGTAGATCTTCTTCAGGCCGGTGCGGGTCTCGTAGCCGTCGCGGCCGGTGCGGACCGGGACGGGGCCGTAGACGAGCCTGCTGCCGTCCTGGATCCAGCTGAGCTGGAGGGTGAGGTTCACGCAGGCTATGCGGCCCTTGTTGGTCGGGCAGGCGCCGCCCCTGTTGGGGTTGTTCCCGACGGCCTTCTGCTTGTTCATGAGGTCCATCACGCCCCAGGTGACGGAACCCGCGTATCCGATGTTCGGGGTGATGCCGTGCTTGGTCTGGAAGGCCTTGATCGCCTTGCAGTCCGTTGCGGACTGCTTGCCGTCGACGGTCAGGCCGAGGAACTTCTCGACCTGCTTCTGGTAGGGCCCGGTGCTCGTGGTGCAGCTCGTGGACGCCTGGGCCGACCCTGCGCCCAGTGCGAGTGTGAGCGGCGCCACCAGTCCGGTGATCCCCAGTACGACGGCACCCCGTCTGCGTATGTCCCCCATGGCCTGCCTTGCCTTTCGTGCGGTCGGATTCGGTCAGATCTGCACTCTCTGCCAGCTAGACCGGCGTCCGGCGCGATCGGTTGCAAGGCCCCCTCACGATGCGACGAAACGGTGACATTCGCAGTGCCGCAGGTCACAGCGTGATGCATGCCCCAGGGGCGGGCCGTCCGCACCCGCATTGGCGGAACCGATGCTGACGACGGCGCCGCGGCCGGAAGCGGCCAGGCGCGGAAGGGCTGGGCGACAGCAGCGGTAGGCGCCGGTCGAGGTGATGTCGAGATCGCGGTCCCAGGCCTCGTCCGAGCCGTCCTCGAACAGCGGGGTGCCGGGGGTGCAGCTCGCCGCGCTGTTGACCAGGACGTCCAGCGAACCGAAGGCGTCCACGGCATGCTCGACGGCCGCCTCCACCCAGGACCGGTCGGCCACGTCGCACCCCAACGTCTCGGCGGCCAGGCCCTGTTCACGCAGCACAGCCGCGGTCCTGGCCGCCTCGCATGCGTCAACGTCGGTCAGCAGAACCCGCGCCCCTTCCCCGGCCAGCCGCCGGGCGACGGCGGCTCCGATGCCGCGGGCGGCGCCGGTGACGAGAACTCCGTACCCCTCGAAACGCTTGGTGTCAGCCATGGGCCGAAGCTACTCGCCGGGCGATCGACGAGGCAGGTACGGTGCGGCCATGTCCGCGTTCATGCAGCAACTTCCCGCGCTCATAGGTGTCGTGATCGGCGCGCTCGGTTCCTATCTGGCGGTTGTACGGGGCGACCGGGCGCGGTTCCAGCGGGAGCGGGCGGCTCGGTGGGAGGAGCGGCGGCTGACTGTGTATGCCGACTATGCGCGGACACTCAAGCAGACCATCCACCTCACCTACCGGGTGGCGTCCCACCTCGGCAACGACGGGCATCCTCACCCCCTGTCACCCGAGGAGGCAGCGCCCTTGTTCGCCGAGGCCAATGTCGCCCGGGACCCGGCCGGGGAGGCATTGATCCTGCTGGGCAGCACCGAGGTGGTGAACAAGGCGCGGGTCTGGGTCACCGCCGTGCTGGAGATGGAGCGGTTCCTGCGCGAGGGCACACGGGACCCTCAGGCCTGGCGGGACCTGCTGGAGCGGCAGCGGGCCGGACGTGAGGGCTACTACGTTGCCGTACGCGACGATCTGGCGCTGCCGCCCGGCCATTCGGCCCGTTGGCCGCTGCCACCCGTGAACTCCGCCTGAACTCACCGGTATCCGGTCGGGTCCGCCGGCTTCCCCGCGTCCTGGACCTCGGCGATGTACCGCCAGGCGTCCGGACGGCTGCCGTCGAGGTCCGTGAAGCCGTACTCCCGGGCGAGTGAGCCGCTGGAGAGGGACGCGCCGTTCCACCGCGCCACGTCGGGGTCGGCGGCTAGGGCGGTGACGGCGCGGCCCACGTAGTGCGGGGTCTCGGAGATGGCGAAGTGGGGGACGCTTTTGAGGGCGTCGCGCCAGTTGTCCTCGCGGACGCCGAACTGGTCGAGCATGATCTCCGAGCGCAGCCAGCCGGGTGTCAGCGCGACGGCCGTCGCCCCGCACGGTCCGAGTTCATGGGCCAGGGCGAAGGCCATGCGCAGCACGGACGCCTTGGCGAGGTCGTAGAAGAAGGAGACGCGGTAGGTGTCGCGGTTGTACTCGGCGGTGCCGTCGGTGACCTCGACGACCAGGCCGCCGGGGTGGCGCAGCAGGAGGGGCAGTGCGTGGTGGCTGGTGATCGCGTGGGTCTCGACGGCGAGCCGGAGCAGCCGGAGTCCGTCGTCGAGGTCGTGCTCCCAGAGGGGCCTGTCCCAGGCGAAGAGCTTCTCGCCGCCCCAGATGTCGTTGACGAGGACGTCGAGGCGGCCCTGTTCGGCCGCGATGCGGTCCACGAGGGTGCGGACCTGTACGGGGTCGAGGTGGTCGGTGGGTACGGCGATGCCCTGGCCGCCCGCCTCGGTGACGAGGTCGGCGGTGTCCTCGATGGTCTCGGCGCGGTCGTACTCCGAGCGCTGCGCACGGGTGGTGCGTCCGGTGACGTAGACCGTGGCACCGGCGGCACCGAGTTGCACCGCGATCCCGCGGCCCGCGCCCCGCGTCGCCCCGGCGACCAGCGCCACCGTGCGCTTCAGTGGTGCGGACATGTCCGGCCTCCCCTTTCCCTGCGGCTGCTGTCCCTGTCGAGGGTGCCGGGGAAGCCGGACATCTTCTGTCGCCTTTTACGGTCGCAGTCTCGCGGCGAGGGCGTCCTCGTCCGCCAGGAACCAGATGTGGCTGCCCTGGTTGGTCTCGTGGACGAAGTCGCGCAGTGCCGAGCTCTCGGCAAGGTGCCGGGAGAGGTCGCCGACGAGGGCGAGCCGCACCCGGTAGTTCACGAACTTCTGCATGACGGCGCCCGCGATCCCGGACCGCAGCCGGAAGAATTCGTCCGCCACCCGCTCGACGGGCAGCGCGACCAGCTGCGCGTCGTACCCCATCGCGTCGCCGATCAGATCGAGGGCGGCCTGTTCACCGTCGAGCAGCGGGCCGTCGGGCGTACAGCGCAGGACGCGTACGCCGTGGAGTTCTTCGAGCGTTCCGGAGGTCGGGGTCATGGGACGTGATCCTAGGAGTTTCAGTGGCCGCGGGTGATCCATTCCTCCAGGTGGGGCGCTTCGGCTCCGATGGTGGTCGGATCGCCGTGGCCGGTGAGGACCTTGGTCTCCGGAGGGAGGGTCAGCAGGCGGTCGCGGATGGAGTCGATGATCGTCGGGAAGTGGGAGTAGGAGCGGCCGGTCGCGCCGGGGCCGCCCTGGAAGAGGGTGTCGCCGGTGAAGACCGCGGCCAGGGCGGGGTCGTACAGGCACACGGCCCCCGGCGCATGGCCCGGGGTGTGGAGGACCGTCAGGTCGACCCCTGCCGCCTCGATGACCTGGCCGTCGGCCAGGTGGGCGTCGGGGTCGCGGTCGGGGTGGGTGAGCTTCCACAGCGGCAGGTCGTCGGGGTGCAGCCAGACGGTCGCGCCGGTGCGGTCGGCGAGCGCGGGCGCGGCGTCGATGTGGTCGTTGTGGGCGTGGGTGCACACGATGGCCGCCAGGCGGCGGTCGCCGACCGCTTCGGCGATGGCGTCGGCGTCGTGGGCCGCGTCGATGACGATGACCTCGTGGTCGTCGCCGACGATCCACACGTTGTTGTCGACCTCCCAGGTGCCGCCGTCGAGGCTGAAGGTGCCGGAGGTGACGAGGCGTTCGATGCGTGCGGTCATCACAGCACCACCACCGAACGCAGCACGTCGCCGTGGTGCATCCGCTCGAACGCCTTCTCCACGTCGGTGAGTCGGATGGTCTCGGTGACGAACTTGTCCAGCGGCAGGCGGCCCTGCAGATGCAGGTCGATCAGCATCGGGAAGTCGCGGGAGGGCAGGCAGTCGCCGTACCAGGACGACTTCAGCGATCCGCCCCGCCCGAACACGTCCAGGAGCGGCAGTTCGAGCTTCATCTCGGGAGTGGGCACTCCGACGAGGACGACCGTGCCGGCGAGGTCGCGGGCGTAGAAGGCCTGCTGGTACGTCTCCGGGCGGCCCACCGCCTCGATGACGACGTCGGCGCCGAAGCCGCCGGTCAGCTCGCGGACGGCCGCCACGGGGTCGGACTCCTTGGAGTTGACGGTGTGCGTGGCGCCCATTTCCCGTGCCTTGGCAAGCTTCCGGTCGTCGATGTCCACCGCGATGATCTTCGCGGCGCCCGCAAGGTTCGCTCCCGCGACCGCCGCGTCACCCACGCCGCCGCAGCCGATGACGGCTACCGTGTCACCGCGCCCGACGCTTGCGGTGTTGATCGCCGCGCCGATGCCGGCCATCACCCCGCAGCCCAGCAGCCCCGCCACCTGCGGGGCGACGCTCGCATCCACCTTCGTGCACTGCCCCGCCGCAACCAGGGTCTTCTCCGCGAACGCGCCGATGCCCAGCGCCGGGGACAGCTCGGTGCCGTCCTCCAGGGTCATCTTCTGCTGGGCGTTGTGGGTGTTGAAGCAGTACCAGGGGCGCCCGCGCAGACAGGCCCGGCAATTCCCGCACACGGCTCGCCAGTTGAGGATCACGAAGTCGCCGGGGGCGACGTCCGTGACGTCCGCGCCGACCGACTCCACCACACCGGCCGCCTCATGACCGAGCAGGAAGGGGAAGTCGTCGCTGATACCGCCCTGCTTGTAGTGCAGATCGGTATGACACACCCCGCACGCCTGGATCCGTACGACCGCCTCCCCCGGACCGGGGTCCGGCACGACGATCGTCTCCACCCGCACCGGCTCGCCCTTGCCCGGTGCGATCACGCCGCGTACTTCCTGCGCCATGGCGTTGAACCTTTCGTCTGCGGATGCTTTCGTCTGCGGATGTCCGCGCTTACGACCCTAGGGGTGACTGATCAGTAACGGCGCCGGAGCCCGCCGCGTCCGTGCGGTCCCCGGCCGGGAGCGGCCGCGCCTCGGGGGCGGGCGCCGACGTAGCCTGAATGCTCCGCCCGACTCCCGAGGAGCGCCGTGAGCATCGCCGAGCCCGAGCCCCGACCACCCGCCTGGCGGCTGCTCCTCGCCTATGTACGACCGCACCGGTGGGCCCTGCTGACCGGCGCACTGTTGTCGCTGGTCACGGGGGCCACCGGGCTGCTGCTGCCGCTGGTGGCCAAGGGGCTGATCGACGATCTGTCGCACGACCGGGCCATCACCGGCGCACTGCTCGCCATGTCGGGGCTGGTGGTCACCAACGCCGCGCTGGGCGCGCTCGGTTCGTATGTACTGCGGCGGACCGCGGAGTCGGTGGTGCTCGGCGCGCGGCGCGCCGTGTCCTCGTATCTGCTGCGGCTGCGCATCCCCGCGGTGGACCGCAGCGAGCCGGGCGATCTGATGGCCCGCATCACCTCGGACACCACGCTGCTGCGCGAGGTGACGACCGATTCGCTGGTCGGCCTCGGCACGGGCGGGCTCACCCTCGTCGCGACGGTGGTGATGATGGGACTGGTGGACCCGGTGCTGCTCGGCGTCACCCTGTGCGTGATCCTCGGGGCGGGCACGGTGCTCGGGGTGATCGTGCCGCGCATCAACCGGGCCAGCCGGCAGGCGCAGGACGCGGTCGGTGTCATGGGGGCCTCGTTGGAGCGGACTCTCGGCGCGCTGCGCACGGTGAAGGCGTCGGGCGCCGAGGACCGCGAGGAGCGAACCCTGCACGAGGCCGCCGAGGAGTCGTGGCGGCAGAGCGTGCGCGCCGCCAAGTGGTCGGCGGCGGCGGGCAACACAGCCGGCCTCGCCATGCAGATCGCCTTCATCACGGTGCTCGCGGTGGGCGGGGCCCGGGTGGCGACCGGGGCCATCCAGATCGGCACCCTGGTGGCGTTCCTGCTGTACGTCTTCTATCTGATGTCGCCGATCCAGCAGGTGGTCGGTGCGATCACGCAGTACCAGACGGGTGCCGCCGCTCTCGCCCGCATCCAGGAGGCGCTGAGTCTGCCCTCCGAACCGGCGGCCCGGCCCGCCCCGTTGCCCGCTCCGGGCACCGAGCCGGCTGCGGTCGCCTTCGACGAGGTCCGCTTCCGGTACGCCGACGATCTGCCGTACGTCCATCACGGGGTGACGTTCGCCGTGCCGGCTCGTGGCATGACCGCGTTCGTCGGCCCGTCCGGCGCTGGCAAGACGACGGTGTTCTCGCTCATCGAGCGGTTCTACGATCCCGAGTCCGGGACCATAACCCTGGACGGAATCGCCCTGCAGGACTGGGAGTTGCCGAGGCTCCGTTCGGCGATCGGCTATGTGGAGCAGGACGCTCCCGTGCTGTCGGGTTCACTGCGGGACAATCTGCTGTTGGGCAATCCGGATGCGGACGACGACGCGGTGACCCGTGTGCTGAAGACCACCCGGCTGGACGCTCTGGTCGCCCGGCTGCCCGGCGGCCTCGACACACTGGTGGGGCACCGGGGCACCAAGCTGTCGGGCGGTGAGCGGCAGCGGGTCGCCATCGCCCGCGCGTTGCTGCGCCGGCCTCGGCTGCTGTTGCTCGACGAGGCGACCTCGCAGTTGGATGCGGTGAATGAGGCGGCGCTGCGGGATACGGTCGACGATGTCGCCCGGACTACCACCGTGCTTGTTGTTGCGCATCGGCTGTCCACCGTGACGATGGCTGAGCGGATCGTGGTGATGGAGGCGGGGCGGGTGCGGGCGGTGGGTACCCATCGGGAACTGGTTGCAGGGGATCCGCTGTACGCGGAGTTGGCGGCTACACAGTTCCTTGCCACCAACTGATTTGTTCGTTTGTCTGCGGCGTCGTCGTGGCCGGTCGCGCAGTTCCCCGCGCCCCTTGAGGGGCGCTCCAACGGCCGTCTCCTTCTCAGTTCTGGAGTCTGCGCAGGCGCTCCGTATCGCTGGTGCGGGGGCAGGTCGCGCACGCCTCGGTGGGGCGGATTGCGTAGAACATGCAGCAGCCAGTACGCGTGCGCGTGGCGTGCCGTCGGCCGTCGTCGGCCACCAGCCGGCGGAAGTCGGCGCCTGCCGGGTACGGGGGCACGGCGGTCGGGAGGACTTCGGTGGCGGCTCGTACGGCTGTGGTCTCCTGGCCGAGCATGCGGCCGAGGTACCAGATGCCGGATACGAGGTCGTCGGCGACCAGACCCCAGAGGGAACGCGCGCCGCGTCGTGCGACGGGGCCGATCGCGGACAGCAGCGGGCGCATGTGGTCGGCCGTCGACATGCGCAACGCGGCTCGCAGGGACTCTTCCTGAGGGGCCGTCAGTGCACCGGGAAGCGAGGCGAGGGGGTCGCCGGGCAGACAGGCGAGCTCGGTGCCGGGGGTGATCGTGTACGCACCCGTTGCGAGGTGCAGTCGCAGGTCCTCGGGGCGGATGCGGGGTACGCGCCGTTCGAGGTACCAGGTCCCGCCCAGCAGGACGCCGAGGGTCCAGGCGTAGTCGTGCAGGGCGCGTGAGGCGGCGACGTCGCGGCGGGCGGTGACGCCGTATCGGGCGTGGATGCGGGCCGCCTCGGCGTCGACGAAGGCGTCGAGCACGCTGCGGTCCGACGCCAACTCGGCTGCCGTGACCGCGGCCTGCGGCTCGTGGCCCGGCTCGGCGACCCGTACGTCCAGCGGTTCGCAGATGTCGGCGAGTCTGCGGTAGGCGGCGCCGAGGGCATGCGTGACGGCACCGGCGGACGGGGTCTTCAGAGCCACGGACATGGGCGCTCCAGCACAGGAAGTTCAAAGCGAACCGAGAAGGTAAGGCTCACCTTACTTCACGGCGGGGCGAGGGTGATCAGCAGGGCATTCACTGGTGCTGATCATGGAACCCCCACGTCAGCGTCATCTCGCGATTGAAAAGTAAAGGAAGGCTAGCCTAAGCTCACGGCTTGTGACTGCGACCCGACCGGGCGCACCTGTCGGTGTGCCGTCCCCTGCCCTCAGACACCTCCCCCTGTTCCTCGCCGGACTGGGCGCCCTGGTGCTCTGCACCGCGCTGAGTCTCGCGCTCGGCGCCCGGTCGGTGCCCCTGTCCACGGTGGCCGACGCACTGTTCGGCCACGCCCAGGGCCGGGAGGCGCTCGTCGTCACCGGGCTGCGGCTGCCGCGCACCGTCATCGGTCTCGCGGTGGGGGCCGCGCTCGGGGTCGCCGGGGCCGTCGCGCAGGGCATCACCCGCAATCCGCTCGCGTCGCCGACCACCCTCGGCATCAACGCGGGCGCCGGTTTCGCGGTCGTCGTCGCGATCTTCGCGCTGAAGCTCAACGACCCTGTGCAGTACGTGTGGTTCGCGTTCGCCGGGGCCGCGGGCGCCGCCCTCTTCGCCCAGGCGCTGGCCCGCCGCGCCGGGGACATCGATCCCGTACGGCTCGCCCTCGGCGGCACCGTGCTCCAACTGGTGCTGCTGTCCTGGACGTCGGCGGTGATGCTGCTGAACCAGCGCACCCTCGACGAGGCCCGCTTCTGGCTGGCCGGATCCCTGTCCGGCAGGCCCCTCGACGTGCTGTGGCCGGTCCTGCCGACCCTGCTGCTCGGCCTGGTGGTCGCCCTCGCCGTGTCACCTGCTCTCAACGCCCTTGCCCTGGGCGACGATTCGGCCCAGGCGCTCGGGGTGCCCGTGGCCCGGATCCGGCTGGCCGGCGGCATCGCGGTGGTCCTGCTCGCCGGATCGGCGGTCGCCATGGCCGGGCCGGTCGCCTTCATCGGCCTCGCCGCGCCCCATCTCGTACGTCCCCTGCTGGGCGCCGACCACCGGCTGCTGGTGCCCGGCTGTCTGATCGCAGGACCGCTGCTGCTGCTCGCGGCCGATGTCCTCGGCCGCATGGTGATCCGCCCCTCGGAACTGGAGGTCGGCATCGTGACGGCGTTCCTGGGCGCGCCCCTGCTCGCGCTGCTGGCCCGGAAGGTGGCCCGATGACCGCCGCCGTCGCCACCGCCCCTGCCAAGTCCCTGCCCCGCATCCGGATGCGCCGCCGTGTCCTGGTGTTCGCCGCCGGCGGACTCCTCCTACTGTTCGTGCTGCTCACCGTCTCCCTGACGACCGGCGAGATGCCCATGCCCGCCGGCACGGCGCTGCGGGCGCTGGTCGGGCTCGGGGACTCCGGGGACGTACTGGTGGTGCAGCAGTTCCGGGCGCCCAGGGCGGTGGCGGCGATCGTGGCCGGTGCCGGTCTGGGAGCGGCGGGCTGTGTGCTGCAGCGGCTGTTCCGCAACCCCCTGGCGTCTCCCGATGTCATGGGCGTGACAGGCGGGGCCTCGCTGGGTGCGGTCGCGCTGATCGCCGCCGGGGCCTCGCAGACGCTGATCCCCCTCGGCGCGCTGGGCGGCGGCCTGCTCTCGGCGCTGCTGCTGGGGGTGTTCGGCTGGCGGTCCGGGCTCCCCGTCACCCGGCTGGTGCTCACCGGGCTCGCCGTGCAGGCGGGGCTGGCCGCCGCCGTGAACCTGATGATCGTGCGCTTCCCGGCCGAGCTCGCGGGTTCGGCGCTGCAGTGGACCACCGGCTCGGTGTACGGGCGGACATGGCCGGAGGTGTGGGGGGCGGCCGGAGCCATGGTGCTCGCGTTCGCCACCGCCCTCGTACTGCACCGGCGGCTGGCCGTGCTCGACCTCGGGGACGAATCGGCCGGGGCACTGGGCCTGCGGACGTCCGCCGCGCGTCTCCAACTTCTTTTCGTCGCCGTGGCGTTGGCGTCGCTCGCGGCCGCGCTCGCCGGTCCGGTGACCTTCGTCGCGCTCGCCGTGCCGCACCTCGTGCGCCTGGTCACCGGTCCGCCGACGGCCGCGTCCCTGGGGCTGGCCGGTCTCACCGGAGCGGTGCTGCTGCTCGCCTCCGACCTGGTGGTGCAGCACCTGCTGCCAGTCGAGGGGCTGCCGGTCGGGGCGGTCACCGCCACGCTCGGCGCGCCCTGGCTGCTGGTGCTGATGTTCCGGCAGAGCTCACCCGTCCAGAGGAGCCACGCATGACCAACCAGTTGCAGACCCAGGGCCTCGATCTGCGCTACGGCGACCGGCTCGTCGTCGGCGGGCTCGATCTGACGCTGCCGGGCGGTGACGTCACGGCGATCGTGGGGCCCAACGCCTGTGGGAAGTCGACCCTGTTGCGGGGGCTGAGCCGGCTGCTCGCCCCGTCCGCGGGCACTGTCACGCTGGACGGCGCGGACATCCACCGTATGTCGGCGCGGACGCTCGCCCGCCGGATGGGACTGCTGCCCCAGCAGCCGGTCACCCCCGAGGCGATCACCGTCGAGGCGCTCGTACGCCTGGGCCGGTATCCGCATCAGCGGCTGCTGAGCCCCTGGTCGGCGGCGGACCAGCGGGCGGTGGACGAGGCCCTGGAGCGCACCGGCACCGCGTCCCTGCGCGACCAGCCCGTCGACCGGCTCTCCGGCGGTCAGCGTCAACGCGCCTGGATCGCACTGGCGTTGGCGCAGGACACCGAGCTGCTGCTGCTCGACGAGCCGACCACCTTCCTCGACCTGCGGCACCAGCTCGACGTCCTCGACCTGGTGGCCGCCCTGCACGCCGAGGCGGGCCGCACCGTGGTGATGGTGCTGCACGACCTCGGACAGGCCGCCCGCTACGCGGACCACATGGTGGTCCTCAAGGAGGGCCGCCTCGCCGCCGCCGGCGCCCCGGCCGACGTCCTCGACGCGGACCTGGTCAGGTCCGTGTTCGACGTGGACTGCCGGGTGATCCCCGACCCGGAGACCGGCACCCCGCTGGTCGTCCCGAAGAGCAGCGCGGTCCGGCAACCGGCCGCATCCGCCTGACCCACCACTCCCCTACCAGAAAGACCCACCCCCCATGTTCAAGCGCTCCCCCCTGCGCGGAATCGGCCGGCTGATCGCCGTGCTGCTCTCCGTCGTGCTCGGTACGGCCGTACTGGCCGCCTGCGGCAGCGAGAAGACCGATGCGGCCGACCCGGCGAAGGCCGCCGGCGCGGCATCGGCCGGCTTCCCGCGCACCCTCAAGACGGTGATGGGCGACGTCAGGATCCCCTCGCAGCCGAAGCGGGTCGTGGTGCTCGACACCGGTGAGCTGGACGATGTCACCCTGCTCGGCATCGACCCGGTCGGCGCGGTCGCCCCGCACTTCAAGAGCGAGGGCGGCTTCCCGACCTACCTGAAGGGCGAGTTGAGCGGCACGGCCGACGTCGGCCCGCTCCTGGAGCCCAACCTGGAGAAGATCGCCTCGCTGAAGCCGGATCTGATCCTGTCGTCGAAGGTCCGGCACGAGAAGGTCTACGACAAGCTCAGCGCGATCGCCCCGACCGTCTTCACGGAGACCACCGGTGGTGTCTGGAAGCAGAACCTCAAGGTGCACGCCGAGGCGCTCGGCCTGGAGAAGGAGGCCGCCGCGAAGCTCAAGGAGTACGAGACGCAGGCCAAGGCGCTGGGTGAGGCCATCAGGAAGAAGGACGGCGGCACCATGCCGACCGCGTCCGTGGTGCGCTTCATCGCCGGTCCGACCCGCCTCTACCAGACCAACTCCTACAGCGGTGTCGTGCTCAACGACATCGGCTTCAAGCGGCCCAAGTCCCAGGTGTCGAACGACCCCGCCGTCACCATGAAGGACGTCAGCCCGGAGGAGATCGACCAGGCCGACGCCGACCTGATCTTCGTGACCACCGCCGACACCCCGGACAAGACCCAGCAGACGCAGGTCACCTCCAACCCGGTCTGGAAGTCCCTCAAGGCCGTCAAGGGCGGCAAGGTCTTCACCGTCCCGGACGAGACGTGGATGTCCGGCATCGGCGTCCAGGCCGCGGAGCAGATGCTGGGGGACGTGGCGAAGGCCACCGGCGTGGAGCTCCCGAAGAAGTAACTCCCGCTCCCTCGGGGCGGGCCGCAGCACCGCCGCGCCCGCCCCCGACCCCCCACCCGCCAGCGGAAGTTGTCCCTCAGCCATGCGCCTGTATCTGCTTGCCCTCAATCCGACCGACTCCGTCTCCGAGGGCTTCCTGCCCGCCGCCGCCCGGCTGGGCCTGGACGTCACCGTCCTCACCGACCAGCCCGAGGCCCACCGTCGCGCCCACCCCGAGACCGAGGTCCTGGAGTGCGATGTCCGCGACCACCGGGCGGTCATCACCCGCATCTCGACGCACCACCGTGCTGATGCCGTCTTCACCAACAGCGACCACCTCCAGGCCCAGGCCGCCCTCGCCGCCGCCTACTTCGGCCTGCCCGCCAAGGACTGGCGGGCCGCCCTCGCCACCAAGGACAAGGCGGAGATGCGGCGCCGGCTGGCCGCCGCAGGCGTGGACACGGTGTGGTCGGCCGAGCTCATGGAGCCGGTCGCTCCGGACGACGCGCCGTACCCCTGCGTCCTCAAGCCCCGCGAGGGCGTAGCCAGCGAGGACGTCGTCCTGGTCGACGACGCCGAGCAGCTGACCACGCACGCCAAGGACATCCTTCAGCGCCGCCCCGGAGCCGTCCTGCTCGTCGAGGAGTACCTACCCGGCGAGCTGTACACCCTGGAGACGCTCGGTGACGGGCATGTGCGCCATGTGCTGGGCGGCTTCCACACGGAGCTGTCGCCCCCGCCGTACTTCATCGAGGAGCGCCTCACTTTCGTGCCGGCCCATCCCGAGCCGGTCGTCGCACAGGTTCTCGCCCAGCTGGACGCGCTGGGCGTCGGGTTCGGCGCCTGTCACACCGAGTTCGTGGTGCACGCGGGCCGGGCCAGGATCATCGAGGTCAACTACCGTGCCATCGGCGACCAGTGCGATCTGCTGCTGGCCAGGCTGCTGGACATACCGCTCTTCGAGCTGATCCTCCGCGCCCATCTCGGCGAGCGTCTCCCCACCGACCTGGGAGGCCGCCGCGACGGCGCCGCGCGCCTGGACTACCCCTGCGCCGACCGCGCCGGAACCTTGATCGAAGCCCCCGCAGCCCAGGAACTGACTGTCGACGGCGCGCATCTGACATACCGTCCACTGCGACCAGTGGGCGAGCGGCACGAGCTGTACCGCACCAACCGCGACTACCTCGGGGTCCTGCGGGCCGTCGGCACCGACCAGGCGACGGTGGACCGGGCGTCGGCCGGCTTCCTGGCCGCGCAGCGCTGGGAGATCCAGCCGTGACCACGCCGACCGTGACGGACACCTGTGAGGCGGAGCTGCTCACCCGCGTGCTCAGCGCCCTGCTGCGGGAGGACGTGGTCGGGCTGCGCAGCCGCAGCGCGCTCGTGCACCGCCCTGACGGCGCCTGGCTAAGGCTGCCCACCGCCGAGGACGCCCTGCTGCTGCCCGTCACCGAGGACGGCTACCAGTGCGAGCACCGCGCCCGGCTGCCCCTGCTCGCGCGCGAGTCGGACGGCACCGAGCTGACCTCGTACGAGACCGTGCTCGGTGCGCTGCGTGAGCTGGCCGAGCCCGTGGACCGCGGGGGCTTCGACGCGTTCGCCGAGGAGTGCCGTCAGACGCTGGACACCATGCGGCTGCACGAGCGGACCCGGGACGAGGTCGGCCGACGGCTCATCGACCGGTACGGGGACGATCCGGCCCGGTGGACGGGTCTGGCGTACGACACCCTCGCGGCCCGCCTCGACCATCCCGTCTACCCGACCGCACGCGGCCGCTCAGGGCTGTCGGAGGAGCAACTGCGGTCGTACGCACCGGAGTTCCATCCCCGTTTCGCCCTGCGCTGGCTCGTGGTGCCGCGTGAGGCGGTGACCCTGACCGGCCCGCTTCCCGGGCTGTGGCCCTCGCCCGCGCGGCTCGGTCTGCCCGAGGTCGAGCAGACCCATCTGGCGCTGCCCGTACACCCGTTGACCGTGGGCGCGCCGCTCGAGGAGGCGCTGCGGACCACCGGCCTCGCCGGCCGTGCGCTGCTCGCCGAGCAGGCTCACCTCGAAGTCCTGCCGACGCTCTCGATGCGCACGGTCGCGGTGGCCGCGGATCCGTCCCTGCACCTCAAACTCCCCCTGGCCACGGCCACCTTGGGCCTGCGCAACAAACGCTCCATCAAGCCCGGCACGCTCGTCGACGGCGCGGCGGGGCAGCGGCTGGTGGAGGCCGTGATCGCGCGCGAACCGCGTTTCCGGGACACGATCCTGCACGCGGACGAGACCACGTACGCGCACGCCGGACACGAACTGCTGGCAGTTCTCTGCCGCCGCTTCCCGGCCACTCCCGAGGACTCCGTCGTCGTTCCGCTGGCCGCGCTCCTCGCCGAGGCGCCCGGCGGCCGACTGGTCCTCGACCACCTGGCCGACCGCTTCTACGGCGGCGATCCACTGGCCCTGCTGGATGCCTGCCTGTCGTTGCTGTTCGACTGGCAGACGACCCTGTTCGGCTACGGCATCGCCCTGGAGTCGCACCAGCAGAACGTCTCGCTGGTGCTGGGGCCGGGCGGTCTGCGGTTGCTGTTCAAGGACAACGACGGGCCCCGCGTCAACGCGACCCGGCTGGCGACCGTACTGCCCGGGCCGTGGGGCTTCGACGATCCGCGGACCTTCACCGCCGGGGACGGGCCGGTGGCCGACGTGTTCGCCACCATCACGGTCCATCTGTGTGCCGGAGCCTACGCATTCGGGCTCACCGAGCACCGGGACGCGCTGCTGGCGCTCGTACGCGATCGGCTCGCGGAGGCCGTCGACCGGCTCGGCGGTGATGCGGGCGCCGTCCTGCGGGCGCGTGTCCTCGATGCGCCGCGGTTGCCGGTCAAGGCCATGGTCACGGCCGGCACGCTGCTCAGCAAGGAGCGCTCGGGGGCCGCTGACATCAACAAGCACTACACGAGCGGCCCCAACTACCTGCTGTCCGAGGGGGGTTCCGCATGAGCACCGAGATCCTGCGGATGCCGGGTACGGCGTTCACCCGCGGGCATGTGCACGCGGTCGCGGGCTGCTACTTCGTGGCGTCCTTCGCGGCGCTCGGGCTGCCGCCGTATCTCACCGAGATCCTCCCGGAGCTGGGTGACCGCCATGCCCGCTGGGCGGGGGTGCTGTACGTCGTCCCGACGGTGTTCGGGGCGCTGGGCGCCCCGCTGTGGGGGCGCCTCGCCGACCGCTACGGCCGTAAACGGCTGCTGCTGCGCGCCCAGTTGGGGCTGGCCGTGGCCTTCCTGCTCGCGGGCTGGGCGGACTCCCTGGCCACGTTCACGGTGGCGCTGGTGTTGCAGGGCATCCTGGGCGGCACGTTCGCCGCGTCCAACGGGTACCTGGGTGCCGCCCTGGAGGGGCCGGCCCTGTCCAAGGCGCTCACGTTGATGCAGGGCAGCGCGCGGGCCGCGCTGGTCGTGGCCCCGATCGTGGTCGGCTCGCTGTCGGGCCGGCTGTCACCGCACCGCCAGTACGCCCTGCTCGCGGTACTGCCGCTGGCGGCCGCCCTTTTGCTGGCGGCACTGCCCGAACCGGAGCCGACCGCGCAGGAGTCGGAGAACGCCCCAGAGACGACTGCCGCGCACGAGCCACCGGTGATCTCGCTCAAGACCCTGTACGCCCTGGAGTTCGCCTTCGTCTTCTCCACGGTCATCTCCTTCCCCTACCTGATCGCCCTCGTCGACGACCGCCTCCCGGGCACTTCACCGACCCTCTCCGGCGTGCTGTTCGCCCTCCCCCACCTGTGCTATCTGGTCTCGGCGCTGGCCGTGCACTCCGCCTTCCACCGCCGCCCCCGCACCGGGATCGCGCTCGGCTTCGCCTGCATCGCGCTCGGGCTCGCCGGACACGGGGTCGCCGGTTCCCTGCCCACGCTGATCGCCGTACGGCTGCTGCTGGGCGCGGGTCTGACTCTCGGCCTGGTGTGTCTGTCGGTGCTGGCCGCCGACTGCGCCAAGGGCCGGGCGCCGGGCGGGATGTTCGGCTCGCTGGAGTTCTTCTCCAAGGCCGGCGCGGTCGCCGCCGGACTGGCCGCGGCGGCGGGGAGCGCCCGCTTCGGCCCGGCCGCACCCGTGCTCATCGGCAGCGCGGCCGCCGCCGTCACCGTACTGGCCGCTCTCCTCCCCCCGCTGACCCCCCGCACCCGCAGGAGCCGCTGATGCCCTCGCTGATCCGTCCCCAGACCTCGTCCGGGGGGACCGCGATCTCGCTCTGCCCGCCCGCCACTGCAGCCGCGCCCGCCGGGCTCCCCTCCGCCGACGACGCCGTGGCCCACACGCTCCTCAACTGCCTGCTGCGCGAGGTGTCGGGCCCCGAGCACCAGTCGGTCGTCGCCGACGGCCGGCTGCTGCTGCGGCTGCCCCGCCGCGGGGTGCTGCTACGGGTCGCGCTGCGCCGCACCTCGCTGCTGGGCGCGCACCGCTTCACCGGCCCCGTCAGCGAACAGGGCGAGGACGGCTGGTCGGCGGTGGACTGGCGGCGCCTGGCCGAGTACACCCACGACGAGCTGTCGCTGCGCACCGGCGTACGCAACGAGGAGTTCCTGGAGCAGATCACCTCCAGCCATGACGCCATCACCACCGCACTCGCCGCCGACCGCCCCGCCCGCCTCCCGGACGACCGCCTCTCCGCCTACCTGGCCTCCGAGCAGTCCCTGCTCTTCGGGCACCGCTTCCACCCCACGCCCAAGGCCCGCACCGGCGACCCGCGCGCCTGGTCCGCGTATGCCCCCGAGGTCGGTGCCTCCTTCCCGCTGCACCACCTCGCCGTCCGCGCCCATCTGATCGCCGAGGAGTCCGCGGACCCGTCGGCGACCGCCCCGCTGGACCGCCTGCGTTCGGACGTACCCGAGGGCTACCGGTTGCTGCCCGCCCACCCCTGGCAGTACGAGACCCTCCGGGCCCACCCGGCCCTGCGCGCCGCCCTCGACCGCGGTGACATCCTCGACCTGGGGCCGGGCGGACACCCCTTCGCGGCCACCGCCTCGGTGCGCACCCTGTACGACGGGGAGACCTTCCTCAAGTTCAGCCTGAACGTCCGCATCACCAACTGCCTGCGCAAGAACAGCAGTTATGAGCTGTCCGGCGCCGTCGCGCTGACCCGTCTGCTGGCCCCGGCACTCGCCGACCTGGCCGACCGCTTCCCCGGCAGCGCCGTGCTGCGCGAGCCGGCCTACCGCACGCTGGCCCTGCCCGGCCCGGACGGCACCCCCGACCGCGACCTGTTCGAGGGCTTCGGCGTCATCGTCCGCGAGGGCCTGCCGCGCCGCCTCGCCCCCGGCACCGTCCCCCTCCTCGCCGCCGCGGTCGCCGACGAGTACCCGACGGGCGCCGCCCACGTCTCCCGCCTCCTCGACGGAGCGGACGTACGCACCACCCTCGCCTGGTGGACGACGTATCTCGACCTGCTCGTCCCGCCCGTCCTGGCCGCCTACTTCGACCACGGCCTGGTCCTGGAACCCCATCTGCAGAACGTCCTGGTGTGCGTCGGCGCCGACGGCATGCCCGCCCAGGTCCTCTTCCGCGACCTGGAGGGCACCAAGCTCGTCCCCGAACACCACGCCGAGACGCTGGCCGCACTGCCGCCCGACGTCGCGGGCCCGATGACGTACGACGCCCAGCGCGGCTGGGACCGGGTCGTGTACTGCCTGCTCGTCAACCACGTCGCCGAGCTGCTCGCCGCCCTCGCCGACCTGCACCCGCAGGCGGAGGCGGCCCTGTGGGCCCGGGTGCGCGCCACGCTCCAGGCGTACGCCGACCGCCACGGCTGCCCGCCGAGGCTCGCCGCCCTGCTCGCCGGAGTGCCGCTGCCCGCCAAGGCCAACCTGCTGACCCGCTGGGAACGCAAGGCGGACCGGGACGCCGGGTACGTCCGGCTGCCGTCACCGCTCGCCGAGGACATCCTGCGCGACACGACCGGGAGCGCCCGATGACCGACCCGACGCCCGCGGTCCACGACCACGTCCTGTCCCTGCCCGTCACCGAACTGCCCGCGTACGTCTACGACTTGGCGGCGCTGAGTGCTCATGCCGCCGCCGTGCGGGCCGCACTGCCCGAGCGGGTCGAGGTGTACTACGCAGCCAAGGCGAACCCGGAGCCGGAGATCCTCGGCGCGCTCGGCCCCTACGTCGACGGCTACGAGGTCTCCTCGGGCGGTGAACTCGCCCATGTGGCCAAGGCGGTCCCGGACCGGCCGCTCGCCTTCGGCGGTCCCGGCAAGACACCGGACGAGGTACGGACCGCGCTGGAGCTCGGCGTCGAGCGTTTCCATGTGGAGAGCGCGTACGAGCTGCGCATGCTGGCCGAGCTGGCGCGGACCTGCGCGCCGGGGCGCCGGGTGGCGGTGCTGGTCCGCGTCAATCTTCCGGTCGCGGACGGAGCGCTGGCGGGCAGCTCGCTGGCGATGGGGGGCCGTCCGACGCCGTTCGGCCTGGACCCGGCACAGGCCGTCGACGTCGTACGGGCGCTCACCGACGGCACGTATCCGCACCTCGAACTACGGGGTGTTCACGCGCACCTGGCCAGTGGCCTGGAGGCGGCGGAACAGCTGGCGGTGGCCCAGTCCGTGGTGTCCTGGGCGACGGGCCTCGGTGTTCCGCTCGCCGAGGTGAACGTCGGCGGCGGCATGACCGTCGACTACACCGATCCGGAGCACCGCTTCGACTGGACCGCGTACGGCAGGGGGCTCGCCCGTCTGACCGAGGCGCACCCCGAGCTGACCCTGCGCATCGAGCCGGGGCGGGCGCTGACGGCCTACTGCGGCTGGTACGCCACCGAGGTGCTGGACGTGAAGCGCAGCCACGGCGAGGAGTTCGCGGTGGTTCGCGGCGGCACCCACCACTTGCGGACCCCGGCGACGAAGGGGCATGACCAGCCCTGTTCCGTGCTGAAGGTGGACGCCTGGCCGCACCCGTGGCCGCGGTCGGCCGCCGAGGGCGAGCAGGTCACCGTGGCGGGGCAGCTGTGCACCCCGAAGGACGTCCTGGCCCGCCGGGTCCCCGCGCCGGGGCTCAGGGCCGGCGACCGGGTGGTGTTCTCGCTCGCGGGCGCCTACGCGTGGAACATCTCGCACCACGACTTCCTGATGCACCCCCGGCCCGGTTTCCACTTCCTTCACCCTTCCAGAGCAGGGTCGTGATCAGGTCACCCCCACAGCGAAAGGGCCGCCCGTCTCCGGGCGGCCCTTTCGCTGTGGGGGGGACGTTCGATGCGGCGTCGGCGGGTTACAGGGCCCCCGGGAACCCGCTGGCGGCTCCCATGCGGGCGACCCGGTCCAGCTGCTCGAGGTTGTTGAGTCGGTTCAGGTGCTGCAGCTGCTCGGAAGGGCGCGGCACCTCGGCCCTGCGCTCGGCCGGGATGCCGCTCTGGGCGAGCGAGTCGAGCGTGGAGATCGGGTTGAGCTCGCTCGCGTCCTTGTTCTGGATGGTCGCGTCGGACGCACAGGCAAGCGGCGCGGCAAGGGCGGTGATTCCTGCGGCGAGACCAACGGCGGCGACGATACGTCGTGTTGAGATCATGCTTCCCACAACGTCACCGGGCCTGCGGCGGTCACGGCCGCGCCACGCCACTCACCCATCAGGGGCAGTGCTCCGGCTGCGCTTGCCGAGGCCGCCGCGGCGGAGGAGCCTCGAAGGAGGGGTCCTTCGCGGCCCGCAGCTCCTCGGGTCGCGTCCCTCGAAGGAGGTCATCATGGGCACCACGGCAACTCCCGGCTTCAGCGCGGACACCCTGCGCAAGGGGGTCGAAGGACACACTGCGGCGGATCTTCTGTCGCTCTATGCGGACGACGCGCAGGTACGCATCGTGGACCGCAACACCCAGCCCAGCCAGCCCAAGGTTCTGCGCGGTCGCCAGGAGATCGGCGCAATGTTCGAGGACATCTACAGCCGTGACATGACACACAAAGTGGACCAGTGCATCATTCAGGGCGATCATGCCGCCTACAGCCAGTCCTGCCAGTACTCGGACGGGACACGCGTCCTGGCCGAGTCGATGATCACCCTGCGTGACGGCAAGATCAGCGAAGAGGTCCTGATCCAGGCGTGGGACGAGTAGGACGAGTAAGGGGCACAACCGCGAGGGTCCAGATCATCGCCCGATCGACCTGGACCTTCTCGGCGTCCCCGTGACAGGGGCTCCTGACCGCCGTGGCGGCTCGGCTAGTCTGAGGGCGGGCCGTGACTGGCGCTGAGGTGGAGTACCACCGGGGAGCGGCCACGCAGAGTCGATGCCGTGCGCCTGGGCGGTACGTCACACCTGCCCAGGAGTGGATCATGCCCCAGGCCCGGCTCATCGACGGCACCTCCCTTGCCCGGCGCATCGTCGAGGACACCGCCAAGCGGGCGGCCGACCTCACCGGACGGACCGGAACGGCGCCGTGCCTGGCGACGGTACTGGTCGGCGAGGACCCCGCCTCCGTCACCTATGTCCGGATGAAGCGGAACCGCTGCCGCAAGGCCGGTATCGAGTCGCGCCAGGTGGAACTTCCCGCCGCCACGACCACCGAGGAACTCGTCGGCGCCCTGCGTTCCCTCTCGGACGCCCCGGGGGTGCACGGCATTCTGCTGCAGCACCCGATGGGCGAGCACATCGACGAGCGGGCCGCGTTCGAGGCGATCGCGCCCGAGAAGGACGTCGACGGCGTCACCTTCGCCTCGTTCGCGACGATGAGCTTCGGCCTGCCGGGCTTCGTGTCGTGCACGCCGGGCGGCATCATGCGGCTGCTCGACGAGTACGGCGTCGACCCGTCCGGGAAGCGGGCCGTGGTCGTGGGCCGCAGCGCCATCCTCGGCAAGCCGGCCGGCATGCTGCTGCTCGCCCGCGACGCGACGGTGACGTACTGCCACTCCCGTACCCGGGACCTGTCCTCGGTCGTGCGGGAGGCGGACATCGTGGTCGCCGCCGTGGGGCGGCCGCGGTTGATCCGGGGCGAGGACATCAAGCCAGGCGCGGTCGTGATCGACGCCGGCTACAACCCGGGAAACGTCGGCGACGTCGACTTCGACTCCGCCGTGGAGCGGGCCGGTCTGATCACTCCGGTGCCGGGCGGTGTCGGTCCGATGACGATCGCCACGCTGCTGGAGCAGACCGTGGATGCCGCCGCCCGGCAGCTCGGGGTGTGATCAGCGCATCCAGGCGCTGTAGTCCATGACGTCGCCGGCCTTGACGCCGTACTCCGGCTCCGCCCCGGTGACGACGGTCTCCAGGCCGAGGACCGCACCGGTGGACGGCTGCATGATCAGCATCCGCCGGTAGCCGGCGCCCTCGTACTCGTACGCCTGTCCGCGCCGCCCGAGCCGGTCCGTGACCTGGCCGACCGGTCGCAGCCCCTCGGTGCCCGCGAGGAGCCGGGCCAGCGTCGCGGACTCGCGGGAGCCGAGGGTCCAGTGGTCGAGCAACACCCCGACGGCGTCGAGGAGTTCGGGAGTCGTCAGCTTGGTGCGGGTGTACGAGGCCTCCTGGAGGTAGACCCGCAGCCTTGCCGTGCCGTTCGGCGGGGGGGACTCGGGCGGCGCGTCGCTCCAACTGGGCGGAAACGTCCGGCTGCTGATGACATGGCCGTCCTCGACCAGGTGTGGGTCGCCGCCGTCGTCGCGCAGGACCGGCCGGCCGGGGTGGCGGGGGTCGGTCGCCACCACGAGCTCGGTGTGGCTGCCGTCGGCCTTCCAGCGCACGACGCGCTCCTCGGGGAGCGTGATCGGGGGCTTGTCGTCGCTCATGCCGAGGCTCCAGGACTGCACATGCGTGCCCTTGCGCAGCCTCGGCGCATCCTCCGCCGTGGCCTGCCGCTGTGCGCGGTCGGCGAGTTCCTCCAGGGGTACGGGGGTGGAGTCTGCCTGGACGACCAGCGGGCGGGGTGCGGCGACCGCGGGCGCGGTGCCGGGGCCGCTGAGCAGCAACGCCAACGCGGTCGCGGCGACGGCGGCGGTGGTGGCGAGGCTCCAGACGAGCCGGGTGCGGCGGCGCGTGGGGCGGTCGTGCAGCAGCCGGTTGAGCCGGCGCTCGGCGTGGTGGTCGAGGGGGCCGTCGCCGTAGTGGGGACCGTCGAGCGGCACCGGGTTGGCGCGGCGCAGGAGTTCGAGTTCGTCAGCCATGGCCGTGTTCCTTCGAGGGGGTCGCGTCGGCGGAGGCCGCGCTGGGGCGCAGGGGTCCCATGCGGTCTATCTCGGCTCTCAGCCGGTGCCGGGCGCGGTGCAGCCGCATCGATGCGGCCCTCGTTCCGCAGCCGAGGGCGACCGCGACCTCGTCGATGCCCAGTTCCTCCCATGCCGTCAGGCGCAGCACCTCCTGGTCGGCCTCGGACAGCCGGGCCAGCGCCTCGTGCACCCAGCCGCCCGGGGTCTCCGCATCGGGGCTCGCCACGATCTGCCGGCCGTGTGCGGTCTCGTCGTTGCCCAGGCGGTCGACCAGGCGGCGGCGCCGCCCGTAGCCGCGTACCGCGTTCGCCAGGCAGTTGCGGGCCACGCCGTAGAGCCAGGGCAGCGGGGATCCCGGCAGGTCGGCCCGGCGTCGCCAGGCGACCGTGAACACCTCCGCCACCACTTCCTCCACCTCGCCGGCCCGCCCGCCCAGTCGCCGCGCGACATAGCGGCTGACCGCCCAGTAGTGCTCGCGATAGGCAGCGGCGAAGATCTCGTCGTTGCTCATGTCCCGTTCGTGTCCGGCACCATCCGGATCGTCACACCCGTTTCCGTGATTCTCGTCGCGTCACCCGAGTGTGACCGGCGTACCCGGAGCGGACACAGGCGGGGCATGAGGCACCTCAAGTGGCTGACGACCACTGATCACAAGACGATCGGGACGCTCTACCTGGTCACGTCGTTCGCGTTCTTCCTGGTCGGCGGCGTGATGGCGCTGCTGATGCGCGCCGAGCTGGCCCGTCCGGGCCTGCAGATCATGTCGAACGAGCAGTTCAACCAGGCGTTCACGATGCACGGCACGATCATGCTGCTGATGTTCGCGACGCCGCTGTTCGCGGGCTTCGCCAACTGGATCATGCCGCTGCAGATCGGCGCCCCGGATGTGGCCTTCCCGCGGCTGAACATGCTCGCGTACTGGCTCTATCTCCTCGGCTCGACCATCGCCGTCGGCGGCTTCCTCACCCCGCAGGGTGCGGCCGACTTCGGCTGGTTCGCCTACTCCCCGCTGTCGGACGCGGTCCGCAGCCCGGGTATCGGCGCCGACCTGTGGATCATGGGTCTGGCCTTCTCCGGCTTCGGCACGATCCTCGGTGCGGTCAACTTCATCACCACCATCATCTGCATGCGCGCGCCGGGCATGACCATGTTCCGCATGCCGATCTTCACGTGGAACGTGCTGCTGACGGGTGTTCTCGTGCTCCTGGCCTTCCCGGTGTTGGCCGCGGCGCTGTTCGCGCTGGAGGCGGACCGCAAGTTCGGGGCGCATGTCTTCGACGCGGCCAATGGCGGCGCCCTGCTGTGGCAACACCTCTTCTGGTTCTTCGGCCATCCAGAGGTGTACATCATCGCGCTGCCGTTCTTCGGCATCATCTCCGAGGTCATCCCGGTCTTCTCCCGCAAGCCGATGTTCGGCTACATGGGCCTGATCGGCGCGACCATCGCCATCGCGGGTCTGTCCGTGACCGTGTGGGCCCACCACATGTACGTCACCGGCGGTGTACTGCTCCCGTTCTTCTCCTTCATGACGTTCCTCATCGCCGTACCGACCGGCGTGAAGTTCTTCAACTGGATCGGAACGATGTGGAAGGGCTCCCTGTCCTTCGAGACCCCGATGCTCTGGGCGACCGGCTTTCTGATCACGTTCGTCTTCGGCGGCCTGACCGGCGTGATGCTCGCCTCCCCGCCGCTGGACTTCCCGACCTCCGACACCTACTTCGTCGTCGCCCATTTCCATTACGTCATCTTCGGCACCGTCGTGTTCGCGATGTTCTCCGGATTCCATTTCTGGTGGCCCAAGTTCACCGGCAAGATGCTCGACGAGCGCCTCGGGAAAATCACCTTCTGGACGCTGTTCGTCGGCTTCCACGGCACCTTCCTGGTCCAGCACTGGCTGGGGGTGAACGGAATGCAGCGGCGGATTCCCGACTATCTGGCGGTGGAGGGTCTGACGACGCTCAACACGGTGTCGACCATCTTCTCGTTCCTCCTCGGAATGTCGTTCCTGCCGTTCTTCTACAACGTCTGGAAGACCGCGCAGTACGGCGAGAAGGTGGAGGTCGACGACCCGTGGGGCTACGGCCGCTCCCTGGAGTGGGCGACCTCCTGCCCGCCGCCGCGGCACAACTTCACCTCCCTCCCCCGGATCCGCAGCGAATCCCCGGCGTTCGACCTGCACCATTCCGATTTCGCGACCGTCGACAGGGAGTTGACGACGCTGTGACGGCCATGGACGAGCACCCCGTGGACACGAAGGCATTCCTCAACGAGGTCGAGGGGCATCTGCTCCTCGTGTCCGTCCGCGACCAAGGGCATGCGGCCGCGCTGCGTTTCACAGCCTCGCTCGACTGGCTGACGGAGGGGCAGCGGGCGGAGGTGGAGCGCCGGTTCGAGGCGGAATACCTCGGGCTCGCGCGCACCTCCTGGCAGCGTACGGCCGAGCGGAGCCGGGATCTGCGCGAGGAGTACGAGGAGGCGTACCGCCTGCTGCGTCAGCGGCTCCTGGCGGCCTGCCTGCTGGGGGCGGCCGTGATCCTTGGCCTGTTCACCGCTGTCACCTGGAAGATGTGACCATGATTCTGGTGACTGGCGCGAGTGGGAATGTCGGGACGGCTCTCCTCACTCGCCTTCACAACGACGGAGTGGCCGCGCGGGCGGCGTACCGTGATCCGCGCACCACCGGTCAGGTGACCAGGTCCGGTGGTCGGGCGGTGACGCTCGATCTGGCCGTCCCGGACACCATCGGTCCTGCACTCGACGGCATCGAGACCGTATTCCTCCTCGGCGCGACCGGCCCCGACCAAACGACGCACGAACTCAACATGCTGGAAGCCGCCCGTGCGGTAGGTGTCCGGGTGGTCAAGCTGTCGGTCTGGCGGGCCGACGAAGGACTCTCACCGATCGCCCGGCTGCATCGGCCCGTTGAACAGGCGCTGATCACATCCGGTTTGCCCTGGACGATCCTGCGGCCCAACTTCTATCTGCAGAACTTCCTGCGCCAGCCGTCCATCCGCGAGGCCGGGGAGTTCAGCCTCCCATTGATCACCGCACCCATCAGCTTCGTGGACATCGGCGACATCGCCCGTGTCGCAGCGCGGGTGCTCACCACTGATGGCCACGACGGCTGCGTCTATGACCTCACCGGGCCGAAGGCACTGACCTATGCGGAAGCCGCCGAAGAGATTTCCGCCGTCCTTGGCAAGCCGGTGCGCTACGTGGGACTGTGAGGGGCCTCGCGCTTTCCGGACAGGCTTCTGACCGTTTATTTCACGCGGCGATTCGCAACTTCTCGTACTCGGCATGGACTTCGCGCGGAGGGCGGTAACCCACCGCCGAGTGGAGGCGTTTGCGATTGTACCAGAATTCGATGTAGCGAGTGATGTCCTGCCGGGCGGCCTCGCGGGTCAGGTAAGTCACCCTTGATACGCGCTCGTTCTTCAGGGCGCCGAAGAATGATTCAGCCATGGCGTTGTCGAAACAGATCCCGGTGCGGCCGGCAGATCTGCGGAGTCCGAAGCGGTCCAACGTCCTCCCGAACTCGGCTGACATGTAGTTACTTCCGCGATCCGAGTGAAATATCGCGTCGGCCGAGAGGTTCCTGTTCCGTGCCGCGTTGCGGATCGCCCTGGATATAAGTGGGGTTTGGTAGTGGTCGTCCATCGCGTAACCGATGACTTCCTTCGTGCAGCAGTCGATGACCGTTGCGAGGTACAGCCAGCCTTCCCCGGTCGCGATGTAAGTGATGTCGCCGACGAGTTTTTCGCCGGGCGCATCCGCGGTGAAGTCGCGGCCGACGAGGTCCGGCACCTGGCGGGCCGCAGCTTGAGTGAGGTTGAACCTCTTCGGCCGTGGCAGGCAGGGCACCAGGCCCAGTTCGCGCATGAGTCGGCGGACCAACTCCACGCCCGCGGCGACGCCCCAGCGGTGCAGCTGGGCCTGGATGCGCCGGTGCCCGTAGGTGCTGTCGGACATGTGGAAGGCTTTCTCGATGAGCAATTTCAGTTCTTCGCGCCGTTGAGCTGTCGCGGATTCCGGGCGGGATCGCCAGTCGTAGTAGCCGGATCTGGAGACGCCGAGGCGGCCGCACATGAACTCGATGCTGTATGCGTACTTCTCGGTGTCGAGCCGCATCTCGTCGATGAACTCGTACTTGCTTGCTACCGGGGATCC
>NZ_JBSFDG010000017.1:0-208680 GCF_053593775.1 Streptomyces sp. NPDC002092
AAACGCCCGGTTACATTCCGAACCCGGAAGCTAAGCCTTACAGCGCCGATGGTACTGCAGGGGGGACCCTGTGGGAGAGTAGGACGCCGCCGAACTCCTTTTAGAGCTCTGGCTCTTGGGCAACAGCCCAAGAGCCAGAGCTTTTTTGCGTTGAGGTAAGGTCAGGGGGCATCGTTGGCACGTTTCCCACAGGAGGCCCCCGGGTGGAGGTCCAGGAGACCCGCGTCCAGACGGACCGGGTCCTCACCATCCCCAACATCCTCAGCATGGCGCGTCTCGTCGGCGTGCCGGTCTTTCTGTGGCTGATCCTCAGGCCTGAGTTCGGGGGCCCCAAGAGTGACACGTGGGCGCTGCTGGTGCTGGCTCTGAGCGGAGTCAGTGACTACCTCGACGGCAAGCTCGCGCGGCGTTGGAACCAGATCAGCAGCCTCGGCCGGCTGCTCGACCCCGCCGCCGACCGGCTCTACATTCTCTCGACGCTGGTCGGCCTCACCTGGCGCGAGATTCTGCCGTTCTGGTTGACCGCTGTACTTCTGGCGCGCGAGCTCGTCCTGCTGGTGATGGTGGGCATCCTCCGGCGGCATGGCTATCCGCCGCCGCAGGTGAACTTCCTGGGGAAGGCGGCCACCTTCAACCTGATGTACGCCTTCCCCTTGCTCCTGCTCAGTGACGGAACTGGATGGATCTCGTCACTCGCTGCTATTTTCGGATGGGCGTTCGCTGGATGGGGTACAACGCTCTACTGGTGGGCAGGAGTCCTCTACGTGGTACAAGTCCGTCGCCTCGTCCGCGCGGACGCCATGGCCGATTGAACTCGCCGATTGCTGCGGCCGTAGTGCCTGGATGGCCCTCGGCGAAAAAGTGCGGGACAATCTGGGCGGGTGAAGTCGGCTAGACCGTCGTCTTTTTGAGGAGGACGCTTCCGACATGAAGGCCGTCGTGATGGCCGGAGGTGAAGGCACACGCCTTCGCCCCATGACCTCAAGCATGCCCAAGCCGCTCCTGCCCGTGGCCAACCGCCCGATCATGGAGCATGTGCTACGGCTGCTCAAAAGGCATGGGCTGAACGAGACCGTCGTAACTGTCCAGTTCCTGGCCTCATTGGTCAAGAACTACTTCGGTGACGGCGAAGAGCTCGGAATGGAGCTCTCCTATGCCAACGAGGAGAAGCCACTCGGTACCGCAGGAAGCGTCAAGAACGCCGAAGAGGCGTTGAAGGACGATGCCTTCCTCGTCATCTCCGGTGATGCCCTGACCGACTTCGACCTCACCGAGCTGATCAATTTCCACAAGGAAAAGGGTGCGCTCGTCACTGTCTGCCTGACGCGTGTGCCGAACCCGCTGGAATTCGGCATCACGATCGTCGACGAAGAAGGAAAGGTCGAGCGCTTCCTCGAGAAGCCCACCTGGGGCCAGGTCTTCTCCGACACGGTGAACACGGGCATCTACGTGATGGAGCCCGAAGTCTTCGACTATGTCGAGCCCGATGTGCCCGTGGACTGGTCCGGGGATGTCTTCCCGCAGCTGATGAAGGAAGGCAAGCCGATCTACGGCTATGTCGCGGAGGGGTACTGGGAGGACGTCGGTACTCACGAGAGCTATGTGAAGGCGCAGGCCGACGTTCTGGAGGGCAGGGTCGACGTCGAGATCGACGGCTTCGAGATGTCCCCCGGGGTGTGGGTGGCCGAGGGTGCCGAGGTGCATCCCGACGCCGTGCTGCGCGGCCCGCTCTACATCGGCGACTACGCCAAGGTCGAATCAGGCGCCGAAATTCGTGAGCACACCGTCGTCGGCTCGAACGTCGTGGTGAAGAGCGGTGCGTTTCTGCACAAGGCCGTTGTGCACGACAACGTGTACGTGGGGCAGCACAGCAATCTGCGTGGCTGCGTCGTCGGAAAGAACACCGACATCATGCGGGCCGCTCGGATCGAGGACGGTGCGGTCATCGGCGATGAGTGCCTCATCGGTGAAGAATCGATCGTGCAAGGCAATGTGCGGGTCTACCCGTTCAAGACCATCGAGGCCGGCGCCTTCGTCAACACCTCGGTCATCTGGGAGTCCAGGGGCCAGGCGCATCTGTTCGGTGCTCGCGGGGTGTCCGGCATCCTGAACGTGGAGATCACGCCCGAACTCGCCGTGCGCCTGGCCGGCGCCTATGCGACGACGCTCAAGAAGGGCTCCACCGTCACGACCGCCCGTGACCACTCCCGTGGCGCCCGTGCGCTGAAGAGGGCGGTCATCTCCGCCCTGCAGGCCAGCGCCATCGACGTACGGGACCTGGAGAACGTACCGCTGCCCGTCGCCCGGCAGCAGACGGCGCGGGGCAGCGCCGGCGGGATCATGATCCGAACCACGCCCGGGGTGCCGGACTCCGTGGACATCATGTTCTTCGACGGAAACGGCGCCGATCTCTCGCAGGGCAGCCAGCGAAAGCTGGACCGGGTGTTCGCGCGGCAGGAGTACCGGCGTGCGTTCCCCGGGGAGATCGGCGACCTGCACTTCCCCGCCAGCGTCTTCGACTCGTACACCGGCTCGCTGTTGCGCAATGTCGACACGACCGGGATCACCGAGTCCGGACTGAAGGTCGTCGTCGACGCGTCGAACGGCAGCGCCGGGCTTGTCCTGCCCAGCCTGCTGGGCAAGCTCGGTGTGGACTCGCTGACCATCAACCCCGGGCTCGACGAGTCGCGGCCCACGGAGTCCGCCGATGTGCGGCGGTCGGGGCTGGTGCGGCTCGGTGAGATCGTCGCGTCGTCGCGGGCTGCCTTCGGAGTGCGGTTCGACCCGGTTGGCGAGCGGTTGTCGCTGGTTGACGAGAAGGGGCGGATCGTCGAGGACGACCGGGCGCTGCTCGTCATGCTGGATCTGGTGGCCGCGGAGCGGCGCAGTGGGCGGGTGGCGCTGCCGGTGACCACGACGAGGATCGCCGAGCAAGTTGCGGCGTACCACGGGACACAGGTCGAGTGGACGACGACCTCGCCCGACGACCTGACGAGGGTCGGCGGCGACGACTCGACCATCTTCGGCGGTGACGGCAAGGGCGGCTTCATCGTCCCGGAGTTCAGCAGCGTCTTCGACGGTACGGCGGCCTTCGTACGCTTGATCGGGCTGGTGGCGCGGACGCAGCTCACCCTCAGCCAGATCGATGCCCGGATTCCGCGGGCACACGTCCTCAAGCGGGATCTTGCGACTCCCTGGGCCGTCAAGGGCCTTGTGATGCGACGTGTGGTCGAGGCGGCCGGAGACCGCTTCGTGGACACCACCGACGGTGTGCGGGTCGTGGAGACGGACGGGCGCTGGGTCATGGTGCTGCCCGACCCGGCCGAAGCGGTCACCCACCTGTGGGCTGAGGGGCCGGACGACGCCTCCGCGCAGGCCCTGCTCGACGAGTGGTCGGCAGTCGTGGACAGCGCCGGCCGCTGAAAAACGCAGCACACGCGCGTGCCGGACAGGTGTCCCCAAGGGGCCCGTCCGGCACGCCGGTGGGGCCATTCGGAGGTAGTGGCCGCGACATGCGACGATGTGCGGCATGCCGCAGCAGCCCCCCGTTCGGAGCACACCCACGCGACCCTCGCGTCCGGACGCTTCCATGTCGCTGCTCACCAATGTCATGGACCACAGCCTGGACGACGGGTACGCCGAGGCGGCCGCCAGGAAGAAGGCCGCGGGCGACGGCGCTCTGCCGAAGACCCTTCGGGCCAGGCTCGGCCTGGCCGCGGGTCTGGTGCTCGCGGCCCTCGTCGTGACCGTTGGAGCGGCGCAGGCTCGGGTGGCGGCTCCCGTCGTCGCCAAGGAGCGCGAGGAACTGATCAACCGCATCGACCGGGAGACCACGGCGGCGGACAAGCTGGAAGGCTCCGTCGACAAGCTGCGCGACGAGGTGAGTGCGCGCCAGCGGGAGGCTCTCAAGAAGAGCGGCAGTGGAGATCAGTCGGAGCTGGTGGGGATTTTGTCGGGTGCCGTCGAAGTGCACGGTCCCGGCGTGAAACTGGTCGTGAACGACGCCAAGGAAGCAACCAGCGGCGGCAACGGCAATCCGCGCGAGACCACGGACTTCTCCGACACCGGTCGAGTGCGGGACCGCGACATGCAGCGTGTGGTCAACGGGCTGTGGGAGTCGGGGGCCGAGGCCGTTTCGATCAATGGGCAGCGGCTGACGGCGCTTTCGGCGATCAGGGCCGCCGGGGACGCGATACTGGTCGACAACAAGCCGCTGGTTCCTCCCTATACGGTGCTGGCCGTGGGGAACGGCAAGCAGCTGAGCAGCAGGTTCCAGAACAGCGCCGACGGGCTGTATCTGCACGCCCTGCAGGAGACCTACGGCATCCGGACCAGCATCTCCGTGGAAGGCGACCTCCGGCTGCCTGCCGCACCGAGTGTGATCGTACGTACAGCACAGCCGACAACCGAGAAGACTGAGAAGGGCACATCGTGATCGCCGTACTGGGCCTCGTAGTGGGAGTCGTGGCCGGCCTGTTGGTCCGGCCTGAGGTTCCGGCGGTCGTCGAGCCTTACCTGCCGATCGCCGTCGTCGCGGCGCTCGACGCCGTCTTCGGTGGTCTGCGTGCCATGCTCGACGGCATCTTCGACGACAAGGTCTTCGTGGTGTCGTTCCTGTCCAATGTGGTCGTTGCCGCGTTGATCGTGTTCCTGGGCGACAAGTTGGGTGTGGGTGCCCAGCTGTCCACCGGTGTCGTCGTGGTCCTCGGGATCCGCATCTTCTCGAACGCCGCGGCGATCCGCCGGCACGTGTTCCGGGCGTGAGGCCGATGAGCGACAACGAAGAGACGCCGGAGAACAGGCTGCGCAAGGAACTTCCGGAGGAGGTCCCCGCGACGGAGCCCGATGTGACGGCGGCAGCTCCCGAGGAGAAGCAGCCCTCTGAGGAGAAGCAGCCCTCTCTCACCGGGCGGCAGCGGCTGGTGCAGGGCCTCTGGCCGCCGCGCCTCACTCGCGCCCAACTCATCGTCGCCGTCCTGCTGTTCGGCCTCGGCTTCGGCCTGGCCGTCCAGGTGGCCTCGAACAGCAACAGCGACAGCGCGCTGCGCGGCGCGCGTCAGGAAGATCTCGTTCGCATCCTGGATGAACTCGACGACCGTACCCAGCGTCTTGAGGACGAGAAGCAGGGACTGGAGAAACAGCGCGACGAGCTGGAGAACAGCTCCAACCAGGCCGAGGAGGCCCGAAAGCAGACCGTCGAGAAGGAGAAGCAACTCGGCATTCTGGCGGGCACGGTGGCCGCGCAGGGGCCCGGCATCACGATGACCATCGAGGACACGAAGGGGACGGTCCAGGCGGACATGCTGCTCGACGCGATCCAGGAGCTGCGTGCGGCCGGGGCGGAGGCGATCCAGGTGAACGACGTACGTGTCGTCGCCAACACCTACCTCACCGACTCGGGCAAGAGCGTGAGCGTCGACGGGAACAAGATCAACGCTCCCTTTCGTTTCAAGGTCATCGGCAAGCCGGCGGACCTCGAACCGGCGCTCAACATCCCTGGAGGCGTGGTGCAGACTCTTGAGAAGGAGCAGGCCACCGTTGCCGTCGATCGGTCGAACAAGATCATTGTGGACGCGTTGCGAGCTGCGAAGCGGCCTGACTACGCTCGGTCGTCCTCGCCGTGAACGGGCGGTGCATGGCGGACGTCCGGCGGGGGCATGAGGTTGCGGGGGGTCGGCGCACCGAATGGGTGGTGCGTGGTGGAAACTGTCTGGTGGATACGGACGTTGTGAGGATGTCCGGGTCGGCCGGTGTATGCAATCAGGGTTCGTCCTGCCCCACGGGCGGGTCTGTTTCGGTCAAGGGGAATCGCCCGTGAAGTTGTTTGCGAAGTTGTTCGGCAAGAGCGCGCGAGAGGGTAGCGACAACGCGACCGCTCGTCATCGCGCACAGCCCGATGCGGAGGGTCAGCGCCCACTGTTCCGGGACCAGGTCCCTGGGCCGGGTGGTGACATTCCCGGAGGTCAGGGCGCGCCGTCTGTTGACCCTGCGCAGTCCGGCGGCATAGGTTTCGGGCAACCGTCAACCTCAAGTACGGGTGGAGGGTTTTCCCCTATGTCGGCCCTGGTGTGTACGAGGTGCGGTAACCGCAACGCGGAGAACAGCCGCTTCTGCTCCAACTGTGGCGCGCCCCTGCGGGCCGGCGGCGCGGCCGAGCGGCCGTCCGAGACGACGTCGACGATCTCGATTTCCGGCATCGAGGCCTACGACGCCGAGGTCACCGGTCAGACGCAGATGCCGGCGCTCTCTCCCGAGGCACAGGCGGCCGTCGACGCGCTGCCGCTGGGCTCCGCGCTTCTGGTCGTGCGCCGCGGGCCGAACTCGGGCAGCCGCTTCCTGCTGGACGGGGACCTGACCACTGCCGGCCGTCATCCGCAGAGCGACATCTTCCTGGACGACGTGACGGTCTCGCGCCGGCACGTGGAGTTCCGCCGTGGTGCGGACGGCTCGTTCACGGTGGCCGACGTGGGCAGTCTGAACGGCACATACGTCAACCGCGAGCGGATCGACCAGGTCGCTCTGAACAACGGTGACGAGGTGCAGATCGGAAAGTACCGGCTGGTCTTCTACGCAAGCCAGCGGGGCTACTGACCCTTCCCCCAGACCCCGTCCGGGGGGACCCCAAGGGAATGTCCATGCTTCGAACACCGAGCGGCGGTGCCGGACACGGCACCGCCGACACGGACAGCGGTCTGATGAGCATCGGCACGGTGCTGAACGTGCTGCGCGACGAGTTCCCCGAAGTCACCATCTCCAAGATCCGTTTCCTGGAGTCGGAGGGGCTCATCGAGCCGCAGCGCACCCCGTCGGGGTATCGCAAGTTCAGCGCGGACGACGTCGAGCGCCTCGGCCAGGTGCTGAGGATGCAGCGGGACCACTATCTGCCCCTCAAGGTGATCCGGGAGCATCTGGACGCCATGGAGCGCGGTGAGGCGGCCCCGCTGCCCGTGGTGGGACGCCAGCGGGACGGCGAGTCCCTCCTCGAGGCGCCCGAGGGGCCCACCGCGGCTCGGATCGGGCGGGACGAGCTGCTCGCGGCCGCCGGGATCGGCGAGCAGGAACTCGAGGAGTGGGAGTCGTACGGCCTGGTGGCGCCGCTGCCGGACGGGGCGTACGACGCGGAGACGGTTACCGTGGCGTCGCTCGTCGTGGAGCTCGGGCAGTCCGGGATCGAACCGCGGCACCTCAGGGCCATGAAGGCCGCCGCCGAGCGTGAGGCCGGGCTGGTGGACCAGGTGGTGGCCCCGCTGAAGCGCCACCGTAATCCGCAGACCAGGGCGCATGCCGAGGCGCGTACGAAGGAGCTGGCGGCGCTCACGGTGAAGCTGCACGCCGCCCTCGTGCAGATCGCGCTCGGTGTGCGACTGCCCTGAGTCCGGCGGGTTCGGGGAGGCCGGATCGGCCCCCCGTTCTCGGCTCGACTACCCAAACGTCCCGGGCAGGTCCTAGGGTTGCTGTGTGAACGAGCTCGATGTCGTAGGTGTCCGGGTCGAAATGCCCTCCAACCAACCGATCGTGCTCCTGCGTGAAGTGGGAGGCGACCGTTACCTCCCCATCTGGATCGGGCCGGGGGAGGCGACTGCCATTGCCTTCGCCCAGCAGGGCATGGCCCCCGCACGACCGCTGACCCACGACCTGTTCAAGGACGTGCTGGAGGCCGTCGGTCAGGAGCTGACCGAAGTGCGCATCACGGATCTGCGGGAGGGCGTCTTCTACGCGGAGCTGGTCTTCGCCAGCGGGGTCGAAGTCAGCGCCCGTCCGTCCGACGCCATAGCGCTGGCCCTGCGCACCGGAACGCCGATCTACGGCAGCGACGGTGTGCTCGACGACGCAGGCATCGCGATTCCGGATGAGCAGGAGGACGAGGTGGAGAAGTTCCGCGAGTTCCTCGACCAGATCTCGCCGGAGGACTTCGGGACAAGCAGCCAGTGAGTCTCAGACGCCGACAAGTGCCAACGGCGAGTGAGAGCGTCCTGCGGCCCCCTTCGAGCGCATTCGGCTAGCCTTTCCCCGCGGTGGGGTGCGGGAAACCACTCTTAGGGTGATTATCACTCGGCGTGCCGAGTGTGGCGATCGTTGACGCACCCCTGGTGACTGCCTACCGTCGAGATGGCAGGTCAAGGACGGAGGTCGGCGTGAGAAGCAGCGGCGACGGTACGGCTGGGGGTGGCCCCGGACGCAGTCTCGGGGAGAGCGGTCCGTACCCTCCCCCAAGCTCTCAACTTCGTTCGAGTTGGGGGGACCCCCATCCCGGCAGCGCGGCCGATCACGCTCCGCAGCGACCGGCGGCCGTGCCGAGCAGCGGAGGGGCGGCGTCCATGGCGTCCGAGGAGATCGGCTATCGCGGTCCGACGGCCTGTGCGGCCGCCGGCATCACCTATCGGCAACTGGACTACTGGGCCCGTACCGGGCTCGTCGAGCCCAGCGTGCGGCCCGCCTACGGGTCGGGCACGCAGCGTCTGTACAGCTTCCGGGACGTCGTCGTCCTGAAGATCGTCAAGCGGTTCCTGGACACCGGTGTGTCGTTGCAGAACATCCGTACCGCGGTGGTGCACCTGCGGGAGCGGGGCTTCCGGGACCTTGAGCGCATGACGCTGATGAGCGACGGGGCCACGGTCTACGAGTGCACCTCGCCCGACGAGGTCCATGCGCTGCTCCAGGGCGGCCAGGGGATCTTCGGGATCGCCGTCGGTGTGGTGTGGCGGGACGTCGACAGCGCGCTCTCGCAGCTGCACGGCGAGCGGATCGACACCGGTGAGACCCTGGTCGGGCACAATCCGGCGGACGAGCTGGCACGGCGGCGGAACCGGGCGGTCTGACCGCGTTCTCTGCGGCTTCTGAGAGCCCTTCGGCGGTCGTAGGGCGGCATTGTCAGTGGCGTAGGGCAGCATCGGAGATGTGAGAAACGCGCCCACCATCCTGCATCTCGACATGGATGCCTTCTACGCCTCGGCGGAGCAGGCATCCAAGCCGAGTCTGCGAGGGAAGGCCGTGATCGTGGGTGGGCTCGGGCCGCGCGGGGTGGTCGCCACCGCTTCGTACGAGGCACGGGTCTTCGGGGTGCGGTCGGCCATGCCGATGGCGCAGGCGCGGCGGCTGGCACCGAACGCCGCGTATCTGGTGCCGCGCTTCGGGTTCTACCGGTCGATCAGCGAGCAGGTCATGGGCCTGCTGCACTCGCTGTCGCCTCTGGTGGAGCCCCTGAGCCTGGATGAGGCCTTCGTGGACCTGGAGGCCGGGGAGGCGGCCTGGGACGCGGCGTCGGCGCGGCTGGTGGGGGAGAAGCTGCGCGCCGACATACGGGCGGACACGGGGCTCACCGGGTCCGTGGGCCTCGCCGCCTGCAAGATGCTCGCGAAGATCGCCTCCGAGGAGGCCAAGCCGAACGGGCTGGTGCTGGTCGAGCCCGGGACCGAGCGGGCCAAGCTCGGACCGATGTCGGTGCGGATGCTGCCGGGGGTGGGGCCGGCCACGGGGGACCATCTGCGGCGGGCCGGCATCACCACGGTCGACGAGATCGCCGAGGCCGGTGAGGACGAGCTCGTCCGGCTGCTGGGAAAGGCCCATGGACACGCGTTGTACGCCATGGCGCTGGCGCACGACGACCGGCCCGTGGTGGCCGAGCGGGAGGCCAAGTCGGTATCGGTCGAGGACACGTACGACGTGGACATCCACGACCGGGTGAGGGTGGGGCTGGAGGTGCAGCGGCTGGCCGACCGGTGTGTGCGGCGGCTGCGAGGTGCGGGTCTTTCGGGGCGGACCATCGTGCTGAAGGTGCGGCGCTACGACTTCTCGACGCTGACTCGTTCCGAGACGCTGCGCGGGCCCACGGACGATCCGGCGGTGGTGCGGGAGGCTGCCGCCCGGCTGCTGGACTCGGTGGACACGACAGGGGGTGTGCGGTTGCTGGGGGTCGGGGTGAGCGGGCTGGCCGACTACACGCAGGAGGATCTGTTCGCGCAGGCCGCGGGGGACGGCGCGGAACATCTGGCGGACGAAGCGGACGAGGAGCCCGCCGAGGAGCAGAAGGTGGTTGTCGAACGGCGGTGGCCGGCCGGGCACGATGTGCGGCATGCCGAGTTCGGGCACGGGTGGGTGCAGGGAAGCGGGCTCGGGCGGGTGACCGTGCGGTTCGAGACGCCGGATTCGGAGCCCGGGCGGGTGCGGACGTTTCGCACCGATGATCCTGAGCTGGAGCCGGCGGACCCGTTGCCGTTGGTGGCGGCGAGACCCGGAGCCTCCGTGCACGAAGTCGGCGCCTGACGGGGGAGGGCGCTGGTCCGCGCGGGGGCCGGGGCGATCCAGGCGACGGGCCTAGGCGTCCGCGTCCTCCGTGCCCGCGAGCTTGCCGAAGTCATGGTCCGGGAAGGGGGACGGAGCGGGGAGGTCCAGGCCGTAGTGGTGGTAGAGCTGAAGCTCCTGTTCGGGGGAGAGGTGGCGGCCGACGCCGAAGTCGGGGGCGTCCTTGATGAGGGACCGGTCGAAGGGGACGTGGAGGGTGCCTTCGATCAGTTCGCTGGGTTCCAGGGGGACGAATGCGTCCCGGGAGAACAGGCCGGTGCGTATGGCCGCCCACTCCGGCACGCCGGTCGCGTCGTCGAGGTAGACCTCGTCGATGGTGCCGAGCTTGGTGCCGTTGCGGTCGAACGCCTTGCGGCCGATCAGGTTGCGCGGATCGATGTCGGTCTGCACGGGCCCTCCACTTGGTCGCAACTCATCCGTAAGCACTACAAAAGAGCAGATTGGTGATGGCGGCCACTCGAACGATCGGATGGTGTGCTCGCTGGTAGGCTGACAGCGGCTGCTGACCCCGTGCGGGAGAGTCCTCCAGACATCATCGGAGGCGCCGAAGGAGCAAATCCTCCCCGGAATCTCTCAGGCCCACGTACCGCGCGGACGAGGTCACTCTGGAAAGCAGGGCGGGTGTCGATGGCTTCCGCTCTCACCGACGGTGAAAGCCGGGCGCCCTCGGGTGTCCCGGTGAAGCTCTCAGGTTGAGATGACAGAGGGGGAGGCCGTCCGGGTACCCGTGCCGTGGTGCCCCTCGAAGGTCGTGTCAGACCAGGAGGCCTCCGCAATGACCGCCCATCGCATTCCGCTCTCCGAGCTCGAACAGGGAATCCCGTTCGAGCAGCGCCATATCGGGCCTGATCACGAGGCGCGGGCCAAGATGCTCGCACATGTCGGATATGGCTCGCTGGACGAGCTGACCGCCGCCGCGGTGCCGGATGTGATCAAGAACTCGGATGCGCTGGAGCTCCCGGGTGCGCGTACCGAGGCCGAGGTGCTGGCCGAGCTGCGGTCGCTCGCCGACCGGAACCAGGTGCTCGACTCCATGATCGGGCTCGGGTACTACGGGACCTTCACTCCGCCCGTCATCCTGCGCAATGTGATGGAGAACCCGGCCTGGTACACGGCCTACACGCCCTACCAGCCCGAGATCTCCCAGGGGCGGCTCGAGGCCCTGCTCAATTTCCAGACCATGGTCGCCGACCTGACCGGGCTGCCCACCTCCGGTGCCTCGCTGCTCGACGAGGGGACGGCCGCCGCCGAGGCGATGGCGCTGTCCCGGCGCATGGGCAGGAACAAGAAGGGCCTGTTCCTGATCGACGCGGACGTGCTGCCGCAGACCATCGCCGTGATCGAGACCCGTGCCGAGCCGACGGGTGTGGAGGTCGTGGTCGCCGACCTCGGCGACGGCATTCCGGCCGAGGTCGCCGGGCGGGAGATCAACGGCGTACTCGTCCAGTACCCCGGCGCCTCCGGCGTCGTACGCGACATCAAGCCGCTCATCGACCAGGCGCACGAGCTCGGTGCGCTCGTCACTGTCGCCGCCGACCTGCTGGCGCTGACGCTGCTGAAGTCGCCCGGGGAGCTCGGCGCGGACATCGCGGTCGGGACCACCCAGCGCTTCGGTGTGCCGATGGGCTTCGGCGGGCCGCACGCGGGCTACATGGCGGTGCACGAGAAGTTCGCGCGCAGCCTGCCCGGCCGGCTGGTGGGCGTCTCCGTGGATGCCGACGGGCACAAGGCCTACCGGCTCGCGCTGCAGACGCGGGAGCAGCACATCCGGCGGGAGAAGGCCACCAGCAACATCTGCACGGCCCAGGTGCTGCTCGCCGTCATGGCGGGGATGTACGCCGTGTACCACGGCCCTGAGGGGCTCAAGGCGATCGCGCGGCGCACCCACCGGTACGCCACCATCCTTGCCGCGGGCCTTCAGGCCGGTGGGGTCGAGGTCGTGCACGGCTCCTACTTCGACACGCTCACCGTGCGGGTGCCGGGCCGCGCCGCCGAGGTGCTGGCCTCCGCTCGTGAGAACGGAGTCAACCTTCACCTGGTCGACGCCGACCACGTGTCGATCGCCTGCGACGAGACCACCGCACGGGCCCAACTGGGCGCCGTGTGGACCGCGTTCGGGGTCGAGGGCGACATCGAGGCGCTGGACGCGGCGACCGAGGACTGCCTGCCCGCAGGACTGCTGCGCACCGACGACTACCTCACCCACCCGGTCTTCCAGGAGCACCGCTCCGAGACCGCGATGCTGCGCTACCTGCGCAGGCTCGCCGACCGTGACTACGCGCTCGACCGGGGCATGATCCCGCTGGGCTCCTGCACCATGAAGCTCAACGCGACCACCGAGATGGAGCCGGTCACCTGGCCCGAGTTCGGGCAGCTGCACCCCTTCGCGCCGGCCCAGCAGGCGCAGGGCTACCTCACCCTCATCCGTGAGCTGGAGGAGCGGCTCGCCGAGGTCACCGGGTACGACAAGGTGTCCCTGCAGCCCAACGCCGGATCGCAGGGCGAGCTGGCCGGACTGCTCGCCGTACGCGGATATCACCGGGCCAACGGGGACGAACAGCGGACCGTGTGTCTGATTCCGTCGTCCGCGCACGGTACGAACGCCGCCAGCGCAGTGATGGCCGGGATGAAGGTCGTCGTCGTGAAGACCGCCGAGGACGGCGAGATCGACATCGAGGACCTGCGGGCGAAGATCGAGCAGTACCGCGACGAGCTGTCGGTGCTGATGATCACGTACCCCTCCACGCACGGTGTGTTCGAGGAGCATGTCGCCGACATCTGCGCGCAGGTGCACGAGGCCGGCGGGCAGGTGTACGTCGACGGCGCCAACCTCAACGCCCTTGTGGGGCTCGCCAAGCCGGGGCACTTCGGCGGTGACGTCTCGCACCTCAACCTGCACAAGACCTTCTGCATCCCGCACGGCGGCGGCGGGCCGGGCGTCGGACCGGTCGGTGTGCGGGCGCACCTGGCGCCGTATCTGCCGAACCACCCGATGCAGCCGGCCGCAGGACCGGCGACGGGCGTCGGGCCGATCTCCGCGGCTCCCTGGGGCTCCGCGGGCATCCTGCCGATCTCGTGGGCGTACGTCCGGCTCATGGGCGGCGAGGGGCTGAAGCGGGCCACGCAGGTGGCCGTGCTGAGCGCCAACTACATCGCCAAGCGGCTGGAGCCGCACTACCCCGTGCTCTACACCGGCCCGGGCGGGCTGGTCGCGCACGAGTGCATCATCGATCTGCGGCCGCTGACCAAGGCGACCGGTGTGAGCGTCGACGACGTGGCCAAGCGGCTCATCGACTACGGCTTCCACGCGCCGACGATGTCGTTCCCGGTGGCCGGCACGCTGATGATCGAGCCGACCGAGTCCGAGGATCTGATCGAGCTGGACCGGTTCTGCGAGGCGATGATCGCCATCCGTGCGGAGATCGAGAAGGTCGGGGCGGGCGAGTGGCCGGCCGAGGACAACCCGCTGAGGGGTGCGCCGCACACCGCGGCCGCGCTCGGTGGGGACTGGGAGCACGCGTATTCGCGTGAGGAGGCCGTCTTCCCGGCCGGGGTGTCGGCCGCCGACAAGTACTGGCCGCCGGTGCGCCGGATCGACCAGGCCTTCGGTGACCGGAACCTGGTGTGCTCGTGCCCGCCGCTGGACGCGTACGACGACTGAGGCAGTGGTCGTGGAGGAGGGCCCCGCTGCGGCGGGGCCCTTTCCCGTTACGCCGTCGCGAGTGAGATCTCCGTCGACTTGATCAGGGCCACGACGGGTGTGCCGGCGGTCAGGGCGAGGTCCGTGACGGCGTCCTTGGTGATCGCGGAGGTCAGTTCGCCGCCGTCCACGGCGATCTTCACGGAGGCCATCGCTCCGCCGGTGGTCACGTGGGTGACCGTGCCCGGCAGTTGGTTGCGGATGGACAGGCCCTCGACCGGGGCGGTCGCCAGGGAGACCTCCGTCGACTTCACCAGGGCGCGTACGGCGGTGCCCGCGGCGAGGCCGAGTTCCTCGGCGGACTCGAGGGTGATCGCCGCGGTGATGTCCTGACCGCCGGTGAGGCGGACCTTGACGGTGGCCATGACCTCGCCCGGGGTGATGGCGGTGACCGTTCCGGGGATCTGGTTGCGGATGCTCAGGCTCAGGGGGCTCATGGGGAACGCCTCGCAGGGGGTGGGGGATCGAGGGCTTTGTGCCCGGGCCCACCGTAGCCCCAGGGGGGTGTTATGCCGGGTACGCGCGTGTCTGCGTCGCCCTGGCCGTCGCCCTGGCCGTCGCCCGGGCCGTGGCGGCCGGGTGCGGAATCGCATGAGCCGGGGCTCGCCGTAGGGGAGTCGTCCTGGGTCAGGTGCGGTCGATGTGCACGTTGGTCGACTTCACGCGGGCAGTGGCCTCCATACCGACCTCGAGGCCGAGCTCCTCCACGGCCTCGCGGGTCAGTAGTGAGACCAGGCGGTGCGGGCCGGCCTGGATCTCGACCTGGGCCGCCACGTCGCCGAGCTTGATCGCGGTGACGATGCCGGGGAAGGCGTTGCGGACCGAGGTGTAGGAGGTCTCCTCCTCGGCGCTGCCCGCCTTGGCGAGTTCCACGGAGAAGGCGGCCAGGTCCCGGCCGTCGATGAGCCGTCGGCCGCCCTCGTCGCGATGGGTCGCCACCCGGCCGGCGTCGGCCCAGCGGCGTGCGGTGTCCGGACTCACGCCGAGCAGTCGTGCGGCCTGGCCGATGGTGTAGCTCTGCATGCGGTCACGATAGGGCCGGGAACGGGTGCTGGTGGATGGGGGTCTGGGCGAACTCGCCGTTCTGACGGTGGACCTGCCTGGATCGGCCGCGGAGGCCGCCGGCAAGGACGTCGACCGCATCGAGCAACGCGGTGCTTCCGCGCGGCGCGGTGGCGGCTGGGTGGTGCCGCGGTGGCTGGAGATCGACTCGGAGTGGGGCGAGGTGACGCTCGACTTCACGGACGCGGTGATCACGCACGACACCCTGCACATCGAAGTGGACCTGCGCGGAGGTGCACTGAAGCTGCTGACCCGCCCGGGCGTCGTGGTGGACACCGACTCGCTGGTGCTGGAGTACGGGGGCGTCAAGAACCGGTCGGGGGCCGGCCCGGGCGTGCCCGTGGAGTTGCGCGTCGAGATCCATGGCCGTATGAACTTCGGTCAGGTGGTGGTGCGTCGGCAGCGGCGTGGGTTGCTGAGGAGACGCCCGAGGCCCCGAGTACCGGGTCCGTGATCGTGTGCGGCGCCGTCGTGGCTGGTCGCCCCCGCGCGGCGGAGCCGCAGCACATCGACACAGCCCCGCGCCCCTTCAGGGCGCCTCCATGAGGGCACGCAAGGAGCTCGGGCGTCCTTCAGGGCAGCTGGGCCCCGCAGTCGTACAGGGACACAGACCCGTGTCAGCCCGTGTGGACGCGAGGCCTGCGGATGCGGTCCGGTTCTGCTTCGCGCAGTACCTCTCGGGTGACCGGGGCGACCTCGCCCTGGCCGAAGAGGAAGAAGCGCAGGAAGTTGGCGAAGGGGTTGCCCTCGGTCCACTCGAAGTAGATGTGCGGGGTGCACCGGGTGGTGTCGCGGACGTGCAGGAGCAGGGCGGCCAGCGCGTTCGGGATGGAGGAGGACTCCAGGGTCAGCACCCGGTAGCGGTCGTGCAGGACCTCGCCGCGCACCGTCAGACCCGCTTCGAACTCGGAGGGGTCGACGACCGTGACCTCGACGAAGACGAAGTCCTCGCCGGGGATGTCGTTGTCGTTCTGGATCTGCTCGATCTTGTCGCGGTACTCGGCCTTGTCCCGCTGGTCCGGCTCGTTGGCGATGAAGCGGATCTTGCGGCTGGCCATGTCCCGGATGAATCGTTCCGCCATGTCGTCCAGCGTCACGCTGGTCACGCGGAGCTCGAAGGCGCGGGCCAGCCGGGAGAGCAGGGAGACCAGGATGATGCCGGCGATGAAGCAGGCGCCGATCTTGACGCCGTCCGGGCGCTCGATGACGTTGGCGACGGTGACGTAGAGGAGGACCGCCGAGACGACTCCGAAGCCGATGGTCCAGCCCCGTTGCCCGGCACGGTGGGCGGCGATGGTCACCGCGATCGCGGCCGAGGACATCAGCACCAGGACGCCGGTGGCGTAGGCGCCGCCCTGGGCGTCGACGTCGGCGTTGAAGATCCAGGTGACCAGGAAGCCGATCAGGGTGAAGACGATGACCATCGGGCGCACGGCGCGGGCCCAGTGCGGGGCCATGCCGTAGCGGGGCAGATAGCGGGGCATCAGGTTGAGCAGGCCGGCCATGGCGGAGGCGCCGGCGAACCAGAGGATGGCGATGGTCGAGATGTCGTAGACCGTGCCGAAGGCGTTGCCCAGGTACTCGTGCGAGAGATAGGCGAGGGCGCGTCCGTTGGCCTGGCCGCCGGACTTGAACTCCTTCGCCGGGATCAGCACGGTGGTGATGAAGCTCGTCGCGATCAGGAACACGCTCATGATCAGCGCGGCGGCCGTGAGGAGCTTCTTCGTGTCGCGGATGCGGCCCTTCGGGTTCTCCTCGGTGTCGCCCGGGTCGCCCTGGACGTGCGGCATGACCGCGACGCCGGTCTCGAAGCCGGAGAGGCCGAGCGCGAGCTTGGGGAAGACCAGCAGGGAGACGCCGATCATGGCGAAGATGTTGCCGTGTTCCGTGGTCAGGGCGCCGGCCCAGTCGGTGACCAGATGGCCCGCGGTGATCACGTGGTACATACCGACGGCCACGACGACGACGTTGAGGCCCAGGTAGACCACCACCAGCGCGACCGCGACGCCGATCGCCTCCAGGAAGCCCTTGAGGAACACCGCGCCGAGCAGGGCGACCAGGATGAGCGTGATCAGCATCTGCTGGCCGTGCAGGGTGCTGGTCAGGTGGGGGTTCTCGACGAGGTGGGTCGAGGCGTCGGCCGCCGACAGGGTGATGGTGATCAGGAAGTCGGTGGCGGCGAAGCCGAGCAGGGTCAGGACGAACAGCTTGCCCTTCCAGAACGACAGCAGCCGCTCCAGCATCGCGATCGAGCCCTCGCCGCGCGGGCTCTCCTCGGCCACCCGCCGGTAGACCGGCAGCGCACCGGCGAGCGTCACGATCACCAGGACGATGGTCGCCACCGGCGACAGGAGGCCGGCGGCCAGAGCCGCGATGCCGGGCTGGTATCCGAGGGTCGAGAAGTAGTCGACGCCGGTCAGGCACATCACGCGGTACCAGCGTTGCCCCTTGTGCGCGGGCTCCGGCTGGGCGTGCGGCGCCTGCTGGATGCCCTTGCCCATGTCGGACAGGCCCTCCAGCATCCAGGCGCGCAGGCGACTGGGAGGCGGGTGCTCGGTCGTGGCCATCGGCGTGCTCCTGAGGTGCGGCTCAGCGTGTGGATTCCGGCCATCACGCGGACGGCGGCACCAGCGTAAGCGGAGAGTGACGCATGGGCCCACGGATGAGGGGGGCGACGGCGTCAAGCTTCCGTTAAGACTCGCTAGTCGGCTGAAGCGGCGCCCAGGAAGGGAGTCTTTGTAGTGGTTCGCGGGTGTTTGGGCCGTCCGGGGGGATGGGGTTCGGTGATCGGGACCGGATACCCAGCGTCATGGCGCGTGGGTTGACGACGCCGGTGCGCCGGTCGATCGCGGGGCTGCCGTGGCTCAGATGTCCGTCAGACGGGCTTCCTCCAGGTCCAACGACCGCTGCAGCCTCCTGCGCGTCGTGTCGCTGATGGCGTGCTCGTCGTACAGGCGCTGCAGTTCCAGTGCCTCGAAGGCGATGACGTCGCGGCGCAGCTGGCGGTAGACCAGGTCGGCGGATTCGACGGGGGCGCTTTGGCCGATGCGGGTCCCCCCGCTCGAGCGAAGCCGAGAGTGGGGGAGATCGGTGAGGCGGTCGCGGGCGTCGTCGAGGCGGGCGGTGAGGCCGCGGCGGAGGCGGTCGAGAACGACCTCGGGGACGGCCTGCAGCTCGGAGAGTTCCTCCAGGCGGCGGATGCCCGCGTCGGCGAGGCGGCAGCGGGCCGTGGCCTCCTCGCGCTCCGTGTGGTCCGGTTCGAGGGCGATGCCGGAGCGGCGGACCACCGGGGCCAGACTGAAGCCCTGCACGACGAGGGTGACGACCACGACCGAGGTGGTCAGGACCAGCACCAGGGGGCGGTCCGCAAGCGCCGCGCCGCCTTTGGTGGTCTCCGGGATGGAGAGCGCCGCGGCCAGGGGGACGACGCCGCGGGTGCCCGCCCAGGTCAGCACCATCGGGACCCGCCAGTTCATGGGGCGGATGCCGCCCTTGCGCTGTACCACCGCCGACAGCGGGGCCAGCCACAGCAGGCGTACGGCGATCAGGGTGCCGGCGACCGCGAGCGTGTACAGCGGCCACGCCCGGTCGTTGGGGGACAGCGCCTGCACCTGGGCGGGCAGGGCCAGGCCGATGAGCGAGAACACCACGCTCTCCAGGAGGAACACCACGGTGCCGTACACCGCGTGCAACTGGAGCCGGATGTGCGCGTTGGTGAGCTTCTCGCCCCGTCCTCCCAGGACGACTCCGGCGACCACCACCGAGGTGACGCCGGAGGTGTGGGCCGCTTCGGCCAGGACATAGGCGGCGTACGGCGTGACCAGGGCGATCACCGTTTCCAGGACGGGGTCCTCGGTGCGCCGCCGGATGAGTGTGACGACATGGGCCACGGCCGCCCCGATCAGGGTTCCGCCGCCCGCCAGTACGGCGAACTCGCCGCCCGCCGCGCCCCAGTTCGCCGCCGCGGACGCCACGGCCACGCTCACCGCCACGCGGAACAGGACCAGCGAGGTGGCGTCGTTGAACAGGCTCTCCGCCTGCACCAGGACCTGGACCCTGGGCGGCAGCGCGAGGCGTCTGCCGAGTGCCGTGACCGCCACCGGGTCGGTGCTGGCCAGGACCGCGCCCAGCACGAACGCCATCCGCCACGACAGCGGCGTCACCAGCGAGGCCACCGCGCCGACCGCCGCCGCCGACGCCAGGACCAGCCCGATCGCGAGGATCCCGACCGGCTTCCACACCGCGCGCAGCTCGCGCCAGGACAGCTCCTCCGCGCTCGCGTACAGCAGCGGCGGCAGCACGACCAGGCCGATGATCTGGGGGCTGGTCCGGATCTCGGGGGTGCCCGGCAGCAGGGCCACGGCGAGGCCGGCGACGACCAGGAGGGACGGTGCGGGGATGCGCCGGTGGTGGGCGAACGTGGCCACGACGGTGGCCAGTACGACCAGTGCGAGTACCGTCCCTACGCTGCGCATGCCTGCCCCCTGGGGCCTTCACGGGAGCCACCGTGGCTCCCGGCCGACCAGACTTCCCGGCACACCGCTTTCACCCTATCCGTCCCCCGCATGTCAAGACAGTGCCGACGCTCTTGACGTGTTCCGTGGCTGCTGACCGGGCCGGTGCGGTGGGGAGGAGGCGGATGGTGTTGGCATGTTCTTGGCGAAATCTTGGATCCCGGGCGCGACCCTGCCGGAACTGCCCTCGCGAGCTGCGGCGTTCTGCCTGGTGTGACGTCGACTCTCCCTTTCCGCATACCGCCCGGCCAGAGATCGCAGCACATGGTGATCTGCGGCGACGACGCTCTCGCGCACCGGCTCGCCTTCGAACTGGACGCCGTGTGCGGCGAGGTCGTCACCGTCGTGCTGCCGTCCGCGAGTGACGAGCGCGGCGCGGAGATCGCCGCGCTGCACGACGACCCGCACTCGCCGGTCGAGCTGCACCTCTCCGTCCGCCCCGACGAACGGGCCCTGCGGGCGGCGGGTGTCGAGCGGGCCGCCGCACTCGCCCTGACCTACCGGGACGACCAGGTCAACATGACCGCGGCGCTGCTCGCCCGGACCATCAACCCCTCGGTGCGGCTGGTCGTCCGCATGTTCGACCGTGAGCGTGGCCGCCATCTGGAGCGGCTGCTGGACCGGGCCGCGGGGTTGTGCGAGGACGCCGCCCAGGACACCTCCACCACGGTGCTCTCCGACGCCGACACCGCCGTACCGGAACTGGTGGCGGCCGCCGCCGTGGGCCACGGGCACACCCTTCAGGTCGAGGGCAAGGTGTTCCGCGGTGTCGTACGGCCCGCGGGGTCACCGTCCAACGCCACTGACCTGGCCACTCTGGCCGTCCTGTCCGGCGCCCACCAGGACGACCCGGCCAGCCAGGACAGCGCCGAGACGCCCGGCGAGGAGGGCACCCAACTGCTGCCCGACAGCCGGACCGCCCACCAGCGGCAGTCCACGCACGGCCGGCTGATGCTGGAGGAGGTCACCCACCACGCCTCCGAGGCGACCGCCCGGACCCGGCGCGTGCACCCCCGACGGTGGCTTCGGGCACGGCTCGCGCATCTGCCGTGGAAGGTCTTCGTCTCCCACCAATTAGCGGCAGTCTACGGGGCGTTGACGACGGTCGTCCTCGCGCTGGCCACCGCCACCGCGCTCTTCGCCGACGAGCATCCGTGGTGGAAGAACTTCTATCTGCCGCTGCTGGACATCTTCACCATGGGAGACCCGGCCACCGAGGAGTCGGTGGCCCGGCGGGTGCTCCAACTCCTGGCCGGTTTCGTGGGGTTGGCCGTGCTCCCGCTCGTGGTCGCAGCGACCATGAACGCCACCGAGGCCTTTCGCACCGCCTCGGCGAGCCATCCGCCCGACGACGGCGTGAACGGCCATATCGTGCTGGTCGGTCTGGGAATGGTCGGCACCCGGGTGCTGGACCGGCTGCGCGCCACCGACCACCAGGTGGTGGCCATCGAACGCGACCCGCGCGCCCGTGGCGTCGCCCTCGCCCGCCAACTCGGCACACCGCTGATCCTGGACGACGCCACGGCCCCGGGTGTGCTCGAACTGGCCCGCGTCCGGCACAGCGGCTCGCTGCTCGTCCTCACCCGTGACGACGGCCAGAACCTCGACATCGTCATGGCCGTACGAGAGACCAACCCCGCCGTGCGGGTCGTGACGCGCCTGTACGACGACGCCTTCGCGGCGACCGTCCAGCGCACCCTGCGCGCCTCCTACCCGGACGCCCTCACCCGGAGCAGAAGCGTTTCCGCGCTGGCTGCGCCCTCGTTCGCCGCAGCGATGATGGGGCGCCATGTGCTGGGCGTGATGCCGGTGGAGCGGGGCTCGCTGCTGTTCACCTGCGTTGATGTGGCCGGGCACCCGGAGCTGGAAGGACGCTCCGTGCACGAGGCGTTCCGGGAGAACGCATGGCGGGTGCTGGCCGTCGGGACCGCCGCCGGGCCGCTCCCCGCGGCGGAGGCCGCGGACGGCCTCACCGGACTCCATCACGGCCGGACGGGATTCGACTGGCGTCCCGCGCAGGGACGGATCCTGCGGGCGGGTGACCGTGTCGTCCTGGCGACGACGCGGCGCGGCCTGGACATCCTGATGACGGGGGGTGCAGCCGCATTCCGCGGACCGGCGGCAGTAGTCCGGCCAACGCTGTACGGCGATGCGCCGTCGCTCGTCGGCGGCATCGTCGTGGCTGGTAGCGCCCGCGGCGAAGCCGCACTTCGACCCGACCCGCTCAGGGAACCGTCACCTCAGGTCGGAGACCCTGAACACCGTCTCCGCCGTCTCGCGCTCTACCCGCTCCGAGATCCGCTCCAGTGCGGCGGGCCCGCACAGCAGGGTGCCGAGGGCCAGTGACGTGCGGGCGTCCTCGTGGAGCCGGTACCAGAGGTCGGGATTGTCCACCAGGACCTGGAGGTCGAGTTCGACGTGCTCACCGAGGGCGTCCCGGAGCACGAGCCGAGGGGTGATCCCGTCGGGGGAGCGCACCGAGACCAGCAGGTCGGTGCGGATCCTTCGGGTGCGCAGCAGCCGGCGTGAGGTCAGCCAGCCCTCGCCGGCGCGGATGCGGTCGGGGCAGAGCAGGAGGAAGACCAGCACCGCGAGCGCGGACCACAGCGCTGCGCGCCCCGGGGACAGCGTGTCCGCACTCCAGGAACGGCGGCGCGGTCGCCTCTCAGGAGGCCATCAAGGAACTCGGCACCAACGGCGGCGGCTACTTCAACGCCAACTCGGCCCACCCGTTCGAGAATCCGACGCCCTTCACCAACCTCTTCGAGATCTTCCTGCTGCTCGTCATCCCGTTCTCGCTCACCCGGACGTTCGGCGTGATGGTCGGGAGCGTGAGGCAGGGTTACGCGATCCTGGCCACCATGGCCACCGTCTGGGTCGGCTTCGTCGCCCTGATGATGTGGGCCGAGTTCGCCCACCACGGCCCTGCGTTCCAGCTCGCGCACGGTGCGATGGAGGGCAAGGAGGTCCGTTTCGGCGTCGGCTCCTCGTCGATCTTCGCGGTGTCGACCACGCTCACCTCGACCGGCGCGGTGGACTCCTTCCACTCCTCCTTCACCGGCCTCGGCGGCGGCATCACCCTGCTCGGCATGATGCTGGGCGAGATCGCGCCCGGCGGTACCGGCTCCGGCCTCTACGGCATGCTGATCATGGCGGTCATCGCGGTGTTCATCGCCCCGAGCTCGTCAAGTGGGTCAAGGAGGCGAAGGCGAAGGTCGTCAAGGACAACTCCGTCCCCGGTTACACCGTCAGGCCCTCCCAGGTCCCCGCGGACGCGGTGACGTCCTCCGGTTCCGGCCTGGACCCGGACATCTCTCCCCAGTACGCCGAGCTCCAGGTGCACCGGGTCGCCGAGCGCAACGGCCTGTCCGTCGCCCAGGTCGAGAAGCTGGTCAGGGACCACGCCGAGGGCCGTACGCTCGGCTTCATGGGCGAGCCCCGCGTGAACGTCCTGGAGCTCAACCTCGCCCTCAAGTCCCTTGAAGGGTGAAACCCAAGTTCCCTGAACTACACCTCCTCCCCCGAAGACCCCGCCGACGGCAGCCGATCGCGGATGTCGTCCATCACCGAGGAGTCGGTGAGGGTGGTGACGTCGCCGAGCCGACGGTTCTCCGCGACGTCCCGCAGCAGGCGTCGCATGATCTTTCCCGAGCGGGTCTTGGGGAGTTCGGCGACGACCAGGATCTGCCGCGGCCGGGCGATCGGGCCGATCTCCTTGGCGACATGGGCGCGCAGCTCGGCGGCCACCTCGTCCGCGCCGCCGGCCGCACCCTCCTGCTCGGCGTCGCCGCGCAGGATGACGAAGGCCACGACGCCCTGCCCGGTGGTCGGGTCGGTCGCGCCGACCACGGCGGCCTCGGCGACCAGCGGATGCGAGACCAGGGCGGACTCGACCTCCGTGGTCGAGATGCGGTGGCCGGAGACGTTCATGACGTCGTCGACCCTGCCCAGCAGCCAGATGTCGCCGTCCTCGTCCTTCTTCGCCCCGTCCCCCGCGAAGTACATTCCGGGGAAGCGGGACCAGTAGGTGTCGACATACCGTTTCTCGTCGCCCCAGATGGTGCGCAGCATCGCCGGCCATGGATCCGTGAGGACCAGATAGCCGCCCGAGCCGTTCGGCACCGGCTTGCCCGTGTCGTCGACGACCTCCGCCCGCACCCCCGGCAGCGGCCGCAGGGCCGAACCGGGCTTGCAGATGCTCACGCCGGGCAACGGGCTGATCAGCTGGGCGCCGGTCTCCGTCTGCCACCAGGTGTCGACCACGGGGCACCGGTCCCCGCCGATGTTGCGGCGGTACCAGATCCATGCCTCGGGGTTGATGGGTTCGCCGACGGAGCCCAGCAGCCGCAGCGAGGACAGACCGAAGCGTGCCGGGAACTCGTCACCCCACTTCATGAAGGTGCGGATCGCGGTCGGGGCGCAGTACAGGATCGTCACCCGGTACTTCTCGACGATCTCCCACCAGCGGCCCTTGTGCGGGGTGTCCGGTGTGCCCTCGTACATCACCGAGGTCACGCCGTTGGCGAGTGGCCCGTAGACGATGTACGAGTGGCCGGTCACCCAGCCGATGTCCGCCGCCGTCCAGAACACGTCCCGCTCCGGCTTGACGTCGAACACCGCCCAGTGCGTCCACGCCACCTGGGTGAGATAGCCGCCGGTGGTGTGCAGGATGCCCTTCGGACGGGCCGTCGTACCGGAGGTGTACATGATGTACAGCGGGTGCTCGCTGTCGAACGCCTCCGCCTCGTGCTCGGCCGGCTGCCCGGCGACCAGATCGTGCCACCACACGTCCCGGCCGTCGGTCCAGTCGACCTCCTGCCCGGTGCGCCGCACCACCAGCACGCTGCGCACATCGGGACACTCGCGGACCGCCTCGTCGACGGCGGGCTTGAGCGCGGAGGGTTGGCCCCGGCGGTAGCCGCCGTCCGAGGTGATCACCACACGCGCGTCGCAGTCCAGGATCCGGCCGCGCAGCGCCTCCGCGGAGAAGCCGCCGAAGACCACGGTGTGCGGGGCACCGATGCGGGCGCAGGCCAGCATCGCCACCACCGTCTCCGGGATCATCGGCATGTAGATGGCCACCCGGTCGCCGGTGTGCACGCCGAGGGCCTGCAGGGCGTTGGCCGCCCGGCAGACCTCCTCGGTCAGCTCGGCGTAGGTGATGGTGCGGGTGTCGCCCGGCTCACCCTCCCAGTGGAAGGCGACCCGGTCGCCGTGACCGGCCGCAACGTGCCGGTCCAGGCAGTTGTACGCCGCGTTGAGCCGCCCGCCGGTGAACCAACGGGCGAAGGGTGCGCCGCTCCAGTCGAGCACCTGTTCCCAGGGCTGGGCCCAGTCCAGCCGCGCCGCCGCCGTGGCCCAGAAGGTCTGGCTGTCGGCGTCGGCCCGCTCGTAGTCCGCCGCGGTGGCGTTGGCCGCGGCGGCCAGCTCGGGAGGCGGCGGGAACCGCCGCTCCTCCCGCAGCAGGTTGGAGAGTGTCTCGCCGGCCGGCTCAGTCATGTGTGGGCTCCGGCGAACGGGCCGCCGCGGTGGGTCCGGTGCGGCATCAGGTGCTGGCCGATGTTCGGGAAGACCGGCACCACGGGGCGCTGATACGTGGAGTTGGTGACGCCCGCGAACGACGCGTACCAGGCGCACGCGGCGGTGACCAGGCCGAGCCAGCCGCCGGCCTTGGTGGTGTTCGGGGACTGGGCGAATTCGCCGATGCACAGGACGATGAACGTCGCCGACAGGGTCACGAACACGGCCAGCACCGCGCCCGTGGTGCGGGTGGCGGCGATGGTCATGTACACCGTGAAGACGGCCCAGGCCAGCAGGAACAGGCCGGTCGCCTGATGCGCGGTGGAGACCGGCAGGGTGCCCGCGACGAACTTCGCGTAGGCCGCGTATGCCAGCCAGAAGGAGCCGAAGGAGGCGAATGCGGTGGCGGCGAAGGTGTTGCCCTTGCGGAACTCCCACATGCCGGCCAGCAGCTGGGCGAGCCCGCCGTAGAAGAGGGCGAGGGGGAGGACCACGGCGGCCAGTTTCTTGTCTGTGATCAGGTCCGCGTTGAAGACACTGAGGACGAACGTCGTCAGTGCGAAGGCGCCGAGACCGAGCGGGCCGGCGTCGGCGATGGGTTCTGGGTTCGAGGTTGGTGTGCTCATCTCCGCTTCCCTCTGTGATATGGATCACATGGATGCGTGATCAGTGATGAACCACGAGTGCCCCTTTCCTGGCCGGTGGACGCATGTATCTACGAACGGGGTGCACCGTGCACTGAACGCTCCCGGTTGCTTCGTAAGGTTCGCCACGGGCGCCGAATGTTTCGTTCCTCCTGGGTGCGAAGCGTATACGGCGGAGATCAATGCACCGCGATGCCAGCGGCGTTGCCCGCAGATTCACCGCGTACAAGGGGTTGCCACCGTTTAGGAGCTGTCTCTAGGGTGCGGCAACAACGCAGCTTTCTGGATCATCTCCGAAACTTTCGGTCCCAGCGGACGGTCGTGGACGCGCCGTCCCTACCCAAGGAGCGCATGATGGGCGACCGGGCACTGTCCCGCCGCGGCTTCCTGGCGGCCTCCGCCGCGGCCGGTCTGGGCATGACGGCACTGAGCGGATGCGGCGGAGACTCGGACGGAGGGTCGTCGGACGGGACGACCACCATCGAGTGGTGGAACATCTCCACCACTGAGCCGGCGAAGACCGTGTGGGCCGCTCTGGCCAAGAAGTTCGAGGCCCAGAACCCCAAGGTCAAGGTAAAGATCGTCCAGCTGGAGAACGACGCCTACAAGTCGAAGATGACGGCGCTGACCGCCTCCGGGAAGCTCCCCGACATCTTCCACACCTGGGGCGGCGGCGTCCTCAAGCAGCAGGTCGACGCCGGGCTCGTCGAGGATCTCACCGACAAGACCAAGCCCTGGGCCGACGGCATGCTGCCGGTCGCCAAGAAGCCGTACATCCTCGACGACAAGACGTACGCGATCCCGTTCGACATCGGCATGGTCGGCTTCTGGTACAACAAGGCGCTCTTCCAGCAGGCCGGCGTCAGCACGCCCCCGACCACCTGGAGCGGCTTCCTCGACGCCGTGCGCAAGCTGAAGGCCAAGGGCATCACGCCGCTCGCCCTCGCGGGCAAGGAGAAGTGGCCCGGCATGTACTACTGGGCCTATCTCTCGATGCGCACCGCCGGCATCGACGCGCTGCAGAAGGCCAGCGACACCAAGGACTTCACCGGCCCGGGGTTCGTCCAGGCGGGTCAGCACCTCAAGGATCTGGTCCAACTCCAGCCGTTCCAGAGGGGGTTCCTCGGCGCGGCCTACTCCACGCCCACCGGAGAGGCCGCGACCGTCGGCAACGGCAAGGCGGCCATGGAGCTGATGGGCCAGTGGGCGCCGAGCGTGCAGGCGGACCAGGGCAAGGGACTCGGCAAGGACCTCGGCTTCTTCCCGTTCCCCGCGGTCGAGGGCGGAAAGGGCACCATCACCGAGGTGTTCGGCGGCGGCGGCGGACACGCCCTGCGCAAGGGCGCACCGCAGGCGGCCGTCGACTTCCTGAAGTTCTTCGCCTCCAACGCCACCGACATCGAACTGGTCAAGAAGACCAACACCATCCCGGTCGTCCCGGCCGCGGAGAGCGCCCTGTCCGACCCCAACATCAAGGCCGTGGAGGCACAGTTGAAGGCCGCCACCGGCTTCCAGCTCTTCCTCGACCAGGCGTACGCCCCCGCCGTCGGACAGGAGGTCAACGACAGCGTCGCCGCGCTCATCGCCGGCTCCAAGTCCCCCGAGCAGGTCACGCAGTCGATCACGAAGACCGCGAAGGAAGAGCAGTAGCCGGCGATGACCTCCATGTCCTCTGCGTCCTCCAAGGTCCTTCCGGACAAGCGGAGCGGACCGAGCGTCGAACTCCCGCCTCCCGCCGCGGACTTCGCGCGGGGGCGGGCCCGGCGGCGCCTGCTCAACTGGCTCACCGCGGTCGGCTTCCAGGTGCCCGCCCTGGTGCTGTTCATCGGTCTTGTCCTGCTGCCCATGCTGTTCGCCCTGTACACGGCGTTCTTCCGGTGGGGCGGCTTCGGAATGCCCTCCGACTACGCGGGCACGGACAACTTCACCCGGCTCTTCCAGGACGACGTCTTCCTGGGCGACCTGTGGCGCTGCCTGGTCCTGGTCGCGCTGTCGCTCGCGCTGCAGCTGCCGTTCGCGCTCGCCATGGCCGTGGCGCTCAACCAGCGGCTGCGCGGCCGGGCCGTGTACCGGATGCTGTTCTTCGCGCCCTACGTCCTGTCCGAGGCCATCACCGGCGTGCTGTTCAGCATGGTCTTCGCGCCGGGCGACGGGCTCGCCGACCACGTCCTGGGCGCCGTCGGCCTCGACGGACTGGGCGGGGAGTGGTTCGCCGATCCCTCCTACGTCATGGCGACCCTGTTCCTGGTCATGACCTGGAAGTACTTCGGCTTCCACATGATGCTCTACCTGGCCGGACTCCAGTCCATCCCGGCGGAGTTGACGGAGGCGGCGCTGATCGACGGAGCCGGGCCCTGGCAGCGGTTCCGCAACGTCACCCTGCCGCTGCTCGCGCCCACCCTGCGCATCAGCGTCTTCCTCTCCGTCATCGGGGCCATCCAGCTCTTCGACCTGGTGTGGGTGATCACCCAGGGCGGCCCCGACCACCACTCCGAGACGATGGCCGTGACCATGTTCCAGTACGGCTTCAAGCGCTATCAGGTCGGCTACGCCAGCGCGATCAGCGTGGTCATGTTCGGCATCTGCCTCGTCTTCGCCCTCGCCTACCAGCGGTTCGTGCTCCGCCGCGACCTCGAAGGGGCCACCACGAACATGAGGGGAGACGGCGCGTGAAGACCCTGCGCAAACTGCCGCTGCACGTCGTCCTGGTCGCCGTCGGCGCGGTGATGGTCGTACCTCTGCTGTACGCCGTGCTGTCCGGCTTCAAATCGACCGCCGAGCTGTCCCGCAACCCGTTCGGGCTGCCCGAGCACTGGCTGACCGGCAACTACACCGACATCCTCGGTGGCGGCGACTTCTGGCGGCTGCTGGGCAACAGCACCCTGGTCGCGGTGGCGACGACGGTGCTGGTGGTCGCGGTGTCCGCGCTCGCGGCCTTCTCCTTCGCGCGGTTCGCCTTCCGTGGGCGTGAGGTGCTGTTCACCTTCTTCACGATGGGGCTGATGTTCCCCTTCGCGGTGGCCGCCCTGCCGCTGTTTCTCCTCCTGCGCTATCTCGGCCTGCTGGACAACCCGCTCGGCGTGATCCTTCCGCAGGCCGCCTTCGCGCTGCCGATGACGATCATCATCCTGCGCGGCTTCTTCCGGCAGATCCCGGGCGAGCTGGAGGAGGCGGCGACCCTCGACGGGTGCAGCGCCTTCGGGTTCTTCTGGCGGGTGCTGCTGCCGATGGCACGGCCGGCGCTCGGCACCGTCTCGATCCTCGCCGTGGTCGCCAGCTGGAACAACTTCATGCTGCCGCTGCTGGTGTTCACCGACTCCAAGTGGTGGACGCTGCCCCTCGGCGTCGCGCAGTTCCAGGGCCAGTACTCGTCGGAGTACGCGCGCGTCTTCGCCTACCTCGTCCTCGCGATGGTTCCCGCCCTCGCCTTCTACTCGGTCGCCGAGCGGCAGCTCGTCGGCGGCCTCACCGCCGGTGCCACCAAGGGATGAGGCGCACCGGCGTCCGTACGGCCCCGCACCCCACACCGTGAGGAGTCGCACCATGCGCAAGACCACCCGTCTCAGACTCGCCGGAGGCCTCGCCGCCGTCCTGGTCGCCGCCGGGATCGCCTCCGGCCCCGCGGCCCAGGCGAGCCCGAAGCAGCCGACGCTAGCGGAACTGGCCCAGCGCCACGGCCGCTACTTCGGCAGCGCCACCGACAACCCCGAACTCACCGACACCGCCTACACGGCCCTGCTCGGCAGCGAGTTCGACATGATCACGCCCGGCAACGGCATGAAGTGGTACGCCACCGAGCCTCAACAGGGCGTCTTCGACTGGACGAACGGCGACCAGATCGTCGACCTGGCCCGCAAGAACCACCAGCGGGTCCGCGCCCACACCCTGGTCTGGCACAGCCAGCTGCCCGACTGGCTCACCGGCCGCGCATGGACCGCGGACGAGCTCAGGGCCGTACTGAGGAAGCACATCCAGACCGAAGTACGGCACTACCGCGGCAAGGTCTACTCCTGGGACGTCGTCAACGAGGCGTTCAACGAGGACGGCACTTACCGCGAGACCATCTGGTACAAGACGCTCGGCCCCGGCTACATCGCCGACGCGCTGCGCTGGGCCCACCAGGCCGACCCGCACGCCAAGCTCTACCTCAACGACTACAACATCGAGGCGGTCGGCCCGAAGAGCGACGCCTACTACCGGCTGGCGAAGGACCTCAAGGCCCGCAAGGTCCCGCTCGACGGCATCGGACTCCAGGCCCATCTGGCCCTCCAGTACGGCTATCCGACGACCCTGGAGGACAACCTGCGCCGCTTCACCCGGCTCGGCCTCGACACCGCGCTCACCGAGGTCGACGTACGGATGATCCTGCCCGCGACCGACGAGAAGCTGGCGCAGCAGGCCCAGTGGTACCGGGACCTGACCGGGGCATGTCTCGCGGTGCGGCGGTGTGTGGGCATCACCGTGTGGGACTACACCGACAAGTACTCGTGGATCCCGGCGGTCTTCCCCGGCGAGGGCGCCGCGCTGCCGTGGGACGAGCAACTGCAGCCCAAGCCCGCCTACTTCGCGATCAGGGCGGCGCTGGGCGGCAAGTAGAGAACGCCCCGGCGGTGCAGTGGGGAGCACCGCCGGGGTCCGGTCCGGCACCCCCGGCTCAGGGCGCCGGGGGTGCCGTGCTCGACCGCACCACCAGCTCCGTGCCCAGCTCCACCCGGGGGGAGTCGGGTTGTTCACCGCGGGCCAGGCGCAGCACCGTGCCGACGGCCAGCTTGCCCATGGCGGCCAGCGGCTGGCGCACCGTCGTCAGCGGCGGGGCCGACCAGCGCACCTCCGGAAGGTCGTCGAATCCGACCACGCTCATGTCCTGTGGCACCCTGAGGCCCCGTCGGCGCAGTGCCTCGATCGCGCCGAGTGCCATCTGGTCGCTGGCCGCGAACACCGCCGTCGGCGGTTCGGGCAGGTCGAGGAGGGTGTTGCAGCCCTTGAAGCCGGACTCGGGGCGGAAGTCGCCGGGGACGACCAGGTTTTCGTCGACCGGGAGCCCCGCGCCCTCCAGCGCTGCGCGGTGGCCGTCGAAGCGGGCCCTTGAGCACAGCAGCCTGGGCGGGCCCGCGATGAGGCCGATCCTGCGGTGGCCCAGGGACAGCAGATGCTGGGTGGCCGCCATGCCGCCCGACCAGTTGGCGGCGCCGATGGTGGGGACGTCCAGGACGGGGGAGCCCGCCGGGTCGACGACCACCAGCGGGACGCCGAGGGCGCGCAACTCCTCGTGCAGCACCGGTTCCAGCGCCGAGGTGACCAGGATGACGCCGTCACAGGCGCGGGCCCGCAGATTGCGCATCCACTCGCGGGCGTCACCGGAGCGGCCGTGGATCGCCGACACCACGGTGCCGACCCCGGCCGCGTGCGCAGCCTCCTCGACGCCGCGGATGATCTCCACCGCCCATGGGCTGTCGAGGTCGTTGAAGACCAGGTCGAGCAGGGCGGCACCGGTCGCGGGGGCGGCGGCGCGTCTGCGGTGGCCGTGCCGCAGCAGCAGGTCCTCGATTCGGGCACGGGTCTGCGGTGAGACGTCGGAGCGACCGTTGACGACCCGGGACACGGTCGGCACCGAGACTCCCGCCTGCCGGGCGATCTCCGTGATCGTGACCTTGCCGCGGACCTCGGACGGCGCCTCTGCGGCGGCTTCGTCTGTCGTCAATTCCCCACCTCCGTCGACGTGACCGACACACGTCACTACGCGCAGTGATCGCCCCCGCACATGCGTCGGGGCCGGTTCGCAGGTGTCCTTGCGACCGGCCCCTCAAGTCTCCGGGCGGTGTGGCGCACCGCCCGGTGCCGCTCAGGCGGCCGTCATCACCTGGCCGGCGCCCAGCGGGCGGTGCGGCGCGATGATCTGGCCGTCCGGCAGGAGCTCACCGGTGTCCTCGAAGAGCAGAACGCCGTTGCACAGCAGGCTCCACCCCTGCTCCGGGTGGTGCGCCACGAGTCGGGCGGATTCCCGGTCGGCGGAGTGGGCTGTCGGACACGGTGGCTGGTGCTGGCACATTGATGGGATCTTTCGCTCTGTCGTGATGGGTGAGATGGCTGTCTTGTCTGTCCCGCGGCTTGAAGCTCCGTTCATGGCCGCCCCCCGTAGTGATAAGTCGGTCCAGTCCCAGTGTTGCCCCACGGACGTCAATCCGCAGGGATTTCGCAGCACCGCTTCTCACAGGTTGAGGACGCATCCCCCGCACGGACGGTTCAGTCCAACTGCACTGTCACTTCGGGTGGTTCTCCGTGGCCGGATGGGGCTAGTCCTTCCAGGTCAAGGACCTTTTGAGGCTCGTACGAGCAATTGGCTGCTCGTACGAGCGAATTGCCGGGCGGAAAAGCGTCGTACCCCGCTTCGGGGAATTCCGGGAAGCGGGGTACGAAAGGTGTGGCGACGGGAGGCGGTCAGGCGGGCGAGCCCAAGAGCGGGACGGGAGTCACCCGATGGGTCAGCACCGGGAGCAGTTCGGCGACGCGGTGCGGGCGGTGGGCGGCGATGCCGGGCGGCGCCGGCGCCAGCGGCACCAGCAGGTCCGTGGCGGCGGGGTGGCCGGTGGCGCCGTCCGCGGTGCAGTCGCCGTGCAGCCACAGTGTGAGCATGTACAGGCTGGGTACCGAGAGGAGGCGTGGCTGGTAGGGCTGGCTCATCGTCTCGGCCTGGCGCAGGGCGCGCTCGGTGGAGGCGATGTAGGGGCCCTCGAAGAAGTGCGAGAAGGCCCAGCCGTCGGGGGTCAACATGGTGTCGGCGGCGGCCACCGAGCGCTCGCCGCAGCGGATCAGGAAGCGCCACCCGGCCAGCCTGGTGGCGGACACGCCCGCGGGGCTGAGTTCGTCCAGTACGTGTACGGGCAGCGGGAGTTCGGGGGTTGCGGGGCCCTGGGAGCGCAGCAGCGAGGGAGTTCGGGCCTCGCGGACCGCGGTGGGGGAACCGAGCGCGGTCAGGACGGTACGAAGGGCGGGCGCGGGAGCCGGGGGGACATGCAGCGGCATGGTGGGTCGCCTCTCATTCGACAGGCACAGTGGCGCGAGGGCGGGGGCGGACGGCGCTGTCTGCTCACGGGGCCAGAGGGGCGGGGGCCGGGGCCTGGGAACGAGGAGTGTGGCTGAGGCCTGCCGCACGTCACCTCGACGGCAGGTTCCATGACCGCGGGCGCCGACCCTCTGTCTTGTTCGCGGAGTTTATACGACATGTGTTCAGACCGTGTTTCGTCTAGCCGTTTCCGGTGCACTCGGCAAGGGCGTATCCGGTCGGCGATACGCAGGAATCATCCCGATTCCGCTCCCGCCTTACGCCGGTGACCTCGGGGAATAGTCAGGGAGCGGTCGGCTAATTCTCGTCGGCGTTTTTCACGAGTTCGTCGCCGGCCCGAAACTGCACCGTGCTCCATGCCCGGTGAATGTGCCAACGGTCACGCGCATCAGAGTAGCGGGCGCCGTGGGTGCGCGGGGACGTTATCGATCGCCGCGGCTGGGCATCATCCCACGTGACCCCGACACCGGGCGGCCGGATCTTCGGGCCGCCCACGCGAGGAGGGACGCTTCGATGGGGGAGAAGGTCGTGGCAGGCCGGTTCGACCTGTCCGATCGGCAGCACTACCGCGACAAGCTCCGCAAGTGCCTGACGGGACTGGAGCGGCTCCTGGACGAGAAGCGGTTCGATCGCCCGAAGAACCTCATGGGGCTGGAGATCGAGCTGAATCTGGCCGGTGGCGACGGCATGCCGAAAATGCTCAATGCACAGGTTCTCGAGCGGATCGCAAGCCGTGATTTCCAAACAGAACTCGCCATGTTCAATCTGGAAGTCAACATTGCCCCACATCGATTGGGTGGCCGGGTATTCGACCGGCTCGCCGAGGAACTCACGACCTCGCTGGCATATGCCCATCGAAAAGCGCAGGAGCTCGACGCGGGAATCGTGATGATCGGCATTCTGCCGACCCTCGACCGGGACGACCTGGTCTCCTCCAACCTCTCCGACGTCGACCGCTACGCCCTGCTCAACGAGCAGATCGTGGCCGCCCGCGGCGAGGACTTCGTCCTCGACATCGACGGCGTGGAGCGCCTCACCTGTACCTCGAAGTCGATAGCACCGGAGGCCGCCTGCACCTCCGTACAGCTGCACCTCCAGGTGACCCCGGGCCGCTTCGCAGACGTCTGGAACGCCGCGCAGGCCGTCGCCGCCGCCCAGATCGCCGTCGGCGCCAACTCGCCTTTCCTGTTCGGCCGTGAACTGTGGCGCGAGTCCAGGCCCCCGCTCTTCCAGCAGTCCACCGACACCCGTCCGCCGGAGCTGCAGGCCCAGGGCGTTCGCCCGCGCACCTGGTTCGGGGAGCGCTGGATCTCCTCGGCGTACGACCTGTTCGAGGAGAACGTGCGGTTCTTCCCTGCCCTGCTGCCGATCTCGGACGAGGAGGACCCGCTGCGGGTCCTCGACGAGGGCGGCGTCCCCAAGCTCGCCGAACTCGTCCTGCACAACGGCACGGTGTACCGCTGGAACCGCCCGGTCTACGGCATCGCCGACGGCGTCCCGCATCTGCGCGTCGAGAACCGCGTCCTGCCTGCCGGGCCCACCGTCACCGACGTCATCGCCAACGCGGCCTTCTACTACGGACTCGTCCGCGCCCTCGCCGAGGAGTCGCGGCCCGTGTGGACCCGGCTGCCCTTCGAGGCGGCCGCCGCGAACTTCGACGCCGCCTGCAAGCACGGCATCGACGCCCGCCTGGAGTGGCCGCGGCGGGGCCGGTACGGCGGCACCGCGCAGGTCGACGCGGTGAGCCTCGTACGCGACGAACTGCTGCCGCTCGCCGAGGCGGGGCTGGACGCCTGGGGAGTCGAACGCGCCGACCGGGACCTCTACCTGGGCGTCATCGACGAGCGCTGCCGGCGCCGGGTGAACGGCGCGACGTGGCAGGCGGCGACGTTCCATCGGGCCCTGGAGACCGGGCTGTCGCGGGATGCCGCGCTGGCGGCGACGACTCGCAGGTACAGCGAGCTGATGCGGGTGGGGGAGCCGGTGCACACCTGGCCCGTGGGGCTGCCGGAGCCTGTGCCCGTACGCTAGCCGCGCTCTGCTGGGTGAGCAATGGGTCGTCTTTAGTCTGCGGCGCCGTCGTGGCCGGTCGCGCCCCGCGACGGAGCCGCAAATCGATACAGCCCCGCGCCCCTGAAGGGGCGCTGCCGGACCATAGCGGGATTTCGACGGTCACCGACTGGATCTGTGACGGGTCGCTGACCGACTGGCCCGGGCCGCACGTCGCCTCGGCTGTCTGCTCGGCCTCCTGGCGGTCGGCGCCGGAGCCCACCGCGATCATGATGCTTCGGCCACCCCAGCGACTCGGCGGTCGCGGGCGCCATGGCCATGCCGATCGGCGTGGAGGCGACCGCGCCCACCGGAGTCACATCGATCGGGCCGTTGTCCGCCGTGATCTGATCGATCCGAAGCTACGAGTCCCGCACCCACAGCTGCGCGTCCGGCTTCTTGCCCGCGGTCACCGTGACCACGACACAGCGCCCGTCGGAGGTGATGTTGCTGCGCCGAGCCTGCTTCGCCGCGGCCACCGTGCGGAGCCGCGCCCGTGAGCGGGGGTCGCTGCCGCCCGCCTCATACTGATCGGGCAAGCTGTGACGTCCCATGACGGTGGTGCCCCTCCCTGTTGAACCTCGTGCCGGACCGCGGCCGTATGGCATGCAAGGGGGATGGATTACTCAACTGGAGGCAGGTGTGCAGGCAGAGGCGGGCCCGGTGGCCGATTCTTTTCCGCCGGAACGGCCCTCGCGACGGATTCTCCGTGACGAGACACTGCTCGTTCTGGGGCTTTCGCTCGGTGCGAGTGGTGTGTCCGCCCTGATCAGCTTTGTCGGATCGGTCACGAAACCAGGGGGGCTCAAGGAGCAGGCGGCCACCCTCAACGCCTCGGCCGCGCCGGGCCGCCCCTGGCTGGATCTGGCCTGGCAGCTGTTCGGGATCACCACGGCCCTGGTGCCCGTCGCACTGGTCGCGCACCTCCTGCTGCGCGAGGGCAAGGGCCTGCGCACCCTCGGCTTCGACCGCACCCGGCCATGGCCCGACCTCGGGCGGGGCGCCGGGATCGCGGCGGTGATCGGCAGCACCGGAATCGCCTTCTACCTGGCCGCACGCGGGCTCGGCTTCAACCTCACGGTGGTGCCGGAGGCGCTGCCCGACGTGTGGTGGAAGTACCCCGTGCTGGTCCTGTCGGCGATGCAGAACGCGATCCTCGAAGAGGTCATCGTCGTCGGCTATCTGCTGCGCCGGCTCGGGCAGTTGGGCTGGACACCGGGGACCGCACTGGTGGCCAGCTCCGTACTGCGCGGCTCGTACCACCTCTACCAGGGCATCGGCGGCTTCGTCGGCAACATGGTGATGGGTGTGGTGTTCGTGTACCTGTACCGGCGCTGGGGCCGGGTGGGCCCCCTGGTGGTGGCGCATTCCCTGCTCGACATCGGGGCGTTCGTGGGGTACGCGCTGCTGGCCGGGAAAGTGGGCTGGCTGCCGACGGCGTGAGCGCCGGCAGCCCGGCCTGCTAGGCGAGCAGCGCGCCCTCGATCACCGTGACCGCGCGTCCGCTCAGCAGCGTGCGGTCGCCGCGCAGCTGCGTGCGGACACGGCCGGAGCGGGGCGAGGCCTGCAGGCCGGTGAGATCGGTGCGGCCGAGCCGGTCGGACCAGAACGGCGCGAGAGCGGTGTGGGCGCTGCCGGTGACCGGGTCCTCGTCGATGCCGGCGTTCGGGAAGAAGCAGCGGGAGACGAAGTCGTAGCCCCGGGTGGGGTCCTCGGCGCGGGCGGTGGCGATGATGCCGCGCTCCGAGTAGGCGCCGAGCGCCTTGTGGTCGGGGGTGAGGGCGTGAACCGTCTTCTCGTCGGCGAGTTCGAGCAGCAGGTCACCGACGTTCGGGCCGGTGTCGAAGGCGGCGCGCGGCTCCGCGCTCAGCGCTTGGGCGACACCGTCCGGGACCTCGACCGGTGTGAGCGGCGCCGTCGGGAAGTCCAGGGTGATCGAGCCGTCCTCCTGGGGTGTGGCGATGAGGACGCCGCTGCGGGTGGCGAACCGCACCGCGCCCTCGTGGGCGCCGGTCGTGTGCAGCACATGGGCGGTGGCCAGCGTCGCGTGACCGCACATGTTGACCTCGGTCGCGGGCGTGAACCAGCGCAGCGCCCAGTCGGCGTCCCCGCCCGCGGGCAGCCGGTGTGCGAACGCGGTCTCGGCGTGGTTGACCTCCAGGGCGATCTTCTGGAGCCGGTCGTCGTCGGGGAAGTCGTCGAGAAGCAGGACGCCGGCGGGGTTGCCGGCGAAGGGGCGGTCGGTGAAGGCGTCGACGATTCGGATTCGCATGGCTTCGACGCTAGGGCGGAGTGGAGTCTTCCACCAAGGCCAATCCGGGGCGGGTGGACCGATTTCGGGGCCGAGTGCCTTAGCGAAGCGGCCCTCGGCTGACACCCTGTTGTCGACCGTTCAGCCTTTGCCCAGGAGGCCGTCATGTCACAGCCGTCCGTGCTCTCCGCCCTGCTCGCCGGGCTGCGGGGGGGATCGATCGAAGTCGTCGACCTCACCTCGCCGCTGTCGTCGACCACACCGGTGATCCAGCTGCCGCCCCAGTTCGGCCAGACCCAGGTCTTCGAGCTGGAGGAGATCAGCCGGTACGACGACCGGGGGCCGGCCTGGTACTGGAACAACTTCCGCAGCGGTGAGCACACCGGCACCCACTTCGACGCACCCGTCCACTGGGTCACCGGGAAGGACCTCGCCGATGTCGCCTCGGTACCGGCGGGCCGGCTGATCGCCCCCGCTGTCGTACTCGACTTCTCCGAGCACGCCGCCAAGGATCCCGACTTCCTGGTCGAGGTGGACCACATCAAGGCCTGGGAGGCCGACAACGGGCCCTTGCCCGAAGGGGGTTGGCTGCTGCTGCGCACCGGCTGGGACGCCCGCTCGCAGTCGCAGGAGGCCTTCCTCAACGCCGACGAGAACGGCCCGCACACCCCCGGCCTGTCACCGGAGTGCGCCCGCTGGGTCGCCGAGGAGTCCCCGGTGCTCGGCCTCGGCACGGAGACGGTCGGCACGGACGCGGGACGGGCGCACTCCTTCGACCCGGCCTTCCCCTGCCACTCCTACTTCCTGGGCGCCGACAAGTACGGGCTGACCCAACTGCAGAACCTCGGCTCCCTGCCCCCGACCGGTGCCGTCGTCATCGCGGGACCGCTGCCCATCGTCTCGGGCTCCGGATCCCCCGCACGCGTACTCGCCCTGGTGGAGCGGTCGTGAAGGTCGCCGAAGCCGTCGGGCGGGCCCTGGTCGCGTCGGGGATCGACCATGTCTTCGGGGTGGTCGGCTCCGGAAACTTCCATCTGACCAACGCCATGGTGGCGGCCGGCGCGCGGTTCGTCGCCGCACGGCACGAAGGCGGCGCGGCGACCATGGCCGACGCGTACGCCCGCACGAGCGGGACGGTCGCCGCGCTCAGTGTCCACCAGGGCCCCGGCCTGACAAACGCCCTGACCGGCATCACCGAGGCCGCCAAGAGCCGTACCCCGCTGCTGGTGCTGGCCGCCGAGGCGACCGCGCAGCGCTCCAACTTCCGTATCGACCAAGCCGTGTTGGCGCACTCCGTCGGTGCCGTCACCGCGCGTGTGACGACCGCGCACGACGCCGTCGAACAGGCCCGCGCGGCCCTCCAGCGGGCCCGGCACGAGCGGCGCACGGTCCTGCTGAACCTGCCGCTGGAGGTGCAGGCCCTCGACGTGCCAGACGCGGCCCTCCTGGACGCCCACCCCATGCCCGCACGAGAACCGGCCGAGCCGTCCGGGACCGGGGTGGCGGAGTTGGTACGGGCCCTCGAAGAAGCCCGGCGTCCGGTCTTCGTCGCCGGCCGGGGCGCGCGCACCACCGGCAGCCGCGACGCGCTCCTCGCCCTGGCCGGCCGGTACGGCGCGCTCCTGGCGACCTCGGCCGTGGCCCGCGGCCTGTTCCACGCGAGCCCCTACTCGCTCGACGTGTCCGGCGGCTTCGCCTCGCCCCTCGCGGTCGAACTGGTCCGGGGCGCCGACCTGATCGTCGGCTGGGGCTGCGCGCTGAACATGTGGACCATGCGGCACGGCAGCCTGATCGGTGCCGGCGCCACCGTCGTCCAGGTCGACGACGACCCGGAGGCGCTCGGGGCGCACCGAGGGGTCACGCTGGGCGTCACCGGCGACGTGGAACGCACGGCGCGGCGGGCACTGGAGGCCGGCGGCGAGAGCCGCACCGGCTACCGCACGCCCCACGTCACCGAGGCCCTCGCCGCACGGGTCCGGTGGCGGGACGTGCCGTACGAGGACGAGGGCACCCGGGAGCGGATCGACCCGCGGACGCTGAGCATCGCGCTCGACGACATCCTCCCCGCCGAGCGGGTCGTCGGCGTCGACTCCGGCAACTTCATGGGCTACCCGAGCGCGTATCTCTCGGTGCCGGACCACAACGGGTTCTGCTTCACCCAGGCCTTCCAGTCGATCGGCCTGGGCCTCGCGACCACCATCGGCGCGGCCCTCGCCCAGCCGGACCGGCTCCCCGTGGCCGCCCTCGGCGACGGCGGTGCGCTGATGAGCGCCGTGGAACTCGACACCGTGCGCCGGCTGGGGCTGCCGATGGTGGTGGTCGTCTACAACGACGAGGCCTACGGAGCGGAGGTGCACCATTTCGGCCCCGACGGCTTCCCGCTGGACACGGTCACCTTCCCGGAGACGGACATCGCCGCCGTGGCCCGCGGCTACGGCTTCGAGGCGGTCACCGTGCGCACGCCCGCCGACCTCAAGGCTGTACAGGACTGGGTCGCCGGACCGCGCTCGGCACCCCTGCTGATCGACGCCAAGGTGACCCGCGAGCACGGTTCCTGGTGGCTGGAGGAGGCGTTCCGCGGCCACTGAGCGCCGGATGGTCCGGCCCTTACCCGGGGCCGGGCCTACGACTGGGAGTCATCACTCCATCGACTCCAGAATGCGGTCGAGTGTCCGGCGCCCCAGTCCGCTCATCGCCGGATTGCTCTCGGCGTAGTACCAGACCAGACCCATCGACTGCTCGAACGCCCATGCCTTGCCGCGCTCCCACTCCAGGTCGTCACAGCCCAGTGTCCGCCGCAGCACTTCCCGCGGGCCCGGCTGCAGCAGATGCCAGGCACTGATCAGGTCCAGTGCAGGGTCGGCGGGGCCGAAGCCGCCGGTGTCGAGTACGCCGCTGAGCCGGCCTCCCGAGACCAGTACGTTGCCGGGGATCAGGTCACCATGGCTCATCACGTCCGCACCCGTGCGTGGCAACTCCCGAAAGCGGCTCCACACCTTGCGCAGCGGGGGCACGTCGAGCAGCCCCTCACTCTCCTCGAAGCAGGTCGCCATCCACTCGTCGTGATGAGCGAGAACGCCGCCGCGATGGTCGCCGTTGAAGAGCCGCCCCCGGGTGTCGACCCCCCGCAGGGCTGCGATGAAGGCCGCGAGATCCTCGGCAAAAGCGTCCGACCCGCTCGGGTCGGCATCGGAGGCGACCGTTCCCGGCAGCCAGGTCTGGACCGACCACGGCATGGGGTAGCCCGCTCCGGGCTTTCCCAGGGCGACGGGCTCCGGGGCGGGGAACCGGGACACCCGAGCCAGCTCGGCGCTCGCCCGGGTTTCCTGTTCCAGAACCGCCAGCGCCTCCGCGGCATCGGCCACCCGCAGGGGGAAACGCGCAGAGAGGTCGTTCCCGATACGGAAGACGGCGTTGACCGTCCCGGTCGACGACAGGGGCTGGACCGCCTTGCCGCTCCACTGAGGGAACTGTTCGTGGATCAAGGTCGCGACGGTCTCGGCGGTCACGTCCACTTGGTCGTCATGCATGGCCATGACAGCCAGTCTCCGTGTGTCAGGGTCCGGAGATCAACTGGGATTTGCGTCCCTCCAGGCGTTCCGGTGAGTGTTGCCATGCGAAGAGTTCCGATATATCGTTGACGCATCGCGACAGATCAACGATGGAATGGAGTGATTGCGATGCGTTCCCATGGATTCGAGCGTGGACACGGTGGACCCGGCCCTCGCGGCCGGGGTGGTTTCGAGGGTCGGCGCGGTGCCTTCGGCCCCTTCGGGCCGGGTGGACCCGGCGGCGGTCCGGGTGGCTTCGGCTTCGGCGGACCCGGCTTCGGCCCGGGCCCCTGGGGGCCACGAGGGCGCGGCGGACCGAGGGGCAGGGCGCGGCGAGGTGACGTACGGGCATCGATCCTGGCCCTGCTGAAGGACCGGCCCATGCACGGTTACGAGATGATCCAGGAGATCGCCGAGCGCAGCGGCGGGGCGTGGAAGCCCAGCCCCGGCTCGGTGTACCCCACCCTCCAGCTGCTGGAGGACGAGGGCCTGATCACCAGCGCGAGCGAGGGCGGCAAGAAGCTCTTCTCGCTCACCGAGTCCGGCCGCGCCGCGGCCGACGAGGGCCCGGACGCGCCCTGGGAGGAAGCCTCCCGCGGCATCGACTTCGAGGCGCTCGGTGAGATCCGCCAGGCCGGCTTCGGTCTGATGGAGGCCTTCGGCCAGGTCTGGAAGACCGGCAACAAGGAGCAGCGCGAGAAGGCGCTGACGGTCATCAACGAGGCCCGCAAGAAGCTGTACCTGATCCTCGCCGACGAGGACTGACAGTTCTCACGGCGACGAAGACGCCCCGCGGAGTGGTCCGCGGGGCGCCTTCCCGTGTCCGGCGGTCAGGACACCAGCCCGGCGAGCTTGCGCAGCGACTCGTTCAACGCGGCGGTCCCCGAGTCCTTCAGCCTGCCCGCCATCAAAGTGACGGCGGCGCCCGTGAACTCGCCGTCGATGCGGACCTTCGTGGCCTCGCCCTCGGGCGTCAGGGTGTAGCGCGTGGCCACGTTCACCGCCATCGGGCCCTTGCCCTTGATGGCGAAGACCCGGGCCGGTTCCAGTTCCGCGATGGTCCACTCGACCTCGGCCGGGAACCCCATCAGCTTCATGTTTTCCTGGAAGGTCCCGCCCACTTCGAGCGCCGCCGGACCGCCCTGCGGGAAGCTGGTGTGGGTGGCGTTCCACTCGCCGTACGCGGGCCAGTCCATCAGCTGTGCCCACACCTTCTCGGCCGGCGCCTCGATCCGTGCCTCCGCGTTGATTTCGGGCATGCGACCACCTCTTCGTGTCGGGCTGTGGTGTCGCGGAACGTAGCCGCAGGGCCTGGAACATTCAATACTGATGAACCGTCAGGAAGTGTGGGCCTTTCTCCGTGCGCCCCCGAGCGGTCAGCCGACCCGGCGGATCACCGCGGCGTCGAAGAGATCCCAGGCGCGCGGGAGGGTGCTCTCGTCGTGGCAGTGCCAGGCGTCCCAGAACAGGTCGGCGGGCAGCGCGTCCTCCGGGGCGTCCACCCGGTACACGTACTGCTTGCCGTCGACGGCCGGCAGGGACACCAGCCGGCACCCGCTCTCCACGCACTTCCTGGACGTGCGACGGGGCGCTGTGGTTGCACGCCGGGCGCATGGCAAGGCGGCGCGCGCCTCTGCGGGCAGAACGGCCAGATCTCATCCGTAAGGAGGAGATTCCGGCCCGCCGAGTCCACTCCCTGTGGGACGCGAAAATGCTCCCCCTCGGGGATGACCGGAGGCGAGGAGATTGATGGGGTAGGGGTCGTGCAACCCCGAATCCCCCCGCAGTCGGTCGGCGAACAGGCCGTCGGCCCCCGCGTGGACAACGATGCCAGGCTCAGTGCCGAACTGGCAGCGGTGGTCTCCGGTGCCCGCCGCCGGGCGGTGCGCGACGGGGACCGGCAGATCGACACGGCTCATCTGCTGCACTCGCTCCTGGAGCAGGACCCCGAGGTGCGGGCCGTCTTCGACGACGGGCCCGAGATCGCCCGACTGCTCGGCTACCTGGTGCAGCGCAGCATCGGTTACGGCCTGCGCTGGCAGGGCTCCGTCGAGGACTCCGGCGCCGTACCCGTGGTCGCGGAGGCCGAGGGCTTCTCGCCGCTCGCCGCGGGCGCGATGGACCACGCCTGTGAGTGCGCCGCCGCCCGCGGCGCCGAGACGGCCCGCGGCCTCGACCTCCTCGCGGCGATCACCGTCGACCCGCAGGCACGGGCCGTCGAGGTCCTCGACCGGGCCGGCATCGAGGCGAACGCCGTGCTCGCACGCATCGAGAACCGGTGGGCGCAGGCGAGGTGGTCCAGCCGCTGAGACAGGTGTCATCTGGCGTGACGCTCATGTCCTCGCCTGTCATCATGGGTCCGTGCACACGTCTGAAAGCAGCCAGGGCGGCCCCGGCAAGCGGGTCGGACTCGGCCTGGCCCTCGGGTCCGCGGTCGCCTTCGGTGGATCCGGGGTCGCGGCGAAACCGCTGATCGAGGCGGGACTCGACCCGCTTCACGTGGTGTGGCTGCGGGTGGCGGGCGCCGCCTTGGTGATGCTGCCGGTCGCCGTGCGCCACCGACCACTGCTGCGCCGCCGCCCTGCGCTGCTCGCCGGCTTCGGACTGCTCGCGGTTGCCGGTGTGCAGGCCTGCTACTTCGGCGCGCTCTCCCGCATACCCGTCGGCGTTGCACTGCTCATCGAGTACCTCGCGCCCGCCCTGATCCTGGGCTGGGTGCGGTTCGTGCAGCGCCGGCCGGTGACCCGTGCCGCCGTGTTCGGCGTGGCCCTCGCGGTCGGCGGGCTCGCCTGTGTGGTCGAGGTCTGGTCGGGGCTGAGCTTCGACGCCGTCGGCCTGCTGCTCGCATTCGGCGCCGCCTGCTGTCAGGTCGGCTACTTCGTCCTGTCCGACCAGGGCAGCGACGCCGGCGACGACGCACCCGACCCGCTCGGCGTCATCGCGTACGGCCTGCTGATCGGCGCGCTCGTCCTGAGCGTCGTGGCCCGCCCCTGGACCATGCACTGGTCCGCGCTGACCGGCACCGCGCGGATGAACGGCACCCCGGTCGCCGCCCTCGCCCTGCTGATCTGGATCGTTCTGATCTCCACCGTCCTCGCCTACGTCACCGGCGTGGTGTCGGTGCGCCTGCTCTCCCCGCAGGTCGCGGGCGTCGTGGCCTGTCTCGAAGCGGTCGTCGCCACGGTCCTGGCCTGGGTGCTGCTGGGCGAGCACCTGTCGGCACCGCAGATCGTCGGCGGTGCGGTCGTCCTGGTGGGTGCGTTCATCGCCCAGTCGTCGACGCCTGCCAGGAGGTCCCCGGCAGCCGGTGGCGAGCGGCGGCCCGAAAAGGCAGTTGTCCTCTCGCGAAAGCGCCCCCTAGGGTAATGATCATGCATTCGAACGCACTCGTTCTTCCGCCTCCGGCCGCCTGAGGCGGGCCCTCCGGAAACCACGCCCGACCTGGTGCCGGGCGCAACGGTGCTGCCCGCAGAAGAAGTCCACGGCCCGGTCGATGCCGGGTACCTTCCGAAACTTCTGCGGAGACCTTCGTGTCGTCGAATGCTGCTTTCGGCCTGCCCGTGGGGCGAGGCCTGTTCTATCTGATCGTCGCCGGTGCCGCCTGGGGCACCGCGGGTGCGGCCGCCTCCCTGGTCTACCGGGCCAGTGACATGGGCTACGCCGCGCTGTCCTTCTGGCGCTGCGCGGCCGGCCTCGTCCTGCTGCTCGCAGCCCGCCTGCTGCGTCCGCGCGGACGGGCCGCCGTGTGCGAACCGCTCCGTCGCAGGGCGCTTCGGGTCGGTGTCTCCGGCGTCGGGCTCGCCGTGTTCCAGACCGCCTACTTCGCGGCCGTGTCCGCCACAGGACTCGCCGTCGCCACCGTCGTCACCCTCGGTGCCGGCCCTGTGCTCATCGCGCTGGGCGCCCGGCTGACGATGGGGGAGCGGCTGGGGCGCGGCGGCCTGACCGCCGTCGCCGGGGCGCTCGCGGGGCTGGGCGTGCTCGTCCTCGGCGGCGGTGGAGCGACCGTACGCCTGTCGGGTGTGCTGTTCGCCCTGTTGTCCGCGGTCGGGTACAGCGTGCTGACCCTGTTCACACGCTGGTGGGGCAGGGGCGGTGAGGTCGACGCCTCCGGTACGTCGGTGGGGGCGTTCGCGGTCACCAGCCTCTGCCTGCTGCCGTTCGCCCTGGCCGAGGGCATCGTCCCGCACACCGCACATCCGGCCCGGACCGTGTGGCTGCTGGCCTACCTCGCCACCGTCCCCACAGCCCTCGCCTACGGCCTCTACTTCGCGGGCGCGGCCGCCGTCCGGTCGGCCACCGTGTCCGTGATCATGCTCCTGGAACCGGTCGGCGCGGCGGTCCTGGCGGTCGCGCTGCTCGGCGAACGGCTCACTCAGGCCACCCTGGTGGGCACACTGCTGATGCTGGGCTCGGTGGCGGGCCTGGCGCTGGCGGAGGCACGCGGCACGGTGGAGGATCCGGCGCCGGCGTGAGGCAACCCTTCACGGAACGGCCAGGTAGTCCGGAAGCGCGGTGCCGGGCGCCAGGTCCCCGTCCGGCACGGGTGCTTCGTACCCCTTCCTCAGCGGGACGACGCCGGCCCAGTGCGGCAGGGCCAGGTCCTCGGGCTCGTCGTTCACACCGCCCGTGCGGAGCTTGGCGGAGACCTCGTTCAGGTCGAGGCGGATCACGGCGGTGGCGGCCAGCTCCTTCTTGTTCGCGGGCCGGGAGTCGGCCGCCCGGCCCGGTACGACGTGGTCGACCAGCGCGTCCAGGGCGGCCCGCTTCTCCTCGGGGTCGGTCACGTCGTGTGCGATGCCGTGCACCACCACGGACCGGTAGTTGATCGAGTGATGGAAGGCCGAGCGGGCCAGGATCAGCGCGTCCACATGCGTGACGGTCAGGCACACGGCCAGCCCGGGCTCCGCCTTGCCGGTCATCCGCAGCGGGCGCGAGCCCGTCGAGCCGTGCACGTAGAGCCGGTCGCCGGCCCGCGCGTAGAGCGTGGGCAGCACCACCGGCGCCCCGTCCCGCACGAAGCCCAGATGGCAGACGTAACCCTCGTCGAGTATCGCGTGCACCAGTTCCTTGTCGTACGACGCCCGGTCAGCGGAGCGGGTGGGGACGGTGCGGTCGGTCGGCGTGTAGGCGGTGGGCTGCGACGTCGGCTGCTGCTGGGGCCCCTGCATTGCGATCTCCATTGCACTAGTGCATAATAGTCTTTGTGCTAGAAGGATATCGGATCGAAGGGCGACGCGCAGCAGAGATCGCGGCGAGCGTCGAGCGTGCGGTGGGGTCCGGCGAGCTGGAGCCGGGTCAACTGCTGCCTCCCATGCGGGAGTTGGCGGTCGAGCTGGGCGTGAATGCGAACACGGTCGCGTCCGCGTACCGGATCCTGCGGGAGCGCGGGGTCATCGAGACGTCCGGGCGGCGCGGCAGCAGGGTGCGGTCCAAGCCGGCCACCACGGGGCGCGACCACGTCCGGATGGATGTGCCCGCGGGCGTGCGGGACGTGGCGAACGGCAACCCCGACCCGGCGCTGCTGCCCTCGCTGGCGAAGGTGTTCGCGGCCGCGGGCGAGCTGGGTGACCGGGAGCCCGTGCTGTACGGAGACGCCCTGGTCGAACCGGAGCTGGAGCGGATCGCGCGCGCGGCCCTGGACGCCGACGGCGTGCCGGACGGACCGTTGACGGTGGCCTCCGGCTCACTGGACGCCATCGAGCGCGTGCTCGCGGCGCACCTCAAACCGGGGGACACCGTCGCCGTGGAGGACCCCGGCTGGGGCAGTCTGCTCGACCTCGTCCCGGCGCTCGGCCTGCGCACGGCCCCGGTGGGAGTCGACGACGAGGGCCCCGTCCCGGACGACGTACGGCGGGCCCTGACGGCCGGCGCCCGCGCCCTGATCGTCACGGACCGCGCCCAGAACCCGACCGGCGCCGCGGTGACCGCCACGCGCGCGCGTGCCCTGCGCGCCGTGCTCCGCGACCACCCGGAGATCCTCCTCGTCGAGGACGACCACGGCCACGGGATCGTCGACCTCCCGCTGCACCCCCTGGCCGGCATTACTCGGCACTGGGCTTTTGTGCGCTCGGTCGCCAAGGCGTACGGCCCCGACCTGCGCCTCGCCGTTCTCACCGGCGACACGACCACGGTCGACCGGGTGAGCGGCCGGCACCGACTCGGCCCCGGCTGGGTCAGCCGCCTCATCCAGCGGGCGGTGGTACGGCTGTGGGCCGACGCAGCGCTGGACACCGGCGCGGTCGCGGCGGCCTACCGCACCCGCCGCGACCTCCTGATCGACGCCCTCGCGCAACGCGGCGTCGAGGCCCACGGCCGCACCGGCCTGAACGTCTGGATCCCCGTCCCCGACGAAACCACCGCGGTAGCCGCCCTCCTCCACGCCGGCTGGGCGGTCGCCCCGGGCGCCCGTTTCCGCATGAGCGCCCCACCGGGCATCCGCATCACGGTGGCGACCCTGGCGCCGGAGGAGGTCAGCCACCTGGCGGAGGCAGTCGCCAAGGCTTTGGGCCCCTCACCGACCCGAAGCTACGTCTAGGCGGAAGCGTCACCCCCCTAGGGGCGCGGGGCTGTATCAATTTGCGGCTCCGCCGCGTGGGCGCGACAAGCCACTACCGACCCGCACCCGCACACGTTCCTCAACCCCCACCCTCTTGGGCGCACTTGAACGAGCCCGAACTTGCGTAAGCGCAGCCCCCGCCAGAACAATCACCGCCCCCACAGGCGTGGACCACCGCAGCGACTCCCCGAGAACGGCAACGCCCGCCCCCGTAGCGATCACCGGAATGAAGTACGTGACCATTTGGGCCGTGGTCGGCCCGACCTCGGCGACCAGCCCGTACTGGACGAGAATCGCCAGCCCCGTACCGAGCACCCCCAACGCGGCGACGGCAACCAGCGGCACCACCGGAAACCGGGCCGGAAACGTGGTGAACAGCGGGGTGACGACACCCAGTTGCACCACGGCCAGCAGCAACTGCGCCCCCGTCATGGACAGATGGGAGTGCCCTGCCCCGGCCAGCGTACGACGGACGTAGATCCAGCCGACGGGGTAGCTCAGCGAGGCCAGCAGCGCCATCACCGTGCCGGAGGCGTCCAGCCCGTGAAAGCCCTGCCATGCGCCGAGGACCGTGAGAACGCCCAGGAAGCCCAGGCCGAGCCCCGCCACGCGCACGCGGGTCGGGCGGTCCTCGGAGAGCGCGACCAGGGAGAGCGCCATGCCCCACAGCGGTGAGGTCGCGTTGCAGATGCCGGCCAGGGTGGACGGGATGGTCAGCTCCGAGTACGCGAACAGGGAGAACGGCAGCGCGTTGAGCAGGAACGCCGCCACCGCCAGATGCCCCCAGGTGCGCGCCCCGCGGGGAAGCCGCTCCCGCTTCACCGCCATGGCCGCCGCGAGCACCGCCGTACCGAACACCAGCCGTCCGAGGGTGACCTGGAAGGGGGCGTACCCCTCGGTGCCCACCTTGATGAGCAGAAAGCTGAATCCCCAGATCAGCGAGAGGGCGCCGAAGCGCAGACGCCAGTCGAGGGCCGGGCGGGTGCGGGGTGCGGTGATGCTCATGGGCGCAACGATGATGCACACCACCTCGTAGCACAATCGAGAATTTGCGTGCGGTACCTCGTAGTCTTGCTTACATGTTGAATCTGGAGCGTCTGCGCACCCTTGACGCCCTCGCCCGGCACGGCTCCGTCAGCGGTGCCGCCCAGGGGCTGCATGTCACGACGTCGGCCGTCTCCCAGCAGCTGGCCAAGCTGGAGCGGGAGGTCGGCCAGCAGCTGCTGGCCAAGAACGGGCGGGGCGTGCGGCTCACGGACGCCGGCCGGCTGCTCGCCGAGCACGCGGCCCGCATCCTGTCGCAGGTCGAGCTCGCCCAGTCCGACCTGGAGGCGCACCGCGGGGAGGTGGTCGGGGAGCTGCGGCTGGCGGCGTTCCCGACGGCTGCACGGGGCCTGTTCCCGGCCGCGCTGTCCCAGCTGCGCAAGGCACATCCGGGGCTGCGCGTCACCTCGCGGGAGACGGAGCCCGAGCCCGCCGTCCTCGCCGTGATGCGCGGCGACTTCGACCTCGCCGTCGTCCTGGACTGGTACAACAGACCGCTGCCCATGCCCGACGGGCTGGTGAAGGCCGTCATCCTCGACGACACCGCGGACATCGCGATGCCGGTCGATCACCGGCACGCGGAGCGCGCCGAGGTCGACCTGGAGGACTTCGCCGACGACGAGTGGATCACCTGGGGCGAGAACGAGTTCTGCCACGAGTGGCTGATCCACACCCTGCGCTCCAAGGGCATCGAGCCGCGCGTCGCCCACCGCGCCGAGGAACACCCCACCCAACTCGCCCTGGTCGGTGCGGGGTTGGGGGTGTGCGTGGCGCCGAGGCTGGGGCGCGGACCGCTCCCGGAGGGGGTGCGGGCCGTCCCCGTGCGGCAGTCGGTGCGGCGCCAGATCTACGCCGTCTGGCGTGCGGACGCCGACCGCCGCCCGTCGATCCGGGCGGCGGTGGAGGCGCTTCAGGGCGCGGGGCGCGAGATGGCCTAGGCCGGACCCAGCTTGCGGAAGTCCCAGGACACGATCTTCTCCGGGGTCAGCCGCACCCACGCGTGCCGGCCGTCGTGCGGCATCTCCTCCAGGTTGAAGTTCTTGCGGGCGAACAGCGTCTCCGGGACGTCGAGTTCGGCGCACAGTTCCCCGGTGCGGGGGGACTCGCCCACGAATTCCACCGTTCCGGACAGCTCGACGCCGCGCAGCTCGTCGTACTCCTCGCCGGTGTCGACCACGATCGCCACCCGCGGATCGCGCCGCAGATCGGTCCAGCGCTTGCTGCGCACGACGGAGTACAGCCACATCGAGTTGCCGTCCCAGGCGAACCACAGCGTGCTGACGTGCGGCGCTCCACCCGCGGACACCGTGGCGACCCGGCAGGTGCGCTGCGTGGCGAGGAACTCGTCCAGCTCACCGGGCGTCATCATGATCTTCCGGCCCCGACGCTGAGTGACGGTCATACGGCCCCCTCTTCTCTCACGTCGTGTCAGAGGAACTCCAGTGATCCTCTGACATCACGTCAGAAAAGGACGGTCTGAAAAGGATGGGACGTCTTCCGTCCGTACGCAATGGCCGTTACGCTCGCCCGCTCCGGACCGCCGCCGACGAGGGGGAACCGTGCCGTCGTACGAACAGCTCAGCGAACTCCTCGACCCGGCGACCACCGTGCTGCTGACCGTCGAGTGCCAGCAGGGGGTCGTCGGCCCGGACGGCGCGCTGCCCGAACTCGCCCGCGAGGCACGCTCCTCGGGAGCCCTCGCCAACGTCGCCCGACTGGTGGCGGCCGCGCACGAGAACGGCATCCAGGTCGTCCACGCCATCGCCGAGCGCCGCCCCGACGGCCGCGGCGCGAGCCGCAACGCCCGGCTCTTCCGCGCCGCCGAACGCCTGCCCGTGCAGCAGCTGTCCGGTACGGCGGCGGTGCGCGTCGCCGCCCCGATCGAGGTCACCGAGGCGGACCTCGTCGTACGACGGCTGCACGGGCTGTCCCCGGTCCAGGGCACCGATGTCGACGCGCTGCTGCGCAACCTGGGCTGCCGCACCCTGGTCGTGACCGGGGTCTCGGCCAACGTGGCGATCCCGAACGCCGTGTTCGACGCCGTGAACCGCGGCTACACCGCAGTCGTGCCGTCCGACGCCATCGCGGGAGTGCCCTCCGACTACACCCCCGCGATGATCCGCCACACTCTCGCACTGGTCGCCACGGTCGCGACCACGGACGAGGTGCTGGGCTGCTTCAAGCGGCCCCGGCGCAGGCGGATCACGCCAGCGTGATCGAGTCCCCGCTCACGGTAATCTTCTCGGCGGGCAGCGGCTGGGTCGCGGGACCCTTCTTCACACTGCCGTCGGTCACGGAGAACTCGCTCTTGTGGCACGGACAGATGATCACGCCGTTGGAGATCTCGGACACCGCGCAGCCCTGGTGCGTGCACTTCGACGAGAACGCCTTGTACGTGCCGGCCGTCGGCTGGGTGACCACCACGCCCTGGTCCTTGAAGATCTTGCCGCCGCCCGCCGGGATGTCGGCCGTCTTGGCCAGCGCGGTGCCGCCGCGGGTGCCGGACGAGGCGCTGGAGCCGCCGCTCGCGTCGGCGCCTGCCTGAGTGCCGGAGGACGAGGTGTCGGAGGACCCGTTGTCCGATCCGCACGCGGTCAGCGCGACGGCGAGCCCCGTCACGCCCACCGCCGCCACGACAGTACGGCGGCCGGGAGCCGGAACGGGATGGAGCGGTTCGCTGGTCATGCTGACGTTCCCTTCCATGCAAGCTTCGAAGATCTGTCCAGGGGTACGGTCGCCGGGCAAGGGTTGTTCAGACGACGTCGAGAGCTTGACGGGTTCGGGATCAGGCGGAGGTAAGCCAGAGCTGTCGTTTTGCTGTCGGCCGGTAACCTGGGGCGATGCTCAAGGAAGTCGTCGCGACCCGCTACATCACGCCCCTGCGGGAGGGCGGATCGCTGCCCGCGCTCGTCGAGGCCGACGACTTCGGGGCCTACATTCTCCCCGGAGTTGGCCGTGCTGCGGGGCAGCGGCGACTGGGAGGCCAGTCGATCTCAGGCGCCGCCGTAGGCACGGCGGCAATGCAGTGCTGACCTGCGCACATTGCGGATGGCGGTAGACCGTCAGAGACGTTGGTCCGGAAATGGTGCGGCTCTCGGTTCCCATTGCTCCGCCACCTTGGCCATGGTCTCGAAGGATCTTCCAGGTCTTCATACGGGCGAAGGTGTGCTCGACCCGTGCGCGGACCTTGCGGTGGTAGGAGTTGTGTTCCTCTTTCCAGGCCGGGAGGTCGCTCTGACCTGGTTCCCGGCGATGCGGGATGATCAGGCCGGTGCCTCGAGCCACCGTCGGCTACGCGACATGATCCTGGATCCTGTCTCCGACGGGCTGAGCGACAGTGCGACCGTGTTGCCGATAGCGAGTGCCGCCGCGACGGTATAGCGTTGTGACTCAGCAGTCGTGGTTCCGAAGTTCCGTTCGCCCGTGATCGCCATCACGGGCGTTCTTGCTGTCAGCGCCTCTCCGGACCAGGGCGATCACCTCCCGGGCGCGCAGGGTGCGGGCCCGGTTTCCCGCGAAGGAGAAGGCCATGGCCAAGGGCACTGTGAAGTGGTTCAACAGCGAGAAGGGCTTCGGCTTCATCGAGCAGGAGGGCGGCGGTCCCGACGTCTTCGCCCACTACTCCAACATCGCCAGCCAGGGTTACCGCGAGCTGCAGGAGGGCCAGAAGGTCGAGTTCGACGTCACCCAGGGTCAGAAGGGCCCGCAGGCAGAGAACATCCGCCCCGCCTGATCCGCCGCCCGGCAAGGGGCCCGGCATCCCGACGTCGGGATGCCGGGCCCCTTGCCGCACGGAGTTCGCAGACGACGCGGGGCGCGTCCTTGTCGACCTCTACCCGGACGGCAGGAGCCGGAAGGTCTCCGGACCCAAGGGAATCCGGGGCGGATCGCTGCACACCCTGGCCGATGTTCCGGACAAGCAGCGCTGGGCGCCAGCTCCCGTGTTCGGCGACTGGGAGTGGGCGGTGACCATGGCGACCGGCGGGCGCGTACCAGAGGTGTCCCTGCAGGACGCACTGGAGGAGAGTTCTCCGCAGGGCGGTCCGGCGGAAAACCGGGAGCACGGTCATGCCACCGCCCGCGGGTGGTCTCCGCCCAGCCCCCTGAGCCCGCGTCACCTCGACGAGATGTTCACGCCAGGCACCCGCTTCTTCCCGCCGGACGCCCAGGCCACGGGCCCGTACGTGGTCGAGCGCGTGATCGAGGCCGGATCGCTACGGCTGCCGACCGGCCGGATCGTCGCCTGCGATCCGGGCTGGATGCATCCCGGCGAGCCGTTCACGGTGGGCGTACCGCCCGGCAGCTACCGCATGCAGATCGCGGCCGCGGCCTACCGGACTGAGCACTGGGGCAAGCCGCTGCACGTCGAGGACTTCACCGGAGCGCGCATCCTCATTTCCGATGAACCCACAGCGACTTGGGAGCTGGCGCTGCGTCCCGGTGAAGACCCTCGCACGCTGCGGGAGGGCGAGTTCTACGGCTTCGGCGTGGACACCGGCACCGGCTGCTTCGTCGGCGCCGCGGCGGCCGGCAGGCTCGCCGGCGGAGAGAACACCGTCCCGGACGAGGACAGCGGCGACGGCATCCTCGTCCTCGCCGACCCGGAGTCCGGGGGCGACCTCATCGTCTACCCGAGCGGCATGGGAGACGGCTCCTACCCGGTATGGATCGGCCGGGACGCCGACGGCGAGGTCACGTGCCTCGTCGCCGACATGCTGATCCTGCGTCATCAGGAGTTGCTGCCGAACCGATCTCAACAGGACTCGTAGCAGACGCTGCAGCACTCATCGAGCTGACCAGGCGCGCCGACCGTGGCTCGCTGCACAAACAATCGTTGCGCGTCGACTTCTGGACGTCGTGTCGAGCACGGCGAGGATCTCGGCCTTGGCCGGGAGGCTGCGTGGATGCAGGGCTTACGACCTCTCTGGCTCTTGATCTTTGAGCGCAATGCGCAGCAGATCATCGATTAGTTGAGCGGTGAGCTCGCGCATGCGGCCTCGAGGGGCGGCGTTGGCCGGCAGCCGGGTGGTGAGCGTGATCTGCTCGTGCAGGTGGCGCAGGGCCTTCCCGTGATACGCGGCATCGGCCACCACGTGCAGCGGCCGGTCCAGGCACACCGCCAGTAGCCGCACCATCGACGCGGCCAGCTCGACTTTCGACGCCCCAGCCTTTGGCCGCCACAGCCGGGCCATCACCGGCAGACACACCGGCCGGGTCAGGAACGGCAGCTCGGTAATGATCCCGACCACCACGAAGCAGGTGCCGCGCCCGACCGGCTTGTCGCCGATCGCCGCGCCGTCGTGCTGCCAGGCAGCGCCGAACACCTTCTTCCCGTGCCGTTTGAAGAGTGTGTCGTCCACGGCGACGGTCACCGCACCGCCGGGCAACAGCGTTCTGGCGATCAGGTGCGCCAGCACGATCCCCAGGATCTCGGGGTTCCAGCTCGCGCGAGAGAAGAAGGAGTGCGCCCGGTCGTGCGGCCAGGCGCGGGCCAGCCCGGCGCCGGTGAGCATCCCGGTCACCGTTCCGGCCCTGGTCTCCGCGACCAAGCCCGTGACCGTCGCGGTGAACGTAGCGAAGCTCGATGCGGTGAAGACGTTCAGGTTCTTCGGCACGGCCAGCAGCGATGCCGGTACCGCCGGACTCGCAAGCATCGGTGGATCTCCTCCCCACAGGCGGTATCGACACCGTCGATGCTTGTCTGCGGCTCGGGCCTGCCGGCTCGCAACCGCATCAAGCCGTCCCATCGGGTGACCGGCACACCCGTTGCCAGAGTTGGCGATCCTCGGCAAGCCGTCAGGCGTGGGACCGTCGCGGGACGACGTTCTGGCGCGGTCAACGCAGCAGAGGCAGGAAGATCGCGTCGACGATCTCTTCGAGGACCCGGTCGGGCGCGGGGGCGTAGGTCGTCAGGATCTCCTGGCGCAGCAGGTCGAACGGCAGGGCTTTGATGCGGTCGGTGAGGCGCTCGGGCTTTGCCTCGCCGCGGGCGACGGCGCGGTCGAATATCGCGTCGACGGCCTGTTTGCGGCCGGTGTCGGCGGGGTCGAGCAGTTCGGCAGGGCTGGTCCCGGTCTCCAGGTGGTAGCTGGCCAGGTAGACGCTCATCACGGTGACGAGCTGGACCCGCGTGGCGTTGATCTCCCGCATGAGGGTCAGCACGTCTTCGCGCAGGCTGCCGGTGTCCGGGACCTTGAGAACGTTCTTCCGCAAGACGTGGACCAGGGTGGCCCGGACGAGGTCGTCGCGGTCCGACCAGCGGCGGTAGAGGACCGGGGGGCTGGTGCCGGCACGTTTGACGACGCCGTCCATGGTGAACCTGGCGTAGCCGCCGGCGACGAGTTCGTCCCAGGCTGCGTCGAGCAGCGCCTGCTCCAAGGCCGCTCCGCGGCGTCGCTCCGGCATCGTCATCCCCTCTACGTTAGAAAGACTTGCGTATCTAACAATAGCGGCTTAGTCTGACCCCCGAAAGATAGAGCTATGTATCTTAAGGAGACACCCATGGCCGCCGTCGGCAACCCCGCCACATCCAGCCCGCCGGACACAGTCGACCCGACCGTGCGGCGCCTGGTGTTCACCCTCATCGTCGGTGCGCTCGCCGTCATCTTCGACACCACGATCATGAGCGTCGCCATCGACAGCCTCGCCGGACAACTCCACACCACACTGGCCACCGTCCAGTGGGTCACCACCGCCTACCTGCTGGCCCTGTCCGCCACCATGCCCGCCGTCGGCTGGGCCCAGGCCGCCCTCGGCGGCAAACGCTTGTGGATCCTCGCCCTGGCGCTGTTCTTCGCCGGGTCGATGCTGTGCGCCGCGGCCTGGAACGCACCGGCCCTGATCGCCTCCCGCGTCGTCCAGGGCATCGGCGGCGGCATCATGATGGTCCTGATGGCCACCTTGGTCATGCAGGCCGCCGACGGCCGCAACATCGGCAAGGTCATGGCACTGATCACCGTGCCCACCGCCCTGGGACCGGTCATGGGCCCGGTCATCGGGGGTGTCATCCTGCACTTCGGCGACTGGCGGTGGATCTTCCTGTTCAACATCCCGTTCTGCCTCGTCGGCGGCTGGCTGGCCTGGCGCAACCTGCCTGCCGACCGGCCCAGCGCCGGAACCCGCCCCCGCCTGGACACCGTGGGCATGCTGCTCCTGGCACCCGGCATCGCCGCCGTCATCTACGGCCTGACCCAACTCGGCGGAACCGACGCGATCACCTCCACCAAGGTCGGGCTCCCCCTGGCCGCCGGCGTCGCGCTGCTGGCCGGCTACACCGCCTGGGCGCTACGCCGCGGAGCCGCCGCCCTGCTCGACATCCGCCTGCTCCGCCACCGCTCCCTGGCCTCCTCCACAGTGCTGCTGCTGCTGGCCGGAGCCGCCTTGTACGGCGCCATGCTGCTGATGCCGCTCTACTGGCAGCAGGTCCGCGGCGAAACGGCCCTGGGAGCCGCGCTGCTGCTCATCCCGCAGGGCGTGGGCACCCTGCTGTCCCGCTCGCTGGCCGGGAAGGTCATGGACCGCATCGGCGCCCGCCCGGTCGCCGTCATCGCCTTCGCGGTCACCTTCGCCGCCACCGTGCCGTTCGGCTTCGTCACCGCCACCACCAGCAACGTCACGCTGATGGCAGTACTGTTCGTCCGCGGCCTCGGCCTGGGCGCGGCCATGATCGCCCTGATGGGCGGCGCCTTCGTCGGCCTGACCCGCGACGAAATCCCGGCCGCCTCCAGCATCAGCCGCGTCGCCCAGCAGGTCGGCGGCTCCATCGGCACCGCCGTCCTGGTCGTGATCCTCCAGCGCGCCGTCGCCGACACCCACACCCCCGCCGACCTGGCAACCGGCTTCGGCGACGCCTTCTGGTGGGCCGCCGCGTTCACCGCCGCAGCGATCCCGCTGTGCCTGCTACTTCCGAACCGGGCCGACACCGAACCACAGCCCCGGGACACAACCTCTGACGGACAAGTCGCGGAAGTCTGACCAGCCCCCGCGCCGCAACCCGGCGCCCTCGGACCGTCACCACTCGCGTCCACGCCGTCCGGCGCGTCAAGCGAGAGCCCACAACACCGCTTGATCTCACCAAGCCCGCAGAAACAGCGAAACACGAGCAACTACTCCACCCCGAGAAAAAACCATGAGTGCCACACCTGTCACTCCAGGTGGCACTTACACAGAGCGTTCGGCCCTGACCAAGCGTCACTCGACGGTCGGCGTGTGTGTGAAGTGCGCGCCGTGCACGCACACTTGGGAGGTATCGGTTTTCGGAAAGGACAGTGCATTCATGGGCCTGACCCGTCGGCTTCTCATGCTGCTCTTCGCACCCCAGCTCGCCCTGATGGTGGCGCCCGTGCTGGAGACCGGTTCGGCAGTCGCTGCACCACAGGCGAAGACGATCTCGATCGTCCAGGCCCGCAGCCTGCCGGTCGGGACAGTGGTCACCGTGGCGGGCTCGGTGACGACTCCCTCCGGTGCCTTCGAATCCAGCTTCGGCGACAAGGGATTCGGGCTCCAGGACAGGACCGCCGGTATCTACGTCAGCCTGCAGAGCGACGTGCATGCGTACCCGTATCGGCGCGCACGCATCACCGGCACGCTGCGGGACAGCTTCGGACTGCTGACCCTGGTCCCGGCAGATCCTTCCGATGTCGAGCTCGGTCGCAAGGGCCGGCCGGTGAAACCGGAGCGGGTCGGCACGGCCGGGGTCGGAGAGGCAACCGAGGGGCGGCTCGTCAAGGTCGTCGGCAGGATCGCTCAAGCACCCACGAGCGACCTCCCCTACGGGTACAAGCTGTCCGTCGACGACGGTTCGGGCCCCGTGCCGGTCTTCGTCAATGTGCAGACGGGCATCGACGTCTCCGGCCTGAAGCAGGGGCAGAGGGTGCGGGTGATCGGCTTCAGCAGCCAGTTCGGCACCCACTACGAAATCGATCCGCGGTCGCCGCACGACATCGCGGTGGTCGGGGCCGACTAGGTCCTGTCTGGGGTTCGGATCACGATTCGGTGGATCGTCTGCGTACCGAGGCCCGGTCTTGATAGGTCGTCAGTCATGCGCGAGGCGATCTCACCGACGAGCAGTGGGGTCCTGATCGAGCCTCAACTTCCGATCGCCGCAGTCGGGCCCATATCCGACCTGCGGAACTTCAACGCGACGATGTGGCGCTTCCGCACCGGCAGGCCTTGGCGCGACCTGCCGAACGAGTTCGGGCCTGGCAGGGCACTTACGACCGCTTCCGCATCTGGGTGGGGCAGGGAGCCTTCCAGCAGTTGATGGAGGCGTTGATCGCCGAAGCAGCCGCGCGCGTGAGACCGACATGGGCCTGATCAGCGTGGACTCCGCGACGTCTCGGGCCCACCACCACGCCGCCGGGATGATCCTCGACGCGGAACAGTTGGCAGCCCTGGAGGCGGCCGTCGAGTCTGAAAAGGGGGCGCCCCGAAGGAACAGGAGCCGCGAGAGGGACAGTCCGGCGCCGACGGCCGCGCTGAACGGCGCCGGACCCACCGACGGCACCGCGCCCGCTTGAAGGCTGCTGGACTGGGGCGCTCCCGAGGCGGGTTGACCAGCAATATCCATCTGGCGGCCGACCGGCGCTGCCGCCCGCTGGCGTTCGTCCTCACACCCGGACAAGCCGGCGACAGCCCGCAGTTCGTTGCGGTCCTGGAGCGAATCAAGGTCCGCGGGCCGGTCGGACGCCCGAAGACCCGGCCGCACGCGGTGGCCGCCGACAAGGCGTACTCCTCCCGCCGCAACCTTCGGGCAGCAGTTGGTGATCTTCAGGCTCATGGTTGTTCACGAGAACTAGCAGCAGTACGGCGGCCTGCGTTCGTGCGGGCGGGGGGCATGGCGCTGACATGTTTGGAGCAGTCGGTCTTGTCAGCGAGCCGCCGGGGTGAGGGTGGTGCGGTCGAACGGCCCACCATGTGAGGCGGCGTACGTGACGGCGTCGTTGACGGCATCGAGGTCGAACGACCGGACCCGTTCGGGGGCGAGATCCAGAGCGCCCGAGGCGAGGAGCCGGATGATGCCGACGTTCGCTGTGCGTGGGTACATCCACTGCCCGCGTACGGTGATCGAGTTGCGCATGATCCATCGGTACGGGAGTGCGAGGTCGTCGCCACCGAGCATGCCGACGCCGCCCATGAGGACGACGCGGCCATACTCGCGCACGGTCATGGCCGCCGCCCGCGACGCCGAGCTGGGGGCGCTCGGCGGAAGCAGGTCGATCACCATGTCGATCGGGCCGTCGGCCGCCGCGGACATCGCGGCGCGGTCGGTGGCCTCGTCTCCGGTCAGCGGGATCGGGCGCAGACGCGGACCGAACCGGTCGGCGAGGATGTCGAGCGCGGCCTGGTTGCGGCCCGGGGCGACCACGCGGCCCGCTCCCATCGCGAGCGCGACCGCGACTGCGCTGCTGCCGAGGTTGCCGGTGGCCCCGCTGACAAGCAGCGTCTCGCCAGCTGCGAGCCCGCCTGCCAGCAGCCCGCCGTAGGGGATGGCGTGCACGCTGAGTGCGGCCCAGCGGGCCGGATCCTCCCCTGCCACGGTCGGCAGCGGGAAGGCGTTCTCCGTCGGGACCCGCATGAGCTCGGCGAACGAACCGTCGTGCAGGTACCGGGCGAGCCGCGCGCCGCCCTCGCCGCGGGAGCTCCAGCCCTGGAGCGTGATGTCGGGCGTCAGGGCGTCGTCCCGCGAGCGCACCGTCGAGTCGCACCACACCAGGTCGCCGGGGCGCAGCCGGGTGGCGTCCGGGCCCACGTGGACGACCCGTCCCACGCCGCCGACCCCGGGCACGACGGGAGGGACCAGGGGGTAGTTCCGCTCGCCGCTGAACACCTCAGCCGCGTAGGGCGCCACGCTGGCGGCGAGGACCTCGACCAACACCTCGCCACCGCCAGCCTCGGGGTCGGGAACCTCCCGCACTGTGAGCGGGGCACCGAACTGCGTCAGAACTGCTGCTCGCACGTGATGACCTCCGTGTTCGTCCGTGTTCGCCGGGATCAACACTAGGAACCCGGCGGGCATGCGGGAAGCGACGATCAAGCATCTGTGGTATGCGTACACCGCATGGACATCTCCAGCACAGGCCTTCGGGTCCTGCGGCAGATCGCCGAGTCCGGCAGCTTCACCGCAGCAGCCACCCGGCTCGGCTACACCCAGTCGGCGGTCTCACGCCAGGCCGCCTCCCTCGAACGAAGCGCGGGCACCGCCCTGTTCGAACGCCGCCCCGACGGAGTGCGGCTCACCCCCGCGGGTCTGACTCTGTTGCGTCACGCTCGCACGATCCTGGACTGTCTGACGGCGGCCGAACGTGACCTCACCGGCACCGTCTCGCGTACCGAACTGGTGCGGCTCGGGCTGTTCCTGAGCGCGGGCGCGGCCATCCTGCCTTCCTCACTCACCCGCCTCGCGGCGACCGACCCGCAGATCACGGTCACAACCACCGAGGGCACCACGCCCTCCCTGATCCGGGCACTGCGCGCGGGCTCGATCGATCTCGCCGTGCTGACGTCCCGCCCGCCCCACCGGCCTTTGGACGGCGAATCGCCGCGCCTGCACGTCGAGACCGTTGCGGACACCGAACTGGTCGTGGCGGTGCCTTCGACCGGAGAGTTCGCCGGCCGCACCGCGGTGCACGTCGACGAACTGGTCGACGCCCCGTGGATCGCCGCCCCGGCGTCGCACGCCGAGCCACTGCTCGGCGTCTGGCCCGGCCTGCCCGGACGGCCGGACATCGTCCATTGCGCGCGCGACTGGCTGACGAAGCTTCAGCTCGTCGCCGGTGGCTTCGGGGTGACAACGGTGCCCTCGCGGCTCTCGCCAGTGTTGCCGCCCGGGGTGAGCCTGCTGCACGTCGAAGGCGCACCTCCCGAGATCCGCCGGGTTCTCGTGGCGCGACTCCCCGGCCGCCCCACCCCGGCGATCATGGCCGTCACCCGAGCAATTGCCTCGACCACCTGATACGTGCCGCCGAGACCGGGCACTCTCGCCCGCGATCACCCTCGGTTACTATGCTCACTTCATGCCGGAGGCCGGAAGCAAGGGGTGCACCGCCATCGATGGACTGCTTGGGGAGCGGGGAGATCGGCATGCCGGTCGAAGCACCCCAGATTCTCCCCAGGCCCGTTGACGGGCGACTCCCGCTACTGCAGCTCTCCATCGTCGATCATGGATTGGTTGAATAGATGGGTTGCCTGGGAAAGTGCTGAAGAAGGTTGCCGCGACCCGCTATATCGCCCCCCTGCGCGAGGGTGGATCGCTCCCCGCGCTCGTCGAGGCCGACGACTTCGGGACGTACGTCCTGAAGTTCACCGGCGCGGGACAGGGCCGCAAGACCCTGGTCGCCGAGGTCGTCTGCGGCGAACTCGCCCGCCGGCTCGGCCTGCGGGTGCCCCGGCTCGTGACGGTCGACCTGGACCCCGTGCTGGGGCTCGGCGAACCCGAGCAGCAGGTGCAGGATCTGCTGCGGTCCAGCGGCGGCACCAACCTCGGGATGGACTTCCTCTCCGGCGCCCTCGGCTTCGACCCGCTCGCCTTCACGGTGAGCCCCGAGGAGGCCGGGCGGATCGTCTGGTTCGACGCCCTGGTGAACAACGTCGACCGCTCCTGGCGCAACCCCAACCTGCTGATGTGGCACGGCGATCTGTGGCTCATCGACCACGGCGCCACCATGATCTGGCACCACAACTGGCCCGGCGCTTCAGGCTCCGCGGGCCGTTCCTACGACGCCTCGGACCACGCCCTCGCCCGCTTCGCCCCCGATCTCGCGGGCGCCGCCGCCGAGTTGGCGCCCCGCGTCACCGAGGAGCTCCTCACCGAGGTCACCGCCGAGATCCCGGACACCTGGCTGGCCGGTGAACCCGGCTTCGACACCCCGGACGACCTCCGGCGGGCCTACGCGCGGCCGCTGCTCGCCCGCGCCGCCGTCGTCCACGAGCGCGTCACCGGAATCGAGGAGGGCAAATGAGCGAGCGCCACATCCACATGGCCGGATCGGTGGTCGAGCGGCACATCATCCGCGGCGGACAGGGTGGCGACCGGGACGTCTTCGAGTACGCCGTGCTGCGCGTCGTACCGCGGGTGGAGCGCGGCGAGTGCATCAACGCCGGAGTGCTCGTCTACTGCCGTGCCAAGGCCTACGTCGGTGCCCGCACCCACCTCGACGAGGCGCGGCTGCTGGCGCTGGACCCGGCGGCGGACGTGGCCGGCATCCGGGCCGCCCTCGGGGCCGTCGAGCGCGTGTGCGGCGGCGGGGACGCGGCCGGGCAGGCCGCGGGAGACGACGCAGGACGGCGCTTCCGGTGGCTGATTGCGCCGCGTTCCACGGTTCTCCAGCCCGGGCCGGTGCACACTGGGCTCACCGCCGATCCGGCGGCCGAGACGGAGCGCCTGCTCGAGCTGCTGGTGAGGTAATGGATCACACCCGCCCGCGTGCCGTTGACACCGAGTGCCAGGCCTTCTAGCGTCACGTCCGCCGAAGGTACTAAGCGGTCGCTCACCGAGCGGGCGTACTGACGACGGACGTACTTTCAAGCGGGCGTACTTTCTCGAGGGCGAGGAGAAGCAGCAATGTCCACCACTGAGCAGCGGGTCGCTGTGGTCACCGGCGGAGCACGCGGCATCGGCGCCGCCACCGCCGTACGACTGGCCGCCGAGGGCCGCGCGGTCGCCGTGATCGACCTCGACGAGGCCGCCTGCAAGGACACCGTGGAGAAGATCACCGCGGCGGGCGGCAAGGCCCTCGCGGTCGGCGCGGACGTCTCCGACGAGGCGCAGGTCGAGGCCGCCATCGCGCGCGTCGTGGAGGAGCTGGGCGCGCCGACGATCCTGGTCAACAACGCGGGCGTGCTGCGCGACAATCTGCTGTTCAAGATGAGCGTCTCCGACTGGGACACCGTCATGAACGTCCATCTGCGCGGCGCCTTCCTGATGTCCAAGGCCTGCCAGAAGCACATGGTCGACGCGGGCTTCGGCCGGATCGTCAACCTGTCCTCCTCCTCGGCGCTCGGCAACCGCGGCCAGGTGAACTACTCCGCGGCCAAGGCCGGCCTGCAGGGCTTCACCAAGACCCTCGCCAAGGAGCTCGGCAAGTTCGGCATCACCGCCAACGCCGTCGCCCCCGGCTTCATCGCCACCGACATGACCGCCGCCACCGCCGCGCGCGTGGGCATGGGCTTCGAGGACTTCAAGGCCGCGGCCGCCACCCAGATCCCGGTGGCGCGGGTCGGCGAGCCGGACGACATCGCCAACGCCATCGCCTTCTTCACCGGCGAGGCGGCCGGGTTCGTCTCCGGCCAGGTGCTGTACGTCGCCGGCGGACCGCTCGACTAGGAGAACACGGACCATGACTGAACTGCCCGCCCTCTCCGGCAAGGTCGCCCTCGTCACGGGCGCCAGCCGAGGCATCGGCTACGGCGTCGCGGAGGCCCTGGTCGCCCGCGGTGACCGCGTCGCCATCACCGGCCGCAACGAGGACGCCCTCAAGGAGGCCGTCGACAAGCTCGGCGCCGAGCGCGTCATCGGCATCGCCGGCAAGGCGCACGACCTGGAGCACCAGGCCGAGGCCGTCGAACGCACCATGGAGGCCTTCGGCCGCGTCGACTACCTGGTCAACAACGCCGGCACCAACCCGGTGTTCGGCCCGATCGCCGACCTCGACCTGAACGTGGCCCGCAAGGTCTTCGAGACCAATGTGATCTCCGCGCTCGGCTTCGCGCAGAAGACCTGGCACGCCTGGCAGAAGGACAACGGCGGCGCGATCGTCAACATCGCCTCCGTCGCGGGCCTCGCGCCCTCGCCCTTCATCGCCGCGTACGGCGTCAGCAAGGCCGCGCTGATCAACCTGACCCAGCAGCTGGCGCACGAGTTCGCGCCCAAGGTGCGGGTCAACGCGATCGCCCCGGCCGTCGTGAAGACCAAGTTCGCGCAGGCCCTGTACGAGGGCCGGGAGGCGGAGGCGGCCGCCGCCTACCCGCTGGCCCGGCTCGGCGTGCCCTCCGACATCGGCGGCGCCGCCGCGTTCCTCACCTCCGAGCAGTCCGCCTGGGTCACCGGGCAGACGCTCGTCGTCGACGGCGGCATCTTCCTCAACGCCGGCGTCGCCTGACGCAAGCGCTGGGGCAAGCGGTTGCAACCGTAACGATCGGGTGCCCATGGGCGCCGTTTCCTTGACGGAAACGGCGCCCACGTCGTCGTACTGGAGGGGTGCAGCGGATTGACAACGTCGTCATAAAGAAGCTGATCAAGGCCCCTGTACGACCGGGTTCAACCCTCGTTCGACTGCGGTATGGTCTGCCGACCCTTGGTACGGCAGATCGAGGAGCGAGCGCGTGTTCAACCGGAACCGAGGCCTGTGGCAGGCGGCGGCCATCGCGTCCATATCGTCGCTGGTGGCGGGATGCGGAGTCCTCTCGGCGGACTCCTCCGACGGCAAGGGCCCCATCGTGGTCGGCACGACCAGCGCGCCCAGCACACTGGATCCCGCCGCCTCCTGGGACCAGTCCTGGGAGCTGTTCCGCAACATTTACCAGACGCTGCTCAGCTACCCCTCCGGAGCGACCACCCCGCAGCCGGACGCGGCGGACAGTTGCCGCTTCTCCGACGGCTCGAACACCACGTACACCTGTGAGCTGCGCGAGGGCCTGAAGTTCTCCAACGGGCACCCGCTGGACGCCAAGGCCGTCAAGTACTCCATCGACCGGATCCTGAAGATCAACGTCAACGGCGGGCCCGCCGGACTGCTCGGCAGCCTCGCCCGGGTGCAGGCGCTGGGCGACCGGGAGATCGTCTTCCACCTCAACAAGCCCGACGCCACCTTCCCCTTCGTGCTCGCCACCCCCGCCATGTCGATCGTCGACCCCGCGGAGTACCCCGAGAGATCCCTGCGCAAGGGCGACAGCATCGACGGCTCCGGGCCGTACACCCTCCGGTCGTACGAAGAAGGCAAGAAGGCCGAGCTCGTCAAGAACGACACCTACAAGGGCTACGCCGAGCGGAAGAACGACGCGGTGACCATCCGCTACTTCCAGGACTCCTCCACCATGGTCACCGCGCTGAAGGACAAGCAGGTCGACGTCGCCTTCCGCGGCCTCAACGCGAACGACATCGTCGACCTGCAGCGCCATGACGCGAGCGGGAACCTCCAGCTCATCGAGGGCGCCGGCATCGAGATCAACTATCTGGTGTTCAACCCGAAGGACCCCTGGGCGGCCAAGCTCCCCGTCCGCAGGGCGATCGCCCAGCTCGTGGACCGCGGCGCGATCGCACACAAGGTCTACAAGGACACCGTCGAGCCGCTGTACTCCATGGTCCCCAAGGGGCTGACCGGGCACACCACCGACTTCTTCGACGACTTCGGCAGCCCCAGCACCTCCAAGGCCCACAAGATCCTCGCCGACGCCGGCATCACCCAGCGCGTCCCGCTCACGCTCTGGTACACCACCGACCGCTACGGCTCCTCCACCAAGCTGGAGTTCGCGGAGATCAAGCAGCAGCTGGAGGACTCCGGCCTGTTCACGATCACCCTGAAGAGCCGCCCCTGGAACACGTATGTGAAGGGCTACCAGAACGGCGAGTACCCGGTGTTCGGGCGCGGCTGGTTCCCCGACTTCCCGGACCCCGACAACTTCATCGCGCCGTTCGTCGGCAACCAGAACGCGCTCGGAACGCCCTATCCGGCGCCCGAGATCACCGGGAAACTGCTGCCCCGCTCCCGCAGCGAGAGCGACCGCGCCAACGTGGTCTCCGACTTCGAGCAGGCCCAGCAGATCCTGGTCCACGACGCACGGCTGCTGCCGCTGTGGCAGGGCAAGCAGTACGTGGCCGCGAGCGACGACATCTCCGGCGCGGAGCAGGCGCTGGACCCGTCGACGATCATGCTGATGGGCGAGCTGTCCCGCAAGACCAGCTGGTAGGCGGTGCGCTTCGGGGAGCGCGGGGCCGTTGTCAGTGGTCGCCTGTAGGTTCTGATCCTGTTAAGCGACCGCACCCGGTTTACCGCACATCGTAAGGAAGTTGACGTGAGCGAGATCGCCATGCTGCCCGAGTCCTGGCGCGGGGTCCTGGGCGACGAACTGCAGCAGCCCTACTTCAAGGAGCTCACGGAGTTCGTCGAGGAGGAGCGGGCGAAGGGTCCCGTGTACCCGCCGCGCGAGGAGGTCTTCGCCGCGCTGGACGCCACACCGTACGACCAGGTGAAGGTCCTGGTCCTCGGCCAGGACCCGTACCACGGCGAGGGACAGGGCCACGGCCTGTGCTTCTCGGTCCGTCCGGGCGTCAAAACCCCGCCGTCGCTGCGCAACATCTACAAGGAGATGAAGGAGGAGCTCGGCCTGCCGGTCCCGGACAACGGCTATCTGATGCCGTGGGCCCGGCAGGGCGTGCTGCTGCTCAACGCGGTGCTCACGGTGCGCGGCGGCGAGGCCAACTCGCACAAGGGCCGCGGCTGGGAGAGGTTCACCGACGCCGTGATCCGCGCGGTGGCCGACCGGCCCGACCCGGCGGTCTTCGTGCTGTGGGGCAACTACGCGCAGAAGAAGCTCCCGCTGATCGACGAGACCCGGCACGTGGTGGTCAAGGGCGCCCACCCCTCCCCGCTGTCGGCGAAGAAGTTCTTCGGCTCCCGTCCGTTCACGCAGATCAACGAGGCCGTGGCCCTCCAGGGGCACCAGCCGATCGACTGGACCATCCCGAATCTGGGCTGACCACCCCGCCGGGCCGGTTCCGCACCGGATCGGCCCGGTGCCGCCTGACCGGGATTGCCGCGGGCGGCGGTTAGCGTCGGTCGGGACAGCCGACCAGCCGGCGAGTGTGTGCGGAGGACGCGGTGGCCAACGGACAGGAGCAGGCGGCGACGGACGCCGTGATGACGCGAATCGGGCAGGTCGTCATGCTGCATCACGCGGGCGACCGCGAGGAGGCCCGGCACCGCTTCCTCCAGTTGTGGGCGGAGATCGGCGAGCACGGCGATGCGCTGCACCGCTGCACGCTGGCCCACTACATGGCCGACACCCAGGACGACCCCGCGGACGAACTGGCATGGGACCTGCGGGCCTTGACCGCGGCCGAGGAACTCACGGACGACCGCCTCGCCGAACACGAGGGAACCCTGGCGGTGCGCGCGCTCTACCCCTCGCTGCATCTGAACCTGGCGGCCGACTATGTGAAGCTCGACCGCAGCGGCGCCGCCCGCACCCATCTGCGCCAGGCCCGCAGCGCGGCCGAGGCGCTGGCGGACGACAGCTACGGGGACGGGGTGCGGGCGGCGATCGGGCGGCTGGAACTGCGGCTGGGGGAGAGGGGCCCGGACGGCGACGGACGGTGGGGGCCGCCACGGCAGCGGCCGTAGGGCCTCCCGGGGTGGCTACGGCCGCCTCAACTGCCGTACGCCTGCTTGCAGATGAGCGCCTCCGGGCTGTCGGGGCGCCAGCCCCCGTACTTCCGGCCGAGGGCGCACACGTCCGTGTGCTTCGGGACCGGCTCGGGCACGTCCGGGATCTGGACGTGCGGCCGCCCTTGGTGCCCCGGCTCCGGGCGCGGCGGCCGGGGACGGGGCCGCGGGTGTGGGTGAGGCGCCGCCGGCCGCGCGGCCGGCGGTTCCTGCCGCTCGGGTGGCTTGCGCTCCGGCCGCCCGGACGGGGCGGTCCCCTGCAGCGCCTCATGGACCGGCGCCTGCACGATCTGCGGAGTCCCCTGGTCGTCCGGGTACGGCGCCGACGGCGGGGACGCTGCCGGCGGCGGGCCGGGCGCGGGCGGCCGCTGGATCGTCACACAACCGGCAAGGGCCGAGACGGCCACGGTGACCAGGAGCGTTGCGGTGGTCGTCGTTCGATGCACCAGCGCAACGATGTCGGGTCGCAAGGCCCCGGCGGTGGCGTTTGAGCGAAGGATGCCCCGCGCGGGTGATCTCCCGCCCCGTACGGGGGCCGGGGGCGCGCTCCGGGTGACGTCAGTCGCCCGTGCTGCCGTCGAGGCGTTCTCGGAGCAGGTCTGCGTGGCCGTTGTGGCGGGCGTACTCCTCGATCATGTGGGTGTGGATCCAGCGCAGGTTGAAGCGCTCGCCGGTGCGCCGGTGCCTGCCCTTGGAGGTGTCGTCCAGGTCGAAGCGGGCCGCGTTGCCCCGTGCGGCCTCGATCTCGGCCTGCCAGGTGGCATACGCCTCCGCCCACGTGTCGGCCTCGGTGAGGTGGAACTCGCCGTCCGGGTCCTCGTCGCTGTGGTAGATCGGGCCCGCGTCCTCGTCCGCGAGGACCCGGCGGTACCAGGAGCGTTCCACCTCGGCCATGTGCCGCACCAGTCCCATCAGGGACAGCGTGGACGGCTCCACTGCGGCGGTCCTGAGCTGTTCGTCGGTCAGGCCCTCGCACTTCCAGGCCAGGGTCCGGCGGTGATAGTCCAGCCAGCCGTCCAGCATGGTGCGTTCATCGGCGGTGGTCGCGGGTTCACGGCGCTCGGTCGTCATGACCGCATCCTTTCCCAGCGGACCCGGACCGGCCACGTGTTTTCAGCGGGCCGGTCGTCCTGCGTCACGACACGCACCGCCTCGCCGAGCCGCTGCCCGCCTTCCACCGCGACCGGTCGGTGGCCGCCGCGGCAGCCGTATGCTTCCGGCAGGACCCGGCAGGCAACCGCTAGAGGAGACCACCCCGTGAAGGTCGGCTGCATCGGACTCGGTGACATCGCGCAGAAGGCCTACCTTCCGGTGCTCGCGGGCCTGCCCGGGATCGAACTGCAGCTGCACACGCGTACGCCGGCGACGCTCGACCGGGTCGGCGACAGCCTGCACCTCCCGGTGGACCACCGGCACGCCACCCTGGACGCGTTGCTCGCCCAGGACCTGGACGCCGCCTTCGTGCACGCGCCCACCATCACGCACCCGGAGATCGTGACCCGGCTGCTGGAGGCGGGCGTGCCGACCTACGTCGACAAGCCCCTCGCCTACGAACTCGCCGAGTCCGAGCGGCTGGTGGCGCTCGCCGAGGAGCGCGAGGTCTCGCTCGCGGTCGGCTTCAACCGGCGCTTCGCACCCGGGTACACACAGTGCGCGGAGCACCCGCGTGAGCTGATCCTCATGCAGAAGAACCGCATCGGGCTGCCGGAGGAGCCGCGCCCGATGATCCTCGACGACTTCATCCATGTCGTGGACACGCTGCGCTTCCTGGTGCCGGGGCCCGTCGACGACGTGACGGTACGCGCGCGCGTGCAGGGCGGTCTGCTGCACCACGTGGTGCTGCAGCTGGCCGGGGACGGGTTCACCGCGCTGGGGGTGATGAACCGGCTCAGCGGTTCGGCGGAGGAGATCCTCGAGGTGTCCGGACAGGACACCAAGCGGCAGGTCCTCAACCTCGCCGAGGTGATCGACCACAAGGGCCAGCCGACCGTGCGGCGGCGCGGCGACTGGGTGCCGGTGGCCCGGCAGCGCGGCATCGAACAGGCGGTCCTGGCCTTCCTCGACGCGGTACGGGCGGGGAAGGTGGTCAGCGCCCGGGACGCACTGGCGACTCACGAACTGTGCGAGCGGGTGGTACGTGCGGTTGAGGACCGGTCCGCCTGAGCCGGACCGCCCGTGCGCCCTCGGCCGCGCACCACACGGCGAGGATCAGCAGGGCGCCGTGCACCGGCCAGTCGCCGTAGCGGACGTACGGGGTGGTGCCGTGGGCCAGTGGAATGTCATATATGGCTGCCGCGCTGGAGCTCGTCCCCATCCAGGACCCCAGCCGCTGCCCGCTCGCCCCGTACACGGCCGACACTCCTGTCAGCGTCGCGTGCACCATCGGCCGCCCGGTCTCGGCGGCACGCAGTGCGGCCAGCGAGGCGTGCTGCTCTGGCGCCCAGCTGTGCTGGAACGTCGACGTCGCCGACTGCGCTAGCAGCACCCCGGCGCCGTCCTGCGTGAGATGGCGGCTCATGTCGGGAAACGCCGACTCGAAGCAGACCATCGGGCCGATGCGCAGCCCGTGCCCGACGTTCATCAGGACCTGCTCCGAGCCGCGCCTGCGGTCCTCGCCGGCCGCCTTGCCGACGGAGGTCGCCCAGCCCAGCACCGAACGGAAGGGGATGTACTCGCCGAAGGGCACGAGCCGCATCTTGTCGTAGCGGTCGCCGGTCGGACCGTCCGCGCCGACGAGCACCGAACTCTTGTAGATGCCGGGTTTGTCGGAGCGCCGGGCATCCACGTTGACCAGGATGTCCGACCCCGTCTCGCGGGAGAGGGCCGCGATGCGTTTTGCCAGGTCGGGGCGTTGGTCGAGGTCGAACCCGACGCTGCTCTCGCCCCACACGATCAGGTCCGGGTGCTGCCCGGCGAGCTGCCGGGTGAGCTGTTCCTCGCGGTCGAAGCGCTTGTCCGGGCCGTCGATGACGCCCGGCTGCACGACCGCGATCCGCGTGCGGCCGTCGACGTCCGGACGCGGTGACCACATCCAGGCCGCCGAGGTCGAGGCGGCGGTCGCGACCAGGCCCGCCATGGCCGGAACCCAGACCATGGTGGCAGTTGACCTACCACTGACCCACGGCCGCACCAGCCCGGCGACGGCGACATTGACGGCCACCACCAGGAAGCTGAGCAGCCACACCCCGCCGACCGAGGCGAGCCGCAGCGCGGGTTCCACCTGCCACTGACTGGAGCCGAGCACGCCCCACGGGCCACCCAGCCCCTGCCAGGAACGCACGAGTTCGACCATCAGCCAGGCCGAGGGCAGCACGAAGAGCGCGGCCAGGCCGGGCCCAGTCCCGGGCACCCCGCCCAGGAAGCGCCGCACCAGCCAGCCCCACGGCGCCCACAGCGCGCCCAGCAGCGCGGCGATGAGGAAGATGAACACGTTCAGGCTCGGCAGCAGCCAGTGGTGCACGGCCACCATGTAGCCGAACCCGCCGCACCAGCCGTCGTAGGCAGCCCGTTTCCCGGTGGGCGCGGAGCGGACCAGCAGGATCCAGGGAACCAGGGCGACGTAGGCGAACCACCACAGCGAAGGCGCGGGGAACGCGAACACGGGCAGGGCCCCCGCCAGAGCGGCGATCGCCGAGCGCCGCCACGGGGAAGCGAGCCATTGACCAAAGGTCTTCATACGACTCCTCCCTACCCGGTGGTGGCTCCAGTGTGCGTTCTTTCGCCGATCGCGGACAGACGGCCGCGGATCACTCGGCCGCGGGCGCCACACGCGGCTCGGGAAGGCGCCGCCACTTCTCCTCCACGACGACCTCGCGCAGCCGCCAGCCGTCATACGTCCGCAGCAACCCGAAGGCGTACCGGCCGCCGCACACGAAGTCGGGAGCGGCCGCCCCTTGCCCGTCCGCAGCGAACCGCATCGGATTGACGTAGTCCGCCCGTACCCGCGCGGTGTCGCCGATGTCCTGCTCCAGCGTCCCGAACCGCACCCGCCGGTTGACGATCAGATGCTGCCGCATCGGAAACAGCAGCATGCTCTCGGCAAGCCACCCGGCGACCTGCCCGGCACCTCCCTCGATGCCGCCGGCCGAGCGGTAGTCCGCGCGCCCGTCGGGCGTGAACAGCCCCCGGTACGCCTTCCAGTCACCGTCGTCCACGGCCGCCGCGTAGTCGGTGACGACTTCGTCCACGGCCAGCCGGTCCATCACGGTCGCGAGCTCCACACGCTGCGTCATCGGCTCAGTGTTGGGCATGGGACGTGCCGGGCCAAGGGGGTGTGCGGCGACGACACAACTTCGTTGTCAGCGCCGTCCAACTTCCTTGCCCGAGCCCGCCGTTCGACGTCCGGCGCGTCCGGGTGCCGAACGGCGATTCCTATACTGACCGAATGATCACCATTCCGATCGGCGCGCTCGAAGTGGCCATGGTCCAGTCCGGCGCCCGGGCCGCGGACACGTTGCGGGACACCGCCGAGTTCGCCCGGCGCGTCGAGGACCTCGGCTACCTGCGTCTCTGGTACGCCGAGCACCACCACTCCCCGGCCATCGGGGCGTTCCCGCCCGTCGTGCTGACCGCGCACGCGGCCGCGCTGACGTCGTCCATACGGCTGGGGTCCTGGGGCGTGCTGGCCCCGAACCACGCCCCGATCATGCTGGCGGAGCAGTTCGGCACGCTCGCCGCGCTGCACTCCGGCCGGATCGACCTGGGCATCGGCCGCGGACCTGGCACGTTCGACGAGGCGACGGCGCGGGCCCTGCGGCGCGGGGCCGGACCGACGACGGACGACGAGTACCGGGACGACGTGGCGGCGACCCTGCGTTTCCTGGTGGACGAGGTCGCGCTCGGCCCGCTCCCGGAGCCTTGGCTGCTCGCGTCGAGCACGGCCGGCGCGGCGCTTGCCGCGGAACTCGGACTGCCGCTCGCCTTCGCCCACCACATCCGCCCGGACAACACCCTCGCCGCACTCGACCACTACCGGGCGCGATTCTCCCCGTCCCGCTGGTGCGAGCGCCCCCGGGTGCTGCTCTGCGTGGAAACGGTGTGCGCCGAGACGCAGCAGGAGGCGGCCCGGTTGGCGGGCCCGATGGATGTCGTCAAGGCCGGCCTGCTCAAGGGGCGGGGCGACATCCCCTTCCCCACTCCCGAAGAGGCGGCCGCCCATTCGTTCACGGTGGAGGAAGAGCGTGCACTGGCGAGCTTCCGCGCCCAACAGGCCCACGGTTCACCGGACTTCGTCACGAAGCAGCTGGCGGACCTGGTGGAGGTGACCCGCGCGGACGAACTCATGCTGGTCACACCGGTCTACTCGCTGGCCGCGCGACTTCGCTCGTACGAACTCGTCAGGCAACACGCCGCCCCGGCGTGAGGCCCGGAGCGGGATGCCTCCCAGTCAGGCCGCCTCGATGACATCGCTCTGGATCGCCGCCGCCCACTCGACCACCAACAGCTCGTACTCCGCGCGCTCCTGGGCCGACAGGGAGCCGCCCGCGCGCATCCACAGCGCACGGATCTGCTCGTTGACCTCGGCGGCAGAACGCACGGAACCAGGGGTTGAGGAATGGGGGGACATGCGCACAAGCCTAGGGGCAAGCACTGACACTGCGCTACCGGACGGCTACCCATGACGTATGTCGTTGGTCACGGATTTTCGCGGCGCCGCCCGGAGCTGCAACTTCCGTATCGCGGCGGAGCGTTGAGGTCCGCACCGCCGCCGACGCGCCTCGCCCTGGTCAGCCCGCCGACTCGGCCGCATGGGGGCTCAGTACGCCCGCGGTGACCAGGGCGATGATGACGATGCCCAGCGCGATGCGGTACCAGACGAACGGCATGAAGCTCTTGGTCGAGATGAACTTCATGAACCACGCGATGACGGCGTACCCGGTCGCGAAGGCGATCACCGTCGCGAACAGCGTCGGGCCCCAGGAGACATGGCCGCTCTCCAGCGCGTCCTTGGTCTCGAACAGACCGGAGGCCAGCACCGCGGGAATGGCGAGGAGGAAGGAATAGCGGGCCGCGGCCTCACGCCGGTAGCCCATGAACAGGCCGCCGCTGATGGTGGCTCCGGAGCGGGAGACGCCCGGGATGAGCGCTGCCGACTGGCACAGGCCGTAGACCAGGCCGTCCCTCACGCCCAGGTTCTCCAGCGTCTTGCGTTGCTTGGGCGCCCGGTGCCGGCCGCCCGTCTCGTCGCGTGCCGCGAGCCGGTCGGCGATGCCGATCACCACACCGACGACGATCAGCATCGTCGCGGTGATCCGCAGATCGCGGAACGGGCCCTCGATCTGGTCCTTGAACAACAGCCCGAGCACGCCGATCGGGATCGAGCCGACGATCACCAGCCAGCCCATCTGCGCGTCGTGGTCGCGGCGCATCTCCTTGTTCACCAGCGAGCGCGCCCAGGCGGAGACGATCCGCCCGATGTCCCTGCGGAAGTAGATCAGCACGGCCGCCTCCGTGCCGATCTGCGTGATCGCCGTGAAGGCCGCGCCGGGGTCCTTCCAGCCGGAGAAGGCGGCGGTCAGCCGCAGATGCGCGCTGGAGGAGACGGGGAGGAACTCGGTCAGCCCCTGGACGAGTCCGAGGACGAGGGATTCAAACCAAGACATGGATGTACGGCGTCCAAGTGCTGATCGTGCCAGGCGCGACGGGACGTCACGCCGGCGGGCGTCGTGATCACGGGTATGCAGGGAAGCCTAACCTCCGGCGCCGACAGGGCCCGCACAGGGGTTTGGGGGGGCAGCCGGGCGGCCTTGGGTTGTGGGTGGTTGACCAGGTGTGGGGGCGGAGCTTACGTTTCTGGGAGGAGAAAGCGCTTGCTGACGCTGCTCCTCCTCGTAGCTTTTCGTCTCCCGGAGGAGTGCTGATCAGGTCCATGTCCACGTCCGAGACCCATCCCGAGACCTCCCAGGCCCCCGCCGCCCCGCTCGCCGGCCGGCGCATCCGGGCCGCCGTCATCGGCACCGGCGCCATCGGGCGGGGCTCGCACCTGCCCGCCCTGGCCAGGCTCGCCGAGGAGGGCGAGACGGAGGTCGTCGCCGCCGTCGACATCGATGCCGGCGCGGTCGAGGAGTTCTGCCGGGCGACCGGGATCCCGCACGCCTACACCGACCTGGAGCAGATGCTGCGCGAGCAGCGACCCGACCTGGTGAGCATCTGCACCCCGCCGACGCTGCACCGCGAGCAGACGATCGCCGCGCTGCGCGCCGGGGCGTGGGTGTGGTGCGAGAAGCCGCCGGTTCCGACGCTCGCGGACTACGACGCGGTGGAGGCCGAGGAGGGCAAGGACGGCGGCCCGTACGCGTCGATCGTCTTCCAGCACCGCTTCGGCTCCGGTTCCCGGCACGTACGGCAGCTGCTCGCCGAGCAGGCCATGGGCCGGCCGCTGGTCGCGCACTGCCAGACCACCTGGTACCGCGACACCGCCTACTACGCCGTGCCCTGGCGCGGCCGCTGGGCGACCGAGGGCGGCGGCCCCGCCATGGGCCACGGCATCCATCAGATGGACCTCCTGCTGGACCTGCTCGGCCCCTGGCGCGAGGTGCGCGCGATGGCGGGGCGCCTGGTGCACGACGTGGAGACCGAGGACGTCTCCACCGCCCTGATCCGCTTCGAGAACGGCGCGATGGCCACGGTCGTCAACAGCGTCCTGAGCCCCGACGAGGTCAGCCGCATCCGCATCGACTGCGAGCGCGCCACCGTCGAACTCACCCACCTCTACGGCCACTCCAACGCGAACTGGCGCATCACCCCCGCTCCCGGCGTCTCCGGTGACGAGGCCTCCGCCTGGCAGGACTTCGGCGCGGACGTCCCCAGCTCGCACCTGGAGCAGCTGCGGGAGCTGGTCGCGAGCATGCGCGCGGGGGAGCGCCCGCGCAGCAGCGGCGCCGACGGGCGCACCAGCCTGGAGCTGATCGCCGCGATCTACAAGGCGGCCTTCACGGACACCACGGTCAAGGCCGGCGAGATCGGCCCCGGCGACCCGTTCCACACGGCGATGCACGGCGGAGCGCCCGGCTGGGCCCCCGCCGCCCCGGTGGCGGCCGAGGAGGTGTCCGCATGACCGGGCTGCGTGTGGTGCACGCCCACGGCGACCGCATCACGATCACCGAACGCGCCGGTGGCGTCGAGCTGTTGAGCTATGTGTACGCCCCGGAAGCGGCCTGGGAGTCCCCGAAGCCGTACATCCACCCCCTGCGCACCCTGGCGGGCGAGGTCGTCACGGACTACCGGCCCAACGACCACCGCTGGCACAAGGGCCTGCAGCTGACGGCCTCGCACCTGTCGGGCGCCAACCTCTGGGGCGGCAACTCCTACGTCCACGGCGAGGGCTACCTCGAACTGCCCGAACGCGTCGGCTCGATGGCGCACGTCGCCTTCGACGAGGTGGCGGTCCACGACGACCGCGCAGTGATCGCGGAACGGCTGACCTGGCACCCGTACAGCGGGGAGCTGTGGGCCGACGAGGAGCGTCGTATCGAGATCCACGACGTCGACGCGGAGTCCGGCTCCTGGGCGCTGACCTGGACCAGCGCCGTCGCCAACCGGCGAGACGAGCCGCTGCGCTTCGGCAGCCCGACCACCGCGGGACGTGAGATGGCGGGCTACACCGGCCTGTTCTGGCGCGGCCCGCGCGCCTTCCGCGACGGCCGGATCATCGGCCCCGACGCCGAGGGCCCCGGCCTGATGGGCGAACAGGCGCCATGGCTGGCTTTCTGTGGCGAACACGACGGCAGCGACGGCCATGCGACCCTCGTCTTCGCCCACGCCCCCGAGAACGATCACCTGGGCGAGCGGGGCACGCACCCCGCCCACTGGTTCGTACGCAACGAGCCGTTCGCCGCCGTCGCCCCGTCCTGGGCGTTCTTCGACGAACTGGAACTCGCTCCCGGCGACACCCTCACCCGCCGCTACCGGGTCGTGGTGGCCGACGGATCGTGGGAGCGGGAGGAGATCACCAAGTACCTGGAGGCGCATCCGTGGTGAGCACAGGAGAGTTCACGGGACTGCCGGGCTCAGTCGCCGTCTCGCACCTGTCCGTCTACGACTGGCCGGCCGTCGACGGGGTCTGCGGCGGAACTCCCCATATGCACCTGACCTGTTCGGAGGCGTACGTCGTCACCGGCGGCCGGGGTGCGGTGCAGACCCTCACGACGTCCGGGTACGAGGTCACGCCCCTCGTACCCGGCTCGGTCGCCTGGTTCACGCCCGGCACCATCCACCGCCTGGTCAACGAGGACGACCTGCGCATCACGGTGCTGATGCAGAACAGCGGCCTGCCGGAGGCGGGCGACGCGGTCCTGACACTGCCGCCGCAGTACCTCACCGACGGGGAGACGTACGCCGCCGCCACCAGGATTCCGACGGATGTGCCGGAGCAGGAGCAGGAGCGGTTCGCCCGCGCCCGCCGGGACCTCGCCCTGGAGGGCTACCGGGCCCTGCGGGAGGCGGACGGCCCCGAGGCGCTGGCCGCCTTCCACCGGGCTGCCGCGGCACTGGTACGCCCCCGACTCGCCGAGTGGCGTGAACGCTGGCAGCGGGGTGCGGAGGCGGCCGCCGCAGCCACGGGGGAACAGCTCGACCGCCTGGAGAAGGGCGACGTCGGCCATCTCGCGGAGGCTGTCGTCAGAGCTGAACTGCCTTCGGCGTACGGCAAGTTCGGGATGTGCGGGCGGTTGGATGTGTACCGGGCCGACTAGGCCCTGCCGCGTTGGGGCCTCACGGCGCCGCAACAGGCGTGGGTGATGTGGCACGCAGTGCTGCACTCTGCAGTGCCGTGATGCGCTGGATCACGAACATCGCGAGGACGGCCGCGGCCAGGTTGAGTATTTCCGTCACCACCAGGAGGGGCATCGAGGTCCCGCCCTCGAACTGGGATGCCATGGCGATCACGGTGTGCCCGGCCCAGGCCGCCCACCAGACGTTCACCAGGACCTCACCGCGGCCCTTCTCCGTGCCGGGGCTGCTCGCGCGGTGGACCTCCAGGACGAGCCAGCGCGGAACCCACAGGTTGACCACCGGGATCAGCCAGGCCACGACGGCCCACACGCCGGGTTGCGAGGCGGCCCCCGGAGAAAGGACCCGTGCGTTTCGCCGGCAGCGGCTGAACCACACCAGGAAGACCACGGCCGCCGCGGTCGTGAGGTTCACGAACACCATCGATCTGAAGCCGAACTCGTTCAGCGACGCGTTCGTGGGGTGCAGCTCATGAGCTCTGAGGGCCAGTGCCCGGAAGACGTCCGCGACGGCTGCCGCGGCTATCGCGGCCTGCGAGAAGCGGGCAAGGAGCCATGGTGCGCTCATGACAGGGCTGTTGGTGCCGACGGGGCTGTTCACAGTGGGAGACCTACTTCTTGCGGCCAGTCCGCACTGTGGCGGTGGTGGCGAAGGGAATGGGCGCTCGGATCATAGATCGCTCCCGGCTCTCGTGAGCCGGGTTCGCCGCAAGATCGGCAGTCGTGGGACAGGGGGCGCCCGCTGATCCCGGTTCTCCGGGTCAGGCCGCCGACGGCCCCTTCACCGTCCACCCCTCGGCCTGCGGGTGGGCGGTGAGGTCCTCGTGGTGCACCGGCTTGCCGCAGGCCTGGCAGGTGACGACCGGGACGAGTTCGTTGCCGCAGATGTGCTCGACGGCCATGGGGAGGTCGATCCCGTTGCGGAGGTGGCGGTCGCCCCACTCCTTGAGGGTCATCAGGACCGGCTCCAGTTCCAGTCCCGCCTGGGTGGGCCGGTACTCGAAGCGCTGCGGCCGCTCGCTGTAGGCGCGCTTCGTCAGGATCCCGGCGTCCACGAGGCGGCGCAGCCGGGTGGCCAGGATGTCGCGCGGGGCGCCGATGTTGCGCACCAACTGGTCGAAGCGCCCGTTGCCCAGGCACACCTCGCGCACGACGAGCAGGGAGTACTTCTCGCCCACCAGCGCCAGGGTGTCGGCGATGGAGCAGGGGCGCGGGTCTTTGATGGCGGCCATGGCGCCCAGTCTAGAGGAGGGTTTGTTTTTCCAACCTTCGGAGCTATGGTGAGTTTGGATTTCCTACTCACGAGTAGTTCCCGTCCATCCGCCGTGGAGGCATGCACATGCGTGACGCAGTCATCGTCGAAGCCGTACGCACCCCGATCGGCAAGGGCAAGCCGAGCGGCTCCCTCGCGCACGTCCACCCCGTGGAGCTCCTCGCCCACACCCTGCGCACCCTCGTCGACCGCTCCGGCGTCGACCCGGCGCTGATCGACGACGTCATCGGCGGCACCGTCGACCAGGTCGGCGAGCAGGCCATGAACACCACCCGCTACGCCGTGCTGTCGGCGGGTTTCCCGGAGACCGTCCCGGCGACCACGGTGGACCGCCAGTGCGGCTCCTCCCAGCAGGCCGTGCACTTCGCCGCACAGGGCGTCATCTCGGGCGCCTACGACCTCGTCGTCGCCTGTGGCGTCGAGTCGATGAGCCGGGTGCCGATGTGGTCGAACGTGCCGCCCGGCAAGGACCCCTTCGGCCCCGGCGTCGCCGAGCGCTACCCGGAGGGCCTGGTCCCCCAGGGCATCAGCGCCGAACTGATCGCCGCCAAGTGGTCGATCACGCGCGACCAGATGGACGCCTTCGCGGTCTCCTCGCACCACAAGGCCGCCGCGGCCTGGAGCCAGGGCCTCTTCGACGCCGAGGTCGCACCCCTGGAGGGCGTCACGCGAGACGAGTGCGTACGGCCGGGCAGCACCCCGGAGATCCTCGCCGGCCTCCGGCCCGCCTACCACGACCCGGTCTTCGCCGAGCGTTTCCCGCAGATCGAGTGGAACGTCACCGCGGGCAACGCCAGCCCCATCAACGACGGCGCCTCCGCCGTGCTGATCACCTCCAGCGAGACCGCGGCGCGCCTCGGCCTGCGCCCGCTCGCCCGGCTGCACAGCTTCGCCGTCACCGGCTCCGACCCGCTGCTGATGCTCACGGGCGTCATACCGGCCACCGAGAAGGTGCTGCGCAGGGCCGGTCTGACCCTCGACGACATCGACCTGTTCGAGGTCAACGAGGCGTTCTCCAGCGTCGTCCTGGCCTGGCAGCAGGAGACCGGCGCCGACCTCGCCAAGGTCAACGTGCACGGCGGCGCGATCGCGATCGGTCACCCGCTCGGGGCCAGCGGCACCCGTCTGACGACCACCCTCGTGCACGCCATGCGCGCGCGTGGCGCACGCTACGCCCTGCAGACGATGTGCGAGGCGGGAGGACTGGCCAACGCGATGATCCTGGAAGGCGTGTAGCGGGCCGTCAGCCTCCGCGCAGCTGGTGCCGCTTGCGCCAGGCCACCACCGCGGCCACCAGAGCCGGTACGGCGATACAGGCCATGGCGATCAGGAAGGCGGGGGACGTCGGTGCGGAGGCGCGGGCACCGGCGACGGCGTACGCGGCGGTGTTCGGCACCGAGCCGAGCGCCGTCGCCAGCACGAACGGCAGCCAGCCCATGCGGGAGACGGCGGCGCAGTAGTTCGCAGCCCAGAACGGCACCCCGGGGAACAGCCGGGCCGCCATCATCGAACGGAACCCGTGCCGGCTGAGCTGCCCGTCCGCCGCCTTCAGCAGCCGGCCCCGCAGGAGTGGGCGCAATGCGTCCTGCCCCAGCATCCGGCCCAGCCCGAAGGCGACCCCGGCGCCGAGCACCGTACCCGCAAGGGCCGTCCCGGTCCCCAGTTGAGAGCCGAAGAGTGCGCCCGCCCCGAGATTCAGCAGCGGCCGCGGCACGAACGCCACGGTGCACAGCCCGTACGCCGCAGCGAACACCATGGCCGCCGCTGCCCCGCCGAGCTGCGGCGGCCAGCCGCTCGCCAGCATCCGCTGCGGCTGGAAGAGCAGCACGGCACCGGCGGCACTCGCGAGCAGGACGACGAGCAGGGACAGCCGCGACCACGGCGAGAGCAGCACGCGCGTGCAGCGCGCGCCGAGGCTCGGCGGTGGTACGGGCGCGGCGACGGCGAGCTCCGTGGCGGCGGCCCGGGGAGAGGCCGTGGCGGTGCCCCCAGAGCGGGTGGTGGCATCGAGCATCCGGTGACACTAACCGACAAATGTGTGTGATCGCCGTATGGTTCGTCCCATGAGCGTCACAGGTGAGGTCACACCGCATGTGCCGTTCAGCACACTCGCCGACACCGTGCTGGAGCGGCTCACCGCCACCTACGCCGCCGCGGCCGACCCGGAGCGCGCCGAGTCCATGCGTGCGTACATGAAGGACGTGGCCCCCTTCCTGGGCCTCACCACGCCCCTGCGCCGCACCCTGTCCCGCACCGTCGTGGCGGGCCTGCCGCGCCCCGGCGAAGGCGACTGCACGGCGATCGCCCTGCGCTGCTGGCAGTTGCCCGAGCGCGAGTACCAGTACTTCGCCGTCGACTATCTGCGCCGCCACGCGCGCGTGTGCACCTCCGGTTTCCTGCCGGTGGCCCGGCACCTCGTCGCCACCCTCTCCTGGTGGGACACCGTCGACGCGCTCGCCGCGCATGTCGTGGGTGCGCTGGTCGCGGCCGACCCCCGGCTCACGGCGGACATGGACACCTGGATCGCGGACGACGACCTGTGGATCGCCCGCACCGCCCTGCTCCACCAGCTGCGCTACAAGGAACGCACCGACACCGAGCGGCTCTTCGCCTACTGCCTGCGCCAGTCCGGGCACCCCGACTTCTTCGTCCGCAAGGCCATCGGCTGGTGCCTGCGCGAGTACGCCAAGACCGACCCGGAGGCCGTGCGGGCCTTCCTGGCCAGGGAGCGCGGCAGGTTCGCGCCGCTGTCGGTCCGGGAGGCACTGAAGAACATCGGGGCCTGAGCCGTTTCGGCGCCCGAACTCCCATGACCTGAAAAATCATTCGACGCCGGGCGGAGCGTCGGCAATGATCGGCGTCATGTTCCGGTACGCCTTCCACCTCGCAGCATCCGCAGTCGCGGATGCCCCGAAGGCTGCCGTTCCCACTTTCGTCGCCGCAGTCGACGGCGCCCGAAGCTGACCCTCTCCGGATCGTCCGGCGGACCCCGCAGGGGGAGGGTCGGCGAGTCCTTGGGGTCCCCATCTCTCCTACGAAGAGGCTTCGAGGTATCGCCATGCCCAAGACGGCATACGTGCGCACCAAACCGCATCTGAACATCGGCACCATGGGCCACGTCGACCACGGCAAGACCACCCTGACCGCCGCCATCACCAAGGTGCTGGCCGAGCGCGGCACCGGCACTTTCGTGCCGTTCGACCGCATCGACCGCGCCCCGGAGGAGGCCGCCCGCGGCATCACCATCAACATCGCGCACGTCGAGTACGAGACCGACACGCGCCACTACGCGCACGTGGACATGCCGGGCCATGCCGACTACGTCAAGAACATGGTCACCGGCGCCGCGCAGCTCGACGGGGCGATCCTCGTCGTCTCCGCGCTCGACGGGATCATGCCGCAGACCGCCGAGCACGTCCTGCTCGCCCGGCAGGTGGGCGTCGACCACATCGTCGTCGCCCTCAACAAGGCCGACGCGGGCGACGAGGAGCTCACCGACCTCGTGGAGTTGGAGGTCCGCGAGTTGCTCACCGCGCAGGGCTACGGCGGCGACGCCGTGCCCGTCGTACGGGTCTCGGGGCTGAAGGCCCTGGAGGGCGACCCGCGGTGGACGGCGTCCATCGAGGCGCTGCTCGACGCCGTGGACACGTATGTGCCCATGCCCGAGCGGTATGTGGACGCGCCGTTCCTGATGCCCGTCGAGAACGTCCTCACCATCACCGGCCGTGGGACGGTGGTGACGGGCGCGGTCGAGCGCGGTGTCGTCCGTCTGGGCGACCGGGTCGAAGTGCTCGGCGCCGGGCTGGAGAGCGTCGTCACCGGCCTGGAGACCTTCGGCAAGCCCATGGAGGAGGCGCAGGCCGGCGACAACGTGGCACTGCTGCTGCGCGGGGTCCCGCGGGACGCGGTCCGGCGCGGACACGTCGTGGCGGCGCCCGGCAGCGTGGCGCCGAACCGCCGCTTCTCCGCGCGCGTGTACGTCCTGTCGACGCGCGAGGGCGGACGTTCGACCCCGGTGTCGAGCGGCTACCGGCCGCAGTTCTACATCCGCACCGCGGACGTGGTCGGTGACGTCGACCTCGGCGAGACGGCCCTCGCCCGGCCCGGCGACACCGTGACCATGACGGTCGAGCTCGGCCGTGACGTGCCGCTGGAGCCGGGGCTCGGCTTCGCGATCCGCGAGGGCGGCCGCACGGTCGGCGCGGGCACGGTGACCTCGGTCGGCTGAGCCTGTGCGGCGCCCGCCTCCTCAGGGGCGGGCGCCGCGCATCCGGCCGTCCGGAGCCGATTGTCAGTGCGGTGCGCAACACTTGATGGCACACGCAGTCGTGGGTCGTGGAGAGACGGGGGAGACCATGGCGGGCAGGGCGTTGGTACTCGGCGGCGGGGGCGTCGGCGGCATCGGATGGCTGGCCGGGATGGTGTACGGACTGTCCGAGGCGGGCGTCGATCTCCGCGACGCCGACGCGGTGTTCGGCACGTCGGCCGGATCGGCGGTGGCGGCCCAGCTCCTGGCGCTGCGTACACCCCAGGAGCTGTACGAGCGTCAACTGGCCGAACCCGAGGGCGAGATACCCGCACGCATGGGCCCTGGGGTGATCGCCCGCTTCGTCTGGGCCGCCCTCACCTCACGCACACCCGAGGCCTACGGCCGCAGGCTCGGCCGGATGGCGCTGCGCGCGCGGACACCTTCCGAAGCGGCCCGCCGGGCAGCGATCGAGAGCCGGCTGGTGTCCCCTGGATGGCCGGACGGTCCGCTCCGGATCACCGCTGTCGATACGGCGACCGGGGCGCTCCGGGTGTTCGACAAGGACAGCGGCGTGCCCCTGGCGGACGCCGTCGCCGCGAGCTGTGCGGTACCGGGCGTCTGGCCGACCTGGCCCATCGAGGGCCGCCGCTGGACGGACGGCGGCGTGTACTCACCGGCCAACGCCCACCTGGCGAGCGGATACGAACGCGTCGTCGTCCTGGCCCCCATCGCCTCGGGCGGCGGCCCCCTCGCCTCGGCGGCGGACCAGGGCAGACGGCTCACCGAGCAGGGCGTCCGGGTCGCAGTCGTGACCCCCTCGGCGGCCGCGAAGGACGCGATCGGCCCCAACGCACTGGACCCTGCGGTCCGGGCGGTCTCGGCACGGGCGGGACGCGCACAGGCGAACGAGCACGCGAGACAGGTGGCGGAGGTCTGGGACACCTGAGGCCACGAGCCCGGACCGCACGCCCGCGGCTCCCGCTCCCGGCAGAATGGACCCGTGGACGAGCCGATACCCGTGACCCGAGACGTCGATCACGGCACCGCCAAGCTGATGCCCGACGTCGACCGGAAGCGGGCCTGGCTGCTGACGGTCGACGGGGCGCCGCAGTCGTACGTGGACCTGGACGAGCCGGCACACCTGGAGTTCGAGTACGCACGACGGCTCGGGCACGTCCTGGACACCGTCGCCGAACCGGGCAGCCCGCTGGACGTGCTGCACCTCGGCGGGGGCGCGCTCACCCTGCCCCGGTACCTGGCCGCCACCCGGCCCGGCTCGCGACAGGATGTCGTCGAGGCGGACCGCGCCCTGCTGGAACTGGTCCTGGACCACCTGCCGCTCCCGGACGGCTCGGCCGTCACTGTGCACACCGCCGACGCCCGCACCTGGCTTGAGGCGGCCCCCTCGGACTCGGCGGACGTGATCGTCGCCGATGTCTTCGGCGGCTCCCGGGTTCCGGCACACCTCACCTCCGTCGCCTACGCCCGCGAGACCGCCCGGGTGCTGCGCGAGGGGGGCGTCTACCTGGCCAACCTCGCCGACGCCGCGCCCTTCGCCTTTCTCCGTTCCCAACTCGCCACCTTTGCCACTCAGTTCGAGGAGCTGGCGATGATCGCCGAACCGGCCGTCCTGCGCGGGCGCCGCTTCGGCAACGCCGTACTCGTCGCCGCGCACCACCCTGTCGACACGGCCGCCCTGGCCCGGCTCACGGCGGCCGACGCCTTTCCGGCACGGGTCGAGTACGGGCCCGGAATCCGCGACTTCATCGCGGGTGCGCGCCCGGTGCGGGACGGGGACGCCGTGCCGTCACCCGAGCCGCCCGCCGGGGCGTTCGGAATCGGCTGAACCGTCCGCCGGAACAGTCCTCTGGCCAGCGAAGGCTACTCGTGGGTAACATGCTGGTCATGAGCGCAGACCAGATGTCGATCGGCGAGATGCTCGCCGCGACGGTGCCGATGGCCCGGACCCTGAACCTCCAGTTCCTGGAGACCACGCCCGAGAAGGCCGTGGTGACCCTGCCGGACCAGGGCGAGTACCACAACCACGTCGGCGGGCCGCACGCCGGCGCGATGTTCACCCTCGGCGAGACCGCCAGCGGGTCGATCGTGCTGGCCGCCTTCGGGGAGCAGCTCGCGCGGGCCGTGCCGCTCGCCGTGCGCGCCGAGATCGCGTACAAGAAGCTGGCGATGGGAGCCGTCACGGCCACCGCGACCCTCGGCCGCCCGGTGGCCGATGTCGTCGCGGAGCTGGATGCCGGGGAGCGGCCCGAGTTCCCGGTGTCGATCGAGATCCGGCGCGCGGACGGTGCCGTCACCGGCGAGATGACCGTGGTGTGGACGCTGCGTCCCAACGGCTGAGCACTGCCTGCACACTGGGCCCGGAGGCACCTCGCCTCCGGGCCCGGTGGCTTTCGGTTCGGTGACCCCGCGGCGGGACCGCTGAGATCGCAGCCCCCGAGGGAGCGCGGTCTCAGGCCGCCAGCGGACGGCGTCCGGGGCCGGTACCTTCTTCCAGCCCGGCGACGAACTCCTTGAGCCAGGCGGTGAATTCGGGGCCGAGGTCGTCGCGGTCGCAGGCGAGGCGGACCACGGTGCGCAGATAGTCGGCCTTGTCGCCGGTGTCGTAGCGCAGACCGTCGAAGACGACGCCGTGCACCGTGCCGCCCGCGGCCAGTTCCTGAAGGGCGTCGGTGAGCTGGATCTCGCCGCCGCGGCCGGGCGGGGTGCGCTCCAGGGTCTCGAAGACGACCGGGTCGAGGACATAGCGGCCGATGACCGCGTAGCTGCTGGGTGCGTCCTGGCGGGACGGCTTCTCGACCAGGCCGGTGACACGGACCAGGCCGTCCTCGCCGGTCGTCTCGACGGCGGCGCAGCCGTAGAGGTGGATCTGCTCCGGCGGGACCTCCATGAGGGCGATGACGCTGCCCGCGTGCCGGTCCCGCACCTCGAGCATGCGGCTGAGGAGGGTCTCGCGGGGGTCGATCAGGTCGTCGCCGAGCAGCACGGCGAAGGGCTGCTCGCCGACGTGGCGACGGGCGCACAGAACGGCATGGCCGAGGCCGAGGGGCTCGCCCTGGCGGATGTGGTGGATGTCGGCCAGGCGGGCGGGATCGCGCACGGCGTCCAGGCGTACCGCGTCACCCTTGGCCGCAAGGGCCTGTTCCAGTTCGAAGGCGTTGTCGAAGTGGTCCTCGATGGCGCGCTTGTGGCGTCCGGTGACCATGAGGACGTCGTCGAGCCCGGCCGCGGCGGCCTCCTCGACGACGTACTGGATGGCCGGCTTGTCGACGACCGGCAGCATCTCCTTCGGGGTCGCCTTGGTCGCGGGCAGGAAACGGGTGCCGAGGCCCGCGGCGGGAATCACGGCCTTGGTGACCGCACGGGGTGAAGTGGCGTGGGGGACGATCATGCGGCCCATGCTGGCGCCCGCGGATGAGAGCCCGCAGAGAGAAACGTGGGATCCCGCTGTGGGTCCGCCCCGCAGTGGAGGTTTCGTGTACCAAGCGCCCCGGGGTGTGCACAACTCGACGGCCGCCCTGGGGTTGTTTCGAATGCGGGTGCGGATACCGCCGGTAACTTATTTGAAAGTGTCGCGTTTTGAACTTTCGTCACTCGAACTCCTTGTTTCCTGTGCGTCAATTGTGCGAAAGTGAGCGGCCCTGTAGCGGTCCCAGAACCTGACCCGACATAGGTATGCACCAAAGAGGCGCCTGCTTTCCGATGGACGCGAAATCCGCCTACCGTCCTGCGGCTTGGAAGGAAATGGTTCAGTGCAATCCCCCTACCCCCCACGACCGCCGTACCCGCCCCGTCCCGGATCGGGGCCTGCCGAGTCCGACCGCAACCTCATCGCACAGCTGGGCCCGGGTGCCGCGGGCGCTCGTGCGGGCGCGCTGCTGCTGGCCAGGCACTGGCGGGCCACGTACGACTACGCAGTCATTTGCCTTGCATCCGGGGAGAGTCCGGCATCGATGGCCGCGGCCGCCGCGTTCCACCGGGTGCTGGGCCGGCCGGGTGGCGGCGCCCTGCGACCCCAACTCCTCATGGCCGTACGGGACACCGTCAAGGAGTGGGCCGCGGATGACGGTATTTCCGCTCTTCTGCCGGAACTCCGCAAACCGACCGGCGGCCGCGGACTGCGTGCCGCGCGGTCCGCGACGCCCGAAAGGCGGCATATCGCCGAGCGGGCATTCCGGGCCCTTCCGGGAGCCTCGCAATGCCTGCTGTGGCACTCGGAGGTCGAGGCCGAACCCATAACCATACCGGCCGGTCTGTTGGGCGTGGATGCGCCCACCGCGTCGGCCGCTCTGGAGCAGGCGCGCGAGCAATTCCGGGTGGGCTGTGTGCGCGCCCACCGGGAACTCGCACCCGGTAAGGAATGCCGCTTCTACAACCGCCTCCTCGACGTCCCGATCCGCCGCGGCGGTGCCCTGCTCCCGGATGTCCAGCGGCATCTGATGGAGTGCCGGTACTGCCGTCACGCCGCCGAACAGCTCAGTCATTTCGAGGACGGCCTGGAGGTGCTGCTCGCGGAGACCGTGCTCGGCTGGGGCGCCCGGCGCTATCTCGACTCCCGGCCCGGCCGCGGTGGAGACCTGGCGTTCACGCCCGGGCGCGGCGGCGCGCGCTCCGGCGGCGGGCGGCACCGGCCCGACGCGCCGCGCAAGCACACCAAGGCCGTCGTCGTGGGTGTCGGTCTGACGACGCTCCTCCTGCTCGCCACGGTGCTCGTCAGCAAGGGCTGGTCCGACGACAACGCTGTCCGCGAATCCGGCGTCACCTGGGGAGCGCCCAGCAGCAGCACCCTGCGTCCCTCGCCCCGTGCGGGCGATGCCTCGTCGGTGGGCTCCCCATCGCCCGCGTCCGCGGGGCAGCCCGTCGAGGTCGGACGCGGCAGGCTCCGCAACCCGAAGGCCGGACTCTGCCTCGATGTCGAGGGTGGCAGGCCCAGGGCCGGTGCCGCGGCCGTGCTCGCGGCCTGCTCCGCGGCCGGGTCGCAGCAGTGGTCGTACCAGGACGACGGTCTGCTGCGCAGCGACGTCGACCCCACCCTGTGCCTCGACTCGGACGCCGACAGGAACTCGGTGACCCTGGCCGACTGCGTGGCGCACGCGGGCGAGGTGCGCTACGACCTCACGGTCCGCGGGGAGCTCCTGCTGCGCGGCGGCAAGGGACTGCTCGTGGCACCGGGCAGGCGGACGGACGTCCTCGTCACCGCACGGGACGGTTCCGGCGGGCAGCGGTGGACGCTTGAAGTCGGCCTCGGCGACACCGGTCGTAAGGAGAGGCAGGTCGGACCGCAGGACAGCGGTCGCCCCGCGGGCCAGGACTCTCCCGACGGAGTAACCGAGCCGCCCGGTTCGCGGGCCCCGGAGCGCAAGCCCGGGGGCGAGTCCCATGACGGGCAGTACGAGGAGCGGTTCGCCCAGGTCGGCAGGGAAACCGAGCCTTCCAGGCCGCCGGCGCCCCTTGACCGGGTGCGCACGGTCCCGGCCGACGTGCGGGGAGCGGTCACCTCCGTCGCGGCCAAGGCCGCAAAGCTCGGGACCGTCCTGCACTGATCAACGCAGGTACAGGGACATACAACGCATCTGGGGCCGCCTCTTCGGAGCGGCCCCAGTTTCGTTTCTTGTCGACATCTGAGTGTTTCTTGTTCGCTTCATTGACACGAGTCACCAACGGTCATAGTTTTCCCGCCGCGCCCACGGTGCCCCTACGGGGAGCCAGGTCGGTCCTGAAGCAGACTGCGTTCAGATGCCGAACGCAGTCCGGGCCGCCGGGCGTGCCTGCGGTTCACATCGTCGTGCCCGCACACCGAAGGAGTGACGGCCCATGACCGACACTGTCTCGCGGAGATCCGCACTGCGTCTGCTGGGCGGCGCGATCGCCGTCGCCACGGCGGCCACCAGCGGTCTCACGCCCCCCGCGCACGCGCTGGACAGACCCGAGGCGGGGGCCGGTTCCCGCGTCGAAGGCCTGATCGGCAAGCTCACCCTCGACGAGAAGATCTCCCTCCTGCACGGCGCCACCGATGCGAAGTCGCTCGGCCAGGCGGGCTACGTCCCCGCGGTCGAGCGCCTCGGCATCCCTCCGCTGCGTCTCGCCGACGGCCCGGCCGGTGTCCGCGTCACCAAGCACGCCACAGCCCTGCCCGCCCCCGTCCTGCTGGCCTCCGCCTTCGACCCGGACCTGGCCCGCCGCTACGGACAGGTCATCGGACGCGAGGGCCGCGCCCTCGGCCAGGACGTCCTGCTCTCCCCGATGGTCAACCTGATCCGCACCCCGTACGCGGGCCGCAACTTCGAGACCTTCAGCGAGGACCCCCTGCTCGCCTGCGGCATGGTCGCCGCCGAGATCGGGGGCATCCAGGGCGAGGGCCTCATCGCCACCGTCAAGCACTACGCGCTGAACAACCAGGAGAAGGACCGCATGTCGATCGACGTGCGGATCGACGAGCGGACCATGCACGAGATCGAACTGCGCGGCTTCGAGGCGGCCGTCGGCGCCGGAGTCGGCGCGGTGATGGGCGCCTACAACAAGGTCAACGGCACCTTCTCGTGCGAGAACAAGACCCTGCTCACGGACATCCTGCGCGACCGGTGGGGCTTCGACGGCTGGGTGATGACCGACTGGTTCGCCGCGCACAGCACCGTCGCGGCGATCACTGCCGGCCTCGACATGGAGATGCCCGACGGCTCCCACTTCGGTACGGCGCTCAAGTCGGCCGTGCAGAACGGCAGTGTGCCGCAGCGCCTTGTCGACCGTTCCGTACGCCGCATCCTCACCGTCATGGACCGCTTCGGCCTCCTCGACGGCAGCGCGCCACCGCGCCCGGACCGCGATGCAGCGGCGGGCGCCGCCGTGGCCCTGGAGGTCGCCAAGGCCGGCGCGACCCTCCTGCGCAACGAGCACCACACCCTGCCCCTGGCCCGCGGCGGCCCCGTCGCGGTGATCGGCCCGACCGGCACCCTGCCCTTCGTCAGCGGCGGCGGCAGCGCACACGTCGTACCGGACCACGCCGACAGCCCCCTGGATGCCATCAAGTCCCGTGCGGGGAAGGCCACTTACGCCCCCGGCGAGGACCTGTTCGGCAAGGCGATCCCGGCGTCCGCGCTGAGCCCCGCCTTCGACAGCGAGGGGCAGGGGGTCGACGCCGGCAAGGTCTGGACGTACGACGGGACGCTCACCGTCCCCGAGGCCGACGAGTGGACCTTCGTCCTGCACTTCTCCTCCGCGCCCACGGCCCGCCCCAAGGTCCTCCTCGACGGAACGGAACTTTTCCCGCAGGCCTCGGGATACGGCGAGTTCTTCACGGGCGGCCTGGTCTCGGCCGCCCCCGACGGACTGTCGGTGCGCCGCAAGACCCTCACCCTCACCCAGGGCGCCCACACCCTGAAGATCACCGCGCAGGGAGGAGCCGACGGCCTGCTGTTCCGGCTGCGCCGCAGCACCGGCGCGACCCGCGCACAGGACGTCGCCGAGGCCGTCAAGGCCGCCCGCGCCGCCCGGGACGTCGTCCTCTTCGCCTACGAGGACGCCACCGAGGGCCAGGACCGCGCCACGATCGCCCTCCCCGGCCACCAGCAGCAGCTGATCGAGGCCGTCACCGCGGCCAACCCGCGCACCACGGTCGTCCTCAACACCTCGTCCTCGACCTCGATGCCCTGGCTGCGGCGCACCGGCGCCGTGCTCCAGATGTACTACCCGGGCCAGGAGGGCGCGGCCGCCACCGCCGCCGTCCTGTACGGCGAGTGCGACCCCGGAGGCCGCCTCACCCAGTCCTTCCCGGCCGACGACGACCACCATCCCGTCGCCGGGGACCCGCGCCGCTACCCGGGCGTGGACGGCACCGAGGAGTACTCCGAAGGCATCCACGTCGGCTACCGCTGGTACGACGCCGAAGGAGTGCGGCCGCTGTTCCCCTTCGGGCACGGACTGTCGTACACCTCCTTCTCCTACGAGGACCTGCGGGCCCGCCGGACGCGAGGCGGCATCGAGGTGTCCTTCACCGTCCGCAACACCGGCCGGCGCGAAGGCGTCGCCGTGCCGCAGGTGTACGTCGGGCCCTCGCCGGACCTCCGACTCGACCAGGCGGTACGGGTGTTGGGCGGTTACCGGCGGCTGACCCTGCGGGCGGGGGAGCGGCGGCGGATCGCCGTGGAAGTCACCGCGCGCACATTGTCCTCATGGGACCCGAAGCGCCACGATTGGGTGCTCGGGACCGGCCGGCGCACCGTATGGGTCGGGGCGTCCTCGCGTGATCTGCGGTTGCGTACGAACGTGGAGGTGGGCACGTGATACGACGCATCGTCATCGGCCTGACGGCCCTCGCGGCGGCCCTCGTCGCACCCGTCCCGGCGGCGCAGGCCGCACCGCCGGGCGGTAACCCGGTCGTCCGCACCGACGCGGGTCTGGTGCGCGGCGAAACCACCACCGAGGGACGGCAGTTCCTCGCCATCCCGTACGCCCAGCCGCCGGTCGGGAAGCTCCGCTGGCGCGAGCCGCACGCCGTGCGGCCCTGGCAAGGGGTCCGTTCCGCACGGGACTTCGGCAACAAGTGCGTACAGAGCTCCAGTTGGGACCCCGGCTACGGCCGGCCGTCGTACACCGAGGACTGTCTCGACCTCAATGTGTACGTCCCCGAGGGCTCCGCCGGACGTTCGGTCCTGGTCTGGTTCCACGGCGGCGGACTGACCGCCGGCGCCGGTCAGGACGTCGTCCCGGACACCTTCGCACGGCAGACCGGAACGGTCGTCGTGACCGTCAACTACCGCCTCGGCGCGATGGGTTTCCTCGCCACGGCCGGTCTCGACGGCGAGACGCACGACGGGGTCTCCGGCAACTTCGGCATGCTCGACCAGCAGGCCGCACTGCGCTGGGTGCGCGCCAACATCGGCCGCTTCGGCGGCGACCCGGGCCGTGTCACCATCGCGGGTGAGTCGGCGGGCGGCCGCTCGGTCTGCACCCAGCTGGCCTCACCCACGGCCAGGGGCCTGTTCCGGGGCGCGATCATCGAGAGCGGCGCCTACGACGACTGCACCGCCCGCACCCACCAGGACGCGATGGCCCAGGGAGCCGACTTCGCCAAGAAGCTCGGCTGCACCACCGTGGCCTGTCTGCGCGGCAAGTCCGCCCGCGACATCCTCGAGGCCCAGGGCGACTTCGACTGGAACCCGGTGGTCGGGGGCGCCTTCCTGCCCGTCCAGCCCGAACAGGCCGTCGCGAAGGGGACCGCGGCCCGGGTGCCTGTGATCAACGGCTCGAACAAGGACGAGGGCCGGCTGTTCGCCTTCTCCAGCTTCGACCTGAACGGCACACCACTCACCGCCGAGCAGTACCCGCAGGTCATGCGGAACGACTTCGGCGAACAGGCGCTGCAGCGCTATCCACTGCCGGCCTACCCGACGCCGACCATCGGCTACGCCACCGCACTGGGCGACGTCCTGTTCAGCTGCCCGGCGCTACGGCTCGACGGACTGCTCGCCACCCGGGGCCCGGTCTACTCGTACGAGTTCGCCGACCGCACCTCCCCGCCCTTCGCCTCCCTGCGCAACCTGCACACGGACTTCGACTTCGGCGCGACACACGTCAACGAGGTCCAGTACCTCTTCAAGCACTTCGGACTGGAGAGCCCGCTGAACGCCGAGCAGAAGGCGTTGTCGCGGCAGATGGTCCAGTACTGGGGATCGTTCGTACGGGACGGTGTGCCACGGGCCGCGGGGCAGCCCCCGATGCCCGCCGGCCCGGGGGTGGTCCTCTCCCTCAAGACCGCGTCCAAGGGTGGAAACACGTTGAGCAGCACTGTCCATCAGGAACACCAGTGCGATCAGTGGGACGGCGCCTCGGCAGGCTGACCCGGTAGGCTTCCCGGCGTGCGCCCCCGTGCGGCGCACGCCGGGAACACAGGAACCAAAGGGTTACGAATCGGGAGGAACCGGCGTTGCATGTCCAGGAGTGGCTCGACACGGTGCCCGCGGCAGCCGTCTACGCCGTGGTGGCGCTGGTCATCGGTCTGGAGAGCCTGGGCATCCCGCTGCCGGGCGAGATCATCCTGGTCTCGGCCGCACTGCTGTCCTCCCAGCACTCCGGCATCAACCCGATCGTGCTCGGCGCATGCGCGACCGCCGGCGCCGTCATCGGTGACTCCATCGGCTACGCCATCGGCCGCAAGGGCGGGCGCCCACTGCTCGCCTGGCTCGGCAGGAAGTTCCCCAAGCACTTCAGCGAGGGCCACGTCGCCACCGCCGAGAAGTCCTTCGAGAAGTGGGGCATGTGGGCGGTCTTCTTCGGCCGCTTCGTCGCCCTCCTGCGCATCTTCGCCGGCCCCCTCGCGGGCGTCCTCCACATGCCGTACTGGAAGTTCCTGACCGCCAACGTCCTCGGCGGCATCTGCTGGGCGGGCGGCACGACGGCGGTCATCTACTACGTGGGCATGGTCGCCGAGGACTGGCTGAAGAGGTTCTCGTATCTGGGGCTGGTGGCGGCGGTGCTCATCGGTCTCACATCGATGCTCGTCGTGAGGCGCAAGGCAAAGAAGGCACAGACGGCTCAGCAGGAGCCGGAACCGGTAGCCGCCGGGGACTGAGACGCCGGTCAGGGGCGCGGGGCTGTGTTGATGCGGCTCCGCCGCGCGGGCGCGACAAGCCCCAACCCGCCCGCCGCCGTAGAACCTACTCATGCACCCCGCGGTGCGCCTTCGCCAGCTCCGCATACATCGTGCCGTTCAGCGTCACCCCTTGAAGCTCCTCCTCCGTGAGCGCCCGCTTCACCTTCGCCGGCACCCCTGCAACCAACGACCCGGGCGGCACCTGCATCCCCTGCGGCACCAGGGCCTGCGCAGCAACAAGCGACCCCGCACCGATCACGGCGCCGTTCAAGACAGTCGCCCCCATCCCGATGAGGCAGTCGTCCCCGACGGTCGCCCCGTGCACCACCGCGTTGTGCCCCACGGACACCCGCTCACCGATGCTGACAGGGAACCCCGGGTCGGCGTGGAGCGTGCAGTTGTCCTGGATATTGGCCTGCGCCCCGACCGAGATCCGCTCGACGTCCCCCCGCAGCACCGCCCCGTACCAGACGCTCGCCCCGGCCTCCAGCCTCACGTCCCCGATCACGGACGCCGTGGGCGCCACGAAGGCCTCCCCGTCGATCTTCGGTTCCCGACCGCCGATACCCGTGATCAACGCCTTGTGCGTCATCGCTCTCTCCTCGTCGTCGACACAGAACGCACCGTAAGCGATGCCCCCTCGCAGCCGGGCGCCGGGCCCGCGCCCTGCCTGGGAATCGCTCGAAGGGCACCGCCGCGGCGACATCGCCGGAGGCCGGGTGGTGCCGTCACGCCTCTGGGCCCTGTCGTTCGGATCAGCTCGGCGTCGCGGCTGCAAGGCAACGTCCCGGGACAGCACCACTAGCCGCCCGGCGGTTTCTCCAGGGCGGCCTCCGCCGGGGACGGCCCGTCCGCGGCCGATGTCCACCGTGCGCCGGTCTGCGCGCGGTACGCGGCTACGGCGGCCTCCAGCGTCGGGAAGAAGTGGGCCGGATCGATGGTGCGGGTCAGTTCATAGCGCTCGATCTTGCGCCGCACCGGGTCCTTCAGCTCGGCGAACACCAGGCTCATGCCCCGCTCGTTGAGTGCCTCGTCGAGCTCCTCCAGCTCGTCGGCCGCCGTGGTGTCCACGTCCGTCACGGGCTCGGCCGCCAGCAGCACCCACACCGGCGGCGGCTCGCAGCGGGTCAGCCGCATGACGTGGTTGCGGAAGGCGTTGGCGTTGGCGAAGAACGCGGCCCGTCGAAGCGGTGGATCACCAGGCCCGGCAGCCGCTCGGCCCCGGGGTAGGAGCGGACGTCGTGATAGCCGGGCAGCCCCGGCACCCGGCCCAGCACGGTGTTGTACGGCCACCAGGCCCGCCGGAAGACGTTCAGGATCGACAGGCCGACGGCGACCGCGATGCCCGGCAGCACGCCGAGCAGCGCCACCCCGAGGAAGGCCGCCACGGACAGCAGGAACTCCGCCTTGCGCTGGTGCCACAGGCGTCGCGTGCCCGCGATGTCGGCCAGCGAGAGCGAGGCCGTGATGACGACGGCCGCGAGGGCCGGCTGCGGCAGGTTGCGGAAGAGCCCGGGCAGCAGAACGAGCATCAGCACGATCAGGACCGCGCCGACGATTCCCGTCAACTGGCTCCTGGCGCCCGCCCGTTCGGCCACCGCCGTACGTGAGCCGCTGGTGCTCACGGGAAACCCCTGGAACAGCCCGGCCGCCACGTTGGCCGCTCCGATCGCCGTCATCTCCTCGTTGCCGCGCACCTCCTGGCCGGTGCGGGAGGCGAACGCGGAGGCGTTGGAGATGGTGTCGGCGAGGGACACCAGGGCGATGCCGAGCGCTCCGGCGCACAGCGGCCCGAAGTCGCCCCAGTGGACGTGGGGCAGGCTCAACGGCGGGAACCCCTGAGGGAGCTCGCCGACCAGGCTGACCCCGTGCCGGCCCAGGTCGAACGCCGAGGCAGCGGCGATCGCGAGCACCACCATGACCAGAACCGCGGGCACCTTGGGCAGCCACCGTTGAAGCACCAGGATCAGGACGATCCATGCTTCCTCCGACTCCTACACGGCCCGCACGAGCCCGTCGTCACCCCGCAGGGGTGAGGACAGGCATCGGCCAGGTACCTGCGCCTGCCGCCACGCTGCGCACCCTCGCCCGACGCCACAGTGCCGGCCACTACGTCGATGCGCGCCGCGATCCGGTCCACGTCCAGCCGGGCCGCGATCTCGTCCGCATCCACCCGGGCCGTCACCCGGTTCACGTCCACGCGGTCGGCGATGCGGTCCACGTCGACCCGGTCCGCGATCAGGTCGATGTCGATGCGCCGCGCGACGCGCATCACGTCCATCCGGTCGGCGATCCGGTCGACGTCGATACGGGCGGCCAGGCCGTCGAGGTCGAGCCGGTCCACGACTGCGGCTGTGCCCGCCCGGACGAGACGGTCGACGGCCGGGCCGGCGGCCCCCAGTGCATAGCGCGTCAGCCGTCCGGTGACGTCGAAGGGATCCACCAAGCTGCGCCAGGTCATCCCCTCATCGCAGCACGGCTCCGGCGCCTTCGCCTCATCCGTCACGGGTGATCCGCACACGCTCGGTTGGGGTGAAGATCACAGCATCCGCACCTCATCGGTGCCCCGTGCGCTGAGTACGGTGGCTCCGTGCCGAAGAGCAAGAACACGTTCTCATCCTGGCGGCGATGCCTCGCCCAGCGGGCCGTCCATACGGGCTGGGCCTGGGTGCAGCGCACGGGCTCGGTGACGGCCGAGCGCCCCGGCCGCTTCCGCTTCGGCTCGATCGGCGAAGCCACCCGGCTCGCCTTCCCGCTCGGCACGGTCTTCGGCGAAGCCTGGATCCACATCGGCTCCCACTGCATCGTCGGCGAGCAGGTCACCCTCACCGCGGGCCTGATGCCCGACCTGGACCTCGGTCCCGACCCGATCATGCGCATCGGCGACGGTGTCGTGCTCGGCCGCGGCAGCCATGTCATCGCCGACACGACGGTGACCATCGGCAGCGACTGCTACTTCGGGCCGTACGTCTATGTGACGTCCACGAACCATTCGTACGACGACCCGCACGAGCCCATCGGCAAGCAGTGGCCGCGCATGGAGCCGGTGGAGATCGGGCCGGGCTGCTGGATCGGCACCGGTGCGGTGATCCTGCCGGGGGCGCGGATCGGGCGGAACGTGGTCGTGGCCGCCGGTGCCGTGGTCCGGGGCGAGGTGCCCGACCATGCCGTGGTGGCGGGGGCGCCCGCCCGTGTCGTACGCCGCTGGACGGCCGCCGACGGCTGGCAGCCGCCGCTCAGGACGCCCGCGCCGGTGCCGATTCCCGACGGGATCACGCCCGAACAGCTGAGGGCACTCGCGGAGCTGGACGAGGAGACGGTGGCGAGGCTGGCCGAGCTGGAACCGGAGCCCTAGCCGGACCTAGCCCGTCGCCAGCAGCAGCGTGCCCACCAGGGCGAGGCCCGCGCCCGCCGCCTGGATGCCGCGGAGGCGCTCCCGCAGGAAGCCGCGTGCGGCGAGGGCGGTCACCACCGGGTAGAGCGAGGCGAGGACGGCGGCCACGGTGATCGGGCCGTGCTGCGCGGCGACCGAGTACGTGCCGTTCGCCGCGACGTCCGCGAGGCCGACGAAGGCGAGCGCCGGGAGGGACGCCCAGGGGAAGCCGCCGGCCGGTAGGGCCTCGCCGCCCCGCTTCACGGAGGCGTAGAGCGCGATGCCGCCCGCGGCCACGTTGGTCAGACGCTGGACGAAGAGGGCGAGGAAGAGGCCGGTGACGGTCCTGGACGCCTCGGTGATCAGCGCGAACACCGTGCCGAAGCCGAGGGCCGCGACGAGGGTGAGCAGGATGGCCTGGCGCTGCACCGGCGCACCCTTGAGCTGTGGCCCGCCCGCGAGGACGACGCCGGTGACCGCGACCGCGATGCCCGCGACCTGCAGCAGGCCGGGGCGTTCGCCGAGGAGGAGGCCCACGCCCACCGGGACGGCCACGCTCAGGGTCGCGAGCGGGGAGACGACGCCCATCGGACCCAGCGCGAGGGCCTTGTAGAAGGAGAACAGGGCGACCGGTCCCACCAGTCCCGCGGCGAAGGCGAACCACAGCCGTGGACCCGTCTCGCTGAAGCCGCCCGTGGCCAGCACGATCGACCCGAGGACGGCCGCGGCGATCCCCTGCGAGACGACGACCACCGTGAGCGCCGGCGTGCGCCGGGTCAGCAGTCCGCCGCCGAAGTCGGCAAGGCCCCACAGAAGGCTGGTGGCCAGGGCGAAGAATGCTGTCACGGGTCGCCTCGCAGTACAGTTCGGTGAACGATCGGGTGCACAACACCGTAGTTCAGCGCAGTGAACCCTGTCATCCAGAATATTGCCCTCGCTGTACATCGATATGGACGGAACGTGTCGGACCTCGATCTGCTGACCCAGTCCCTGGCCCGCAACGTCAAACGCTGGCGGGGGGAGCGGGGCTTCACCCTGGACGCGCTCGCCGCCCGCGCCGGAGTCAGCCGCGGCATGCTCATCCAGATCGAGCAGGCCCGCACCAACCCGAGCATCGGCACGGTCGTCAAGATCGGCGACGCGCTCGGCGTCAGCGTCACCACTCTGCTCGACTACGAGCAGGGGCCGAAGGTGCGGGTCGTCCCGGCCGAGCAGGTGGTACGGCTGTGGCACACCGACGCGGGAAGCTACAGCCGCCTGCTCGCCGGCACCGAGGCGCCGGGGCCGCTGGAGATGTGGGACTGGCGGCTGATGCCGGGCGACAGCAGCGCCTCCGACCCGCACCCCACCGGCACGGTGGAGATCGCCCATGTGACGGCCGGTGAGCTGACCCTCACGGTGGAGGGCGCCGAGTACCGCGTCCCGGCCGGCGCGAGCGTCACCTTCGAGGCCAACGCCCCGCACAGCTACGGCAATCAGGGCGATGTGCCGGTGGAGCTCGTGCTGGCGGTGTCCGTCCCGCCCGTGCGCTGAGGCGGCCCCGGACGCCCTGTTACCGTGCGCCCATGCGCCCACCCATCGGACACTTCGACCTCGCGATCCCCGCCCCCGACGCCCTCGACGAACTGACCGGCCCGGTCGCCGACGCCGTACGCCACTGGCGGGGCAGCGTCCCCGCCGACCAGATCGTCTACGTCGACACCGACCCGCAGTGGGCCGACACCGCCGTCTTCGTGGAGCACTACGGGCAGGAACTGCTCGAGCAGTCTGCGAACTGCGTGGTGGTGGCCGGCAAGCGGGGCGGGGAGACGACACTCGCCGCGTGCCTCGTGCTCTCCACCTCACGGGTCGACGTCAACGGCGTCGTCCGCCGCCAACTCGGCGCCCGCAAGGCCTCGTTCGCGTCCATGGACACCGCGACGGGGGAGACCGGGATGGAGTACGGGGGCGTCACCCCGATCGGCCTCCCGGAGGGCTGGCCGGTGCTGGTGGATTCGACTGTTGTCGACCTCTCCTACGTCCTGGTGGGCAGCGGACGCCGACGGGGGAAGCTGCTGGTGCCGGGGAAGGCCTTTGCGGAACTGCCGGGGGCGGTGGTGTTGGAGGGGCTCGGCGTCTGAGCGCGCCGAGCCCCGGGGGATGTGCCGTCTTTTGTCTGCGGCGTCGTCGTGGCTGGTCGCGCAGTTCCTCGCGCCCCTTTGGGGCGCTGCCGGACTTCACGGGTCTTTGCTGAGGCCGCCTAGTGGGTCGCGTGATGCGCCAACGCCAGGTGGGGGTCCGCCTGGCCCGGCACCGGTGCCGGATCTGCGTGCACCAGGGCCGCCGTCAGTCTCGGTATGGCATGCAGCAGGGCGTGCTCGGCCTCGACCGCGATGGTGTGCGCCGAACGTACGGTCGCCTCGCCGTCGACGACCACCGCCACCTCGGCCCGCAGCCGGTGCCCGATCCAGCGCAGCCGCAGCTCACCGACCTCCCGCACGCCCGGCACCTCGCGCAGAGCCAGCTCGGCCCGGTCCACCAACTCCGGGTCGACGGCGTCCATCACCCGACGGAACACCTCGCGGGCGGCGTCCCGCAGCACCAGCGCGATCGCCGCGGTGATCGCCAATCCCACGAGTGGGTCGGCGAGTTGCCGGCCCAGGGCCGATCCGCCGGCGCCCAGCAGGACGGCCAGTGACGTGAAGCCGTCCGTACGGGCGTGCAGTCCGTCGGCGACCAGCGCGGCCGAGCCGATCTCCCGGCCCACCCGGATCCGGTGGCGGGCCACCCATTCGTTCCCGGCGAAGCCGACCAGCGCGGCCACCGCCACCGCCGGTATGTGCGCCACGGGACGCGGATCGAGCAGCCGCTCCACCGCCGCCCAGGCCGCGAACGCGGCCGACGCGGCGATCGTCAGCACGATCACGATTCCCGCGAGGTCCTCGGCCCGGCCGTATCCGTAGGTGAAGCGGCGCGTGGCCGCCCGTCGGCCCAGCACGAAGGCGATCCCGAGCGGTACGGCGGTCAGCGCGTCGGCGGCGTTGTGCACCGTGTCGCCGAGCAGGGCCACCGAACCGGACAGGACCACGACCACGGCCTGCGCCAAGGCCGTCGCCCCGAGGACGGCCAGCGAGACCCAGAGGGCGCGCATGCCGCGGGCCGAGGACTCCAGTGCGGAGTCGAGCTTGTCGGCGGTCTCGTGGGAGTGCGGGGTGAAGAGGTGGCTGAGGCGGTGCCGAAGACCCGTCGGTCGGTGGTGATGCGGGTGCCCGTGGTGGTCGTGGTGGTCGTGGTGGTCGTGGTGCCCATGGTGGTCGTGGTGCTCTTCGTGGTGGTGGCGCCGTTCGCTCACGTGGGGCCCCTTCCGGTGCGCGGTGGTGGACGCGGGACGCCCACGGGACCATTATGTGCGTATGAGCGCACGCATGCACCTATCAACTGCGAAGGATGCGCACCCGCGCACCCCGGGCGAGGAACAGTTCGCTCTCGCCGCCGAACTCCTCGCCCTGCTGGGCGACCGCACCCGCCTCGCGCTGCTGCATGCCCTGACCGGCGGCGAGGCGGACGTCACGACCCTCACGGAGGCGAGCGGGGCGGCCCGGCCCGCGGTCAGCCAGCATCTGGCGCGGCTGCGGCTGGCGGGCCTGGTGAACACGCGCAAGGAGGGCCGCAGGGTCGTCTACTCACTGCGGGACGGCCATCTGCGGCGGCTCGTGGACGAGGCGCTGAAGGTGGCGGACCATCGCCTCAGCGACCGCCCGCTGCACGACTGAGGAGCACGGGGTTCAGGACGCGGAGCTCTTGCCGAGGTACTGCTCCGCGAACGCCGCCGCGGCAGCGGGGGATTCGAAGAGGCGGCGCAGCCGGGCCAGCGTCGTGCCCGCGCGGTAGGCGTCGCCCGACGACGCGCCGTGGTACACCTCCGACAGCCACTGCGAGAACTCCTGGTAGTCCCACACCCGTCCCAGGCAGGCCGCCGAGTAGCCGTCGAGGCCGCCGGTGTCGCCCTTGGTGAGGTGCGCGATGAGCCCGTCCCCGAGCAGGAAGGCGTCGTGCAGGGCCAGGTTCATGCCCTTGGCCGCGATGGGCGCGGTGAGATGAGCTGCGTCCCCGGCCAGGAAGAGACGGCCGAACACCATGGGTTCGACCACGTAGTTGTGCATGTCGAGGACGCGCTTCTCGATCAGCCTGCCCTCCGTGAGCGGCGGCCGGTCGGCGGCACCGAGCCGCTCCTGCAGTTCCGCCCAGACGCGTTCCTCCGGCCAGTTCTCCGGATCGTCGCCCGGCGGGCACTCCAGGTAGTAGCGGGTGACCTCGGGGCTGCGGGCCATGTGCCCGGCGAAGCCGTTCGGATGGATGCCGAACACCACGCAGTCGCTGGACGGCGGCGCCTGAGCCAGCAGCGCCAGCCAGCCGATGCCGTAGTCGTGCCGGGAGATCCGGGCCTGCTGCGGAAGCACGGTCCGGGTCACCCCGCGTGCCCCGTCGCAGCCCGCCACGAAGTCGCAGTGCACGAGCGTGCGTCGACCGGTCTCGGGGTCTAGGTACGACACCGCCGGCCGGTCCGTGTCCAGGCCGTGCAGCTGTACGTCCCGCACGCCGAAGCGGATGGCGCCGCCGCGCACGTCGGCGTACTCGCGCACCAGGTCCGTCACCAGCAACGGCTGCGGGTAGACGAAGTGGTGATGCCCGGTCAGATCGGTGTAGGAGAACCGGTGCCGTTGCCCCTCGACGCGGAACTCGCACTGGGTGTGCAGCTGCGCCCGCTCCATCAGACGGTCCGCGAGGCCCCGTTCCTGCAGCCCGTGCACGGCCCACTCCTCGAGTACACCGGCCCGTGGACGCTGCTCGATGAACTCGCGCGTCTCGGCTTCCAGGACCAGGCAGTCGACCGACGCGGCCCGCAGGATGTTCCCGATGGTGAGACCGGCGGGCCCGGCGCCGACGATCACCACCGGAAAACGTTGCGCGGAAGGGGAGTTGGGGCCGGGGGTGGAAGTCACCGGAGCATTATGACGGTGGCCCGTCAGCCACGGCAGGGGAGCCGCGGCCGACGGGCCGGGTCGAGCGAGTGGTCGGTCAGTGCGCGGGGGCGTCGGTGACGACGACTTCGTCGATGCTGCGCTCGATGTCCTCGCGCTTCGAGGAGGTCGCCCGGGCCCAGTAGTAGATCACCAGGGAGAAGACGGCGATGACCAGGATGTCCCACCACAGTCCGATGTTGCCCGCGCCGCCGAAGCCGCCCTCGGCGGAGATCACGCCCATGCCCAGGAGATAGACCGGCAGCCACTGGGCGGCCTTGAAGTCCATCCGGGGCGCGTCGGGCTGGTCGGTGGAGTTGGCCCACCAGGCGTAGCCGCCCAGAAGCAGGTAGCCGAGGACGATCGCCAGACCGAGCCGCCACAGGGTGTCCCAGCCGGACCAGTAGATGATCAGGTTGGCCACCACGAACGACACCGGCGAGATCAGCTTGCCGCCGGGCAGCCGGTACGGGCGCTCCAGGTGCGGCAGCTTGTCGGCGAAGACGCCGTACGCCAGCGGCGCGCCCGCGTACATCAGGACGCTCGCCGAGGTGATGAAGCCGACCAGCTTGTGCCAGCTGGGGAAGGGCAGGAAGCAGATCACGCCGGTGACGAAGGACATGACGAGGCCGAACCACGGCACACCGCGCGAGTCGGTCTTGGTGAAGATCTTCGGCGCGTAGCCGTTCTTCGCCAGGCCGTAGGAGACGCGGGAGGTGGCGGTGGTGTAGATCAGGCCGGTACCGCCGGGGGAGATGATCGCGTCAAGGTAGAGGACGAAGGCCAGCCATCCGAGGCCCGCCAGGGTCGCGACACCGGCCCACGGGCCGGTGTCGCCCTTGAACGCGAGGTGGGCCCAGCCGTGCACGAAGCTGCTGTGCGGCAGCGCGCCGATGAACACGACCTGGAGGAGGACGTAGATGACGGCGCCGATCGCGACCGAGCCGAGCGTGGCACGCGGCAGGTCCCGCTTGGGGTTGCGGCTCTCGCCCGCCAGCTGGATGGCCTGCTCGAAGCCGAGCAGCGCGAAGATGATGCCGCTGGTGCTGATCGCGGCGAGCACGCCCTTGGCACCGAACGGCGCGAAGCCCTCGGAGTGGAAGTTGGCGGGGTGGAAGTGGGTCGCCGCCATGATGAAGATCGCGCCCAGCGGGACCGCGATCTTCCACCAGGTCGCAGCGCTGTTGGTGTGCGCCAGCGCCCGTACGCCGAAGAAGTTCACCCCGACGAAGACGGCCATGAGTACGACCGCCACGATCAGACCGCTGGCGGTCAGGGTCTTGTCGGCGTGCTGAAGGCCCTGTGCCCAGGACCAGTGACCGGCGTAACCGATCATTGCCTCGACCTCGATCGGGGCGACGGTCGCGGCCTGGAGCCAGGAGAACCAGCCGAACGACATGCCGGCCAGTCCGCCGAACGCGTAGTGCGGATAACGGGCAGTACCGCCCGCCACCGGGAACATGCCGCCCAGCTCGGCGTGGACCAGCGCCAGCAGCACGATCGCGACCGCGCCGATCACCCACGAGATGATCGCCGCCGGTCCGGCCTGGATGACCGCGTCGTGGGCTCCGTAGAGCCATCCCGAGCCGATGATGGAACCGACGGAGGCCCACATCAGACCGATCAGTCCGACGTCACGCCTGAGGCCACCGGGACCCCTGGCCTCCTCCACGGAGGTCTGCTCGACGCTCACCATATTTTCAGCGACCTCTCACCAGTTGAATACTTGTTTTCAGTGCGTGCGACGTCGCAGATTAGGAAACATCAGGGGTCGAACAGAAGACCCATGGTGAAGTTTTGACCAACGGCCGGGAGCTTCCTGGACAGTCCTTCAGGCGCTCTGTACGCAGTGGAAACCGCTGTCACCCTTGAAACCGCCCACAAAATCCGCAGCGGATCGGCGGCCCCCCGGGAGCGCTTGCTGTGTGACCGGCGGCACATCTGGGGGCGCGGGGGCCCGGCCGGCTCAGCCGAGCAGCGGTATCTCGATGGCGGGGCAGCGGTCCATCACCATGTCGAGGCCCGCCGCACGCGTGCGGTCGTACGCCGCCTCGTCGATCACGCCGAGCTGGAACCAGACGGCCCGGGCGCCCTTGGCGACCGCCTCGTCGGCGACCGGTCCGGCGAGGTCGCTGTTGACGAAGACGTCGACGACGTCCACGTCGAAGGGGATGTCGGCGAGGCAGGCGTACCCCTGCTCGCCGTGCACCGTCTCCGCTTTGGGGTGGACGGGCACGATGCGCTTGCCGAAGCGCTGCAGCACCTGGGCGACGCCGTAGGCGGCGCGGCCTCGGTTCGACGAGAGGCCCACCACGGCCCAGGTGTCGCCAGACTCGGTGAGGATCCTGCGGATCGTTGCCTCGTCGCCGTACACCGCGGCCTCCCTGCACCTCGTGGACATGCCCTTCTGTCCGACAACGGCGGGGAGTTCACGATGATTCCCCGGCTTCCGCCGCGCCCTGACGGCCTGTTCGGCCGGCTGTCGGCGCATGACCGGCTGCTGGGCCGAAGCTCACCCGCGGCCTCGGATCGCCGGCGCGATCCAAGGAGCCACCGGCTTCGGCGCGCGCGACCACTTCCTGCCGCATGGGGCAGACGTCCTGGGAGCAGACGGCGGCGGTGGCGGCACTCGACCGGGCACGGGTCCGACCGGATACGGGTCCGACCGGATACGGGTCCGACCGGGTACGGGTCCTGCACCGTGCGCGGATGGGTGAGCCTCACGTATGAGGGAAAGGTGCGAGCGGGTGGCCACCGGCTCTGCACGCGCGCGTACGTCACATCCGCGCCGGGCGGCGGCACGCGCGCGTGGTGGAAATCCGCCGCCGTGGGCGGAATTCGCGCCGGATGCCTGCGCGCGGCCGTCCGCCCGCCTACGCTCAGCCCGTGCTGCGCATCACCGACGCCCGAACCGGCGAGTCCGTCGACGCCGCCCCGGCCCGCCGGGGGCTGACCCGGGTCGAAGCCCATGTACCGGATTTCCACACCGGCGCCCTGCGGGTGCTGCTGGTCGCCGACCTCCTCGTGCGGGCCCTGGAACTCGGCGGCACCCCGGTGTGGGGAGTGCTGACCGCTGAACGGGGCCAGGCGGAGCTGCGGTCCGTGGCGGCCGCCCTCGGCATCAGGCCCTTCGAGGACCGGCGGGACGTCGGTCCAGGACTGGGCGAGGCCCAGGTACTGCACGTCGTGGGGGAGGGCGGCGCGACACCCGACGGCGTCCGGGTCGCCGTCGCCCCCGTCGACTCGGAGGCACCCGGAACCACCGAGGGCGCAGACCCGGCCGCCCTGCGCCTTGCCCTGCTCTCCCGGCGCCGGAGCACACCCCTGCAGCTCGACGCGGCCGCCCTGGACGAGGCCCGTGACACCCTCGCACGCTGGCGCCGGGCGGTCGCCGCCTGGGCGCGGCAGCCGTCGCGGCCGATTCCCGACGAGGCCCGCGCCCGCCTGCGTACCGCCTGGGAGGACGACCTGGACGTCCCCTCCGTGCTCGACGTGCTGACCTGGGTGGAGACCGAGTCCAGGCTGCCGGACGGCGCCCGGTTCGAGACGTACGCCTACGCGGACCGGCTGCTCGGCCTGGAACTCACCCGCGACCTCGGATCGCCGGCGTGATCGCGCGTGCCGGAGCCGGCCCGCTGCGCCGCCTGGTGGTGCTGCGGCACGCCAAGTCGGCCTGGCCGGAGGGCGTCCCCGACCACGAACGCCCGCTCGCCCCGCGCGGCCGCCGTGACGCACCGGCCGCGGGACGCGCCCTCGCCGAGGCCGACTGCCTGCCGGACCTCGCCCTGTGCTCCACCGCCCTGCGTGCCCGGCAGACCTGGGAACTGGCCTCGGCCCAGTGGGGCACACCGCCGCCGGTACGCCGTGATCCGCGGCTGTACGCCGCCGACGTGTCCGACCTGCTGACCGCCGTGCACGAGGTGCTTGCCGAGGTCGAGACGCTGCTCCTGGTCGGGCACAACCCCGGCCTTGAGGAACTCGTCCTGGAACTGGCCGGCGACAGCCTCGACGACGCCCTGGACGAGGTGCGGCTGAAGTTCCCGACCTCGGCGATCGCGGTACTGGCCTGGCACGGACCCGCCTGGGAGGCGCTCGCCCCGGGCACGGCACTGCTGACGAGCATGCTCGTGGCGCGGGGCAGGAAGGACGGCAGGAAGAAGGACGGCGGCCAGCAGGACTGAGACCCGGCCCGGGGTGCCGAGCGGTCCGCCGTACTCGACCTGGGCACCGACCGGGCTCAGCGGCCGGTCTTCCCGTCGGGTGAGCCGCCCGCCCCTCCGGCGCGGGCGAGCGCACGCGCGCCGCATAGGCTGGCCGGATGCAGGACGAGTACCGCACGGTCGCCCACGCGGGCGTGCACGAGACCGAGGTCAACCGCTCGCGCTTCCTGTGCGCCCTGGCGCCGGCGGCCACCGAGCAGGAGGCCCAGGACTTCATCGCCGCCGTGCGCAAGGAGCACGCGGACGCCACCCACAACTGCTGGGCCTACGTCATCGGCGCCGACGCCTCCGTCCAGAAGGCCAGCGACGACGGAGAACCGGGCGGCACCGCGGGCGTCCCCATGCTGCAGATGCTGCTGCGCCGGGAGATGCGGTACGTCGTCACCGTCGTCACCCGCTACTACGGCGGCGTCAAGCTCGGCGCGGGCGGACTCATCAGGGCGTACGGCGGCGCGGTCGGCGAGGCCCTGGACACCCTCGGCACCCTCACCCGCCGCAGGTTCCGGCTGGCCACGCTGACCGTCGACCACCAGCGCGCCGGCAAGGTCCAGAACGACCTGCGTGCGACGGGCCGCGAGGTGCGTGACGTGCGCTACGGCGAGGCGGTCACCATCGAGGTCGGCCTGCCGGACTCCGATGTGGACGCCTTCCGGGCCTGGCTCGCGGACGCGACCGCCGGGACGGCCGGGTTCGAACTCGGCGGGGAGGCCTACGGGGACGCCTGAAGACCGGTACGAAAGGGGCGTAACGGATCGGTGCGGGACGGGGTATGACGGGCTGATACGGGAGTAACCGACCGTGATGTCAGACCCGGCCGTTAGGGTCGGGGATCATGAGCGCCAACAGCGCGCTGCGGGAAGCCACCGCCCTGACCCGGGCGCTCACGGCCGCGGTGGGCGCAGTCGGGGGACGCTGTCGCGGAACGCGGCGGCGTGCTTGTCGATCTCCTGGGGGTCCGGCTCCAGTGAGGCGGCGCTCAGCAGTTCCCGGTAGTGCTCCTCCAGCTCCGTGAGGGTGTGGACGGAGGAAGCGGTGCCGGCGGGGGAGAAGTCGACGCGGACGTCGCCGTCCTCGACGACGAAACGGCCCACCGCCCCGCAGGTGCCGCATTCGGCGCGGGGGCCGCGCAGCACGATCAGGTCGAGGTGGCATATCGGGCAGGTGCCGGGCTCGCCCAGGAACCGGACCTCGTCGTGGGGCAGGCCGAGCTGCCGGGCAACGGCGCCGCCCAGCCGCTCGGCGCGCCGTACGGCCGCCGGGTCGGTGGCTATGCCGCCCAGGCCGCCGGGGGTGGGGACTTCCATCTGGTCGGCGACGGCCATGTGCAGGGGGAAGGCCAGGGCGTGCATTGTGGGCAGGGTCAGCGTGCGCCAGTGGGGTGAGGGGCAGCCGCCCACGGCGATGAAGCCGGCCACGCGCGGCTTGAGGACCCGTGGGTCGGGGGCCGTGTCGAGGCCCAGCAGGCCGCTCGTCTCCTTCTGTTCGGCCCGGCCGTGTTCGCGGTGGGCGAGGGCCTCACGGACGAAGACCACGTCCGTGCGCGGACCGAAGGCGCGGTCGATGAGGAGCTTCAACGCGCCCGGTGCGCTGCGGGTGTAGGTGGGGGAGCTGACGATCACGCCGTCCGCGTCGAGCAGCCGGTCGCAGAACCAGGCCGCGTCGTCCGGGGCGTCCGCGGTGGCGCCGGTCACCAGGGACAGGTCGGTCAGCCGTACCAGCTCGACGGTTGTCCCCTCGCGCGCGGCCGCGGTGAGCGCGGCCTTCAGCAGTACCTCGGCACTGCCGTCCTCCTGCCCGCAGGCAAGTCCGAGCAGACGCATCGACGACACCTCTCTGTGTTCGGGATGGGGGTCGGTCCGCCGGGCCACGCGGGCTCCGGCGGACCGGACGGGAGCGGATGGTGGGGCGGTCAGCCGCGCAGGGTGGCGGCCAGCCAGTCGGCGCTGCGAGTGATGATCTCGGGGAAGTGGTGCGAGAGGATCTCGTAGTGCTGGCCCGGGTACTCGATGACCTCCTTCGGGTCGGGGATCCGCTCGTACATCTCGCGGGCCTCCTCGACGGGAGCGACGGTGTCCTTGGAGGCGAGGATCATCAGGACCGGGGCTGTGATGCGTTCGGCGTAGGCACGCACCTCTATCTCGAAGATGCGGTCGAGGGTGGAGATGGTGATCTCGTTCCGGAAGCTGGGCAGCTGGTGGATCATGTTTTCGACGAATTCCAGACCCTCCTGGTCGCTGAACATGACCGGGTCCCCGGGTTCCGGCACGCCGTGCAGGCGGATACTTGCGGCCGGCTCGCCGCGCAGCTGGGCCTGGCGGTCGGCGGGGATGAGAGCTTCCAGTTCTGCGAGTGTGTCGGTTGGTTGGAGGGTGCGCGCGCTCCAGCCGCTGACCGGGGGGATGATGCTGACGACGGCTTTGACCCGGCGGTCGGTGGCGGCCGTGAAGAGGGAGTTGGCGCCCCCGATGCTGATGCCCCACAGCGCGATGCGGTCGGCATCGACGTCCTCGCGCAGGGTCAGATGGGTGATGACGTCGCGCAGGTCCCGGCACTGCTGCCAGGGGTCGAACTGCTGACGGGGCTCGCCGTCGCTGTAGCCGGTGTTGCGGTGGTCGTAGACCAGACAGGCCAGACCGGCGTCGGTGAAGCCCCGGGCCATGGCGAACATGGATTCCGCGGGACCGCCCAGGCCGCCCTGGAGGATGGCGACGGGTGGGCGTTCGGGGCCGTCGGCCGGGCGGAACAGTTTGCCCCGCAGGGTCAGTTCCGACACGCGGAACTCGATGTCTTCGGTGACGGGCATGGTTCTCCTCGTGGTGCGGCTCGTGGCGGGGTGGCGGCGATCAGGTGCGGCTGACGGGGAGGTCGTCGGGCAGGAAGTCGACGTCGGCGGCCCGCGGGTCGGCGGAGGCGCGCAGGATGGGGAAGACCTCGGCGCGCATTTCGGTCTCGTACTCGGCCACGGCCTCCGCCACGGGTGTGCCGCCGTGGGCGGCGCGGTCCAGGGCCCGGGCGAGAGCCGCGGCATCGCGCAGTGCCGTGTTGGCGCCGGAGCCGAACGAGGGAGGCATGGCGTGGATCGCGTCACCGAGCAGGGTGATCCGGCCGGCCGGCCAGGGGTCTGCCGGCTGCAGGTGACGCATGGACACCGGGAAGATCGTCGACGCGTCGACGTGCTCGACGAGACCGGCCAGGGCGGGATCCCAGCCCCGCACCGCGGTGCGCATCAGCGCGTGCAGGGTCTCGGCGGAGCTGTGCCACAGGTCGGGAGCATCGGCTGCGACAGGACTGCCGGGCGGCAGGCCGAGGTTGACCATGATGTACGGAGCGACGGGATCGACGGGGGCACCGGGCGCGAGTTCGGCCACCGCCTCGGCGACCGGCCGGCGCGGCCGGTACACGCCGTACGCGAACATCGCGCCGTTCGGTCCCGCGGCGACGGCGAAACCGTCGAACAGTGCCTCGGGCAGGCTCGCCGCCAGATCGTCGGTCAGCGGTGCCGTGGAGTACAGGCCGCGCATGCCGGTGTCCACGACCGCAACGTCGGGCAGCAACTGCCTGCGCACGACGGAGTTGATGCCGTCGGCGCCCACCAGTACGTCCCCGGTCTCGCTCGTGCCGTCGTCGAGCAGCACCCGCACCTTCTCGCCGTCCGTCTCGAAGCCGGTGACGGTGCTGTCGTAGCGGACGACGTCCTCCAGGCCCAGGCCCATGATCTGGCGCAGCGTGCGCCGGTTGACCGCCGTGTGGGGCCGCCGCGGGTCGTTGGGCGGGCCGATGTGGGGGCGGGCGCCGAGTTCGCGGGCCTGGTGGTCGATCATGACCATGACCTCACGGCGCGGTGTCTCGCGCGAGGTCTGCATGTACAGCTCGAAGAGGTTGTCGGGCAGGCACTGCTGGAGAGCACGGCCACCGGCGCCGTTCATGTGCAGGCGGTAGCCGGCCCGCCCGATGCCCGGCGCGCTCTCGTGGACGGTGCAGCTGATGCCCGCGCGGCGAAGACCCTGCGCCAGACAGAGCCCTCCCATGCCTCCGCCGGCGATCAGGACATGGAACGACGGCATAGCGCCTCCTTGATGGGCTCGGAACACCTGCATCGATCGGTGCAGGCCCGAGAACGCGAACGTCTGGACTGGCGGCGGTCTGTCTGACACGAGGTTCCGCCGAGCCGTGTCACCACTCTTGCGTCGACCCTGGGATCAGGGAAGCCGAAATCACCTATGCTCGACATAGACAGAGCTGATGATCATTCGAGGCGGGTGCCGTGACTCTGGACCTCAACCTGCTGCCGCCGCTGGACGCGCTTCTCCAGGAACGCAGCGTGACGCGGGCCGCACAACGGCTCGGCCTGAGCCAGCCCTCGCTGAGCGCAGCCCTGGCGCGGCTGCGCCGGCACTACAACGACGAACTCCTCGTCAGGGTGGGCAACAGCTACGAGCTGACCCCGCTGGCGGAACGACTGGTGGAACACACCGAGCAGGCCCTGAGCTGGGCGGACCGGGTCCTGCAGACGCGCCCCGACTTCGACCCCACCCAGGCCCGGCACGAGTTCGCCGTGATCATGGCGGACTGCCAACTGCCCACGTTCGGGCGAGCTTTGGCCGACCTGGTCCGCACCGCCGCGCCGAACGTGCGGCTGCGGTTCCAGCACAGCACCGAACGGGTCGTGCAGCAGGCGCTGGACAACCTGCGCACGGTGGACGCCCTCGTCCTGCCCCAGGGCATCCTGTCGAACATCCCCACCTTCGACCTGTACAAGGACCGTTGGGTGTGCGTGGTGTCCGCCGACCGCGCCCCGGCCGTCCTCGGGCGGGAGGAACTGGCGGAACGCCCTTGGGTGTTGCCCTACCGTCACCCGTCGCCGGTCTTCTCCCCCCTGAACCGCCTGCATGCCGAGGGCATCGAACCGCACGCGGAGATCGTCACGGAGAACTTCCTGGCCATCCCCCACCTGGTCGCGGGGACCGACCGGATCGGCCTGATGCCCGAACGGGTCGCGATCCCCACGCTCTCCGGACAATCGATCACCGTCGTCCAACCTGCCTTCGAGATCGGCCACTTGGTGGAGTCCCTGTGGTGGCATCCCCTCCATGAGCGGGAACCGGCCCACATATGGCTGCGCCGCATGGCCGCTCAGGCCGGGCAGGCAGTCGAGAGCGGCCCTATGGTTTAAATCTGTAACATCATGCTAGCCTGTCCTCCCGGGCGCCACGGACATCGCCCCGACGCTGGTCCCCTGGGCGGCGCTCGGCGGGATAGCGCTCGCGGGCGGTGGTTCGGTGGTCCACCTGCGCCGGTCCGAGACCCAACTCGCCGCCGTGAACGTCGTCTACATAGCCCTGCTGGCCCTGATTGCCTGGGGCCGCTTCGGCCCGTACGCCTTCTGACGACCCGAGACCGGGCCGGCCACCGTTCCACACGCTGACGTACCGACCTCACTCTCCGGTGACGTCGGTGTGGCCCGGTGTGTCGTGTTCGTTGTGCGCCGACCTCGACATCTTCAGGCTGACCGCCGACTACACCGGCATCGACAGCCCGGTCGCCAACCCGTGGCCCAGCACCTACCGCGAGGCCCCGGCGCTGTTCGAGCGAAGCGGCGTCTAATAGCGGTACGGTCGATGACTCGCAGCACAGCGGCAGGTGCGTCGACGTCTCGGACAACTCCGCCGCCGACAGCGCGGTCGTCCTCCAGTGGGACTGCAAGAGGATGTCGCCCCAGTGGTACCGAGGTACCACTGCGATGCCGAAGTGTCCCCCCTGGTCCCAGGGATGCGGCCCGTTCCGTACCCAGCTTTGAGACACGCGCTCCGGACCGGCCGGAGCGGCGGGAGCGGATCGGGATCAACCCATGATTGAAGTAAGCGAGTTGACCAAACGGTATGGGGACAAGACCGCGGTGGACCGGCTGAGCTTCAGTGTGAGACGGCGCGGTCGCCGCGCAGAAGCTGCAGACGGGCCTGACCGCCAACCCGGACATCAAGGGCGTCTACATGGGGTCCAGCTTCGCCCTCCCCGGCACCCTCCAGGTGCCCAAGCGGAAGTGCCTGATGGTCGGTCCGAAGGACCCGAAGCACGTGTTCGTCGTCTCCAAGGGCGGCCGCGGACGTCCAAGGAGTACCCGGCGAACCTGCAGCGGGTGAAGCCGCCGTGGCGGCTGACGTTGCCGGCCACGCTGTGCCATGTCCGGCAGACGGAGATCCCCGACTCGCTGGTGGACCTGTTCATCCAGCACCTGTTTGAAGATCGATGCTTCGCCCGATACGAGTCGCAGGAGAGGGCGTGTGACCCGTAGTTGATCCTGCTCACGCAAAGGGCGTGTGTGAGAGGTGCAAGACCCTGCCTTGCGGATCACGGGGGCGGGGTGTAGCCGCGGCTGTGGACGAGGTTGTGGGCGAGCTCGGTGAAGGCTTGGGTGACAGCGCTGCGGTAGGCGCCTTCGCGGTGCAGGAGGGTGACCGTGCGGGACGGCACGGGCGGGTCGCGGGGAACGGGGGTGAGGTGGCGGTCGCCGAAGACCGGGGTGTTCAGCTGCAGTTCGTGTCCGGGGTGGAAGGTCTGCGTCCAGCGCAGGCTCCAGCCGGGCGCGAAGGTCGTCTGCGCTCCGGAGTAGTCACCGGCCGGCGCCTCGTCCCGCACGGACGCCAGCCGGTCCGCGATCACCGGGGGCGACATGGTGCGGGTGCCGTTGGGCAGGACGAACCGGAGGTGGTTGAAGATGACCTTCTCCAGCGTCGGCGCACCGTAGTAGACGGCTCCGTACTCACCGTTGCCGGTCACGAACCCGTCGGGCCACGCCGACGCGGTGGCGGTGTCGTAGATGCCCCGGTCGGGGAGCGTGACCTGGGGCGGCACGGCGGCGGCCGCCCGGCCGGCGCAGAGACCGGGCAGTGCCACGGCTCCGGCGGTCATGGCGGCGCCGGTCAGAAACCGTCTGGGGTCGAGCTGCAGGTCGTGAAGCCCCCATGGCACTGATCCTTTGCGTGTCGGCGGAGGGCGGAAGCGATGGAGGCGTGGGCGTGGTGCCGGGCCACCGTGCGGCCCGGCACCACGGTCCGCCGCATCAGAGCGCGACGAGTTGCCAGTCCTGGTTGGCGGCGTCGTTCATGGGCCACTGGATCACATAGGCGCTGTCGGCGGTCGAGCCGTCCTTGACGTCGGCGCACCATCCGGTGTGAACGTTGACGAGCCGGTAGTAGCCGCTGGTCTTGGAGGGGACCAGCGTCCACGACTGGTTGTCGGCCGAGGCGTCGGTCGCCTGGTCGAGGAGGGCGCCCTGGGCGGAGCCGCTGGGGCTCTCCAGGGCCTTGCCGCTCTTGAGGCAGATCAGCCGGTAGGAGCCGTCGGTGTTCGGCAGCAGCTTCCACTGCTGGTTGGTGCTGCTGGTTCCGCCCCAGGGGTACTGGATGATGTTGGCGCCGTCGAGGGCCGAGGCGTCCTTGACGTCCATCACCTTGCCGCTGTTGCGGTTGACCAGCTTGAAGGTGCCCAGGTCGGCGCCGAAGGGCCGGTCGTAGACCTCCAGGCCGCGGACGGAGGCCCACACGCCGGAGGGCAGGCCGGTGACCGTGACCCTGACGTACCGCGCCTGCGCCTGGAAGACGGCGACCTGGACCTGGCTGGTGCTGGTCGTCGCCGTGTTGTCGACGAGAGTGGTCCAGGTGGTGTTGTCCGTGGAACCCTCGATCCTGTACCGGTAGTTGGTCTTGTCCAGCTCCCAGGCGATGCGGGTGCCGGTCAGGGAGCGGGTGGAGCCGAGGTCGACCTTCAGCCAGTGGCCGGTGTTGCCGTTGTTCGCGCACCAGCGGGTGGCGGTGGACCCGTCGACGGCCTTGGCGGCGTAGTTGCCCTTGGAGCTCTCCTCGCTGTCGGCGGTCGCGGTCCTGCCGGCGGCGATGTCGGCCGGCTGCACGGACCGGTCCAGGGTGACCCCCACGACGCTGTCCTGGGGGTGGGTGGTGCGGTCGATGCCGTTGACCGTGACCCGGCCGTCACCGGCGACCGTGTACGACAGGTTGGTGCCGGAGCGTACGTCGAACACGCGGGTGACCTTGGCGTCCCCGATCGACTGGGTGGTGAAGGCGGTGCCGCTGTAGCCGGGCAGGAGGTGGATGTAGAAGGTGTCGTCCTTGTAGGTGAAGCCGTACTGGCCGTCGACGGGGTTCCAGGGGCCGCCGCGGGTGCCGTAGACGGACTGGCCGCAGGCGGTCATGAAGGTGCCGATCTGGCGCAGCAGGTTCGCCTGGCCCGAGGAGACGGTGCCGTGCCGGTCCGGGCCGACGTTGACCATCGCGGTCATGTTGCGCACCCAGCAGTTGACCAGGATGTTCATCGCGATGCCGTAACTCATCACCTTGTTGTCGGAGTTGTAGCCCCAGGAGCTGCCGACGGTGAAGACCTTCTCGACGAGGTTGCCGGTGCGTATCGCCCCGGTGGGTACTCCGGGACCTTCGTCGTTGAGGTAGTCGCCCATCCAGCCGGACCGCAGGTTGGCGACGATGTCGGGCTGGTGCTTGCGCACCATGCCCATCAGACCCAGCGGCTTGCCACTGGCGTCGTTCTCGCCGTAGGCGGCGTCCACCGGCCACTGGTTGGCGGTGTCCCGGTACTGGCCGGGCTCCCAGAAGAACGCCGCGTCGGCGTCGCTGCCCTTCTCCGCCAGCCAGCCGCCGTCCCACCACAGGTCGTCGATGACGCCGTACTGGGTGACCAGCTCCTTGACGGACTCGTACACCTCGGTCTTCATGATCCGCGCGTTCTCCTTGTGCGCGGGGTCGGTGGTGTAGTTCCAGGGGTTGGTCGCGCAGTCGGTGCCGGTGACGTCGTAGTAGCCGGGATAGCGCCAGTCGATGGGGGAGTAGTAGAGGCCCACCTTCAGCCCGGCCGCCCGCACCGCCGCCACGTAGTCCTTGACGAAGTCCCGGTTCAGCGGGGCCTGCCCGGAGCTCCAGGCGTTGGGATGGTTCAGCGGCCACAGCGCGAAACCGTCGTGGTGACGCGTCGTCAAGGTCACGTACTTCGCCCCGAAGTCCTTGGCCAACTGCGCCCACGCGGCGGGGTCGTAGGCATCCGCGGTGAACTGCTCGCTCGTGGCGTCGGTGACGTACTTCCGGTAGTCGGAAGGCGTGATGGGGGCGTTGTGCATCCACCACTCACCCTTGGCGGGGCCCGAGTACACACCCCAGTGGATGAACATGCCCAGCTTGGCGTCCTGAAGCCACTGGATCTTGGAATCCGGCTGCTGCTCGAGGCCCAGATCGGTCTTGGGGATGCGCAGGGGCGGGAGTGGCAGAGGGGCGGCGACCGTTGCGGCGTAGGCGGGCGTGGTCAGTGCGACCGAGCCGACCGTGGCGGCCACCGTCACGGCCGCCATGCCGGCGAGCACCGATCTACGTGAGATGGATTCCGGCAACGTGGTTCCTCCTGTTTGATCGTGAGATGGGCGCCCGGGGTTGGCGACCTTGAGTCAGGCGGCAGCGCTGCTCGACCGGTGAGTCCGGGGAGCCATGAGAGTCCCGCTCTCCTCTGACTCCGCCCGAATACATTGGATGGATTAACGAATACGCATGGCGCTTCTGTCCAGGGTTGTGACGCAAGTTTTCTGAACCGAGCCTGAGTGAACCCTGTGAGTGCCTCGGTGATCGAGCTAGACATGGGATGTATTCGAAAGGATGGTTCAGGTGCAGATCCAAGGTCGGCTTCACTCGAAGCGTTGACGAGGCACCTGTCGAGCCCTACCGTGCTCCAGCAGAAACGCACACCTTCTGACATTTATCCAAGTCCCCGGGTGGATGAGCCGCCACCTTCGAGGAGCCGAACCCGGCGCCGGCCCCCGCCCTCCGCCGGCTTTCGACGAAGGAATCCCCATGCTCCGTCGTATCTGCTTGCTTCTGTCGGCCGTCCTCATGGGCGCGCTCGGGGTCGTGGCCACCGGTGCGCCCGCACTGGCCGCCTCGGTCACCGTGACCAACGCGACCCAGTTCACCGACACCACCGGTGCCGTGGTCCACGCCCACGGCGGTGGCGTCATCAAAGTCGGCTCCTACTACTACTGGTTCGGCGAGAACCGCAACGCCGACAACTCCTTCAAGTACGTCTCGGTCTACCGGTCGACCGACCTGAAGACCTGGGAGTTCCGCAACAACGTCCTCACGCGGAGCAGCGCGGCCGAACTCGCCTCCGCCAACATCGAGCGGCCCAAGGTCATCTACAACAGCACGACCGGCAAGTACGTCATGTGGATGCACAAGGAACTGGCCACCGACTACACCCAGGCCCGCGTCGCCGTCGCCGTGTCGGACACGGTCGACGGCACCTACACCTACCTGGGCAGCTTCCGGCCGCTCGGCATCACCTCACGGGACATGACCCTCTACAAGGACACCGACGGCTCGGCCTACCTGGTCTCCTCCGCCAACGAGAACGCCGACCTCGACATCTTCAAGCTCACCGCCGACTACACGGGCGTCGACGGCCTGGTCGCCAACCCGTGGCCCGGCACCTACCGCGAGGCTCCGGCGCTGTTCAAGCGGGGCGGCGTCTACTTCATGCTCACCTCGGGCAACAGCGGTTGGAAGCCCAACCAGCAGCAGTACGCCACGGCAACCACCCTCGCCGGCCCGTGGACGGCCATGACGGACGTCGGCAACGACACCGCCTACGGCTCCCAGACCGCCTACGTCCTCCCCGTCCAGGGCACCTCGGGCACCTCGTACATGTACATGGGCGACCGCTGGGGCAACTCCTTCGGCGGCACGGTCGAGGACTCGCAGTACGTCTGGCTGCCGCTGACCTTCCCGACCAGCACGACCATGGACCTGCCGTGGTATCCGCAGATCGCCATCGACACGGCGGCCGGAACCGTAACGGGCGTGGGCGGCGGCCCGTACTACAACCTCGTCGCCCGGCACAGCGGCAGGTGCGTCGACGTCTCGGACAACTCCGCCGCCGACAGCGCGGTCATCCTGCAATACGACTGCAACGGCGGCCTCAACCAGCAGTGGCGTCTGAGCGACGTCGGCGGCGGCTACGTCCAGGTCATCGCCGAGCACAGCGGCAAGTGCATGGACGTGTCAGGTGCCTCCACCGCGGACGGCGCCTACGTCAACCAGTACAAGTGCACCACCGGCACCAACCAGCAGTGGCTCTTCCAGGACCAGGGAGCTACTTCCACCTCGTCGCCCGGCACAGCGGCAAGTGCCTGGACGTGAAGGACGCCTCCACCGCGAACGGCGCCCGTCTCATCCAGTGGCCCTGTGGCACCGGCACCAACCAGCAGTTCCTGCAGCGCACCGCCTGACCGCCCGGACGCCGTGGTCAAGGCCCTGTCTCACCGCGTCCGTCGCTCGCGCCGTCCAAGTGGCCGCCGTGTTGGTGGTGGCGTACGCCGGAGGCGGAACGCAGCCGCTGAGTAGCAGGGCGGCCACGGCACCGTCCGTCTGATCCGGCAGTCGAGCCGATGCAGGACCCTTCGAAGGGTTGGGGTGGGGTCGGCGTCGGCGATCCGGTAGCCGTAAGGTGGTCGCCCGCCGAGCTAGCGGCCCTGGAGCTGGGCCTGGGAGCTCATGGCGGTGCGCACGCGGATCTTGATGCGGTTGCGTTCTCCCTTGCTCATGCCGCCGAAGACGGACATGACGAGGTCGTGGGTCTCGTTGTCCGGGTCGATCGGGCCGCCGACAGATCCACACCAGCCCCATGACCGGCGGCTTCAAGATGGTGGATCTTCATCAGTTTCCGGCGATGCCCTGTTCCGGTGGCCAGGCAGGTCGCGCCCCGGCTACGCGCCAGGGCGACGGTCACGGTCGGTCGCAGGACCGGAAGACGCAAGGTGCCCGCGACCATCCCGACGCTGGCGCGGGTCGCCACCCGTGGCCTCTCGCCCAGGACCTACACGGACATCCCCCACCATGTCTTCACCAGCCCGCGCCGCGTCCGGATGATCGAGATGGAGTACGCCGTCCCCCAGGAGGCCACCCTCGACGCCCTGCGCGAACTAGTTCACCGCCCTGCGCGACCGACTGGACCGTGAGCGGCGCTTCACCAACCCGTATCTGCGAAGGGTGCTGGGAGAGTGACCGAGCCGCTCCAGGACGCGTAGGGCCGCTGCTCCCCGTCCGGCCAGTAGCTTTCATATCGGATACGGTGTTGCTGTTATGGTGCCGACTGAGGGGATAGGACGTAGCGTGGCAGCAACCGATCCACAGCGAGCGGGCGCCGCACCGGCGCGGCGTTCCCCCGGGCGCCCTCCCATGCCGTTGGAGCGCATTGTTTCCACGGCCCTGCAGATCGTGGACGAGGAGGGCGCCGACGCTCTGTCGATGCGGACGCTGGCCCAGCGACTGGGCTCGGGCACGGCGACGCTGTACCGGCACTTCGACAATCGGGCGGCGCTGACTGCGCATGTCGTGGACCGCATGTTCGGTGCCGTGGAACTGGACGGCGACGAACTTCGCGCGATGGCCTGGCAGCAGGCACTACGGACGGCCGCGCACGCCATGTTCGACGCCTTGTCCCGCCACCAGAACGCGGCACGCCTGATGGTCGAGCAGGTTCCCCTGGGGCCGAAGGCGATGGCAGTGCGGGAGCGCTGTGTCGCGGTGTTGCTCGACAGCGGCTTCCGGCCGCGGCTGGCCGCGCATGCCTATGCGACCCTGGCCCGCTACGTCCTCGGATTCGCCGTCCAGGTCAACCGCCACGAGGGAGCGGACCAGTCCGAGGACGCGCAGGCGGCGGCCGTCTTCCAGAGGGTGGATCCGGATCTGTTCCCGGCCACCCTCACCGTTGCCTCCGAGATGCCCGTTCCGATCGAGGAGGAGTTCTCCTTCGGCCTCGACCTTCTTCTCAGTGGACTCGAGCGCCTACGCGGCGAGGGCTGACCGAACAAGCGATGTGCGCCTCGGCCATCCTCGGCTGCAGAGACAGAACTGGACTGCTCCGTTTGGCAGATCCTGTTCCGCGATGACTGCCGCGGTGACGTCGAGGCGACGGGCGAGCCTTCGCGTGCTCAGGTTCTCGATGCCGCCGTCGTCCAAGAGCACGATGGCGGTCTGTACGATCCGCACCTGGTGCAGCGCCGGGCGGGGCAGCCCCACGGTGGCCGACCTGGGACTGATCACGTCGCGTTCTCCTGTAGGGGCGGCAGCGGTGCGCGGCTCCGGGGCGAGTGGCCCACGGCCGAGGCGGAACGGGCAGTCATGAACGTCGGCGCGCGGTTCGTGCTTCGGGGCCGTTTCGTGTGTCAGGCGTGGCTGTGTGCAGGGCTGATGCTGCGCAGCAGCCGCTGTCCGGAGTCCCGGAGCTGGTTCTTGAGTTCATCGATGCCGGGTGCGAGCAGAGCGTGATCGCGTTTGCGCCAGGTGCCGGCGACCATCACTGCTTCGACGTTGGCGATGTCGGCGTGCAGGGCGGTGGCGACGGGGTCGTGTGCGGGCCACAGGTTGAGTGCACGGGCGTCGACGGCGACGAGGTCGGCCTGCATGCCGACCTGGATCTGGCCCACCTGGTCGGCCAGGCCCAGTGCCCTCGCCCCTTCGACCGTGGCCCAGGCCAGTGCTTGTTTGGCAGTCACGGAGGCCGTGTTGGCGTGCATGCCGGTCGTCTCCCGGTACTGGGCGTGGTCCAGGCTGCGCTGATGGGCGAGGGCGATGCGGGCCGCGGTCAGGAGGTTGCCCGGTACGGCAGTGTCGATGTCCGTGCCCAGGGAGGGCGCCGCGCCCAGGCGCAACAGGGCCCCGGTGACGGGGGTGCCGTGACCCTGGCCCAGTTCGTTCTCCGGGGTGGCGGTGAAGGTGACGCCCGCCTCGACGAGCATCTCGGTCCAGGCGTTGGGCAGATCGGCTCCGTGTACGACGTTGGTCAGGCGGCCGAACAGCCCGGAGGCCCGCACGGCCTCCCAGCCGGGGGAGAGTTCTCCGCCGCTCTGGTGCATCGAGACGACGAGACCGCGGTCTGCGCCGGCTCGGAAGTCGGCCACCGCCGTCTCCGGCGAGGAATACTGCGGCCCCTGCAGAGCCATGCCCAGGGTCAGGAGGGGATGGTCGCGGACGGGGCCGTCGAGCAGCCGGTCGATCTCGCCGAGCGGATGCGGGGTCTCCGGTGATCGGTAGGGCGTGCCGTGCAGGAAGACGGCTCGGATCCCCGCCTGGGCCAGTCCCTCCACGGCGGCGTCGGCGTGCTCGGGCGAGAGGGCGTTGTGACACCAGTCGCCGAGGGTGGTCGTACCGCAGTTGATCTGGTTCAGCGCGCCGACCACGTTGCTGATGTGCATGTCGGCCGGGGTGTAGTGGCCGACGCACTCGCCGTGGAGGCGGGTGAGGTACTCCATCAGCGTCCAGTCGGCGCCCGCGGAGCGCAGCGCGCTCTGCCAGGTGTGCAGGTGGGCGTTGACCAGGCCGGGGATGAGGATACGGCCGCCGAAGTCGACGACTTCGGCGCCGGACGCCTCGATGTCCTGGCCGATGGCGGCGATGCGGTCACCGTCGATGAGGATGTCGAGGTGTTCCGCGTCGGGCCGGTCCGGCACCATGCTGATGATCTGCGCTCCGCGCAGCAGCGTGCGGCTCACGCTGCGTCTCCCGAGCCGGGGCTGATGTGGCGCTGCTGGAACATGGTGCGGCTCCTTGCCTACGGCGTCATGGCGCGTGCGGCGGTCTGTGTGGTGGTGAGGAAGTCCGACGTGGCGATGTGCCCGATGTAGCCGTCGGGACGGATCAGCAGCAGCGTGTCGCCGGTCAGGCCGTAGGCACGCTGCAGCGTGTTCTTGTGGTCGGAGAAGGCGAAGCTGTCCGTGGCGACCGGTTCGACGACGAGCCGCTTCAGCTGGGCACCTGATGTGGACCAGGGGAGTCGTTCGAGGTCGCGGGCGGCGCCGGGGCCGTAGGCGAGGGCGGTGAAGTCGGGTCCGCGGATGACGTCGAACAGGCGGGTCCCGGTCCCGTCGGCGCGCAGGAGCTCGGCGTCCGGGGCGCGGTCGCCCACGCGCAGCGTGGCGGTGCGCATGCCGTCGGCCGGGGCGAGCGGGCCGCCGTAGTAGCTCAGGGCGAGTTGCTGCTCGTCCTTGCCCCGCTTCATGCTCGACGGATCGAGCTTGGCGATGCCGCCCCACTTCGCCGTGGACAGACCCAGGACCCCGGCGGCGATCGGCTGCCGCTCCGCCTCGTAGGTGTCCAGCAGTGTCGCGTCCGCCCCGGCGAGGACCTGTCCGAGCTTCCAGCCCAGGTTGTAACCGTCCTGCATGCCGGTGTTCAGACCCTGGGCGCCCGCCGGTGTGTGGACGTGCGCGGCGTCCCCGGCGAGGAAGACATGTCCGCGGCCGTAGCTCTCCGCAAGACGGATGTTGGGCCGGAACACCGACGTCCAGTGGACGTCGTGCAGTTGAATGCGCCTGTCGCGGGTGTGGGCGTGGATCCGCCGAAGGATGTCGTCCTTCTTTGAGGGTGGTTCCTCGTCCGGTGCGAGACGGATCATCCACTGGAACATGTCACTGTGGGGGAGCGGGCAGGCACCGACGAGTTTGCCGCCCAGCCCGGGCCACATGTGCCAACGGTCACGGGCCAGACCGGTCACCGAGGCATCGACGATGAGCACCCGGTCGTTCTCGTGCGTCGTTCCGACGAAACCGACGCCGAGCTGCTTGCGCACCGCACTGGAACCGCCGTCCGCGCCCACGACGTACCGGGCGACGACTTCCTCCGTACCGTCCGCGCCCGCCACCCTGGCGAGCACTGTGTCCCCGCCCTGCGCCAGCTCGGTCAGTTCACAGCCGAACTCGACCTTGAGGCCGAGCTCGCTGAGCCGGGCGTGCAGCGCACGGTCCGTGCGGAACTGAGGGATCAGCCAGGTGTTGGGGTACGGGACGTCAGCGGTCGCCTCTTTGTGGGGGAACATCTTCCATGGCACGGCGAGCGGTCCCGCGTGCAGCCCGAGCTTGGGGTAGGTGCCGCCGCCGGCCAGTACGTCGTCCAGGGCGCCGAGGTCTTCGAGGACTTCGAGGCTGCGGGGCTGGATGCCCTTGGCGCGGGAACCGTCGAAGGCGTGGGGAGACCTGTCGACGATCCGTACTTCGAGGCCCCGGCGTACGAGGTCGATGGCCACGGCGGAACCTGAGGGGCCGGCGCCGATGACCAGTACGTCGACGACCTGCGGGCGGTTCATGAGTCGAGCCTCTCGGCGCGCGCGGCCACGAACGGAGCGATCTGGTCGGCGACGTCGCGGGGCCGTTCGAAGGGAGCCATGTGGCCGCATTCGGCGATGACCTGATGGTGCTGAGGCTTCAGCAGCATGCGCGCCGTGTCGAGGTCAGCCAATGGCGTGACTTCGTCCTCGGCGCCCCACAGCAGGAGCGTCGGAATGCCCAGTGCCCCGGTCTGCCGGAAGAGGCCGTCCCGGCCGGCGACCGGAAGGTGCTGCAGCGTGTCGAAGACCGCGTACAGGGAGCCCTCGAAGCGGAACGCGTCGAGGACCATCTCGGTCAGTTCCGCGCCCAGGTCGGGATCGCGGACGTTGTGTCCGAGGTGTCCTTTGAGTATCTGCAGGCCCCGCCGCCGGGCGATGAGGCCGGCCAGCCAGTCGTTGCGCAGCAGCCGATGCGGGGAGGTCAGCCGCGGTTTGGTGAGACCGGCGGGGCCGACGAGGGTGAGGGTGGAGACGGACGCCGGGCGTTGGGCGGCGTAGGTCATGGAGACCAGGGCGCCCATGGAGGTGCCGACGAGATGCAGGGGCCGTGCCGTCAGACCTAGCCGATCCGTCAGTTCGGCAAGCTGTCGCGCGAACAGGCTCTCGTCGTATCGCGCCCGCACTCGGTCCGAGGAACCGCGGCCGTACGCGCTGCAGGTCAGAGTCCGCAGTCCGCGGGCATTCAGTTCGGAGACGAGGCTGTCCCAGTAGAACAGCGGGATGGTCAGCCCGCCCGCCATCACGACGACGTCCCCGTCCTCAGGTCCTGTCAGCTCGTAGTGGGTGACGCCGTCGGACAGCTCGATGAAACGGCCGGGCATGGCTTGCCGTGCTTCGGCGGTGAGCCGGCGGTCCTCGCCCGATGCGACGAAGTACTTCATGGAACGGGACTCCTTGGCGTCAGTGTGTGGGGGTGCCGGCGGAAGATCCGAGAAACTTGGTGATCGCGTCCGCGACCCATTGGGGTTCCTCTTCTGGCAGAAGGTGACCGCCGTGGGGATGCACCAGCTCCTTGGCTCCGGGGATGTCGCGGGTGAAGTGCTGGCCGTCGATGCTCGCGCTGCGCAGCACGAGCGTGGGCACCGCGATGCGTGAAATCTGTGCGGAGCGGTCGGGCTGGTCGGTGTTGCAGAAGTCGACGAAGGCCGAGCGGTTCCCAGGGCGGCTCATGAGTTCGTAGGCCCGGTCGACCATGGCCTCGTTCACGACGGTCGAACCTGGACCCACCGCCGAGCGGAGATTGCGCTCGATCGCGCCGCGCGGCATCACCCGCCGCAACACGGGTCGCAGCAACGGATTGCGCGTCAGGCGCATGCCCGCCGGTATCGCCTTCTCCGGATACCCGGTGGCATTGACCAGCACCAGGCCGGTCAGCCGCTGAGGGTGGTCCAGCGCGAGGTTCCAGGCGATGTTGCCCCCGAGGGAATTGCCGGCCAGCGCGTAGCGCGGCACCCCCAGCGCCTCCAGCAGACCCGCAACCGTCGCCGTGTAGGTCGGGATGCGGTAGTCGCGGTCCTTGCGAGGGCCGGTCAGGCCGAACCCCGGCAGGTCGGGACGGATGACGTCGAACGACTCCGACAACAGTCCCGCCGCACGGTCGAAGTGCTGCAGTGAGGAAGCGCTGCCGTGCAGCAGGACCAGTGCCGGGCCCTGTCCGGCGCGTTTGTAGTGAATCCGCAGACCGTCCACCACGACGAACCGGGAATCGGGCTGCGGCTCAGACCAGGTGCTCATAATGGTTACAGTGTTGCCGATAATGAGATTCTGTCAAGCGGAGGCCGGTGCGCGGTGTCGCCGAGGGGTCAGCGGCCCAGTGGGATTCGAAGAGCCGGTACGCGCCCTCAAGTCTCGTCCGGCCACAGAGTCACGCCCCAACCTGGCGTTCGGGCAGGGGGTTTGATGGTCGAGCCTGTTGTTCGCCGAGCTTCCCTGATAGGCGAAGTGCCTGCACGCAAGTGCCGGGGCCGGTCGCTCAACGACCGGCCCCGGCGGCTACTCACCGTGTCACAGCCTTACGGCAGGAGCGGGTAGGCGTTCTGCATCAGCTGCTGGAACTGAGCGGAGAACCAGTGCCCCGCCAGCGGTGCGTTCGGCAGGGCGCCGGTGGGGTTGTTGCCGTTGCGGGCGTTGCCGCCGTAGGTGGGGTCGCACATCCGGTCGAAGCCCTTGCCCTCGTCGTTGGAGACGGCGGAGCTGGAGCCGTCGGACTCGCCCGGGGGCTTGACCCAGACGTAGGCGTCGATTCCGGCGGCCGGGGCCGCGGTGGGCCGTTCACCGAGTCCGGCGCCGCTCTGGTTGCACCAGTTCCCGACGTGGATGTGCCGGTCGATGCGGCTGCCGTTGACGTAGTCGTCGACGGAGGTCGTCGGGCCGGGCCCGGTCGGCCGGGCGGAGCCGCCCCAGCCGTCGCGGGAGGTGTCGATCAGCATGCCGAGGCCGGAGTTGACGCCGGCCGCGACCAGCTTGTCCCGCAGCCCCAGGGCGAAGGACTGCTCGTCCACGTACTGGTTCCAGTCGACCCACTTCGACTGGTCGACGGTCTGGCGGGGAGTCGTCCTGACAGCCCGCGGACATCGGCCATGCCAGTGTGTTCGCCGGCCTGACATAAGAAATCCGACCGACAGGGCCGCCCGCCCTGCACCACCAACTTGTGGAGCGGACGGCCATCTGGCGGTTGTGGAGATCGCTACAAGAAACACAGCCGCCCACGTCCAGCCTGACGATCATGCGAGGGCGAGCAGGTCAGCCAGCACGCCGTAGATCATTTACGGGACAAGGCTTGGCGGCGGCCGAGGGGGGCGAGCGATCGGCGTCGGTGAGCTGGCCTACGGCCCCTGACCCCGCCTGCTCTATGTGCCCGGGATGTCCAACCGGGCCTCAGCTCGTTAGCGGTCTCGCAAGGCGAGTACTTTCGGTACGTCGGCAATGAGTGAAAGTCCATTTCCGCCACCGTTCCCTTCCGCCGCCCGGCTCGCGGTACCGGACTGGAGGGCGGCATGCGTTAGCGTGGCGGGTGTTAACGGCGAGCTCCGTGCTGGTTCGTGCTGGTTGTAGAGGTGCAGTGGGGGCAAACGTGCAGGTCAGAGCGATTTCATGAAATTCCTGCACACTTCCGACTGGCATCTTGGCCGGGCGTTCCATCGGGTGAACATGCTCGGGGCCCAGGCCGAGTTCATCGGTCACCTCGTCACGACCGTGCGTGAGCGCGGTGTGGACGCGGTGGTCGTGTCGGGGGACGTGTACGACAGGGCGGTGCCGCCGCTGGCCGCGGTCGAGTTGTACGACGACGCGCTGCACCGCCTCGCCGACCTGGGTGTGCCCACGGTGATGATCTCCGGGAACCACGACTCGGCCCGCCGGCTCGGTGTCGGCGCCGGTCTCATCGGGCGGGCCGGCATCCATCTGCGGACCGAGCCGTCGGCATGCGGAACACCGGTGGTGCTGTCCGACGCCCACGGGGACGTGGCCTTCTACGGGCTGCCCTATCTCGAACCGGCCCTGGTCAAGGACGAGTTCGGCGTGGAGAAGGCGGGACACGAGGCGGTGCTCGCCGCCGCCATGGAGCGGGTCCGCGCCGACCTCGCCACGCGCGCGCGGGGCACGCGTTCCGTCGTCCTCGCGCACGCCTTCGTCGCCGGCGGCGAGGTCAGCGAGAGCGAGCGGGACATCACGGTCGGCGGAGTCGCCGCCGTGCCCGCCGGGGTCTTCGACGGTGTGGACTACGCGGCGCTCGGCCATCTGCACGGCTGCCAGACGATCACCGAGCGGGTGCGCTACTCCGGCTCCCCGCTGCCGTACTCCTTCTCCGAGACCGACCACCGCAAGACCATGTGGCTCGTCGACCTCGACGCCGACGGCTCCGTCACCGCCGAGCGCGTCGACTGCCCCGTGCCGCGCGCCCTGGCCAGGATCCGGGGCACTCTGGAGGAACTGCTCGCCGATCCCGGGCTCGTCCCGGTTGAAGAGGCATGGGTCGAGGCCACCCTCACCGACCCGGTCCGCCCGGCCGATCCCATGGCCCGGCTCACCGAGCGCTTTCCGCACACCCTCAGTCTGGTCTTCGACCCCGAGCGGGCACCGGACGACCCGGACGTGTCGTACGCCAGGCGGCTCGCGGGCCGCAGCGACCAGGAGATCGCCGAGGACTTCGTCGCCCATGTGCGCGGCGCCGGACCCGACGAGCGCGAACAGGCGGTACTGCGGGACGCGTTCGACGCGGTGCGTGCCGATGAGGCCGTGCGGGAGGTGGCTCGATGAGGCTGCACCGGCTGGACATCACGGCGTTCGGGCCGTTCGGCGGCTCCCAGACCGTCGACTTCGACGAGTTGTCGGCCGCCGGGCTCTTCCTGCTGCACGGGCCGACGGGAGCGGGCAAGACGTCCGTACTCGACGCGGTCTGCTACGCGCTGTACGGCTCCGTGCCCGGCGCCCGCCAGAGCGGTCAGGGCCTGGCCCTGCGCAGCGATCACGCGGCATCCGGTACGCGCACCGGGGTGACCCTCGAACTGACCGTCGCCGGACGGCGGTTGGAGGTCACCCGGCAGCCGCCCTGGGAGCGCCCCAAGAAGCGCGGCTCTGGCACGACACTGGAGAAGGCCCAGAGCGGGCTGCGCGAGTACGACGCGACGGCCGGTGCCTGGAAGGACCTCAGCCGCTCGCACCAGGAGATCGGCGAGGAGATCACCCAGCTGCTCGGCATGAGCCGCGAGCAGTTCTGCCAGGTCGTGCTGTTGCCCCAGGGCGACTTCGCGCGCTTCCTGCGTGCCGACGCCGAGGCGCGCGGCAAGCTGCTGGGCCGACTCTTCGACACCCACCGCTTCGCCGAGGTCGAGAAGCGGCTCGCGGAGCGCCGCCGGGCGGCCGAGGCGCAGGTGCGCGAGGGGGACGCCGCACTGCTGGCCGACGCACACCGCATGCAGCAGGCGGCGGACGGCGCGATGGAACTGCCTCGACTGGCGCCGGGGGAGCCCGGGTTGGCGGAAGCCGTCATCAGCGCCGCGGCCGTCGCCCGCAGCACCGCGCGGGAACAGCTGACCGTCGCCCACTGTCGCCTCAGGGCCGTGGAATCGGATCAGGCGGCCGCCGAGCGCGCGCTGGCCGACGTACGCGAAGTGGCCCGGCTGCAGCAGCGGTTCGCCGAGGCGCGCGAGCGCGCCGCACGGCTGGAGGAGCGGGCTGAGTCGCACCGGGAGGCGCAGGCACGCATGGAGCGGGCCCGCAAGGCCGAGGCGGTGGCGCCCGCGCTGGAACTCCGGGAGGCCGCGGAGGCGGAACACCGACGCGCCACACAGGCGGAGGCACGCGCGCGTGCACTCCTGCGGGAAGCCCTCGCCGAGGGGCACGTGGATTTCCGGACGGGCACCTCCGACGCGGGCGCGGCGGGGGCCGCGTGGCCGCGAGATGCCCTCGGTGACGGTGACGCGACGGGGTTCGCGGGGTGGCGGGACACCGGCACGCGCCAGGAGTTGCCAGGCGCGCGTGGTGACACCGCCCCACGCGCGGAGTCGCCCGTTGCTCTCGCCGACGCCGGTGCTGCCGGGCTGGCCGCTGCCGCGCGCCGGGGTGCCGAAGAGCTCGGCGGACTGGAGTCCGCCCGGCGCGCCGAGCAGCGACTGGCCGAACTCGTCGCGGAGCGTGCCGGTCTGGACCGGCAGGAGCGCGCCGACGAGGACGTGCTGCAGGAGGCCGAGGCCTGGCTCGCGGACTGGGAGGCGACCCGCGTGGGCCTTCAGGCCCGCATCGAGTCCGCGCAGGAGGCCGCGACCAGGGCCGAGCAGCTCGGTGTGCAGCGCGAGCCCGCACAGCGCAGGCTCGGCGCGGCCCGCCAGCGCGATCAGCTCGCCCGCGACACCGACGAGGCCCACGCGCGCGTGCTCACCGCCCGCGAACGTGCCACCGAGGCCCGCGCCCACTGGCTGGACCTCAAGGAACAGCGCCTGAACGGCATCGCGGCCGAGCTGGCCGCGAGCCTCACCGACGGCGAACCGTGCGCCGTCTGCGGAGCCACCGAGCACCCCGCCCCCGCGCGCAAGGTCGCCGGGCATGTCGACCGCGAGGCCGAGGAGCGCGCCCTCGTCGCCTACCAGCGCGCCGACGAACAGCGCGCCGAGGACGAGCGGCGCCTCGGCGTCGTACGAGAGGCGCTTGCCGCCGCGACGGCCGAGGCGGGCGACACGCCCACGGCCCGACTCGTCGAAGAGGTCGAGGAGCTGGAGCGGCTGTACGCGCAGGTCCGCGGTGCCGCTTCCGACCTGTACCCGGCGAGCGAGCAGCTGCGACGGGCGGAGCAGGAGCACGAGCGGCGGACGGCGGTGCGGCAGGAGGCCGCGGTCAGGGCCGCCTCGCGGGTGGGCCACCGCGAGCGGCTCGACCGCGAACGGAGCGACCTGGAAGGAGAGTTGGCGCAGGCGCGCGGCACGGCTCAGAGCGTGGCCGCGCGGGCCGCGCAGCTGGAGCGGCAGGTCGCGCTGCTCACCGAGGGCGCCGAGACCGCGCGGGTGGCCGAGGACACCGCCCAGCGGCTCAAGGACGCCGACGCCCGGCTCGCCGACGCCGCCTTCCGCGCCGGTTTCGACACCCCGCAGGCCGCGGCCGCCGCACTCCTGGACGACGCCGCCCACCGCGAACTCCAGCGCCGTCTGGACGCCTGGCAGTCCGAGGAGGCAGCTGTGCGCGCCGTTCTGGCCGAGCCGGACACCGCGGCCGCAGCACAGCAGCCGCCCGCCGACCTCGCCTCGGCGGAACGGGCCGCCGCCGACGCGGCCCAGCGGCTGCGCGACGCCGCCTCCGCACGTGACGCGGCCGTCCGCCGCTGCACCGAACTCGACCGGCTCTCCGCCAGGTCCGCCGCGGGCGTACGGCGGCTTGCCCCGCTGCGCGAGGAATACGACCGGGTGGCACGCCTGGCCTCCCTCGCCGCCGGTACCTCCGCGGACAACGAGCGGAAGATGCGCCTGGAGTCCTACGTGCTGGCGGCCCGCCTTGAACAGGTGGCCGCCGCCGCGACGGTGCGGCTGCAGCGCATGTCGTCCGGGCGTTACACCCTCGTCCACTCCGACGACCGGACCGGACGTGGCCGCAGCGGTCTCGGACTGCACGTCGTCGACGCATGGACCGGACGTGAGCGGGACACGGCGACGCTGTCGGGCGGCGAGACGTTCTTCGCCTCCCTGGCGCTCGCCCTCGGCCTCGCGGACGTCGTCACCGACGAGGCCGGCGGAGTCCGCCTGGACACCCTCTTCATCGACGAGGGCTTCGGCAGCCTCGACGACCAGACCCTCGACGAGGTCCTCGACGTGCTCGACTCGCTGCGCGAGCGCGACCGCAGCGTCGGCATCGTCAGTCATGTCGCCGACCTCAGACGCCGTATCCACGCGCAACTGGAGATCGTCAAGGGGAGATCGGGCTCGGTGATCCGGCAGCGAGGTCAGTGACCCAGGGGCCGCCGGGGCAGCGGGGACGAGTAGACGACGCTCGTGGTCACCGAGCCGAGCGCGCCGATCTTGCCCGACACCTCCTCCAGGTGACGCATCGAGCGGGCGGCGACCTTGATGACGAAGCAGTCGTCGCCCGTCACATGGTGGGCCTCGAGGATCTCGGGCGTCACGGCGACCAGGTCGTGGAAGGGCTTGTAGTTGCCGTTCGGATAGCGCAGCCGTACGAACGCGAGGATCGGCAGTCCCAGCCGCTCGGGGTCCACCACGGCGGCGTACCCCTGGATGACGCCCGCCTCCTCCAGGCGGCGCACCCGTTCGGTGACCGCGCTCGGCGACATGGAGACGGCGCGTGCCAGCTCGGCGAAGCTGGCCCGGCCCTCACGCTGGAGGACGTCGAGGATGCGCCAGTCGGTGGCGTCCGGGGAAAACGCGGTCATGGCGCAGAAATAGCAGGGGAATCCACGGCCGGGCAAGGCGCAGGCCGGTGAACACCCCTTCTGGGAGATCATCGGCGCCCGTAGATTTCTGGCCGTAGCGACAACCTCGGAGAAAGCAGGCCAGACCATGAGCAGCACCGCGACCGCCGTCAACCCTGTCCTGCGCGTGGCCCCGGCGGCCCCGGCCGAGGCCGCCGCCTACTTCCGCGCAAGCCTCGTCTTCCACGCCGATGTGTCGGACGTCGCCGCCGCACTCGCCTCCGACGGGCACCCCGGATTCGTCGTCCTGGACTCCCGCTCCACCGAGTCCTGGGACCAGGGCCACATCCCCGGCGCGGTCCACCTGCCGACCGCCCTCATCCCCGAGCAGGCCGAACAGCTCCTCGACAAGTCGGTGCCGGTGGTCACGTACTGCTGGGGCCCCGGCTGCAACGGCGCCACCCGCGCCGCGCTCGCCCTCGCCGAACTCGGCTACCAGGTCAAGGAGATGCTCGGCGGCTTCGAGTACTGGGCGCGCGAAGGCTTCGAGTACGAGACCTGGAAGGGCCGCGAGCGCCGCCCCGCCGACCCTCCCCCACGCTCGAACAAAGCTCGCGCGGGGGCACCCCCATCGGCGCCGGTGGACGCGGAGGACTGCGGCTGCTGAACCGCACTGCGTACGGGGAGGGACGGGGGACGGCGGATTCATCGGTTCCGCGGCCGTGTACGGTTCTGCGCCATGGTGCGATACGCGGAACCCGGTGCGCTGGAATGGGTCGAGTCGGGCGGCGGGCCGCTCATTGCGGTGCCGGAGACGGTGCTGCCGTTCTGGTCGGGGGCCGACGGCGAGGAGACCGCCTCCGACTACGACCGGGCCTGCGAGGTCGACGGATTCGTGGGGCTGCTCCCGGTCGGGGACTCGGCCGCCCTGGTCCTGGGCGACGAACCCGCCTCCACCGCCTTCCTGCCCGAGCACGCCACCTTCATACGGTGGTGGGCGGCGAACTCCGAGGCCGAACTCCTGGCCGGGGTCCCTGCCGCTCTCGCCACGGCGGACTGGGGACACGAGGTGCGGTGGGAAGTGCCCGGCACGGTCGTACTGTTCGACTCGGCCTGGCCCGGATCCGAAACGGCGCGGACCGACTGTCTACGGGTCGTGCTGGAACCGGGGCGGTACGCCGTGCGTGCGGCCAATGTGCAGCCGGGACCGGAGACCTGGCTGGGCCTCGTCCAGCTGCGGCGCGTCGAGCACGGACAGCCGGGCGCGGATGGTCGGGCATGGGCGGTCGAGCACGGATAATCGCGTGCGCCGGTTCGAAGAGTTGCCCATCATGGTCGTTCATGCCCCGACTGCCGCCCCCCGCTCCCGAAGACCTTCGCCGTGAGCTGCTGCCCCTGCGCGGCCGTACCGCCCTGGTGACCGGGGCCAGCAGACGTGCCGGCATCGGACATGCCGTGGCCCGGCGGCTCGCCGCGTACGGGGCGAGCGTCTATCTGCACCACCATGTCCCGCACGACACCGCCATGCCCTGGGGTGCCGACCGCACCGAGGACGTGGTCGCCTCCGTGCGTGCGGCACTCGGCGATCCCGCGGCCCGGATCGCAGCGGGCCCCGGCGACCTCGCCGACCCGGCCGCGCCCGCCGAACTCGTCGCCACGGCCGCCTCGGCGCTGGGCGGACGGCTCGACATCCTTGTCGCCAACCACGCCCTCAGCGGCAGCGACGGCACCCTCGACACCATCGATGTCGCGATGCTGGACGCGCACTGGGCGGTCGACACGCGCTCGGTGCTGCTCCTCGTCCAGGCCTACGCCCGGCACCGCGCCGCACTGCCGCCGCGCACCCCGGGCGGACGTGTCGTGATGATGACCTCCGGCCAGGACATCGCGGGCGGTATGCCCGGCGAGATCGCCTACGCCCTCCAGAAGGGCGCCCTCGCCTCGATCACCCGGTCCCTGTCGACGACGCTCGCCGAGCAGGCGATCACGGTGAACACCGTCAACCCCGGTCCGGTGGACACGGACTACGCGACCGGGGAGACGTACGAGGCGGTCGTCTCCCGTTTCCCGTCCGGGCGTTGGGGCATGCCCGACGATCCCGCCCGCCTCAGCGCGTGGCTCGCCACGGACGAGGCGGACTGGATCACCGGCCAGGTGATCGACTCGGAGGGCGGCTTCCGCCGCTGACCTGCCCGGCCGTCAGAGCTGGGCGAGCTCGTCCACCAGGTCGTCCAGGCCGAGCGAGCCCTGCGAGAGCGCCGCCATGTGCCAGGCCTTGAGGTCGAACGCGTCGCCGCGCCGCTCACGCGCCTTCGCCCGGCCCTGGAGCCAGGCCCGCTCGCCGAGCTTGTAGCCGATGGCCTGGCCGGGGATGGTCAGGTAGCGGGTCAGCTCGCTCTCCACGAAGTCCGCAGGCCGGCTGCTGTGGGCGCCGAAGAACTCCTGGGCCAGCTCGGGGGTCCAGCGCTCGCCGGGGTGGAAGGGGGAGTCCGCAGGGATCTCCAGCTCCAGGTGCATGCCGATGTCGACGATGACCCGGGCCGCCCGCATCATCTGCGCGTCGAGGTAGCCGAGCCGCTGCTCCGCGTCCGTGAGGTAGCCGAGCTCGTCCATCAGCCGCTCCGCGTACAGCGCCCAGCCCTCGACGTTGGCGCTGACCCCGCCGATGGTGGCCTGGTAGCGGGAGAGGTCAGCGGCGACGTGCGCCCACTGCGCGAGCTGCAGGTGATGGCCGGGGACGCCCTCGTGGTACCAGGTCGAGACGAGGTCGTAGACCGGGAAGCGGGTCTGCCCCATCGTCGGCAGCCAGGTGCGGCCGGGGCGGGAGAAGTCCTCCGTCGGGGGCGTGTAGTACGGGGCTGCGGCGCCGCCGGGCGGGGCGATGCAGGACTCCACCTTCCGTACCCGCTCGGCGAGTTCGAAGTGGGTGCCGTCCAGTTCGTCGATCGCCTGGTCCATCAGGCCCTGCAGCCAGTCGCGGACCTCGTCGACCCCGTCGATGTGCTTGCCGTGCTCGTCGAGGTGCGCGAGCGCCACCCACGGCGTCTCGGCGCCGGGCAGGATCTTCTCGGCCTCCTGCTTCATCTCGCCGAGCAGGCGGTGGAATTCGGCCCAGCCGTACGCGTACGCCTCGTCCAGGTCGAGGTCCGTGCCGTTGAAGTAGCGCGTCCAGCGCCCGTAGCGCTCACGGCCCACCGTGTTCGGCGCGCCCTCGATCGCCGGCGCGTAGACGTCGCGCATCCAGTCGCGCAGCTCCACGACGGCCGCGGTCGCCGCGCGGGCCGCCTCGTCCAGCTCCGCGCGCAGCGCTTCGGGGCCCGCCGAGACGAAGTCCTCGAACCAGCCGCGGCCCTTGCCGTCCGTGTCCGACCATTCGGTGAGCTGCTCGACGAAGGTGGCCGTCGGGCGCGGAGCCGCGTGCAGCTTGCGCTCCAGACCGAGGGAGAGGGACTCGCGGTAACCGGCGTACGCGGCCGGCACGCCACGCAGCCGCTCGGCGATCGCCGCCCAGTCCTCCTCCGACTGGTTCGGCGTCACGGTGAACACCTCGCGCACCGAGTGCGCGGGCGTAGCCATGTTTCCGACGCGGCGCAGCCCCTCCTCGGCCTCGTGCACGGCCAGTTCGGCATTCAGCCGCTCGCGCAGCAGCCGGCCGCAGCGGCGCTCGATGTCACTGTCCGCGCCGGGTTGCTGCTCGGCCTCGTCGAGCCGCGCCAGGGTCCGCCGTGCCAGTTCCGCGAGGGCCTCCTGGCCCGCGGGCGAGAGGTCGGGCAGCCTGCTCGAACTCTCCTTCACACCGAGGTACGTTCCGGTCACCGGGTCGAGGGCGATGAGCTCGTCGACGTATGCGTCGGCGACCTCGCGGGGCAGCGGGTTAGTGGTCTGTGACATGCGGTCCATCCTCATACGAGTGGCCGCCGCACGTCATCCGGATTGAGCCGAGGGCGTAGGACGCGCTCCGAGGGAACCGCCGTATGCGAAACGGCCCGGCGTTCCCGCCGGGCCGTTCTCAGCTGTCCTGTGCCGGGAGCCAGTCCCGTGCGACACGCTCGCCGACCTGCTCCTGCGCGACCTCGTACGGCAGCCGGGAGCCGGTCCGGTCCGTCTGCAGGCGGGCCGTGATGACCAGGGTGCCCTCCTCGATCTGGTAGTCGAGGGGGAGCCCGAGGCCCCGCATCGCCGCGACCATGCCGGTGTTGGAGGCCTGTGTCACGGCGTAGACGCTTTCGCAGTTCGCCTCGGCAGCCATCGCCACCAGCCGCTCCAGCAGTTCACCGCCGACGCCGCGGCGCTGCCACTTGTCCTCGATGAGCAGCGCGACCTCGGTCTCGTCCCCGTCCCACAGCAGATGGCCGAGGCCGACGAGGCGTCCCGACGCGGTCTGCACCGCGAGGGTGCGGCCGAAGCGCGGGCTGAGCAGATGGCTCAGGTAGCGGTCCGCGTCGCCGACCGGCCCGTGGTAGCGCATGCCGAGCGTCCGCGCCGAGCACCGCTCGTGCATCGCCTTCGCGGCCTCCAGGTCACGTGCGTCGGCCCGCCGCACGGTGATCTCGTTGCCCTCGGGCAGCGTCAGCACGTGCTGGCTGTGCGGCACCCGCGGCCCGAGCCGGGCGTCCAGCTCCACCAGCGCCCGCGCCCGGGCGAACTCCGTCGGGGTGAACGGCAGATACGGCCGCTCCACAGTGATCACTCCGCCTTCCGGCGCCCGCAGCCGCATCACGGTGTCCTCCAGCACACCCTCCACGGGCACCGCCCCAGGACCCCGGCCGCCGCCGACCGGCGTGGCGGGCAGCTGGCGGATGGTGCACCGGCCGAGCAACTGCCTGAGGGCGAGCGGCAGTTCGGCCGCGTCCAGGGCGGTGCGGGCGGCCAGACCCAGGACCCGGGTGGGGGCGTCCACCAGATCGTGGGCGTCGGCCCGCTCGATCCAGGTGTCGCTGCCCCCGGCCAGCGAGACCACCTTGGTGAGCTCGGAGGCCATGAGCCCGCCGGGAGCCCGCAGCAGGAACTCGTCCACCGTGCCCTCGGCCAGCGGATGCGTCTGCAGGCTCAGGATGTCGACCTGCCGCCCGGCCAGCGCCGTGCACAGCGCGGCCAGCGACCCCGGTTCGTCCTTCACCGTCGTCCGCATCCGCCACAGCGCGCTTTGACCGGGCTCGGCCCCCGGCGTCGCCGACGACTCCTCGGACGGCCCGGCCTGCTGCCCCTGCGGCAGCGACCGGGCGCCGGTATCGCCGGCCGGAGGTGCATGGCCGTGGCGGCGTGTCCACCAGGTGTGGAACGCCGCCGTGGCGGCCAGGGCGACCGCCGAGATCACCAGCAGCGCCGGACCGTCGGGCCCGTGCCCGACCAGGTTCGCCACCCCGTCGGCCACGGCGACGGACGTGAACAGGGCGGCGAGTTCTACGACGTCGCGCCGCCAGTGGTGCACGGGACGGCCGTGCTTCGCACGGGTCACATCAGACATTTCTCGACTCATGCAACCACTGTGAAGGAAACGTGTTGCGTGATCACGAACGCTTTGTGACTGATCGGTAAAGTGTCGTTATGCTCCTTTTGTAGCTGCGAACACGCGTACGGGCGGCGAGCTCGCGGCTACGGAGCGGCACCGCGCACCGGGGGATGACGCCGGTGCGCGGCCCACGGGAAAGCGTACGGGAGTTACTGGCCGACCCGGCCCGGCTGCAGCACCTGCGTGAACAGTACGGTGCCGTCATATTCGCGCAGCCGCACCGTCAACTCGCCGCTGTGCCCGTCGATGTCGACCTCGCCGAAGAACTGGTAGCCCTGGGCCGGCGAGACGTTCGCGGTCGTCGGCGCCTTCACGAACACCCGGTCGGGGCCGAAGGTGCCGTCGAGCGCGTTGGCCGGGAAGGCACCGGCGTTGAGCGGGCCGGAAACGAACTCCCAGAACGGCTCGAAGTCCTTGAACGCCGCCCGTGACGGGTCGTAGTGCTGGGCGGAGGTGTGGTGCACGTCCGCCGTCAGCCACACGGTGCCGGTGATCCGCCGGTGCTTGATGAACCGCAGCAGTTCCGCGATCTGCAGCTCGCGGCCCAGCGGGGCCCCCGGGTCGCCCTGGGCGACGGCCTCGAAGTTCGGCTTGCCCTCGACCGGGTCGGGCACGACCAGCCCGAGCGGCATGTCGTTGGCGATCACCTTCCACACCGCGCGGGACCGGGCGAGCTCCCGCTTGAGCCACTCCAGCTGCTCACGGCCGAGGATGCCCACCGGGTCCGTGGTCTGGTCGTCCGGCGAGTTGGCGTTGCGGTAGGTGCGCATGTCCAGCACGAACACGTCCAGCAGCGGGCCGTGGCTGACCTTGCGGTAGATCCGCCCGTCCGGGCGGCCGCTGATGGTCGAGATCGGGAAGTACTCGGAGAAGGCCTGCCGGGAGCGCAGCGCGAGGTCGTCGAGCCTGGTGCCGGCCGGGTAGGGCGTGCCGGTGCCGATGACCTCACCCGGGTACCAGTTGTTGCGGACCTCGTGGTCGTCCCACTGGATGATGTTCGGCACCTGGGCGTTGAACCGGCGCAGCGCCCGGTCGAGAAGGTTGTAACGGAAGTTGCCCCGGTAGTCGTCCAGGGTGGTCGCGACGTGCGACTTCTCCTCGGTGGTGACGTTCCGGTAGATGCTGCCGTCCGGCAGCGTGGCGGTGGCGGAGATCGGGCCGTCGGCGTAGATGTTGTCGCCGCTGCACAGGAAGAAGTCCGGGTCCACCTTCGCCATCGCGTCGAAGATGCGGTAGCCGCCGATCGACTCGTTGATGCCCCAGCCCTGTCCCGCCAGGTCGCCGGACCACACGAACTTCACGCCCTGGCGGCGCTTCGCCGGGGCCGTACGGAAGGTGCCGGTCACCGGCTCGCCGGTGCGGCGCGGGTCGTCCGGGTCGGCGAGCAGCACGCGGTAGTGGATCTGCTCGCCGGACGGCAGCCCGTGCAGCCGGGTGGTGCCGGTGAAGTCCGAGCCGGCGCCGAGCAGCGGACCGTGCCATCTGTGCGGGTTGCGGAAGGACTCGGTCGCGGACGTCTCGACGATCATCCGGGCCGGCCGGTCGGAGCGCACCCACACCAGCCCCGAGTGGCAGGTCACGTCGCCCGCCTGTACGCCCCAGCCCGCCGTGGGGCGCCCCGAGAGGGCGAACGCCGGGGCCGCGCCGAGCGTGCTGGGCAGGGTCAGGGCCGCCGACGCGGCGAGGGAGCCGCGCAGGACGCTGCGGCGGCCGGGGAACGGACGGTGTGACATGGATGCGCCTCCAGGGACGGGATCCGGCCAGTGTGCGATGCCACAACTACTGGTGCGCCGCAGCGCACACGGAAACCCCGAGTGAACAACTGGCCGCAGGGACACGGGAACGGGGTGCGCAGGAGCCGACTGCCCGGACGAAAGGGACGAGCCTTCCGTCGCTCTTCGCGCCGTCATCCTCCGGTCATACGCCGGCTGCCTGCGCCATCAGCCGTACACCTGCCCGGATCCGGGCGGGCGACAGATGCGCGTACCCCAGTACCAGCCGTATGCCGCCGCCGGCCTCGTGCTCGGCACGCGCGTGCGTGTAGGCCGTCAGCGGACGTACGGCGACACCGGCCGCGGCCACGCGCGCGAGGAAGCCCTCCTGGGGGCCGTACCGGTGCGGGAGTGCGGCGATGACGTGCAGCCCCGCCGCGATCCCGGCGACCTGTGCGCCGGGGAAGTGCTCCTGCAGCGCGGCCACGAGCGCATCACGCCGTTCTCGGTACGCCCGCTGGCAGCGGCGGAGCTGCCGGTCGTAGTCGCCGCGCTCCACGAAGCGGGCGAACAGCGCCTGGTCGAGGGTGGGATGGCCGAGATCCATGGTGCGCTTGCGCTCGACGACCTCCTCCGCCAGCGCCTCGGGCACCAGCAGCCAGCCCAGCCGCAGACCCGGGGCCAGGGACTTGCTGACGGAGCCCGTGTAGGCCACGTGTTCCGGGTCCAGGCCCTGCAGCGCGCCCACGGGGGCACGGTCGTAGCGGAAGTCGCCGTCGTAGTCGTCCTCCAGGACGAGCCCGTCCACGGACCGCGCCCAGTCGAGCAGTTCGGTGCGGCGGCGCGCGGAGTAGGCGATCCCGGTGGGGAACTGGTGGGAGGGCGTCGTCACGACGGCCCGCACGTCCGAGTCCCGCAGCGCTCCGACGACGATCCCCTCCCCGTCCAGGGGCACGGGCACGGTGGTGACACCGGCCGATGCATACAACGCGTCGTGCTGGGGGCTGCCGGGATCCTCGACGCCGACCGTGCGCAACCCGCGCGCGTGGAGCGCGAATCCGAGCAGCGTCGTCGCCTGCGCCACCCCGGAGACGACCACGATCCGCTCCGGATCCGCGACCACACCCCGGCGGCGCGCCAGCAGCTCCGCCAGGGCCATACGCAGCTGGGGCAGTCCGCGCGGGTCGGGGTAGCCGAGGTCCTGGTGGGGCAGTTCGGCCAGGACCGCGCGCTGCGCCGCGGCCCAGGCGGCGCGTGGGAACAGCGACAGATCCGGGGTGCCGGGCACGAAGTCGGCGCGCGCCCCGGGGGAGCGCGGGGCGAGGTCACGCGCGCGTGGCGGCGCGGCCCGCACCGCGCCTCCCACCCAGGTGCCCGCACCTCGCCCGCTGCGCAGATAGCCCTCCGCCGTCAACTGCTCGTACGCCTCGGTGATCAGCCCCCGCGACACCCCGAGGTCGGCGGCGAGATCCCGGCTCGACGGCAGCCGGGTCCCCGGCGCGAGCCTCCCCGTGCGCACGGCCTCACGCAGCGCCGCCTGCAGTGAGCGTCCACGCGTGCGTGCAGGCGCGGAGGCGGCCGGCAGGAGCAGCTCCCAGGCGGGGGTGCCCACCCGATTGGTCTCCGATGACGTCATGGAAATGGACCTTAAACCGGGCCGCGGCGCTGCCTAGCGTCGCTGCCATGAACGCCACCACCACCCGTGGAGCCCTTCTCGCCGCCCTCGCCTGTGTCCTCGTCGGCGGGTCCTTCACCGCGAACAGCGTCCTCGGCCACTACCCGTACGCGGGCGGCCAGTTCCTGCGCTACGGCCTCGCCTGTCTGCTGCTTCTGCCGCTGGCCGGCCCGGGAGCTTCGGCGCGGCTGCGGCTGCTCGCGCCCCGCCAGTGGGCCCGCCTAGCCCTGCTCGCCGCCGTCGGGATGGTCGGCTTCAACCTGGCCGTCATCGCGGCCGAGCGCTCCGCGGAACCGGCGGTGCCCGGCGTCTTCGTGGGCTGCGCGCCCGTGGTGGTGGCCGTCGTCGTCCCGCTCCTGGAGGGCCGCCGTCCCCAACGCCGGGTCCTGTACGGCGCGTTGCTCGTCGCCTGTGGCGCCTTCACCGTTCAGGGGTGGGGGCGTACGGACGGCACGGGGATCGCCTTCTCGGCCTGCGCACTGGTCGGCGAGGTCGGTTTCGCGGTACTCGCCGTGCCCGTTCTGCGGCCCCTGGGCCCCCGGCTGCTGTCCGCCACGGTGTGTGGCCTGGCAGCGGCCGAGTCCGCGGCGGCCAGACTGCTCGCGGACGGTACGGCGTGGCTGCGGCGCCCCGACGCCACCGAGACCGCCGCGCTGCTGTGGCAGGCGGCGGTCGTCACCGTCGTCGGCTTCGTGTGCTGGTACATGGGCATGCAGCGGCTCGGCGCCGAGCGCGCCACGCTGTTCTCCGGCCTTATCCCCGTCGCCGCCGCATGCACGGCCCCGCTCGTCGAAACGGGCTCGTACGGGGCCGCCCAGGCCGTCGGCAGTGCGCTGGTCGGCGCGGGAGTCGCCCTCGGATCGGGCGCGGTGAGCTTGAGAGGTGCCGGGTCAGCGGCTGCCGTCGAGGATGACGCGGGCGACCAGCGCCGGATCGTCGCTCATCGGGCAGTGCCCGCAGCCGGGCAGCCGCACCAGCCGGGCCCGCGGGACGATCTGCTTGGCGCGCACCCCCTGACGGCGTACGAGCAGCATGTCCCTGGTGCCCCAGGCCACGGTGACCGGGACGGTGGGGATGTCGTGGGTGAACCGCACGGTGCTGCCGGCCCGCAGGGTCGCGTCGAAGCCCGTCGCCTGCGCCAGGGCCAGCGTCTCGGCGACCACGGCCTCGGGTGAGCGGCGGCCGGGGCGGGCGTAGATGGTGCTGGTCAGCATGGTGCGGCCGGCCGCCGAGCGGGACAGCCGCTCCACCAGGGGCAGTGGCAGCCGCCGGGAGATGTGCCGCATGGCGAGCAGCACGCCGAAGGCGTAGCGCCGCTCGGCCTCGGACCAGAAGCCGGCCGGGGACAGAGCGGTCACCGACCGCGCGAGCTGCCCGCGGCCGAGCTCCAGGGCGAGCAGACCGCCGAGCGAGTTGCCCGCCACATGCGGACGGTCGAGTTCCAGCGCCTCGCAGAACGCACCGAAGACGGCCGTCGTCGTGGGCAGGTCGTAGGAGAGTCCGTCCGGCAGGGCCGGGGAGACGCCGAAGCCGGGCAGATCCACGGCGATCACGTCGCGCTCGGTCGCCAGGATGTCCACCACCGGGTCCCAGGCCTGCCGGTGGTGACCGATGCCGTGCAGCAGGAGCAGCGGTTCGCCGCTGCCCACGCGCGCGTAGGAGACGGTCACGGGCTGTGGGCCCCCTGGAGAGGGGACCTTGAAGGAGACGGTGGCGGACATGGGGGTGCTCCTCGTCTGGGCTCGCCGGCGGACGCCGTGTAGACAGCTTGTCAGCAATTGCTACCGACGGGTAGCCCCTGGGGGTGGCCGACCTCCCGGCCGCACCGCCTTCAATGGCCCCTGCGCACCTCCAGGTTGAACTCCGCATGCCCGAGATGCCGGAAGAGATCGAGCCACAGCGGCAGCAGCATCTCCACGCTGCGGGCCGACCGGATGCCGCCCAGGTCGAGCACCCGGTCCGGTGGCCACCCGAACTCCCCGAGCATGCCCCTGACCTGTTCCTTGGCGCCCGAGTCCGCGCCGCACACGAAGACCTGGTGTTCGCCCGGAACCAGCGCCGGATCGACCATCACCCTGGAGTTGACCGTGTTGAGCGTCTTCACCACGCGCGCGTGCGGGAACGCGCGCTGGATCTGCTCGCCCACGCTGTCCGACTCCACGGGAGACAGCCGCACCTCCCCGTCCTCGAACGCCAGAGGGTTGGAGACGTCGACGACGACCTTCCCGTCCAGATTCGCCGCCCCGGCCGCCTCCAGGGCGGCGAGCGCCACCCGCCCGCCGACGGCTACCACCACCACTTCGGCGGACGAGGCCGCCTCCGCGAACGTGCCGGCCTGCGCCCCGGCGCCCACGCTCCGCGCCCACTCCACGGCCACGGGATTGTCCTTCGTGCGCGAGCCCAGCGTCACCTCGTGGCCCAGCTGCGCGAGCCTGCCGCCGAGCGTGCGGCCGACGTCGCCCGTGCCCAGAACCGCGTACCGCATCGCCACCTCCGCAATTCCGGCCGCCGACCGCCGGCGGCCCGCGGTCATTCTGCTCCGGGACACCGCGGATTTCTCCTGGACATGTCCGGACGCGTCGCATGGGATGGGACCGTGACCACCGACACCGAGACCGACGTCTTCGAAGAGCACCGCCCCGTTCTGCTGGGAGTCGCCTACCGCATGCTCGGGCGGGTGGCCGACGCGGAGGACGTGGTCCAGGAGGCCTGGCTGCGCTGGTCCGGCGCCGACCGCAGCGAGGTACGCGAACCGCGCGGCTATCTCGTGCGCATCACCACCCGCCTCGCCATCGACCGGCTGCGCCAGATCAAGGCGCGCAACGAGGCGTACGTCGGTCCGTGGCTGCCCGAGCCCTATGTGACCGACTTCGGGGACACCGTCCCGGACACCGCCGAGCGGGCCGTGCTCGCCGACTCAGTCTCGCTGGCCGTCCTCGTCGTCCTGGAGTCGCTGTCGCCGCTGGAGCGGGCGGTGTTCGTGCTCCGCGAGGCCTTCGGCTACCCGTACGCCGACATCGCCGTGATGCTCGACCGCGGCGAGGCGGCGGTGCGCCAGCTCGCCGGGCGGGCCCGCAAGCATGTCGAGGAGCGGCGGCCGCGCTACGAGGTCGACCCCGGACGGCGCCGTGAGCTGACCGAACGGTTCCTCGCAGCCGCTGCCGAGGGAGACCTGGAAGGCCTCATGGCGTTGCTGGCGCCCGACGTGCGACTGGTGGGCGACAGCGGCGGCAAGTCCAGGGCACCGCTGCGGGTCCTGGAGAGCGCCGACAAGGTGGGCCGCTTCCTCGTCGGGGCCGCCCAGAAGGGCGTGCCCGAACAGTCCTTCCGGTTCATGGAGCTCAATGGCGGCCTCGCGGTCGTCGTGCTGTCCGCGGGCAAGCCGGACAGCGTCTTCCAGGTGGACGTCTTCGAAGGGCGCATCCAGTCGCTCTACATCATCCGCAACCCCGACAAGCTGCTCTCGCTGCCCTCCGCGTAGGCGACGAGGACGGTCCGGTACGAACACCGTGTGAACCCTGCGCGACGAGGTCTCTGTGTCGCGCCCATGGGATCCAGGATTGGTCTTGACCAAGGGTTTGGGCAGCCCTATGGTCGCAGATAAGTGCAACAACCTTTAATAAACAAGGGCGCTAAAACGCCGCCGGACCACGGCGATTGCGGAGGACAGGGTGGGGACCACGCAGTTGGAATCGGTGCCGGAACCGAAGTACTGGCATCTCAAGACCGTGCTCAGTGAGGCATTGGACTCCGAGTTCTCCGTGGGCGAGATCCTGCCCAACGAACGCGACCTGGCCGCCCGCTTCGGCGTCGCGCGCGCCACGCTGCGGCAGGCCCTGGAGCAGCTCGAACTGGAAGGCAGGCTGCAGCGCCGCCGCGGTGTCGGGACGACCGTCGCCCCGCCGCGCGTGGGCGTCGCGGTCGGCACCGAGCAGCACGCCTGGCCGGGGGCCTCCGGGGACGTCTGGCAGGCCGTCGACTGCACACCCGCGGCCCCGCCCGCGGCGGTCGCCGCCGCACTGGAGACGGGCCCGGAGGAGACCGTGTACACGGTGCGCCGCTCCCGCGTCTCCAACGGCCAGCCCGTGGCCGCGGAGCTGCTGTACGTCCCGGCGTCCTCGGTGCCGGACCTCTCGGCCATAGACGCGCCGTCCGGACCCGCACGCGCGCGTGCCGTGCTGCGCGAGCTGCAGCGCCTTCAGCTGGAGGGCCGAGAGAGCGCCGTCGAGCTCGGTTCCGCCCGCGCGGACGACGCCAAGGAACTGGACCGGCTCCCCGGGGCGCCCGTCCTCGTGGTCACCACCCGCTTCCTCGCCGACGGCCGCACCGCGGCACTCTCCGTCGCCACCTACCGCGCGGACACCTGCCGCCTGACCTTCGGCGACTCGGGCGGTGTGGAGATCCACCAGGGGCCCGAGCGCCAGGCCTCCTGAGCCCCGGCCCCGCCGGACCTGCTGTGCCCCGGAACCGCTCCGGGGCACAGTGCGTTGCGGCGCCGCCGGTTCAGCGCCGCGCCGTCATCGTGCCCTCGACCGCGAACAGCTGCTCCTCCACGTGGTCCAGGGCCAGCCGCAGCGCACCCGTCGCCACCGCGGCCTCGCCCAGCAGCGACAGGGCCACCTTCGGCGGGCGCAGACAGTAGCGGGCCAACTCGCGGCGCAGGGGCTCCAGTACGCCGTCCAGGCCGGCCGCCCAGCCGCCGATGACGACCAGTTCCGGGTCGAGGGCGAGGACCAGGGCGGCCACGTCGTGCACGAGCCGCTGGATGAAGCGGTCGACGGCCGCGCGGGCCCGTTGGTCGCCCTCGCGGGCCTGCGCGAAGACCTCGGCGACGGCCTGTTCGTCGAGCGGGTGCAGCGGCTCGTCCGTGGTGGACAGCAGCGTCTCGGGGGTCACCTCGCGGCCCAGCAGATGCAGCGCGCCGATCTCGCCGGCCGCCCCGCCGTACCCCCGGTGCAGCTGCCCGCCGATCAGTGAACCGGCACCAGGGCTCAGCCCGGCCAGCACGAACACCACGTCGTCGGACTCGGTGGCCGCGCCCTTCCAGTGCTCGGCGACGGCCGCGGCGTTGGCGTCGTTCTCGACCAGCACCGGGCACTTGAAGGACCGGCTCAGCCGTTCGCCGAGACGCAGCCCCGTCCACTCGGGCAGCGCCGCGCACAGCCGCACCGTGCCGTCGGCCTCGACGATCCCGGGGGAGGCGACCCCCACCGCCCGCAGCGAGCCGCGTGCGACCCCGGCCCGGCGCAGCAGTTCGGCCACCGCGGTGCGCAGCCGCTCCAGGCGCTCGTCCGCCGGAGCCGTCTCGTCGACGTCCTTGGCGACCGAGCCGAGCACCCGGCCGTCCAGATCCGCGAGGAGCGCGGCGACCCGGTGGGAGCCGATGTCCAGGCCCAGCAGATGCCCCGCCTCCGCCCGGAACCGGAAGCGCCGTGCGGGCCGCCCCTGGCGTCGCACCACGCTCTCGTCGGCCGCCTTCTCGACGACGTAACCCGCCTCGATGAGGCCCTCGACGACGCCCTCGACGGTCGGCCGGGACAGCCCGGTGACACGCGTGATCTCCGTCAGTGTCGCCGCGTCCGTGGCACGCAGCGCGTGCAGGACCACCGCGGAGTTGATCCTTCGCAGCAGCGAGGGATCCCCGCCGGTCAGCCGCCCCAACGTCCCGTCCTCCCAGCTCGTGCGCGTGTTGGCCGGATCGTACCGGGTCGCTCCGCCGGGTAGGACCGCTTGGCAGTGCCGCGGTGGGCTGACTTTTGTCCGCGGCGTCGTCGTGGCTGGTCGCGCCCCCCGGCGGAGCCGCACATGGACACCGCCCCGCGCCCCTTTGGGGCGCCCCCGGCGTTCTCACCGGGCCGGGGTGCCGCCGGAACGCCTGACACCTCACCAATTGTCAGTGGTGGCCGCTTTACTGGATCACATGGACATCGCGAAGGACCTGGCGCTGACCGACCTGCTGTGCACCGAGGACTTTCCGACGGCGGACAGCGGGCCGCGGATCGCCGCGGGCGGACCCGGTTACTACATCACCCCGTTAGGGACGGGCCCCTGGCCGAGTGCGGACGATCTGTACGCCTACGAGGTCGCGCTGATGCAGCGGTACGACGAGAGATGGGGAAAGGCGCTCCGCTGGGGCGGCGTGACGCTCCAGGAGCGGCGCCGCCGGGGAGAGCACATACCGGAGCCCTGGGACGTGCTCAGCGCCCGGGCGGACGACCTGCGTACGTGGGAGGCGACCGGTACGGGACGCTGGGTCAACCTGGCCGTCGCCGACCGCAACACCGAGGAGGAGCCCGAACTCCTCCTCATGGTCACTGAGATAGACCCGCCCTGACCCTCAGCCTCGCGAACTCCTCGGCCATCGTCTCCACCGTCCAGTGCGCGTTCAGCCCGCTCGGATTGGGCAGCACCCATACCCGTGTCTCCCCGAACGTCCGCTCCTGCGGCCCCACTTGGGCCCTGCGGTCGTCGAACGCCGCCCGGTACGCGGTGACTCCCACCACCGCCAGCCAGCGCGGCCGCAGCCGTGCCACCTTCAGCGCCAGCAGCCGCCCGCCCTCGCGGTACTCCTCCGGATCCAGTTCGTCGGCCCGCGCCGTAGCCCTGGCCACGACGTTCGTGATGCCCAGCCCGTATGACAGCAACTCGCTCTGCTCCGACGGCTTCAAGAGCCGGGGCGTGAAGCCCGACCGGTGCAGCACCGGCCAGAAGCGGTTGCCGGGGCGGGCGAAGTGATGTCCCGTCGCCGCCGTCATCAAGCCAGGATTAATGCCGCAAAAGAGTACAGAAAGACCGTCCGCGACCACGTCCGGGACGAGACGGTCGCGGGCGGCCTCCAGTTCCGCCGCGGTGAAGCGGGTCAGAGGATCGCCCCCGGCGTGTAGCCCGCGGCCTCCGGGTGCTGCTTGACGATCTCCTCGATACGGCCGACGACCACGGCGACCTGGTCGGCTGCGGCGCCCGTGAAGGACAGCTTGTCGGCCATCAGGGCGTCCAGCTGGGCGCGGTCGAGCGGGATGCGCTCGTCGGCGGCCAGCTTGTCCAGGAGCTCGTTGCGCTCGGCGCCCTGCTCGCGCATCGCCAGGGCGGAGGCGACGGCGTTCTCCTTGATGGCCTCGTGCGCCAGCTCACGGCCCACTCCCGCGCGCACCGCACCCATCAGCACCTTGGTCGTGGCCAGGAACGGAAGGTAGCGGTCCAGCTCACGGGCCACGACCGCCGGGAACGCGCCGAACTCGTCCAGCACCGTCAGGAACGTCTCCAGCAGACCGTCCAGCGCGAAGAACGCGTCCGGCAGCGCGACCCGGCGCACCACCGAGCAGGACACGTCGCCCTCGTTCCACTGGTCGCCGGCCAGCTCGCCGGTCATCGACGCGTAGCCGCGCAGGATGACCATCAGGCCGTTGACGCGCTCGCAGGAGCGGGTGTTCATCTTGTGCGGCATCGCCGAGGAGCCGACCTGGCCCGGCTTGAAGCCCTCGGTCACCAGCTCGTGCCCGGCCATCAGACGGATCGTCTTGGCCAGCGACGAGGGGGCCGCCGCCAGCTGCACCAGCGCCGTCACGACCTCGTAGTCCAGCGACCGCGGGTAGACCTGGCCGACCGAGGTGAACGCCTGCGAGAAGCCGAGGTGCCGGGCGATCCGGTTCTCCAGGTCGGCCAGCTTGCCCGCGTCACCGCCCAGCAGGTCCAGCATGTCCTGCGCCGTGCCGACCGGGCCCTTGATGCCACGCAGCGGGTAGCGGCCGAGGAGCTCCTCGACCCGGCCGTACGCGACGAGCAGCTCGTCGGCGGCGGTCGCGAAGCGCTTGCCCAGGGTGGTGGCCTGCGCCGCCACGTTGTGGGAGCGGCCGGCCATGACCAGCTCGCCGTACTCGCCCGCGAGCTTGCCGAGCCGTGCCAGGACCGCCACCGTGCGGTCGCGCATCAGCTCCAGGGAGAGCCGGATCTGCAGCTGCTCCACGTTCTCGGTGAGGTCGCGGGAGGTCATGCCCTTGTGCACGTGCTCGTGCCCGGCGAGGTCGTTGAACTCCTCGATCCGCGCCTTCACGTCGTGCCGGGTGACCTTCTCGCGCTCGGCGATCGAGGCCAGATCGACGGTGTCGAGGACGCGCTCGTAGTCGGCGATCGCCGCGTCCGGCACCTCGATGCCGAGGTCCTTCTGGGCCTTGAGCACGGCGAGCCAGAGCTGCCGCTCCAGCTTCACCTTCTGCTCGGGCGACCAGAGCGTGGCGAGCTCGGCGGAGGCGTAGCGTCCGGCGAGGACGTTCGGGATGCGGGGCTTGGCGGGCGCAGAAGTCACGTGTCCAGATTCTACTGGCGGTTTGTGCAGGCCAGCGCCACGGGTGCCTTCGGCGGAACCTACGAGACCTGTGTCACGCCGGGTGACCCTGGGGGCCCGCCCCCAGACCCCCGTTCGGCCTGACCGGCCTCGTCCTCAAACGCCGGACGTGCTCAGCCAGATCCTCGGCCTCCCCATCAACACAACCGAGCGCTGGACACACCTGGCCGGCCGCAACCGGAGCAACTGCCTCGGAGCGCGCGCTCAAGGGACCCCGCTCTACAGCCTGACGACCCCGTTGGTCACACTGACGCCCGTGCCTCGAACAGCCACCGCCATCTCGTCCCGGCAGGTCCGCCGCCTCACCGCGATGGCGTTTTTCGGTCCGCCGGTGATCGTCGGGCTGTCGTTGCTGGCCGCCAATCCGGACTGGAGCGGGCTCGGACTGGTACTCGGGACCTTCTCGCTGATCGCGACTCTCTCACTGATGATCATCGCAGCGCCGAACGGGTGGTTGATCGTGGGCGGGGTGATCGTGGGGATCGCCGCGCTGTCCGGGCCGGGGCCGGTGCTGCAGGCGGAGGTGATGGCGCACCAAGGGCAGCGGGTGGAGGTGCGGATCACCTCGGTGAAGACGTACCAGGGCAAGCACGGGCCGGAGTACACCTGCCTTCTGGGGCGGGTGGACGGAAAGCCGCTCAAGCACGCCGAGCTGGGCGGCGACTCCTGCGACGGGCCGACGGAAGTCGGGCAGACCGAGGACGTGCTCGTCGACCCGCACGGCTGGACTGCGCCGGAGCCGGCCGAGACGGACTACAGCGGGATCGACATCGCCGCGTGGGCCCTGCCGGTGGTACTGGTGCTCTTCGAGCTGCTGGTCTGGCTGTCCCGGCGGGTCGGGCTGCGCCGGTTCGAGGGCCGCTGATGGCGCCCGGGTCCCGGAAGAACGTGGCCTGGCCCCCGCACGTGGTGCGGCGGCTCGCCCGCATGACCGCGCTCGTCCCCCTGTTGATGGTGGGCATCGGCGTGCTCGGCACCAGTCCGGACTGGTTTCCGGCGGCGCTGATCCTCGGTGCGCTGACCGTGGCCCTCGCGATCGCGGTGCTGATGGCGACCGCGACCAAGGGGTGGGTGTTCTTCGCCGGGCTGATCATCGGACTGGCCGTCATGCTCGGCTCCGGGCTGGTCTTCCAGTCCGCGCTGATGCAGAGCCAGGGGCAGCGTACGGAGGTGCGGATCACCTCGGTGTACACCACCAGGGGCAAGACCGGCCGGATCTACCACTGCAGGCTGAAGCGGACCGACGGCAGACCGATGGACCACGCCAACATCGTCGGCCTTGGCTGCAACGGCACGGAGGACGCGGGCACCACCGAGGACCTGCTGGTGGACCCGAGCGGCTGGCTGGCCCCGCAGTCCGCCGATTCCGACTTCAGCTTCCTCCCCGTTGGCGTCGTGGGAGTCGGCATCGCGATCGGGTTGTGGGAGCTGACTGTCTGGCAGACTCGCCGGATCGGCCTGCGCGAGGCCGCGGCGGGCCCGAGGGCGCCCGGCCGGCCTGGCGGTGCCAAGCCGAGCGCCGGCAACCGGAGCCAGAAGAAGCGCAAGCGGCGCTAGCGTCTTGCGCCAGTTGACCGCTGGTAGACACGTGGGCCTCGCCGACCGGGGTCCGGACGCCAGTCAGGCACGTTGGCCGTTCAGTACTACATAGAGGCGATACCGCCGGTATCGCATCTAGGGCCCCACCGGCCGCCAGTCCGTCACAGGGCCGGGGTTTGTGTGGTCCGCAGGGGTGACCCAGAAGGCTTTGCCCAGCTCAGCGCTAAAGTGGGCGCCTGTCCGGCCGTCCCCGGAGGAGCGGCCCGTCAGGCGGCGGCCGATCCACGGCAGCAGGTGCTGCCGGGCGAAGCGGACGTCCGCCACCCGGCGCGCGGCCCAGCCCGGAGGCGGGGTCGCCGCCATGGGCGTGTGCCACTCGGCGTCCTCGGGGTCGTAGCCGAGCCTCTGCCAGACCGCCTCGGCGACCCTGCGGTGCCCCTCCGCCGTCAGGTGCAGGCGGTCGACGTCCCACATGCGCGGGTCGGAGAGCGAGGGAGCCCCGTACAGGTCGACGACCAGCGCCCCGTGCTGGGCCGCGAGCTCGTCGACCGTGGCGAACAGTTCCTCCATGCGCGGGCGGAAGCGCTCCAGGACCGGTCCCTGGCGGCCGGGGCTGCGCATCAGCACCAGCTGCTTGCAGGCCGGGGCCAGCCGCTCCACGGCCTCGGTGAGCAGACCCCGTACCCGCCCCATGTCGCACTTGGGTCGCAGGGTGTCGTTGAGGCCGCCCACCAGCGTGATCGCGTCGGGTTGCATGGCTGCCGCCACGTCGACCTGCTCGTCGACGATCTGCCCGATCAGCTTGCCGCGCACCGCCAGGTTGGCGTACCGGAAGCCGGGGGTGACGGCCGCCATCCGGCCGGCCAGGAGATCGGCCCAGCCCCGGTAGGAGCCGTCCGGCAGCAGGTCCGACATGCCCTCGGTGAAGGAGTCGCCGACCGCGACCAGGCTGGTGTGTATGGGGTTCTTCTGCATGGCGGAAGAGATGGTATCCCGGTTCCATACCCGTCGGTCGGTCGGCCCTGCTCACTGGGGCGGGCGGCTCAGGCCCGCTGCCCGAACAGCTCCTGCAGCACGTCCTCCATGGTCACCAGACCGGCCAGCCGGTCGTCCCCGCCGAGCACGGCCGCCAGGTGGGTGCGGCTGCCGCGCATCGCGGTCAGCACGTCATCCAGCGGTGTGCCCTCCCGTACGCGCGCGATGGGCCGCATGTCCCGTACCCGGAAAGGCACATCCCGCGGAGAGGCGTCCAGCGCGTCCTTGACGTGCAGATAGCCGACGATACGACGGCCCTCGTCCACCACCGGGAAGCGGGAGAAGCCCGACTGGGCCGACAGCCGCTCCAGCTCCTCCGGGGTGACGCCCACGCGCGCGTAGACGACGCCTTCCAGCGGAAGCACCACGTCGCGCACCGGACGGCGGCCCAGCTCCAGAGCGTCATGCAGCCGCTCCAGCGCGCGGTCGTCGATCAGGCCCGCCTCGCCCGAGTCCCGCACGATCCGGGCCAGCTCGGCGTCCGAGAAGGAGGCCGCGACCTCGTCCTTGGTCTCCACCCGCAACAGCTTCAGCAGGGCGTTGGCGAAGGCGTTGATCGCGAAGATCACCGGGCGCAGCGCCCGCGCCAGGGCGACCAGCGGTGGCCCGAGCAGCAGCGCGGTGCGCACCGGCTCGGCGAGCGCGATGTTCTTCGGCACCATCTCGCCGAGCAGCATGTGCAGATACGTCGCCAGGGTCAGCGCGATCACGAAGGACACCGCGTGTCCGGCGGACTCGGGCACGCCCACGGCGTGGAACACCGGCTCCAGCAGATGCGCGATGGCCGGTTCCGCGACCACACCCAGGACCAGCGTGCACAGCGTGATGCCGAGCTGCGCGGCCGCCATCAGGGCGGACACGTGCTCCAGGCCCCACAGCACGCTCTTGGCCCGCCGGTCGCCCTCCGCGTCCCCTTCCCCGCCTTCCAGGGCCTGCTCGATCTGCGAACGCCGTACGGAGATCAGCGCGAACTCGGCGCCGACGAAGAAGGCGTTGACGACGAGGGTCGCCAGGCCGATCAGCAGCTGTACGGCGGTCACTTCGTGGCCTCCCGATTCGTCGTACCGTCCGCCTCGTCCTCAAAAGGCGCGTGCATCAGCACCCGTGCGGCCCTGCGCCCCGAGGCGTCCACCACGTCGAGCCGCCATCCGGTGACCTCGACGAAGTCGCCCACGGCCGGGATGCGGCCGAGCTCCGTCGCGACGAGGCCGGCCAGCGTCTCGTACGGCCCCTCCGGCGCCCTGAGGCCGACGCGCACGAGCTGGTCCACCCGGGCCGAGCCGTCGGCCGAGTACAGCGCGCGGCCCGCGTCGTCGCTGCCCGCGGGGGCCAGGTCGGGCGTCTCGTGCGGGTCGTGCTCGTCCCGCACCTCGCCGACGACCTCCTCGACGATGTCCTCCAGGGTGGCCACGCCCGCGGTGCCACCGTACTCGTCGATGACGACGGCCATGGTGCGCTTGCCGGACAGCCGGTCGAGCAGCCGGTCGACCGTCAGGGTCTCGGGGACGAGGAGCGGTTCACGCATCAGCTCGGAGACGTGGGTGTGCCTGCGGCGGTGGGCAGGTATCGCCAGGACGTCCTTGATGTGCGCGGTGCCCACGACCGAGTCGAGGCTGCCGCGGTAGACCGGGAAGCGGGACAGCCCGGTCGCCCGGGTCGCGTTCGCCACGTCCTCACAGGTGGCCTGGACTTCGAGGGCGATGACCTGCACGCGGGGCGTCATCACGTTCTCCGCGGTCAGGTCGGCGAGGTTCAGGGTCCGTACGAACAGCTCCGCGGTGTCCGCCTCCAGGGCGCCCTCCTTGGCGGAGTGCCGGGCAAGCGCGGCCAGCTCCTTGGGGCCGCGCGCCGAGGCCAGCTCCTCGGTGGGCTCCAGGCCGAAACGGCGCACCGCGTGGTTCGCGGTGTTGTTGAGGTGGCTGATGAAGGGGCGGAAGACCGCGCTGAACAGGCGTTGCGCATTGCCCACGCGCTTGGCCACGGCCAGCGGCGAGGAGATCGCCCAGTTCTTGGGCACCAGTTCGCCGACGACCATCAGGAAGACGGTCGAAAGGGCCGTACCCAGCACCAGGGCGAGCGAGGTCGCCGCCGAGCGCGAGATGCCGAGGGTCTGCAGCGGGCCGGCGATCAGCTTGGCGATCGACGGTTCGGCGAGCATACCGACGACCAGGTTGGTGACGGTGATGCCGAGCTGCGCGCCGGAGAGCTGGAAGGTCAGGCTACGGACTGCCTTGAGGGCGCCCGCCGCGCCCCGCTCGCCGCGCTCCGCGGCCCGTTCGAGCTCGGCCCGCTCGACCGTGGTCAGCGAGAACTCGGCCGCGACGAAGGCGCCGCAGGCGAGCGAGAGCAGGATCGCCACCAGCAGGAGGAGCACTTCGGTCATCGGGTCACCTCCGTCCCATCGTCGGACAGGGGCGGGAGGAACGCGCGATGTCGTGTACGGCGCGTACTACTGGGAGGCTCGCCCATGGGCGGACGCTCACACCTTTCACAGGAGGGCCGGAAGGGATCCGGATTCGGTCCTCCAATAGTAAAGGATCGGCAAAGGTGGTCAGGGTGTGAGGTGCTTCACCCACCGCCGCCAGTGCTCCTCGGGCGTGTACCCGGCCGCCCGCCAGGCATGCTGCCCGGTCTCGTTGCGCACCAGCACCATCGCGTCCCCGCGCCGCCCCCCGAGTCGTACGAACCGTTCCTCGGCCGCGGCCAGCAGTGCCGAGCCGATGCCCTGGCGGCGGCGGTCCGGGTGCACCGCAAGGCGGTACAGATGGCAGCGCCAGCCGTCGAAGCCTGCGATCACCGTGCCGACGAGTCCGCCGCCCTGTTCGGCCAGGATCAGTGCCTCGGGATCCCGGGCGACCAGCCGCTCCACGCCGTCCCGGTCGTCGCTGATGCTCGTCCCTTCGGCGGCCACTTTCCAGAAGGCGAGAACGGTGTCGAGGTCCGCGGCCGTCGCGGCCCGTATACGCAGATCGGTCATACGGAGATCCCAGCACGTACGTCCGTCCCTTACCCGGAATTCCAGCATCCGGACGGACCGGACCGTCAGCGCCCGCCCAGCTCCGCGACAACCGGCGCGAACGCCTCCATGTACGGCTCCAGGACCGTCAGATAGGTGAAGCCGTACCGCTCGCGCTGGGCCAGAACCTGGGCGACGATCTGGTCCACCGTGCCGACCAGCAGGATCGGCAGCTCCAGTGCCCCCTGCACGGTCGCTCCGGGCACCCGCTCCACGAACGGTCTGACCGCGGCGGCGCGATCGTCGGTCACGATCACGTGCTGGACGAGCAGGTTCAGTTCGGCCGGTTCCTTGCGCCCCTCGGCCAGCCGCCGGTAGCGCGCCACGCTCTCTTCGAGTTCCCCGGCGCCGACCGGCAGCAGCTGTCCCGTGGTGCTGCCCGGCACCAGACGCGCACCCGTGAAGGCCGCGATGTCCGCCTGCTCGGCGGTGAGCCCCAGCATGTGCCGACCGTTGCCGCCGATCATCAGCGGCACCCGTCGCGAGTGGGGCAGTTGGTCGGAGCCGAGCAGCCGGTCCAGCTCCTCGATCGTGCGCCGCAGATGGTCCACGCGCTCCCGCGGAGAGCCGAACGGCAGCCCCGCCCGGTCGTGTTCGGCCTGTACGTAGCCGGTGCCGAGCCCGAGTTCGAGGCGGCCGCCGGTCAGGGCGTCCGTCGTGGCCACCTCGCGGGCGAGCAGCGTGGGATTCCAGAAGGCCGCGTTGAGCACGGCCGTGCCGAGCCGCGGCCGTTCGGTGACCGCGGCCGCGGCGACCAGTGCCGGGAACGGCGCGACCATGCCGAGGTGGTCGGGGACCTGGATCACGTCGTAGCCGAGTTCCTCGGCGCGGCGGCACCTGGCCCGCCACTCCCCGGCGGGCGCGGGGTCGAGCAGGTTGACCCCGAAACGGAACGGACGCGGCATGAACTCTCCTCACCCATATGGGACTTGAGCCTCTGCCGCGATTCCATCACTCGTGCGCGATGGCCGCCAGCACATTCATGCGGGATGCACGCAACGCGGGCAGCAGGGCCGCCACGATGCCCACCACCGCGGAGCCGATCACCACCGCCACGATCGTGGTCCACGGGATCGCGAGCGCCTTCATCCCCTGCAGCGCCAGCACCTGCTGGGTGCACACGCCCCACACCAGACCGAGCGCGAGCCCGAGCACCGCGCCGAACACCGCGATCACCACCGACTCCAGCCGGATCATCCGGCGCAACTGCCGCCGGGCGAGCCCGATGGCCCGCAGCAGCCCGATCTCCCGGGTCCGCTCCACCACCGACAGGGCGAGGGTGTTGACCACGCCGAGCACCGCGATGATGATCGCCAGCCCCAGCAGCGCGTACACGAGGTAGAGCAGCACGGCGATCTGGTCGTGCACCAGCTTCTTGTAGTCGGCCTGGTTGCGGACCTGGACCTGCGGATACGGCTTGAGCGTGTGCTCCAGGTTCTTGCGCAGCTGGTCGGCGCTCGTGCCGGAGGCCTTGTTCACGTACAGCGCGGAGTCCTGCCCGCCCGGCACATATTTCTCGACCGTCGCGATGCCGAAGAACAGCCCGCCCTGCATGCCGAAGCCCTCGGCCTGGTCCTGGTCGGTGAGGGCGCCGACCTTCAGCTCGGTCCTGCGGCCGGCCGGGAACTCGACGGGGATGGTGCTGCCGATCCTGACGTCGTGTTTCCTCGCGAACTTGACGTCCATGCCGATGCTGCCGCCCGCCAGCGCCGCCGCCGTGTTCCCGGCCGCGTACGTCACGTGTGCGACGTGGTCGACCCCGTCGTCGTAGCCCGCGGCGGTGGTCTCGATGCGCTTGCCGTCCGGGAGGCGTACGGCCACCGGTGCGAACCGCTGCCGTACGACGAGGCCGACGCCCTGAGTGGCGCGGACCTTGTCGGTGACTTCCCTGTTGAAGGGCACGAAGTTGGTGTTCTGGACGATGAAGTCGGCACCCAGCGTCTTGTCGATCTGCTGGTCGAAGGACTTCGACATGGAGGCGCTGGCCACGGACATGCCGCCGACCAGCGCGAGGCCCACCATGAGGGCGGCCGCGGTGGCGCCGGTACGGCGGGGGTTGCGCAGGGCGTTGCGCTGGCTCATGCGGCCGATCGAGCCGAACAGGGCGGGGAAGGCAGCACCGAGGACCCGGATGACGGGGCGGACCAGCAGCGGGCCCGCGATGACTGTCGCGATCAGGGTCAGGACGACGCCGAGCCCCAGCAGCGAGGCCGACGAGGCGGTCTTCGTCGCCGTGGCGCAGCCGGCCAGGGCCGCCGCGCCGAGCGCTCCCACGACCGAGCCGACGATCGCGCGCGTCCTGAGCGGCTTGCCGATCCCGGCGATCTCGGCGTCCGCGAGCGCGGCCATCGGCGAGACGGTCGCCGCGCGCCGGGCCGGCAGATACGCGGCCACGAAGGTGACGCCGACGCCCACGACGTACGCCGCCACGGGGGTGCCCCACCCGACGACCATCTCCGTGGTCTTGAGGTTCATCCCGAACGCGCTCATCAGCTTGATCAGCCCGGCCGCGAGCCCGATGCCCGCCGCCAGGCCCAGCGTCGAGCCGACCAGGCCGAGCAGGACCGCCTCGGTGAGCACGGAGCGCCGCACCTGCCGCCGGTCGGCGCCGAGGGCCCTCAGCAGGCCCAGCTCCCGGGTGCGCTGGGCGATCAGCATCGAGAAGGTGTTGACGATCAGGAAGATGCCCACCAGGACGGCGATCCCGGCGAAGCCGAGCATCACGTACTTGATGACGTCGAGGAAGCCGCCGAGGTCCGAGGCGGCCGACTTGGCCTGCTCGTCGGCGGTCTTCACGTCGTAGGCTCCGGTGTCGACCACGGCCGCGACACGGCTCTTGAGCTGGGCGTCGCTCACGCCCTTCGCCGCATTGGCCTGGATGCTGGTGGCCTTGTCCGGCGCGCCGAGCAGCTGGGCCGCCGCGGTCTTCGGGTCGAGGAAGACCAGGGCCGCGCCAGGGTTGGTCGTGGTGAAGGTCGCGATACCCACGACCCTGACCTTGAAGGTGCCCGGCTGGGCGAGCACGGTCAGGGTGTCGCCGATCCGCACGTGCTTCTTGTCGGCGGTGTCGGCGTCCAGGAGCGCCTCCCCGCCGCCCTGCGGGGCATGGCCCGAGGTCAGCTTCACGGGGCTGCGGTCGGTGAGGTACCAGTCTGAGGCGATGGTCGGCGCCCCGGTGGTGGGGCCGACCGACTTGTTCCTGCTGTCGACGACGGTGATGTTCTGGACGCTGACGTCCGCGTGGGAAGAGGCGACTCCGGCGACCTTCGCGACCCGCGCCGCGAGCGAGGCGGGCACGGTCTCGGCCGCGCCCGTCGGCACCCGGGACTTGAGGTCCTGCTTCGGCTCCACGGTCACATCGGCGGAGGTGGAGTGGAAGAGCCGGTCGAAGGTGCGGGTGACAGTGTCGGAGAAGATCAGGCTGCCCGCGACGAACGCCACGGACAGGATGATCGCCAGCGCGGAGAGCAGCAGCCGACCCTTGTGGGCGAGGAAGCTGCGGAGCGTCGCCTTGAGCACGGTGTCAGTCCTCCTCGGCGGGAGCGCCGCTCTCGTCGAACTGGCTGCTGATCACGTCGAATCCGGGGGTCTGGGGGTTTCCCCCAGCAAAAAGGCGCATGCGTTCGAGAACCGCCTCCGCCGTCGGCCGTTCCATCTCGTCGACGATCCGTCCGTCCCCGAGGAAGAGCACCAGGTCGGAGTGGGCGGCGGCGCCCGGGTCATGGGTGACCATGACGACGGTCTGGCCGAGGCTGTCGACGGCCTCGCGCAGGAAGGCGAGCACCTCGAGCCCGGCCCGTGAGTCGAGGTTGCCGGTCGGCTCGTCCGCGAAGATCAGCTCCGGACGGGAGGCCAGCGCCCGCGCGCACGCCACGCGCTGCTGCTGCCCGCCGGACAGCTGGGAGGGCCGGTGCTTGAGCCGGTCCCGCAGCCCCAGGGTGTCGATGACCTGGTCCAGCCACTTCTCGTCGGGCTTCTTGCCCGCGATGTCCATGGGCAGGGTGATGTTCTCGGCCGCGTTCAGCGTCGGGATGAGGTTGAAGGACTGGAACATGAACCCGATCCGGTCCCGGCGCAGCCGGGTCAGCTCGCGCTCCTTCAGCCCCGTGATCTCCGTGTCGCCGAGCCACACCTGGCCTGCCGACACCGAGTCGAGCCCCGCCAGGCAGTGCATCAGGGTGGACTTCCCGGAGCCCGACGGCCCCATCACCGCGGTGAAACGGCCGCGCGCGATGTCCACGTCCACCGAGTCCAGGGCCAGCACGGTCGTCTCGCCCGAGCCGTAGGCCTTGGTCAGGCCGCGGGCGCGGGCCGCGATCCCGTCGGCCGACGCATGGCCCGGGGCGTGCTCCGCAGCTGCTGTGGACACGCTGCCTCCTCGCTCGCAATGGAGTGTCGACTCCTCCGTCCAGGCCGAGCGTAGTGTGATCCCGCCCACACCGGATATCCGCCGAAGGTCGGGGACGGTCTCCCCCGCAGGTCGGGTCCCTGATTCCGATGTAAGGGACAAGCTCCACCCGGGGGAGGAGCCCTTGTCGTGCTAGCGCTTAGGCGCTAGCTTCGAAGTATGGCGAAGACCCAGCTGAACGTGAGAGTGGACGAGGGCACGGCCCGTGCCGCCCGCGAGCGCGCTCTGGCCCGCGGCATGAGCGTCAACCGCTACATCGAGGAACTCGTGAGACAGGACACCGGGGAGGTCGGCCAGACGTTCGTCGAGGCCGCCGCCGACTTCATGAAGCAGTACGAGGCGGTCTTCGCCGAGGAGTTCGCCGGCGAGGACGACAGCACGCGCGAAGGTCGCCGCTGATCCCTTGAGCAACCTCAGCATCGATCTCGCCTGGCTCCTCATGCTCGCCGAACAGAAGACGCCCGGAGACCCCCAGGTCACCGACTGGGGCGCCCTCGTCGCCGCCGTCGCACGCCACGAGGCCGAGATATTCGACGTCCCCGTCTACGACAACCCGCACGCTCGCGCGGCGGCGCTGCTCCAACTCCTCATCCACATCCCCGCACTGGAGCGCTCGAACGCCCTCTTCGCCTCGGCCGTCGCATACGCCTACCTCGTCGCCAGCGGCCTCAGGGTCACCACTTCGCCGGTGCAGGTGCGCGACCTGGCCCGCCTGGTGAAGAGGGGCAACGCCACGGTGTACGACATCGCGGCGGAGCTGCGCGGCTGGACCATGTGAGCAGGGCGTTTCAGGCGGCCGCCGCGCCGGGATCCGGCCGCCACGCCGTGCCCAGCACGCAGTACGAGGTGGGCAGCCTCGGCCCCTTCTCCGGCATCAGCATCCGCCGGTAGGGGCCGAGCTCGAACCCGGCCTCACGCAGCGCGGCGACCGGGTCGCGGGCCAGATGGCAGCCCCCGTTCAGGGGCGGCCACAGCGTGCGGTCCAGGGCGCGCTGGGTGAAGGTCATCGCCGGTCCGCCGCCGCGGCCGTGCTCGAAGAACCGCACCACGCCGCCGGGCCGCAGCACCCGCCGTATCTCCGCGAGCGCCCGCGGCACGTCCCGCACACTGCACAGCACCAGCGAGAGCACCACCGCGTCGAAGGCCTCGCTCTTGACCGGCAGTGCCTCCGCGGCACCGGGCGCGACATCGACCGGCACCTCGCAGTGGCGGGCGGCGTCGAGGGCCAACTGCCGCAGCCGGCGCTCCGGTTCGATCGCCACGACCTCAGAGACGGCGCTCGGATAGTGCGCGAAGTTCAGGCCGTTGCCCGCGCCGATCTCGATCACCCGCCCGGACAGTCCGGACAGCAGCCGGTCGCGGACGCCGCCCATCCCCATCCGGGTCTCGGCGGTCACACTGATCCGTGCGTAGTAGCGGGCGAACAGCGGATGGTGCACGGGATCCCGCGCCACCTTCGTGGCACCCGGGGACCGTAGCGGCATGAGGACCTCCTCGGCAGGACGGGCCTACCGCGATTCTCCCCCGTACGGGCCCCGCGCACCCCCGCCGGTTTCAGGCGCGGCTCAGGCGACGAAGCCGCGCACCTGTTCGTACACGCCGTCGTCGTTGTTCATGTCGGCCGGGCAGGAAAACGGCGCCGTCTGCAGGCACCCTCGCCATGTTCGAGGCGGTCACCAGTCACCGGTCACGCGGCCTCCTGCCGCGAATGCGCCGCAACCGCGCGGTCGTACGCCCTCGCCCGCGGCCTCGGCCTGCCCGCCGCGCTCGCCGAGTGGGCGCTCGCCTTCCTCGCCCTCGCCGACGGCCGCTTCGCGGGAGCTGCGGCCAGGCTGCGCGCCCTGGCCGGCTTCGGCCCGGGCCACGGCCACCGCGCCATCCGCCACCTGGCCACCCCGCACTACGTCGAGGCCGCCGCACGCACCGGCGACACCCGTGTCGCCCGGGCCGCACACGCCGACTACCACCGCTGGGCGAGTGCCGTGCGCAGCACCGACGACCTGGCCCTCGGTGCCCGCTGCCGCGCCCTGCTCACGCCCGGCGACGAGGCCGTCGAGCACTACCGCACGGCCCTCGACCTACACACACAGTGCGACCGCGACTTCGAACACGCCCGCACGGAGCTGCTGTTCGGCAGCGCGCTGCGCCGGCTGCGCCGCCGCACGGAGGCCCGCGACCGGCTGTACGGCGCGCTGGAGGCGTTCGAGTACCTCGGTGCCCCGCACTGCGCGACACAGGCCCGCGCCGAACTGCACGCACTGGGCGCTCCCGCCCCCCCCCGCGCGCGACCGCACCGACGCCCCCGTCACGCGGCTGACGGCCCAGCAGCTGCTGATCGCCCGCATGGCCGCCGACGGCGCCACCAACCGCGAGATCGCCGCCCGCCGCGCCCTCAGCCCCCGCACGATCGACCACCATCTGCGGGGCGTGTTCAGCCGGTTGGGGATCCGCTCGCGGATCGACCTGGTGCGGCTGCTGGGGGACGGTGGGCGCGCGCCATGACGATCCTCGGCGGAGCAGCATGTCGATACAGCCGCGCGCCTCTTCGGGGCGCTTCCGGAACCGCCGCTCACCCAGCGACGTAGCGGATTTCCGGGTAGCGCGGTGAGGCGCCCGTCAATACGTGTGACGTGTCGGGGCGGCCGCGCAGATGGGCGTCGAAGAAGGCCCGCACGGTGGCCCGTACGCCCGCCACCGCCCTGTCGGCCGGGATCGTGCCGACCGGCAGGGGCAGTGCTCCTCCCAGCTGCGGGGCGAGCGCCACCAGGTCGGTGAAGGAGAGGTGTTCGGCGTCGGCGAGGCGCAGACAGCGCCGCCAGTCGCGCAGGGTGTCCCAGAAGGCGGACCAGGACGCGTCCTTGTTCAGGCCGTCGTGGACCGCCGTGTCCATCAGCAGGAACGGGCGGTCGAGACCGCTCTCAACCACCGGCCCGAACAATGCGCCGTCCAGGTCGGCACCGGCCCGCACCCGCGCGTCCAGGTCCATGACGGCCGCTGCCGCAGCCCCACCGCGGGAGTGCCCGAAGGCCCCGGTGCGGGTGAGGTCGAGGCTGCCACGCAGGCCGCACGGCAGGGGCCGCCGCTGTGCGTCGGGGTTGCCGCCCCGGTTCAGCTCGCCCAGGCAGTCCAGCACGAAACGCAGGTCGTCGGCGCGCACCGCGACCGCTCTGCTCCGGGCGTCGTCGTCACCGTCGGGCCGGGAACGCACGACACGGCCGTCGGGGAACTCCACCTCCCCCGAGTCGTAGGGGTGGTCGACCGTGACCACGACATAGCCCCACGACACGAGGTCCTCGACCACGAGGGTGTTGAAGGTGCGGTCCGCGGCGTAGCCCGGCGAGTAGAGGAGGACCGGGCGGCGGCCGCCCCGGGCCGGCGCCGAGTCCGCCGTGTGCGTCGCGGGCAGTGCGAAGGCGTCCAGGGCGCCCCCGTAACGCGCCTTCAGTGCACGCTCGGCGCCCTCCGGAAGCCACGGCAACATCGTGCGGCCGTACACCTCGGCCGCCGGATAGGTCACGGTCACCATCAGCTCGCGCGGCTGCCCCGGCTCCGACCACGGATCGGTTCTCGACGGGTCGATCAGGTGCAACTCCACCGCACCCACCCGCGCGGGCCCGGTCGGCCCGGCGAGGTGGAGCGGCAGGGAATCGGCCGTCGGCGAAGCGGCGGCAGGGGACACCGCGGCTCCGGCGACAACTGCTCCCAGGCCACCGGCCAGCAGGACACGGCGAGTTGGGCGAAGGGGAGGCATTGCGCTCCTTCCAGCTCATCGTCAAGTCCCCTGGACTGCAGGTCACTTGCTGGGCCGGCCCGCCAGTGGGGCCGCTCCGCGGCAGTCGGCCCGTCCCGCAGCCGTGCCCTCCGCCGCACCCGCGGCCCGCGCGCCGACGGCTCACCCGAATGGCGTAGGTGATGCCAATTGTCATGATTTCAATACAGGCTGTAGCTGTGTCCGGGAAATACGCTGCCCTTCGCGAGCGTGTGGACACGCCGCGTGACGACGGTTCACTCGAGGAACGACGAAGGGCGTCGACATGACAGACCCAGGCCGCTCAGTGCGGCGTCCATCCCGGATCGTTCTGGGCTCGCTCGCCGCTGCGGCCGCACTGCTCGCGGCCGGCCTGCCGCAGTCGGCGCCTGCCGCAGCGGCGCCGTCCACCTCCGCGCTCATGGCTGCCGCCGCGGACGGCGGTGCTCCGACGGACGACGTCAGCACGCTCTCCACCGGATGGCAGACGCCCTGGGAGATCAAGTTCATGCCGGACGGAAGCTCCGCGCTGGTGACCGAGCGGCTCACCTCCCAGGTGTACCGCCTCGACCGGGACGGGCGTAAGACACGGGTCGGCGAAGTGCCGAACACCGTCCCCGAGCCCTATGACGACGGCCCCGGCGGCCTGTTGGGCGTCGCCCCGTCCCCGACCTGGAACGGCACGACCGACAAGCAGGTGTTCTTCGTGCACACCACGAGGACCCGGACCCAGGTCGTCAGCATGGACTACGACGGCAGCTCGCTGTGGAACTACAAGGTGGTGCTCGGCGGAATCAAGCGGGTCGGCAACCACAACGGCGGCCAGATCGCCTTCGGCCCCGACGGCTACCTCTACGTCACCACCGGCGACGCCTACCAGCCGAAGCTCGCGCAGGACAAGAAGTCGCTCAACGGAAAGATCCTCCGCATCACCAGGACCGGCGCCGCGGCCCCCGGCAACCCGTTCGGCACCCGCGTCTACAGCTACGGCCACCGCAACCCGGAGGGCCTTGCCTGGGACCGCACCGGCCGGCTGTGGGAGACGGAGGTCGGCGACCAGACCTGGGACGAGATCAACCTGATCAAACCAGGCGCCAACTACGGCTTCCCCGCCTGCGAGGGCGCCTGCGACGTCAAGGGCATGACCACCCCGAGGGTCGTGTTCCACCCGGAGTGGGGCGTGCCCGCCCAACTCGCCATCGTGGACAACGTGATCTACGTGACGTCACTGCGCGGCAAGCGGCTGTGGCGCATCCCGATCGACGGGGACACAGAGTTCACCGGCACGCCGGTCGACTTCTACCCCGGCCGGTTCGGCCGCCTGCGCGCCATTGCCAAGGTGCCCGGCGCGGACGAACTGTGGGTGGGCACCAGCGACCTCGGATACGGCAAGGACAAAATCCTCCGCGTCTCCCTCAAGTGACCCTCCCTGCACCCCCAGAAATCCCACCGGAGAGGACGTATCACCCATGAACGAAGCCACGGAGCAGCTCAAGCCGGTCGAGCAGATCGCCTCGCAGGACACGGACGGCGCCAACTGGCAGACGCCCGCCTACGAGGTCGTCGACACCGCGCTCGAGGTCACCGCCTACTCCCTCAGCTCCCGCTAGCCGACGCCATGCAACTGCTGGTACTCGGCACGGCCGCCGGCGGCGGCATCCCCCAGTGGAACTGCGCGTGCGCCGGATGCTCCGGGGCACGCGCCCACCCGGGCCGACGCCGCCGTCATGCCTCCCTCGCCGTACGGACCGACGACGGCCGCTGGTACATCGTCAACGCGACCCCTGACATCGGCGACCAGATCGAAGCCCGGCCCGAACTCCACCCGGGGCCGGGCCCCCGGCAGACGCCGCTCGCCGGGCTGGTCCTCACCGACGCCGAACTCGACCACACCCTGGGCATCGCACGGCTGCGCGAGGCGGACGCACTCCAGGTGATCTCCACGGCCCCGGTCCGGCGGGCGCTCCTGGACCGTCTGCACCTCGGCGACGTACTGGCTCCGTACACCTCCATCACCTGGCGGGAGCTGCCGCCGCGCGGGGCTGAACCGCTGGACCGCGGCGCCTCGGGCCTGCAGATCAGCGGCATCCCGGTGGCGGGCAAGCGCCCCCGGTACGCCGCCGGCGCCCCGGACGACGACGCATGGGTCGTGGCGCTGCGCCTGTACGACCCGGCCTCCGGCGCCACCGCGCTCTACGCACCCGCCCTGGCCGCCTGGCCGGACCGCTTCCAGCAGGCCGCCGACGAGGCCGACTGCGTCATCGTGGACGGCACCTTCTGGGACGACGATGAGCCCCGCCGCACGGGCATCTCCGAACGCACCGCCACCGGCATGGGCCATCTGCCCATCGAGGGACCGGACGGAACCGCCGAACGCCTGGCACGCCTCTCCGCCCGGTGCCTCTACACCCACCTCAACAACACCAACCCCCTCGTCGACCCGGCCGCGCCCCAGCACAAGCGGCTCGCACGGCTGGGCCTCGAGGTGGCGTACGACGGGATGGTGATCGACCTATGAGCACGACCGCACTGAATACGACCGCACTGAATACGACCGCACGGAACACGGCACCCGACCCGCTCGCGGAGCCCTGGCGCCCCGCCGAGTTCGAGGCACGCCTGCGCGCGGTGGGGGAGGAGCGGTACCACGACAGCCACCCCTTCAACCTCCGTATGCACAGCGGCGACCTCAGCCAGGACGAACTGCGCCGCTGGATCGTCAACCGCTTCCACTACCAGCGCCACATCCCCGTCAAGGACGCCCTGATCACGGCCAAGCTGGACACCCCGGTGCTGCGCCGGATGTGGTTGCGCCGCATCCAGGACCACGACGGCCAGCAGGACCGCGAGGGCGGCCTCGACCGGTGGCTGCGGCTCGGTGAGGCGGCCGGCCTGCCCCGTGAGACGCTGCTCGCCGGCGACGGCGTACTGCCGGGCGTACGACTGGCGGTCGACGGATACGTCAACTTCTGCCGGCTGCACACGCCCCTCGAAGCCGTCGCCGCATCGCTGACGGAACTGTCCGCCCCGGATCTGATGCGCACCCGCATCGAGGCCTTCCAACGCCACTACCGGTGGATCGAGCCCCAAGGCCTCGCCTACTTCCGCACCCGGGTCTCCCAGGGCCGGCGCGACAGCCGCGAGGCACTCGACCTGGTGCTCGGCTGGGCCCGCAGCCGGGAGGACCAGGAACGGGCCCTGGCGGCGCTGCGCTTCAAGTGCGACGTCCTGTGGTCGCTGCTGGACGCCGTGGACCAGGCGGGCCGCCGGGAGCAGGGGTGAGTACGACGTCGGTGACCGACTGGCGGCCCGCGCCGGCACCCGCCGTCCTCCTGCGGCACGACCACACCCGGGACACGGACCTGCTGCTCCTTCCCGAACGTGTCGTCGTCCTGCGGGGCGGGGCCGGCGCGGTCGTCGCCCTGTGCGACGGCGCCCGGAGCGTGCGCGACATCGTCGACGAACTGTCCGGACGGTTCCCGGGCGCCCCCGTGGCCACCGACGTCCCATTCTTCCTCGAACGGCTGCGCAAGGAGGGCTGGCTGCGATGACCCTCACCGATCCGACCGCCCCCGCCCCTGCGGCGCCCGCGCCCGCCCGGCCCTGGGCGCTGCTGGCCGAACTCACCCACGCCTGCCCGCTGCACTGCGGGTACTGCTCCAACCCGCTGGAGCTGACCCGGCGTTCGCGCGAGCTGACCGCCGGGCAGTGGGCGGACGTGATGCGCCAGGCGGGCGGGTTCGGCGTGGTCCACACCCATCTCTCGGGCGGTGAGCCGCTGCTGCGCCGGGACCTGGAGCAGATCGTCGCCGCGGCCGAGGCCGCAGGGATCTACACGCAGCTGGTCACCAGCGGTGTGGGCCTGGACCGGGAGCGGCTCGCCGCGCTCACCGCCGCCGGGCTGCGCAGCGTCCAGCTGTCCGTCCAGCACGCCGACCCGCGCGCCTCGGACCGGATCGCCGGACGCCGTTCCTTCGGCGAGAAGGAACGGGCCGCCGCGCTCGTACGGGCCGCGGGCCTGCCGCTGGGCCTCAACGTCGTCCTGCACCACGAGAACCTCGACGCGATCGAAGCCGTCGTCGAACTGGGCCTGTCCTGGGGCGTGGACCGCATCGAACTGGCCAACGCGCAGTTCTACGGCTGGGGTCTGCTCAACCGTGCCGCCCTGCTCGCCACGCGTGAGCAGCTCGCCCGGGCCCGGGACGCCGTCGAGCGGTGGCGGGAGCGGCTCACGCCGGACGGCCCCGAGCTGGTCTGGGTCGTCCCGGACTACTTCGACGGTGCGGCCAAGCCGTGCATGGGCGGCTGGGGCGCGGTCTCGCTCACCGTCACCCCGGACGGCACCGTCCTGCCCTGCCCGGCCGCGGCCTCGCTGCCGGACCTGGACCCGCCGAACGTCCGGGACCATCCGCTGGCCTGGATCTGGGACCATTCCCCGGCCTTCAGCCGTTACCGCGGCACCGACTGGATGGCCGACCCGTGCCGCAGCTGTTCCCGCCGAGAGGAGGACCACGGCGGCTGCCGCTGCCAGGCATACGCCCTCACGGGCGACGCAGCCCGCACGGACCCCGCCTGCCGGCTCTCCCCCGACCACGCACTGATCCGCGCACTGACCGACGACCGCACGGACGGCCGACCGGCGATCAGACGGCGGGCACCGGTCCGACCCGGGATCGCGCGGCAGTTGCCCTGATCGAGGCGTGAGCACGGGCGGACGACTAGGTTGACTTCATGTACTCGGCGCAGGTCTCACGGCATGTGCAAGCCCCGCCTTCGGCGGTCTACCGGGCTCTGCTGGACGCGGACGCGATCGCCCAGTGGCGCGTGCCGGACGGCATGAGCAGCCACGTCCATGAATTCGACGCGCGCGAAGGCGGACGGTTCCGCGTCTCACTCACTTACGACGTGCCGGTCGGCACCGGCAAGTCGGCCGCGCACACCGACACCTACCACGGCCATTTCGCGAGGCTCGTACCCAACGAGCAGGTCGTCGAGGTACTGGAGTTCGAGACCGCGGACCCCGCGCTGCGGGGCACGATGACCATGACCACCACGCTCACCGCCACGGACGGCGGCACCGACGTCCTCGTCGTGCACGAGGGAATCCCCGACGCCGTGCCCGCCGCCGACAACGAGACCGGCACGCGCATGGCCCTGGCGAACCTCGCCCGGCTCGTCGAGGCGGACGAGCGCTCCGGCTGAGTCGTCCGGACCGCGGTTCTACGCAGCCTCCCGCCCCCTGAACGCCTCCGCGTCCCACGTCCCGTCCAGGCGAGGTGCCAGCCAACTCGGCGCGTTCGTGCGGAAGTCGGCGGGTGGCAGTGAGCCCGCTCCGGCGGGCAGGGCGCCCAGCAGTGGTGCGTCGGCCACCTCCGGCAGGTCCGACACATTGCAGCGGGAGGCGAGGTCGGCGGAGTCGGGCCAGCTGCCGATCACGATCCCGGCCAGGTCGAGCCGGCGGGAACGGAGTTCCCGTGCCGTCAGCTCCGTCGTGTTCAGCGTGCCCAGGCCGGCCGACGCCACCACCAGCACCGGCGCCTTCAGCAGCTCCGCCGCGTCCGCGAGTGTCCCGCCCGCCGGGTCGAAGCGGACGAGCAGCCCGCCCGCTCCCTCGACCAGCACCAGGTCGTGCTCGGTGGCCAGCTTGGTGGCGGCCTCGGCGACGTCCTGCGGGCGCACCGGGGGCAGCCCCGCCCGCCGGGCCGCCGTCCCCGGCGCCAAGGGCTCCGGATAGCGGGCGATTTCGGCCGCCGTCACGCCGCCCGCGAGCCGGCCGACCTCGGCGGCGTCTCCGGGCTCGTCCGGCCCGACGCCCGTCTGCGCGGCCTTCAGCACGGCCACCGACCGGCCGGCCGCGAGCGCACAGGCGGCGACCGCGGCGGTCGTGACCGTCTTGCCGACCTCCGTGCCGGTGCCCGTGATCACCAGGATCGTCATGCTGTGCTCATCCCTCCCGCGCCGCCGCGCACACCGCGCGCGCGATCCGTGCCACGTCGGCGTCCCCGGTGACGTACGGCGGCATCGTGTAGATCAAATCGCGGAACGGCCGCAGCCACACGCCCTCGCGCACGGCCGCGTCCGTCGCCGCCTTCATATCGACGGCGTGGTCCAGCTGCACGACTCCGATGGCGCCGAGGACGCGCACGTCCTGGACGCCCGGGAGGTCGAGAGCCGGTGCGAGCCCCTCCCGCAGTCCCGTCTCGATCCGCTTGACCTCGCCGGGCCAGTCCTGGCCGAGCAGCAGCTCGATCGAGGCGCAGGCCACGGACGCCGCCAGGGGATTGCCCATGAAGGTCGGGCCGTGGGCCAGGACCGGCACCTCGCCCTGCGAAATGCCTTCGGCCACGCGGGAGGTGCACAGCGTCGCGGCCATCGTCATATAGCCGCCGGTCAGCGCTTTGCCCACGCACATCACGTCCGGCGTCACGGCCGCGTGGTCGGCCGCGAACAGGGCGCCCGTGCGGCCGAACCCGGTCGCGATCTCGTCGAACACCAGCAGCACGTCATGCGCGTCGCACGCCTCGCGCAGCACCCGCAGATACGCGGGCGAGTGGAAGCGCATCCCGCCCGCGCCCTGCACCACCGGCTCGACGATCACCGCGGCCAGCTCGTGGGCGTGCCGCTCGATCGCCGCGCGCAACTGCTCCGCGTACGACTCCTCGTACGCGGCCGGTGGCGCGTCCACGAACACCTGGCGCGGCAGTACGCCGCTCCACAGCTCGTGCATCCCGCCCTCGGGGTCGCACACCGACATGGGCTGCCAGGTGTCGCCGTGATAGCCGCCGCGCCACGTCAGCAGCCGCTGTCTGCCGGGGCGTCTCAGCGAACGCCAGTACTGCAGACACATCTTGGCCGCGACCTCGACCGACACCGACCCGGAGTCGGCGAGGAAGACATGCTCCAGACCGTCGGGCGACATGTCGACAAGGTGCTTCGCGAGCCGGACGGCGGGCTCGTGGGTGAGCCCGCCGAACATCACATGGCTCATCCGGCCGAGCTGCTCGCGCGCGGCCTCGTTGAGCACCGGGTGGTTGTAGCCGTGGATGGCCGACCACCAGGACGACATGCCGTCGACCAGCTCGCCCGAGCCGTCCGCGAGCCGCAGCCGCACCCCGCTCGCCGACTCGACGACGAGCGGTTCGACCCGGCCGGGCATGGGCCCGTACGGATGCCAGACATGCCGCCGGTCGAGCTCGAGCAGCTCGGGGACGGGCAGGTCAGGCATTGGGTGCGAGATCCGTTCCGACACCGCGGTGGCGCATGGCGACCAGGTCGGTGCGGGGCTCGGACGAGGGCGCCGCGGCAGCCGTACCGCAGACACCGCCGTCCGCGTGCGACCCGCACCCGCCGTCCTGGTGGGACCCGCAGCCCGCCCCGGCGTGCGAACCGCAGCCGCCCGCGGCCGCCGAGGCCCGGTGCTCCGGCAGCGTCACCTCGCCGGCGCCCTCCACCTCGAAGCCGGCGTCCGCGATCATCTCCAGGTCGGCCTTGCCTGCCTGGCCCTCGCTGGTGAGGTAGTCGCCGAGGAAGATCGAGTTGGCCAGGTTCAGCGCCAGGGGCTGCATGGTGCGCAGATGCACCTCGCGGCCGCCGGCGATGCGCACCTCGACGTCCGGGCACACGAACCGCACCATCGCCAGGATCCGCAGACAGCGCTGCGGGGTGAGGTGCCACTCCTTGGCGAGCGGGGTGCCCTCCATCGGGATCAGGAAGTTCACCGGCACCGAGTCCGGGTCCAGCTCGCGCAGCGAGAAGACCACGTCCACCAGGTCCTCGTCGCTCTCGCCCATGCCCGCGATCAGACCGGAGCAGGCGGACAGACCGGCCGCGTGCGCCTTGGTCACGGTGTCCACCCGGTCGGCGTACGTGTGCGTGGTCGTGATGTCCCCGTACGTCGCCTCGGACGTGTTCAGGTTGTGGTTGTAGGCGTCCGCGCCCGCCTCGCGCAGCCGCTCCGCCTGGCCGTCGGAGAGCAGACCGAGACAGGCGCACACCTCGACGCCCTCGTTCTGCTCCTTGATCGCCTTGATGGTGCCGGCGACCCGGTCCACGTCCCGGTCGGTCGGCCCGCGCCCGGACGCCACCAGGCACACCCGCTTGGCGCCCCCCGCAAGACCGGCCGCCGCGGCCTGCGAGGCCTCGTCCGGCTTGATCCAGGTGTACTTCAGGATGTCGGCCTTGGAACCGAGCCGCTGGGAGCAGTACGAGCAGTCCTCCGGACACAGTCCGGACTTCAAGTTGACGAGGTAGTTCAGTTTCACCCGTCGGCCGAACCAGTGCCGGCGCACCTTTCCGGCCGCGGCCACCACGTCGAGCACGTCGTCGTCGGAAGTGGCGAGGACGGCCAGAGCTTCCTCGCGGGTCGGCAGCTCGCGCCGAAGCCCCTTGTCCACCAGCGTGTTCAGCAGGTCCATGAGAGCCGATCCTGTCTTACGGAAGCGCTCCCGGCCAAGGAGAGAATGAACAACAGGGACACTTCGTCGTGTGTGTATTGCCACACCATGGGGTGCGGCCGGTCCGGCTAGTGTCTGTCCACTGCCTACAAAAGCCCGGAGGAGCCATGGCGTTCGGCTGGATCGACGAACAGGCGCGGCTGCGCCGCCGCGCCGGACTCGTACGGACCCTGCGCCCGCGCCCGGCCCACTCCCCGCTGCTGGACCTCGCGAGCAACGACTACCTCGGGCTGGCCCACCATCCGGCCGTCGCCGAGGGCGCGGCGGTGGCCGCGCGGACCTGGGGCGGCGGCTCGACCGGTTCTCGACTGGTCACCGGTACGACGGAACTCCACACCGAGCTGGAGGACGAGCTGGCCGGTTTCTGCGGCTTCGAGGCGGCACTCGTCTTCTCCTCCGGCTACGCGGCCAACCTCGCCGCGGTCACCGCGCTCGCCCCGCACGGCTCGCTGATCGTCTCCGACGCGGGCAACCACGCCTCCCTCATCGACGGCTGCCGGCTGGCCCGGGGCACCACCCAGGTCGTCGGACACGCCGACCCGGAGGCGGTGCGCAAGGCGCTGCAGACACACGAGGACAGCGCGGCGACCGCGGTCGTGGTCTCCGACACGGTCTTCTCGGTCGACGGCGACGCGGCCCCGCTGGCCGAACTGGCCGCCGCCTGCCGGGAGCGCGGCGCCGGACTGCTGGTCGACGACGCGCACGGCCTCGGCGTCCTCGGTGACGGCGGCCGCGGCGCCCCGCACGCGGCGGGCCTCGCGGGCGCCGACGACGTGGTCGTGACCGCCACGCTGTCCAAGTCGCTCGGCAGCCAGGGCGGAGTCGTCCTCGGCCCCGCCCGGGTCATCGACCACCTCGTCAACGCGGCCCGCACCTTCATCTTCGACACGGGCCTCGCCCCCGCCGCGGCGGGGGCGGCCCTGGCGGCACTGCGACTGCTGCGCCGCGAGCCGGAGCGTGCGGAACGCGCGCGTGCGGTCGCCGCCGAACTGTACGCACGCCTGACCGCCGCGGGTCACGAGGCGGTGCGCCCGGACGCCGCGGTGGTCTCCGTGCGTGCTCCGTCCCCGGAGGGGGCCGTGCAGTGGGCGGCCGACTGCCGTACGGCAGGCCTCGCCGTGGGCTGCTTCCGTCCTCCTTCCGTGCCCGACGGCATCTCAAGGCTGAGGCTGACCGCCCGCGCGGACCTCTCCGAGGCGCAGATCGAACGCGCTGTACGTGTGATCGGCGAGACGCGACCATGAGTCGGCGTGACACGGCCATGTGCCGCACGATGCGGAACTGATCGGAACTGACCAGAGCTGATCGGGACTGATCAGGACCTGAATGCGGCCGTGAAGTCCGTCCAGCTCTCGGGGGAGAGGAGCAGGGCGGGCCCGGCCGGGTCCTTGGAGTCGCGCACGGCGAGCAGCCCGGCCCAGGGGCCGGAGCGCGGCCGTGCCGTCTCGACGCAGTTGTTCGCGCCCGTGCTGTAGCTGCTGCGCAACCACTGCACGTCGGGCAGCTCGGTACTGGAAGGTACGTTCCGAGGCAGTGCTGACATGGTGCCTCCTTACGCGCCGTCACCTATCCCGGCGATGTAGTCCAACGAGTCCTCGGGCGAAAGGGCGTGGAACTGAAGGGCGTTGAAGGCCTCGGTGTAGGCCCGGAGGTCTTCTTTCCGTTCGAGGTAGAGGCTACTCGTCAAGTGGTCGAGAACAACCACGTCCAGATCAGAAGTGCTCGAAAATGAGAAGATTACGAAAGGCCCGGTGACGCCGACATGCGCTCCGGCAGCGAACGGCATTACCTGAAGCCGCACTTGAGGCAGCCGCGCCGCCTTCAGAAGCCGCTCGAGCTGCTGCTTCATGACCTCGGGGCCGCCGATCTCCCGGCGCAGCACCGCCTCGTCCAGTACCGCGCTCAGTTCCAGCGGCGGATCCGAACGCAGCACGTCCTGCCTGGCCAGCCGCACCTCGACCAGGGCGTCCAGCCGTTCGTCGTCCAGTCCGCCGACCGCTGCCCGGGTCACCGCACGTGCATAGGCGGGCGTCTGCAGCAGGCCCGGCACGACGGACGTCTCCAGCGTGCTCATCGCGCTCGCCTGGGACTCCAGACTGATGAAATCGCGGTAGGTGGGCGGCAGTACCCCACGATAGGCGTGCCACCAGTGGTGTCGGCCGCCTCCTTCGTCGGATCCCGCCAACACCAGGAGCAGTTCCCGGAGTTGGCCGTCCGCCACGGCGTAGGCGTCCAGGAGTAACCGCACATCGGCCGGTTTCACCCCGCTGGCGCCGGTCTCGATCCGGCTCACCTTCGACTGGTGCCAGCCCACGAGCCGGGCGGCCTCACCACTGGTGAGCCCCGCGCTCGTGCGTAACGCACGCAGTTCGGCGCCCAGTTTCCGGCGGCGCACCGCGGGACCGTGTTGCATGCGCTTCTCCTTACTCCTTCCGTGCCACCCAAATACGGTCTCTCGTCGCAGAGTTCACCGCTTTGAGGGACAGATATATGCATATCTTGGTGGATCGCCACCCGTGACGGGCGCGGTAATGGCAGTCTGGCGACGAAGCACCAGTCCGGGACCGTACTCGAACCATCCGCTCCGTGTCGGACTCCGGTCCCGTGGGAAAGGGACGACCGCGCCATGGCAGACCATTTGGAAGCATCCGTCACTCTGCCGAGCGATCCCGCCTCGGTCTCCGCGGCCCGCGGCTTCGTGGTCACCACGCTGGCCGAGTGGGGCCTGCCGGCCGACACGGAGGCCGCCGAGACCATCCGCCTCATCGTCTCCGAACTCACCACCAACTCGGTACAGCACACCTTCGGCCAGTCACCCACCTTCACGGTGGACCTCGAACTCCACCGTGACGAGCAGCTCCGCATCGGTGTCACCGACAGCCACCCCCGCTTCCCCAAGCGCCTGCCCGCCGCCGTGCAGCAGGACAACGGCCGGGGCATGGTGATCATCCGCTGGCTGGCAGCCGAATGCGGTGGCCGGCTGCATGTCCGCCCCACCCGTGAGGGCGGCAAGACGGTCACCATCGAACTCCCGTGGACCGTACCGGTCCAGCCGGTGACGGCAGCGGGGCAGCAGGAGCCGTAGTCGCTCAACCGTGCCCAGCAACTGCGCCCGGGGCGCTCTGGTGCCGCGTAATGCCCCGCGGGGGCGGCGGCGTGTCAGGTTGCCGTCGCCCCCGCGGGAGAGTCAGCTGACCCGGCCGTACCAGACGCTGGACGTCCAGATCTTCTGCAGCTTTACGACGTCCCCGGTCTTCGGGGCGTGCCAGATCTTCCCCTTCCCGGCGTAGATGCCCACGTGGTAGACGCTGGAGCCCGAGTGGAAGAACACCAGGTCTCCGGCCTTCCGGCTCTTCGCGGAGATGTGCTCGGTCTTGTTGTACTGCTGGGCCGCCGTACGGGGCAGGGTCTTGCCCGCCTTCTTGAACGAGTACAGCGTGAGCCCTGAGCAGTCGAACCGGCGCGGTCCCGAGGCGCCCCACTTGTACGGGGAACCCTTTTTGGAAGCCGCGATCTGGAGTGCCTTCGTCGCCATCGTGGCTGCCGAGGCGTCGGAGGCGACACCCGGGACCACGATGGAGCCGCCCACTGCGGCGATGGTGAGGGCCGAGGCCGTACCGGCCCGGACCATGAGCGACGGGACACGATTGAGCGCAGTCATGCGCAACCCTTCGTCAGCCGCCTGTGAAGGATGACCTGTCGGATTCGGGCTGGCGAAGTTGCCCGGCCGCTGCTGCGGCTTCACCCCAAGGGCTGCTCGACCCGGCCATGGCGCGGCCGTTCCGGCGACCCGTCTTGCTTGGGTCCTCCACTCCTGCCGATCCACTCCTGTCGACCGGTCATCCGGGCGGCGGCAGGACTCGGCGTCCGCCCGGATCGCCCCGCCGCTGCGGCGGGGGCTTGTCGTCAGACAGGGATCTTGACCCATACAAGTCCGAAAATCCCAACGGAACCGGGGGTTTGTGTCGTTACTCACCACTCACCCGTTCGGGTGGACACCCCTGTGTTCGAGGGAGCGTTGAGGCCCCCGACGAGGCTCGGACCAGCACCGGAGCACCAGAAACCGCCCTTGGGGCAGGCGCGTTGCGCAACCTTGGCGGTCGCGAAAAAGGAGCCGCGACTACGCCGAACGGGGGTACCTCATTTGGTCCGTTTGAACTCCGGTCCGGACGCTCCGCCGACAGGGCGGAAGGTCCGGACCGGTCGTATGTGCGTCAACTGTCGGACTGAGGCGGCACCGTGACCCTGGCGGTGCGCCGCTCCCCGTCGAGCACCCGCAGGGCCCGCCCCAGCGTCGGGGCGTGCAGCTCGGTCTCGCCCCGCTGGTGCATCAGCGCCAGGGCGTCGCGGAGCTGAGCTGCTTTGCTCACCAGCGCCTGCGCGGCCCGCAGCCCGCGATACGTGTCGCCGTGCTGCGCCGGGTTGATGCGGCCGAGGAGGTCGACCACGTCGAGGTAACGGTCGATCAACTCGCCCTCGGCGCGGGTGAGGGCGGGCAGCGGCGGAAGTTCCGGTGGGAGCACCGGCCGCTCACCGCCCGGTGGGCGGGGCGAGGGTGGCCTTGCGGCTGGGGATGATCCGGTCCACCAGGCCGTACTCCACGGCTTCTTGGGCATTCAGGATCTTGTCCCGCTCGATGTCCGCAGCGACTTGCTCCGGGCTGCGTCCCGTGTGCCGTACGAGCATCTCCTCCAGCCGGGCCCGCATCCGGCCCAACTCGGCGGCCTGGATGGCCAGATCGCTGGTCTGTCCCTCGATGGGCTCGGCCAGGAGCGGCTGATGGATCACCATGCGCGCGCCCGGCAGCGCGAACCGCTTGCCCGGCGTGCCCGCCCCGAGCAGCACCGCGGCGGACGAGCCGGCCTGCCCCAGGCAGATCGTCTCCACGTCGCAGCCGACGTACTGCATCGTGTCGTAGATCGCCGACATGGCGGTGAACGAGCCGCCGGGGGAGTTGATGTAGAGCGAGATGTCCTGGTCCGGCGCCTGGTACTCGAGGTGCATGAACTGGGCCATCACATCGTTCGCCGAGGTGTCGTCGATCGGCGCCCCGAGAAAGACGATCCGCTCCTCCAGCAGCTTGGAATACGGATCCATTGTCTTGGTGCCGGAGCTGGTGCGCTCGGTGAACTCGGGCAGCACGTAACGGGCGGACGGTCGGGTCATCGGTACCCCTCCTTCTGCGTCTGTAAAAAATGTACAGGACGTACATGACGTTATGATGGGGGCATGGCCTACGAGATTCCGGTGACGCAAGCCAGGGCTGAGCTCGCCGATCTGATCAACCGGGTGGTGTACGGCGGTGAGCGCGTCGTCGTGACACGGCACGGAAAACCCCTCGTCGCCCTGGTCTCCGCCGCTGACCTGGAGCGGCTGGAGGAGCTGCAGGAAGTCCCGGAGCCCGCCGAGGAGCAGGTGATCAGCTCGGTCTCCACCGTCCGCGAGGTGGCGTCCGCTCCCCGCGAACAGCAGCGCTTCGGTATCGCGGCGCACCACCGCGGGACCGGCGCCTCCTAGGTGACGCAAAGACCGTGCACCCCCGTCCGCTACAGCGGGGGTGCACGGTCGGCTCGGGTGCTACGGAGGGTCAGCCGACCGGGGCGAGGTTCCGCCCGGCGGCGGGCTCGGTGGTCTTCGTCCGTGCCTTGAGCGCATGGCCGAGCAGTACGGCGCCCAGGCCCACAAGGGCCCACCAGGCGAGGGTCAGGGCGGGGCCGGTCGCCGCCGCGCCGTCGAAGAACGACACCGAGCGGAGCAGGGTCGTCCCCGCGCCCGGCGGCAGCCACTGGCCGATCGTGCCGACCGGCTCGGGCAGCATCTGCGGGGCCGAGGGCGCGCCGGAGAAGGGGTTGCCGAACAGCATCACCGTGCCCGCGGCGACCCCGATGCCTGCCTGTCCGAGCAGGGCGCCGAGCCCTGCGACCGCGGCGCTCACGGCCAGCGTCGCCAGGCCCAGTACACCGGCCTCCGCCCACCAGTTGCCGGTGAGCACCCCGAGCCAGCTGTGCGCGATACCGGCCGCGGTCGCGCCGACCAGCACGGCGGCCCCGGTCAGGGCGGCCACGGCGCGCAGACCGCGCAGTCCCGTCATGGTCACCACCGAGCCGGCCGCGATCCCGGCCAGGGCCAGCGGCAGCACGCCGGCGTTCAGGGCCGCGCCGCGAGGGTCGTTCGCGGGGGCGGCCACGACGTCGACCGTACGGATCCGTGTGCCCTCGGCGGACGCCTGCCGGGCCACCGCCTGCTGCAGCAGCTGCGCGACCGTCGGGCCCGCGGCCGAGGCGGTGAGCAGTTCGGGGCCCTGGGGTGTGACGACGACAGCGCCGTATACGGTCCGGTCCTCGATGGCGTCCCGGGCGGCGGCCTCGTCGGCGTAGCGGTGGATCTCGAAGGCACCCTTCTTCTGCTCCAGTTGCTTCTCGACCTGGGCCGTCGCGGCCGCGGGGCCGGCCACGCCCAGCGGCAGGTCGCGGGGCGCGGTACGCGCGGCGGGCCAGGCGAAGGCCCACAGTGCCAGGGCGGCGAGCAGCGGGACGAGGACGACGACCGCGATCAGACGGCGGCGGTGTGCCCTCGGCGGGGTAGCGGATGCGGTGGGCATGGCGTTCCTCTCGGGATCGACGGAAGCGGGGCAAGTGGCCCGGAGAGCGTTAAAAAGAAGGATCGTTCGTTTTTGATGGGGGCCCTCACCGTCTCGCCGTCGGCATGGCTTGTCAAGAAGGAACGTTCGTTTTACTTTGGGGCCATGGCCCGTGTATCCCAGGAACACCTCGACGCCCGCCGCCGGCAGATCCTCGACGGCGCCGCACTGTGCTTCGCACGCAACGGCTTCCACGCCACGTCCATGCAGGACGTCCTCAAGGAGGTCGACCTGTCCGCGGGTGCCGTCTACCGCTACTTCAGCGGCAAGGAGGAGCTGATCGCCGCGATCGTCGCGGAAGTGCTCGGCGAGGTGCACAAGGGCTTCGAGGAACAGGCCCGCAGCAGCCCGCCCCCGCCTCCGGACCTCCTGGTGTCATCGGTGCTCGGCCGCGTCCTCGCGACCAAGGAGTCGTTGACCGTGGACGGGCGGCCCGCCTTTCCGGGCCTCGTCATCCAGGTGTGGGCGGAGACCCTCCGCAACGCGGAGCTCGCGGCCCTGCTGCGTGAGGGCTACGGCGCGGTGCAGGAGACCTGGGGGCGGATCGCCGAGTCGTACCAGGAAGCCGGGATGATGCGGCCGGACGTGTCCCCGGACGACGTGGCCCGCACCATGATGGCTGCCGCGATGGGCTTCCTCGCGCAGCAGGCGCTGTTCGGGCCCGCTTCGAGCGACGTCCTGCGAGACGGTCTACGGGCGTTGATGAGCGTGCGGGATCACCGTGCGGTTAACTTGCTTGAAACTCGGTCCAACTAGCCTGCCGATCCACGCCACCAGGCACTTTGCCCCGTGGCTGCGGCAACCGGGCCCCGCACGGTCCGGGTGAGGACTGTGAGGTGGGACGTGCAACTGACCCCGCACGAGCAAGAGAGGCTGCTCATCCATGTGGCGGCCGACGTGGCCGAGAAGCGCCGGGCCCGCGGGCTCAAGCTCAACCACCCCGAGGCGGTCGCCCTCATCACCTCGCACATCCTCGAAGGCGCCCGGGACGGCCGCACGGTCGCCGAGCTCATGGCCTCCGGGCGCAAGCTCCTGACCAGGGACGACGTCATGGAGGGCATCCCCGAGATGATCCACGACGTCCAGGTCGAGGCGACCTTCCCGGACGGCACCAAGCTCGTCACCGTCCACGACCCGATCGTCTGAGGGGGCCTCGATGATTCCCGGCGAGATCCTGTTCGCGGACGAGCCCGTTGTGTACAACGAGGGCCGCGAGGTCACCCGGCTGACCGTCCTCAACGCCGCCGACCGGCCCGTCCAGGTCGGCTCCCACTACCACTTCGCCGAGGCCAACCCCGGCCTGGACTTCGACCGCGCCGCCGCCCGCGGCAGGCGGCTCAACATCCCCGCGGGTACGGCCGTGCGCTTCGAGCCCGGGATCCCCGTCGACGTCGAACTCGTCCCGCTGGCCGGCGCCCGTGTGGTGCCCGGGCTGCGCGGGGAGACCGGAGGTGCCCTCGATGCCTGAGATCTCGCGTGCCGCGTATGCCGACCTCTTCGGCCCCACCACCGGCGACCGCATCCGGCTGGCCGACACCGATCTGATCGTCGAGATCGAGGAGGATCGTTCCGGCGGACCCGGACTCGCCGGTGACGAGGCCGTGTTCGGCGGCGGCAAGGTCATCCGGGAGTCCATGGGCCAGTCGCGTGCCACGCGCGCGGAGGGCACCCCGGACACCGTCATCACGGGTGCCGTGATCATCGATCACTGGGGCATCGTCAAGGCCGACGTCGGCATCCGCGACGGCCGGATCACCGGGATCGGCAAGGCCGGCAACCCCGACACCATGGACGGCGTTCACCCCGACCTGGTCATCGGCCCGGAGACCGAGGTCATCGCGGGCAACGGGCGGATCCTGACCGCCGGTGCCATCGACGCGCACGTCCACTTCATCTGTCCGCAGATCGCCGACGAGGCGCTGTCCGCCGGCATCACCACGCTGGTGGGCGGCGGCACCGGACCGGCCGAGGGCTCCAAGGCGACCACGGTCACGCCCGGCCCCTGGCACCTCGCGCGGATGCTGGAGGCGATGGAGCAGTACCCGCTCAACATCGGCTTCCTCGGCAAGGGCAACACCGTCTCGCACGAGGCGATGCTCTCGCAGATCCGCGGCGGCGCCCTGGGCCTCAAACTGCACGAGGACTGGGGCTCCACGCCCGCCGTCATCGACGCCTCGCTGACCGTGGCGGACCGGACGGGCATCCAGGTCGCCATTCACACGGACACCCTCAACGAGGCCGGATTCGTGGGAGACACCCTCGCCGCGATCGGCGGGCGAGGCATCCACGCGTACCACACCGAGGGTGCGGGCGGCGGGCACGCGCCGGACATCATGACGGTCGTCTCCGAGCCGCATGTGCTGCCGAGTTCGACCAACCCGACGCGGCCGTTCACCGTGAACACCGCCGAGGAACACCTCGACATGCTGATGGTGTGCCACCACCTCAACCCGGCGGTGCCGGAGGACCTGGCGTTCGCCGAGTCGCGGATCCGGCCGTCCACCATCGGCGCGGAGGACATCCTGCACGACCTGGGCGCCATCTCCATCATCTCCTCCGACTCCCAGGCCATGGGGCGTGTCGGCGAGGTCGTCATGCGGACCTGGCAGACGGCGCATGTGATGAAGCGGCGGCGGGGGGCGCTGCCGGGTGACGGGCGGGCGGACAACCGGCGGGTGCGGCGGTACGTGGCCAAGTACACGATCAATCCGGCGCTCGCGCAGGGACTTGCCCGGGAGGTCGGCTCGGTGGAGACCGGAAAGCTCGCCGACCTCGTGCTGTGGGAGCCCGCGTTCTTCGGGGTCAAGCCGCACCTGGTCGTCAAGGGCGGGCAGATCGCCTACGCGCAGATGGGCGACGCCAACGCGTCCATCCCGACGCCGCAGCCGATCCTGCCGCGGCCGATGTACGGGGCCATCGGGCGGGCGCCCGCCGCGAACTCCTTCAACTTCGTGGCACCGCTCGCCATCGAGGACGGGCTGCCGGAACGGCTCTCGCTCGGGAAGCGGTTCGTCGCGATCGACTCGACGCGGGGGGTCACCAAGGCCGACATGCGGGAGAACGACGCGCGGCCCCGGGTGCAGATCGATCCCGACAGCTTCGCCGTGCACATCGACGGGGAACTCGTCGAGGCGACGCCCGCTGCCGAACTGCCCATGGCCCAGCGGTACTTCCTTTTCTGATGGCGCTCCCTCTTCCGATGACTCTTCTGATGGCGTGGTCGTGATGTCGCGGGCAGCTCTTCTCGTTCTGGCCGACGGGCGTTTTCCCGCCGGAGGGCATGCGCACTCCGGCGGGGCCGAGGCGGCCGTGAAGGCCGGGCGGATCAGTGGGGCCGCGAGCCTGGAGTCCTTCTGCCGAGGGCGGCTGCACACCGCGGGACTGGTCGCCGCCTCGCTCGCGGCCGCCGCCGTTCTCGGCGTGGATCCTGCGGCCCTGGATGCGGCGGCGGATGCGCGGACGCCGTCGCCTGCGCTGCGGGTCGCCGGGCGGAAGCTGGGGCGGCAGTTGATGCGGGCCGCTCGCGCTGCCTGGCCCTCGGGTGAACTCGACGCCCTGGCACGGGAGTTCCCCAAGGGGGCGCATCAGGCGGTGGTGCTCGGGGTGGCCGCTCGGGCGGCGGGCCTGGAGGCCGTGGATGCGGCCTACTGTGCGGCGTACGAGAGTGTCAGTGGGGCGGCGAGTGCGACGGTGCGGTTGTTGAGCCTTGATCCGTTCGATGCGACGGGGGTGCTGGCCCGGCTGGCGCCGGAGGTGGATCGTGTTGCGGATCGGGCGGTGGAGGCGGCGCGGGTGGTGGTCGACGAGGGGGTCGATGCGTTGCCTGCGGCTTCTGCGCCGTTGCTGGAGATTTCCGCGGAGGTGCATGCCGGCTGGGCTGTGCGGTTGTTCGCCTCGTAGTTTCTTTCGCCCCCGCCGCCCCTTCGCCTTCCCGACCCTGGGGGCTTTGCCCCCAGACCCCCGTATCGGCCTGAACGGCCTCGTCCTCGAACGCCGGACGGGCGGGAGGGCGCCGGGCGGCCAAAATTTTGGAGCCATTGCCATGCATCTGGAACACACCCACGACGGTCCCGGTGCCGTCAGCGCCGACGCCCGTCGTCCCGACGGCTCGCGGCGGGCCCTGCGGATCGGGCTCGGCGGGCCTGTCGGGTCCGGGAAGACTGCCACGGTCGCCGCGCTGTGCCGGGCTTTGCGGGACGAGCTCTCGCTTGCCGTCGTCACCAATGACATCTACACCCGCGAGGACGCCGAATTCCTGCTCCGGGAAGCCGTGCTGCCGCCCGAGCGGATCACTGCCGTGGAGACGGGGGCCTGTCCGCACACCGCGATCCGGGACGACATCTCCGCCAATCTGGAGGCGGTGGAGGATCTGGAGGACGAGGTCGGGCCGCTGGATCTGATCCTGGTCGAGTCCGGTGGGGACAATCTCACCGCGACCTTCTCCAAGGGGCTCGTCGACGCCCAGATCTTCGTCATCGATGTGGCCGGTGGTGACGACATTCCGCGGAAGGGCGGCCCGGGGGTGACCACGGCCGATCTGCTCGTCGTCAACAAGACCGACCTCGCGCCGTACGTCGGCTCCGACCTCGAGCGGATGGCCGCCGACGCCAAGGCGCAGCGGGCCGAACTGCCCGTCGTCTTCCAGTCGCTCAGGAGCGAGGCCGGGGTGACCGACGTCGCCGGGTGGGTGCGGGCGCAGCTCGCCGCGTGGCCGGCGTGACCGTGAGCGGGGTGCGGGCCACCGCTCGGATCGTCGCCCGCGAGGACGGCAGGGGCGGTACGGCCCTGCCGGTGCTTCAGGGGGAGGGGCCGCTCGCGCTGCGGCGGACACGGAGCAGTGGCGCCGAGGCGCGGGTCATGCTCGTCGGGGCGATGAGCGGACCGCTCGGCGGGGACGAGTTCGCCGTCGAGGCCGAGGTCGGGAGCGGGGCACGGCTGCGGGTCGGGTCGGCCGCCGCCACCATCGCGCTCCCCGGGCAGGCCAAGGGCGGGGCACGCTACGACGTGCGGCTCGACGTCGCCGACGACGGTGAACTGGAGTGGCTGCCCGAGCAGTTGATCTCCGCGCACGGGAGCGACCTGCATGTCAGGACGCGGGTCGAGCTGGGCGGCGCGGCCCGGCTCGTGCTGCGCGAGGAGCAGGTGCTCGGGCGGGTGGGGGAGCAACCCGGGCGGCTGACCAGTCGTCTTACGGTGCGTGTCGAGGGTCGGGCGATCCTCGACCAGGAGCTGGCCTGCGGGCCCGGAGCGCCGGGCGGCTGGGACGGTCCGGCCGTGCTGGGCGGGCACCGGGCCGTGGGGCAACTGGTCGTCGTACGGCCCGAGTTCGGGATGGAGCCCGTGGCGGCCCGGGTGCTGGGGGAGGGCGCCGTGGCGATGCCGCTCGCCGGGCCCGCCGTGCTCGTCAGTGCCGTGGCGGCCGATGCCCTGCGGCTGCGGCGGGTGCTGGACGAGGCGCTGGCCGCCATGGCGTGAGTTTCCGCTGAGCGGGACGAGGGTCACCGTTTATCGGATTGGTAAAGAAGGTCAACGACCCCTGTTCTCGGCATGTTCACAGCCGAAAGGATCGCTTCTGACAATCGCAATGACGTTGGGGGAGGTCCCACTTGAGGGATATGAGACGAAAGAAGCGGGCCACCGCGCTCGGTTCGGCCGGTGTGCTCGCCGCGGCGACGCTCATAGCCGGTGCCGTCGCAGCGCCGAGTGCCAGCGCCACAGCCGGAGCGCGGCCCGGCAAGGACCGCGAGGCCCGCGGTGCCGCCATCGCGGCCGAGCGCGCCGCGAAGGCCGGCATCGACTGGCAGGACTGCCCCGCCGACTGGGGGTTCGCCAAGCCCATCCAGTGCGGGTACGTCAGCGTCCCGGTCGACTACGCGCATCCGTACGGCAAGCAGATCAAGCTCGCCGTCGACCGCATCGGCAACACGGGGACGAAGGAGGAGCGCCAGGGCGCCCTCGTCTACAACCCGGGCGGCCCCGGCGGTTCCGGCATGCGCTTCCCTACGCGGGTCACCAACAAGAACCCGATCTGGGCCAACGTGGCCAAGGCGTACGACTTCGTGGGCTTCGACCCGCGCGGTGTCGGCCACTCCGCGCCGATCTCCTGCATCGACCCGCAGGAGTTCGTGAAGGCGCCCAAGGCCGACCCGGTGCCGGACTCCGAGGCCGACAAGCAGGCCCAGCGCAAGCTGGCCGCCGAGTACGCCAAGGGCTGCGCCGAGCGCACCGGCAAGGCGATGCTCTCGCAGATGACCACGCCCAACACGGTGCGCGACCTGGACGTCATCCGTGCCGCGCTCGGCGAGAAGAAGCTCAACTACCTGGGCGTCTCCTACGGCACCTACATCGGCGCCGTCTACGGCACCATGTTCCCGGGCCATCTGCGCCGCATGATCGTGGACAGTGTCGTCAACCCGTCGCGGGAGAAGATCTGGTACCAGGCCAACCTGGACCAGGACGTCGCCTTCGAAGGCCGCTGGAAGGACTGGGAGGACTGGGTCGCCGCCAACGACGCCGCCTTCCACCTCGGCACCACGCGCGACGCGGTCCAGGCGAAGTGGCTCGAGCTGCGCGCCACCGCCAAGAAGAGCCCGCTCGGCGGGGTCGTCGGCCCGGCCGAGCTGATCTCCTTCTTCCAGAGCGCCCCGTACTACGACTCCTCGTGGGTGCCGGTCGCAACGGCCTTCAGCAAGTACTTCGCCGGCGACACCAAGGCGCTGGTCGACGCGGCCGCCCCGGACATGTCCAACACGGCGGGCAACATCACCGCGGAGAACGGCAACGCCGTCTACACGGCCGTCGAGTGCACCGACGCCAAGTGGCCCACCAGCTGGAAGAAGTGGGACAAGGACAACACCGAGCTCAACAAGAACTACCCCTTCATGACCTGGGCCAACGCATGGATGAACCTGCCGTGCGCCACCTGGCCGGTCAAGCAGCAGACCCCGGTGAACGTCAAGACCCACAAGGGCCTGCCGCCGGTCATGATCGTGCAGTCCACGCGTGACGCCGCCACCCCGTACGACGGCGCCGTCGAACTGCACAACCGCTTCCAGGGCTCCCGCCTGATCACCGAGAAGGACGCGGGCTCGCACGGCGTGACCGGCCTGGTCAACCCGTGCATCAACCAGAAGGTGGACGACTACCTCCTGAGCGGCAAGCTGGACGCCGCGGACGTGACCTGCACCCCGCACGCCACGCCCAAGCCGTAAGCGGCAGCGGTACGAAGTGAGGGGCGGCCGGGAACACTCCGGCCGCCCCTTCCTCGTGCTCACCCCGTCCTAGCCCAGTGGCATCCGCGGGAAGCGGCGCTCCTTCTCCGCGGCCCCGGCCGCCTCGGCCTGCTGCGCCTTGACGACGGCCGCGTACTCGTCGACGTACTCCTGCTCCGACAGCTTCAGGATCGCGTACATGATCTCGTCGGTGATGGCACGCAGGATCGCCTTCTCGTTCTCCATGCCGGCGTAGCGGGAGAAGTCGAGGGGCTTGCCGAAGCGGATCACGACGGGGTGGATGTTCGGGATGACCTTGCCGGGCGGCTGCGCCTCGAAGGTGCCGATCATCGCGCAGGGGATGACGGGCACCTGGGCCCTCAGCGCCATCACCGCCACCCCGACCTTGCCCTTGTACAGACGGCCGTCGTGCGAGCGGGTGCCCTCCGGGTAGATGCCGAGGAGTTCGTTCTTGCTCAGCACGCCGAGGCCTTCGCGGATGGCGGCCTGGCCCGCCTCCTTGCCGGTGCGGTCGACCGGGATCTGCCCGGCGCTGCGGAAGAAGGTCGCGGTGAGGCGGCCCTTGATGCCGGGACCGGTGAAGTACTCCTTCTTCGCGAGGAAGGTGATGCGGCGCTTGAGGATGGCCGGCATCAGGAAGTGGTCCGAGAAGGACAGATGGTTGCCGGCGACGATCGCCGGGCCTTCGGCCGGTACGTGTTCGAGGCCTTCGATGCGAGGCCGGAAGACCAGTCTCAGCAGAGGTCCCAACAACACGTATTTGAGCACGTAGTAGAACAAAAGGTCGCTCCTCACTCCGGCGGATCGCCTGTGCCGCCGCGTTCCAGCAGGTCAACCGGCGTGTCGTGGGATCGCCAGTCTATGTGCAGGCGCAGTTCGCCGGAACACGGCGGACGCCGCGTCGCGCGCGTGGGGACAACTGCCGCACCAGCCTCCAGTTACCGACCGGTAGACAGCAACCTGATGACACATCATGGCGCGATCACGCTCAACTGCTGGCGGACACCAGGTCCTTGCGGCGTGCCGCCCCGTCTGCCTCCCCTCGCAACCGCACGATGACCAGGGCGGTGTCGTCGGTCGCGCCGCCCGGCGGCAGCAACTCCAGCAGGACCGCGTCGGCCAGTTGTTCGGGGTCCTCGGTGCGGTGGCGGGCGAGGGAGTCGGCGAGGCGGGCCAGGCCGGTGTCGATGTCCTCCCGTCTGCGTTCGATCAGGCCGTCGGTGTACAGGACGAGGGTGGCGCCGTCGGCGTACCGCGTGCAGGCCTCGGGTCTGGGGATCGGGTCGGGATGGGCGTCGAGCGGCGGGTCGGTGGCCTGGTCGAGGAACTCGATACGGCCGTCGGCGTGGACGAGGACCGGCGGGGGGTGCCCGGCGCTGCTGTAGGTGATGGTGTGCTCGTCGAAGTCGATGAACGTCGTGACGGCGGTGGCGGACTCGGCGCCGTCCACCACGTGCGCATAGCGGCCCAGGACGTTCAGCGCCTCGGCCGGGCCCTCGGCGACCCGGGAGGCGGCACTCAGCGCGCTGCGCAGCTGGCCCATGACCCCGGCGGCCGCGAGCCCGTGCCCCACCACGTCGCCCACCGCCACGCCGATGCGCCGGCCGCCCACCAGGTCGACCAGGTCGTACCAGTCCCCGCACACGTTGAGCGAGCCGACGGCGGGCCGGTAGCGCACGGCGGCGTGCTGGTGGCCGGCCTGCCGGCGGGCGGGCAGCATCGCCTCCTGCAGTGCGATGGCCACCTCGCGCTCGCGCGCGTGGGCCTGCCGCAGCCGCTCGTTGAGGTCCTGCAGTTCGCGGGCGCGGGTGTACAGCTCGGCCTCCAGCACGCGGGCCCGGCTGCTCCGTGGACTGCCCCTGGCCTTGATCAGCTCGGTGACCTCCTCGACGCGGTGCACCAGCAGCACCACCTTGCCGTCCGGTCCGAGCACCGGCGCGTTGACCGGGCTCCAGTAGCGCTCCTCCCACTCACCCGGCCGGTCCGGGTTCTCGACGTCGTAGCGCTGCAGGGCCATGGCGTCGCGCTCGCCGGTCTCCAGCACCCGCTGCAGCGAGGCCGCAAGGTTGCGCATTCCGGAGGCGGTGGAGTCGTTCGGGTTGTCGGGGAAGACGTCGAACAGATAGCGGCCGACCACCTGCTCGCGCGTGCGGCGGGCATTGCGCAGGAACTCCTCGTTGGCGTCGGCGTACACCAGCTCGGGTGTCAGCAGCGCCACCATTCCCGGCAGGCACTGGAACACTGCCGCGTAGTCGATCGCCCCATCGTTCATGGCTGCCGCCTCACCGCCGGGTCAACGCAATTTTCCCACGTGATGCGGCGTATGTACGGTATTGGGGAATCACGCCGGGGGATCCGTCAGGGACTGCTCGGCCCAGATGACCTTCCCCTCGGGAACGAAGCGGGTACCCCACCGCTGGGTGAACTGCGAGACCAGCAGCAGCCCGCGGCCGCCCTCGTCGGTGGTGCGCGGATGGCGCATATGGGGTGCCGTGGCGCCGCCGTCGGAGACCTCGCAGATCAGTGCGCGTTCCCTGATCAGACGGAGCCGGATGGGGCCTTCGGCGTGTCGGATGGCGTTGGTGACCAGCTCGCTGACCACGAGTTCGGTGGTGAAGGCCAGCTCCTCCAGCCCCCACTCGGCCAGCTGCCGGGCGGCTTCCTTGCGGGCGTCGGCGACGACGGCCGGGTCGGCGGGCAGGTCCCAGTCGGCGACCTGGTCGGCACCCAGCAGCCTGGTGCGGGCCATCAGCAGGGCCACGTCGTCGTCCGGGCGGTCCGGGATCAGTGCGTCGACCACGGTCCGGCAGCGCAGGTCCAGGGAGGGGGCGATCCGCTCCAGGGCCCGGCGCAGCCGCTCGCGGTCCGCGTCGACCGGCCGGTCGTCGTCCTCGCGGGCCAGCAGCCCGTCGGTGTGCAGGGCGAGCGTGCTGCCCTCGGCGAGGGCCAGCTCCACCGCCTCGAAGGGACGCCCGCCCACGCCGAGCGGCGGCCCCTGCGGGAGGTCCACGAAGCTGACGGTGCCGTCGGGCATGACGACGGCGGGCGCGGGGTGGCCCGCGGCGGCCATCGTGCACTGTCCGTCGACGGGGTCGTAGATGACGTAGACACAGCCGGACCCCGCGACCTGCAGGTCGACGTCCTCCGGAGAGCCCGGGTCGCCGCCTCCCTCACGGCCGGTCCGCGCGACCAGGTCGTCCAGGTGCGCGAGCACCTCCTCGGGCGGCAGGTCCAGCGCCGCCAGGGTGCGTACGGCGGTTCGCAGTCGCCCCATGGCCGCGGCCGCGTCGATGCCGTGCCCCGGTACCTCACCCACGACGAGGGCGACGCGGGCGCCGGACAGCGGGATGAGGTCGTACCAGTCGCCGCCGAGGCCGGTGAGCTCGTCGGCCGGCTGGTAGCAGGCGGCCACCTCCACGGCGTCCTGGTCGGGAAGCAGGCGGGGGAGCAGGCTGCGCTGCAGCACCAGCGCCGCATTGCGTTCGCGGGCGTAGCGGCGGGCGTTGTCCACGCAGACCGCGGCTCGTGAGACCAGGTCCTCGGCCAGGCTCAGGTCGTCCTCGTCGAAGGGCTCCTGACGTCGGCGCCGGAAGAACGTGGTGACGCCGAGGGTGACGCCCCGCGCGCGGATCGGCACGACCATGACGGTGTGCAGCCCCAGTTCAAGGAACGTGGCCGTGCGGTCGCCGGGCAGGTCGGTGGCCCACTCCCGGGCCAGCGGGTCGAGCCGCTCCTCGCGCCAGGACAGGCCGGTGGCCAGGCAGCGGATCGGGGGCGATCCGGGCAGATAGGTGGCCACCGCGCCGATGTCGACGACGGCTTCGGGGACCCCCGGGTTCACCGACTGGTGCCCGGCCCGCCGCAGGGGCACCGCCTCCGTCGGGCTGAGCGGTCCGGCCGGGGGCTCCGCGCCGCGCAGCACCCACTCCAGCAGGTCGACGCAGACGAAGTCGGCGCAGCCCGGCACGGCCACGTCGGCCAGCTCCTGGGCGGTCCGCACGATGTCCAGGCTGCGGCCGATCTGCTCGCCGGCCCGGTCGAGCAGGGCCAGCCGCTGCCGGGCGCGGTGCCGCTCGGTGATGTCGACGACCGTGTAGTAGACGCCCATCGGGTGGCCGTGGTCGTCCTCGAGGCGGGTGAACGACATCATGTGCGCCGTCTCCCGGAGCGGCGCGGAGCGCACATGGCCGACGTGCTCGTAGCCGACCACCGGCTGCCCGGTCTCCAGCACGCGCCGCATCTGCGTCTCGATGCCCTCGGAGTCGATGCCCGGCTGGATCTCCGCCAGCCGCCGCCCCAGCCGCTCCCCGGGGGAGCCGCCGCCGAACCGCTCCAGGGCCGCGTTCGACCAGACGCACCGCAGATTCGCGTCCACGACCGCTATGCCGACGGGCGAGCCGGTCACCATCTGCTCCAGCACCGCACGGCTCATGTCCCAGCCGCGTGCCCCGGCCATGTCGGAGAGCAGCACCAGCCAGTGCGCCCCGCCGCCCGGTCCCACCGCCGGAGTGATCCGGACCATCACCCGGACCTGGTGCCCGTCCTTGTGCCGGGCGGTCAGCAGCCCCGCCCAGCCGCCGTCCCGACGGCACCGCTCGGCCACCTCGGGCACCCGTGCGGCGTCCTCCGTGGCCAGCAGGCCCGTCACCGGAGTGCCGACCACCTCGGAGGCGGTGTAGTCCAGCAGCCGCCGGGCGTCCCGGGTCCAGCTGGTCACCAGGCCCTGGGCGTCGAGCAGCAGAGGCGCGGCATCGGCCACGTCGAACCGCTGCCGGGCAAGGTCCTGCTCCTCGTCAGTGCCCACGGCCGACCTCTCTGTCGCTGAGAGTGGTCTACCACCTCTTGTCCCCATCTTCACCCTCCGGGCAACCGGTGAGGGCGCAGAGAAAAGTGGGGGGCGGGTCCGGCCGCCCCTCCACCCCGGTCAGGTACCCAGGACCTTCTCCAGTGCCCCGAGCGCGGACTCCAGCTCCTCGCCGGTGATCGTCAGCGGCGGCGCCAGCCGAATCGTGGAGCCATGGGTGTCCTTGACCAGGACCCCCTCGCGCTGGAGGCGTTCGCTGATCTCGCGGCCGGTGCCGATGGCCGGGTCGACGTCGACGCCCGCCCACAGGCCGCGGGCGCGGAAGCCGGCGACGCCCTTGCCGACCAGGGCGGCCAGACCACCGCGCAGGACCACGCCCAGCTCGGCCGCCCGGCGCTGGTAGTCGCCCGTTTCCAGCAGCTCCACGACGGCCGTGCCGACCGCGGCCGCGAGGGGATTGCCGCCGAACGTCGAACCGTGCTCACCCGGACGCAGCACGCCGAGCACGTCCCGGCGGGCGACCACCGCGGAGACCGGGACGATGCCGCCGCCCAGCGCCTTGCCCAGCAGCAGGACGTCCGGGACGACGCCCTCGTGCTCGACGGCGAGGGTGAGTCCGGTGCGGCCGAGGCCCGACTGGATCTCGTCCGCGATGAACAGACAGCCCTTGCGGCGGGTCAGCTCGCGCACCCCGCTCAGATAGCCGTCGTCGGGGATGACGACACCCGCCTCGCCCTGGATGGGCTCGATCAGTACGGCGGCCGTGGTCTCGTCGACCGCCGCCTCCAGCGCCGCCAGGTCGTTGTACGGCACGATCCGGAAGCCCGGCGTGAAGGGGCCGAAGCCCGCCCGTGCGGTCTCGTCCGTGGAGAAGCTGACGATCGTCGTCGTACGGCCGTGGAAGTTCTCCGCCGCGACCACGATCGTCGCCCGGTCGGCGGGGACGCCCTTGACCTCGTACGCCCACTTGCGGGCCACCTTGATGCCGGACTCGACCGCCTCGGCGCCCGTGTTCATCGGCAGCACCATGTCCAGACCGGTCAGCTCGGCCAGCCGCTCGGCGAACTCGGCGAGCCTGTCGTTGTGGAAGGCGCGCGAGGTGAGCGTGAGGCGGTCCAGCTGGTCGTGGGCCGCCCGGACGAGCATCGGGTGGCGGTGGCCGAAGTTGAGGGCGGAGTAGCCGGCCAGCATGTCGAGGTAGCGGCGGCCCTCGACGTCCTCCACCCAGGTGCCCTCGGCGCGGGCGACGACCACGGGCAGCGGGTGGTAGTTGTGCGCCAGGACCGGTTCCTCGGCGCGGATCAGCTCGGCGGACGAACGCGTGGTCACGGGAGCGGTCATGAACGGATCTCCTGAGTGCAGCACTTGATGCCGCCGCCTGCCTTGCGGAACTCGGACAGGTCGACGGGCACGGGGACATAGCCGCGGTCGGCGAGAGCGGTGGCGAGGGACTCGGCCTGGGGCGCGATGAAGACGTTGCGGCCGTCGGAGACGGAGTTGAGGCCGAAGGCCAGCGCGTCGTCCAGGGTGGCGAGCACCGCGTCCGGATACAGCCGGGCCAGGACCTCGCGGCTGCCCGGGGAGAACGCCTGCGGGTAGTAGGAGACGTTGTCGTCGTCCAGGACGAACAGCGCGGTGTCCAGGTGGTAGAAGCGCGGGTCCACCAGCGTCAGGCTGATCACCGGGTGTCCGAAGAACTCCTGCACCTCGCGATGCGCCTCGCGGGTCGTACGGAACCCGGTGCCGGCCAGGACGTAGCGGCCCGTCCAGACCATGTCGCCCTCGCCCTCGCAGACGGCCTCGGGACGGTGGACGTCGAAGCCGGCCGCCTTGAACCAGGTGTCGTAGTGGGTGGACTCCGGGCGCCGCTCGGGCGCGTGGAAGAGGGAGCCGAAGACGCGGCCGTCGACGACGACCGCCGAGTTCGCGGCGAAGACCATGTCCGGGAGGCCGGGGGCCGGCTCCAGGGTGTCGACGGTGTGGCCATGGGCCCGGTAGGCGCCGATCAGCGCCTGCCACTGCTCCTGGGCCAGGTCCACGTCGACGCGGACATCGGGTTGCATCCAGGGGTTGATCGCGTACTGCACGGCGAAATGTCTGGGTTCGCAGACCAGGAAGCGCCGCCGGCGCGGCACACGGGAGTCGGACACAGAGGGGTTCCTCCGCTTCCTGCGGTGTCGAGGGTGGGTTGACACCAAGGTAGGAAGTGACGGAGTAGGGCGACAAGGAAGGAGAATTGCGTGTCCGCGCAGGAATGCTGCGTCTTGGGGCGGTTCCGCGCAGCGCCGCTGCGTGTTCGGATGTTTATTCGGGAGCTGGTTGGGTGGCGCCCGCCTCCGGGCTCTCCGGGAGCAGATGGGACAGCACCATCACGCTGATCGTCTTGCGGATGAAGGGCTCCACGCGGATGCGCTCCAGCACCTCCTCGAAGTGCTCCACGTCCCGCGCCCGTACGTGCAGCAGCGCGTCCGCGCCGCCGGTCACCGTCATCGCCGCCGTGATCTCCGGATGGTTGCGGACCACCTCTGCGAGCCGCCGCGGCGGGGCCGCGCCCTCGCAGTACACCTCGACGTACGCCTCCGTGCGCCAGCCGAGAGCCGCAGGCTGCACCGTGGCCGTGAAGCCGGTGATCACGCCTGTCTCGCGCAGCCGGTCCACCCGCCGCTTGACCGCCGTGGACGACAGCCCGACGGCCGCACCGATCTCGGCGAAGCTCGTCCTGGCGTTCGCCATCAACGCGGTGATGATCTTCCGGTCGAGCTCGTCGAAGGGGGCCGGCCTGCTGTTCATGTCGGCACTGTATCCAGCACGGACGTCCACACCACGGCACATGTCCACCCGTGCGGATTCCACCTACACTCCGGGTTCATGCTGCGCGCCCTCGCCGTCGACGACGAACGCCCCTCGCTGGAGGAACTGCTGTATCTGCTGAACGCGGACCCGCGCATCGGCAGCGCGGAGGGCGCAGGCGACGCGACCGAGGCGCTGCGCCGCATCAACCGGGCACTGCAGTCCGGTCCGGGCGGTCCCGAGGCGATCGACGTCGTCTTCCTCGACATCCACATGCCCGGCCTCGACGGACTCGACCTGGCCCGGCTGCTGACCGGCTTCGCCAAGCCGCCGCTGGTCGTGTTCGTCACCGCCCACGAGGACTTCGCCGTACAGGCCTTCGACCTCAAGGCCGTCGACTACGTCCTCAAACCGGTCCGCAAGGAACGCCTCGCGGAGGCCGTCCGCCGGGCCGCCGAACTCACCGGCAACACCCCGCGCATTCCCGTGCACGAGCCCGACCCCGACCAGATCCCGGTCGAACTCGGCGGTGTGACCCGCTTCGTCGCCGTCGACGACATCACCCACGTCGAGGCCCAGGGCGACTACGCCCGTCTGCACACCGACAGAGGCAGCCACCTCGTACGGATCCCGCTGTCCACCCTGGAGGAACGCTGGCGCTCCCGCGGCTTCGTCCGCATCCACCGCCGCCACCTGGTCGCCCTGCGCCACGTCGGCGAACTGCGCCTGGACGCGGGCACGGTGAGCGTCCTCGTAGGCGCCGAGGAACTGCAGGTCAGCCGCCGCCACGCACGCGAACTGCGGGACCTGCTGATGAGGAGGCCGTGACCGTGCCCAACCAGGATCCCGCGGAGCGCCGCGTCGTCGTCACCGGCCCGCCGCGCCGCACCCGCCGTGCCTCCGGCTACTACCGTCCGCGCACCGAGATCGACGAGCAGACCACCCTCGGCCACACCTACGTCCGCTCCCTCATGCGCACCCAACTCCGCGCCGCCCTCGCCGTGTTCGCGTTCCTCGGCCTGCTGATCGGCCCGCTGCCCCTGGTCTTCGCCGCCGCACCGGACGCCCGCCGCCTGCAGTGGGTGATCCTGGGCTTCTGCCTCTACGCCCCGATGGTCCTGCTCGCCCTGTGGTACGTCCGGCGCGCCGAGCGCAACGAACGGGACTTCGTGCGCCTGGTCGAGGACAGATGACACGAGGACGGATGAACGAGGACGGATGAACGAGGACCGATGAACTCCAGTTATGCCGTCCCCGCCGTCGCCCTCGTGGTCGTGGCGACCGTCCTGGTCGGCGCCTTCGGCCTGCGCATCTCCCGTACCACCTCCGACTTCTACGTCGCCTCCCGCACCGTCGGCCCCCGCCTCAACGCGGCCGCCATCAGCGGCGAGTACCTTTCCGCAGCCTCCTTCCTGGGCATCGCGGGCCTGGTCCTGGTCCAGGGCCCCGACATGCTCTGGTACCCGGTCGGCTACACCGCCGGCTATCTGGTCCTGCTGCTGTTCGTCGCCGCCCCACTGCGCCGCTCCGGCGCCTACACCCTGCCCGACTTCGCCGAGGCCCGGCTGGCCTCGCAGGCGGTCAGGCGGCTGGCCGGGGCGTTCGTCGTCGGCGTCGGCTGGCTGTATCTGCTGCCCCAACTCCAGGGCGCGGGGCTGACGTTGACGGTGCTGACCGGTGCGCCCGGCTCGCTCGGCGGGCTGATCGTGGCCGTCGTCGTGGTCGCCACCGTCGCCGCCGGCGGGATGCGCAGCATCACCTTCGTGCAGGCCTTCCAGTACTGGCTCAAGCTCACCGCCCTGCTGGTGCCCGGACTGTTCCTGGTCCTCGCCTGGCAGGGCGACGGCGCGCCCCGCCACGCCTTCGAGGAGCCGGCGGCCTTCCGCGAGCAGCGCGTCGTACGCGTCGACGACAGCCTCGACCTGAAACTGGACCGGCCGCTGACCGTCACCGTGACCGGCACGGTCGACGGCCGCACGCACGACGGCGGTCGGATCCGACTTCCCTCCGGCACCCACCACATCGAGCGCGGCACCCGGCTGACCTTCGCCAAGGGCACCACCGTCCCGACCGCCGACCGCGGCACCAACGGCGGCATGTCCACCTCGCTGGCCTCGAGCCGCGAGGAACGCCCGCTGTACGCCACGTACGGGCTGATCCTCGCCACCTTCCTCGGCACCATGGGCCTGCCGCACGTCGTCGTCCGCTTCTACACCAGCCCGCACGGCGTGGCCGCCCGCCGCACCACCGTCGCCGTGCTCGGACTGATCGGCGCCTTCTACCTCCTGCCGCCCCTGTACGGCGCCCTCGGCCGCCTCTACACCCCCGAACTCACCCTCACCGGCGACGCGGACGCCGCGGTCCTGCTGCTGCCCGACCGGATGATCGGCGGGGTCGGCGGCGACCTGCTGGGTGCGCTGGTGGCGGGCGGCGCCTTCGCCGCGTTCCTGTCCACGGCCTCCGGGCTGACCATGGCGGTGGCCGGAGTGCTCACCCAGGACGTCCTGCCGACGCGCGGCGTACGGCACTTCAGGCTCGGTACCGTGCTCTCCATGGCGGTGCCGCTCGCCGCCAGCGTCATCGTCGGCGGGCTTCCGGTCGCCGACGCCGTCGGGCTGGCCTTCGCGGTGTCCGCGTCGTCGTTCTGCCCACTGCTCGTCCTCGGCATCTGGTGGCGCAGGCTGACCCCGCCGGGCGCGGCCGCCGGGATGCTGGTCGGCGGTGGTTCGGCGTTCCTGGCGGTGACCGCGACGATGGCCGGCTTCCCGGGCACGGGCTCGCTGCACGCCTTACTGGCCTGGCCCGCCCTCTGGTCGGTGCCGCTGGGCTTCCTCACCATGGTGCTGGTGTCCTTGGCCACCCCGGGCCGCGTGCCGGGCGGGACCGAGGCGATCCTGGCGCGGTTCCATCTGCCGGAGGAACTGAGCACGCCGGTGAGGGCACGATGATGCGGTATCGATATGGGGCTCCGCCGCGTGTGCGGGCCGGTCGGGGCTTGTCGCGCCCCGTGCCGGTTCGGGACGCGGTACAGCACCGGAGTTTTCTTGCGGCGGAGGCGACAGCATGAACGGATTCCTCGCCGGGCTGTGCGTGGCCGTCCTGCCGCTGCTGGCCGCCGGGTTCTGGCTCGGCCGGCGCACGGCACGCCCCGAGAGCCTCGGCGGACTCGGCACCCCCGTCGAGCACGCCACCTTCCAGACCCTGCACACCGCCTCCCTCGCCGCACCCCCGCTGCGGGCCGGGCTGACGGAGGAGACCGCCCGCAAGTCCGCCCGCCGGCTGCGCACCCTCCTCGGCACGGACGCCCTGTGCCTGACGGACCAGAAGGAGGTCCTGGTCTGGGACGGCGTCGGCGGTCACCACCGTGGCGAGATCATGGAACGCCTCGCCGGACCGCTGGAGACCGGCCGCGGTGAGGCCTTCCGCCTCAAGTGCCCCGACCCGGACTGCCGGGTGCGCTGGGCGGTCGTCGCCCCGCTCACCGTCGACGACCGTGTGCACGGCGCCCTGGTCGCCTGCGCGCCCCGCGAGTCCGCCGTCCTGGTCCGGGCCGCCGGGGAGGTGGCCCGCTGGGTGAGCGTCCAGCTGGAGCTGGCCGACCTCGACCAGTCCCGCACCCGTCTGATCGAGGCCGAGATCAAGGCACTGCGCGCCCAGATCTCCCCGCACTTCATCTTCAACTCGCTCGCGGTGATAGCCAGCTTCGTCCGCACCGACCCCGAACGCGCCCGCGAACTCCTCCTGGAATTCGCCGACTTCACCCGCTACTCGTTCCGCAGGCACGGCGACTTCACCACCCTCGCCGACGAACTGCACGCCATCGACCACTACTTGGCGCTGGTGCGGGCACGCTTCGGCGACCGCCTCTCCGTCACCCTGCAGATCGCCCCCGAGGTCCTCCCGGTCGCCCTCCCCTTCCTGTGCCTGCAGCCGCTCGTCGAGAACGCCGTCAAGCACGGCCTGGAGGGCAAGACGGCGCCCGTCGGCAAGAGCCACATCAGCATCACCGCGCAGGACGCCGGCGCCGAGGCCCTGGTCGTCATCGAGGACGACGGCGCCGGAATGGACCCCGACCTGCTGCGCCGCATCCTCGCCGGCGAGGTCAGCCCCTCGGGCGGCATCGGACTGTCCAATGTCGACGACCGCCTCCGCCAGGTCTACGGCGACGACTACGGGCTCGTCATCGAGACCGCCGTGGGAGCGGGCATGAAGATCACCGCCCGGCTGCCGAAATACCAGCCGGGGGTGCACTCGGCCGGGCGGCTCAGCGAGGAATGAGCGGCACGTGGCGCGGAGGGGGCACGTGCCGCGGACGTAACACATCCCGCAGATGTGTTACGTGGAGCGGGAGGCAACCATCCCGAGGGTGAGCAGACCCAGCACGACCCAGCCGAACCACAGCCAGCCGTTGGAGCCGAGGGCCACCGTGTAGGCGGTCACCACGACCAGGCCGCCGACCGTGACCGCCCCCATCGCCTTCGTAGAACCGTCCGTAGAACCGGGCATCGCAACACCCTCCTCAGGATTCGTCCCCCTCCATGGTGCCCCCGTTCTGCTTCCGTACGGTGCAGACGACGAAATGCGTGCCCGACATCCAGGCGCCCTGGCTGCTCCAGGAACCCGAGGTGTAGACCGACGGGTCGAAGCCGTAGTCCCGCGGCGGCACGTCCTTCGCGCAGGCCGCATCCGACTGCGTACGGGCCTCGGTGAGCGTGACGTCCTTGCCCAGCCGGGTGAAACCGAGCACCTGCTCGTCGTGCGGGCCGCTGCAGGACACCAGCCGGGCGTGCCGGTCGGAGCGGGTCCGCAGGCAGTCACGGCGCTGCATGTTCGCCGTGTCGGTGAAGTCCGAGCCGACCTTGCGCCGATCGCCGAGCGGCCCGTACACCGGCCCGTGCGCGCCCAGCACCAGACAGGCGGTGCGCCGTCCCGCGGCCTCGAACCCGGACCCGGTCGGCACGACGGCCACGCTGCGGACATCCGCCAGCCGCTCCCGGATCTCCTGCGTCCGCTCCTCGCACCGGGCCGGCCCCAGCGTGCGCGCCTCGTCGGCGGACGCGGCCGGCACGAACGCCATCACCTGCCCGTCGGGGGCCTGGTCCCGGCAGGACGGGTCCGGCGTCAGCCGCGGCGCCCCCTGGAAACGGTCGCCCGGCCAGTCCGCGAGCACGCACTCCCAGGCCTTGAGCGGCGCGGAAAGCCCCACGGCCGAACCGTACGGCGAGGCCGCCCCGTCGCCACCGCTCTTCTGGTGCGCCATGGCGTACCAGACCCCGCCCAGGGCCAGCACCAGACCGAGCGAGACGGCGAGGACCGCCCGCAGCGCCCGCGGGAGCTCACGGCGACGGTGGGCGGGACCCGCAGGCCCGGCCCAGGGCGGCTGCGAACCCAGGTCGGTCTGCGCACGGGCGTAGCCCTCGGCCTGCGGTGTGACGACCCGCGACAGCGCCGCCTCCGCCTCCGGGGCGGACGGCCGCCGCCCCGGATCCTTCACCAGCAGCGCCTGCAGTACGAGGCCCAGCGCACCGGCGCGCACGGCCGGCCGCGGCTCCTCCATGACCACCGCGGTGACCTCGGCGAGATGCGACTCGCGCTCGAAGGGACCGTGGCCCTCGACTCCGTGGTAGAGCGTGCAGCCCAGCGAGAACAGGTCGGCGGCCGGGGTCGGCGGCCCGCCCGTCGCCCGTTCCGGCGCCAGATAGCCCGACGTCCCCACCAGCACGGACGCCAGCGTGTACCGCGTCTCGCCGGCGTCCGGCTGCACCGATATGCCGTAGTCGGTGAGCAGGATGCGCCCGTACGGCGCCCCGGAGCGGTCCGGCGCGAGCAGGATGTTCGCCGGTTTCACATCCCGGTGCATGACGCCCCGCTCATGCCCGGCGGTCAGCGCGTCCAGCACGGCCAGCCCGATGCGGGCGCACTCCGCGGGCGCGAGCGGACCGCGCGTCTCGACCAGCTCCTTCAGGTCGACGGCGCCCGCCACGTACTCCATGACGATCCACGGCAGCCCCTCGTGCTCCAGCACGTCGTGCACCGTCACCACATGCGGATGGCCGCGCAGCCCCGCCGCGTGACGGGCCTCCGCGCGCGCCCGCGCGACCCGGGCCTCCCGCTCGTCCCCGGTCGGGTCCGGGTCCCGGAACACGATCTCCTTGAGCGCGACCTCGCAGGCGAGTCTCTGGTCGTGGGCGAGCCACACATGGCCCATGCCACCACTGCCGAGCCGGTTCAGCAGCAGATAACGGCCGGCGATGACCCGGCCCACTCCCGACGTAGGTGATCCTGAATGCATCCGGTGACTCCCGGGTTCTGCGGAGGCGCTACGTGATCGCGGTCGAGGCGGACCCGGAGCTCGCGGGCTCACTCGTGGCAGGTGCGCTGCTCGCCGGCCCGCTGGTGGCCGGCGCACTCGTGGTCCCCGGTGGCGGGGCGCTTTGGGTGACCGGTGTGCCGGGCGGGGGCGCACTGCCGGTCACCGGCTTGCCGGGCGGTGGGGCGCTGCTGGTGACCGGGGCGCGGGTCGTGGGTGAACCGGTTGTCGTCGAAGGCGAACTGGGCGGCGCACTCGACGGGGGCGCCTTTGAACTGTGCGGCGCACTCGACGACGGCCCGGAGGACGACGACCCGGGGCTGCTGCTCGACGGCGACGGCGACGGGGACCCTGGTGACGACCGGGACGACGACGGCGAGGACGGCGGCGCTGTGGGCGGCCCCGACGTCGAGGGCGGCGGGGGAGCGGTCGCCTCGTGAGACGTCCCCAGGGACACGCTCAGCGTCACGTACGCCCCGAACCCCAACCGGCTCCCGGCCGGCGGGTCCGACGCCGTCACCCGCGCGTCGTCGGGCGGTCGCGCCGTCCCGTCGTACCCGGCCGCGAGCCCCGCGGCGGCCAGCCGTCGGCTCGCGTCCCCGAACGTCGTCCCGGTGAGCCGGGGCACGGCCCGTCCCTTGCGCGTGTCGAAGGTCCTGTCGTGCGCCCCCGTCGTGCCGACCGGCCGGTCGATGCCCAGGGCGGCCTCGCCGACGTCGACCAGAACGAGCCGCTGCATTTTCCGGGGCGCCGGCTGCACGGCCACCACCGAGGAACGCTGATATCCCCGCCACTTCTTGCTCCCGTCCCCGAACGTGACCGAAATCCTGTTCGTGTCACCCGTGAAGGGACGCAGTGGATTTCCGCACGAGCACTTCACAGCCGGAAGTCCCTGTTCATCGACGAGTACGGCGATTCCCGCCTGCAGCAGGGAGTCGAAGGGAACGGCCTTTCCCTTCTTGTAGTCGTGATTCTGCACGAGCGTGTCGTGACGCAGGAGAACTGGAGTGAGGCGGTCCAGGTATCCCGGGATCTCATCCGTGGTGATGTCCAGCGCAGTCGCCCACGCCTGCGCCTTCTGATGATTCCCGGGGTCCATGAGGAATTCCTTGAGCTGCTTGATGTCGCAGACGGTCGGCTTCCTCGTGCCCCCGTACAGACCGGGCGTGTCCCCCTGCTGCAGACTGCCCTGCACAGTCTGCGGCCGGAGGGCGGCGTCGTGACCCAGTCCGCTGCCCTCGTCGAAGAAAGGCGCGAGAGAGGGAACTCCCGCGGCCACCGCCTTCACGACGAGCAGCGGTGTACTTCGATCACAACCGCTGAGCGCCAGTACGAAAACGAGCAGGACGGCGAGCTTGCGAATCGCCGATTTCCCGGCCCCTTGCATAAATGCGTGAAGTGTCATCACCGCTCCCCCCGGCGGTTCCCCCCCATGCACTTCATGCTACTGAATACTTCCGAATGGCGAGGCCCTCAATGCCCGCGTGCGTTCAATGAGGCCAAATAGGCGTTGTATGCCTCGAGTTCCTTGTCGCCGTCACGGTCGGCGGCCCGGTCCTTGCGCGTGGCCTGCCGCTTCTCGGAGCCGTACCACTGGAACAGCAGGGCGAGCAGCACCAGCACGGAGGGGATCTCGCTGAACGCCCAGGCGATGCCGCCGGCCGCGGTCTGGTCGGAGAGCGCCTCGATGCCGAGCGAGGCGGGCGGGTTCTTGAACGTCTTCACCATCGGCGTCGACGCCATCATCAGGGCGATGCCGAAGAACGCGTGGAACGGCATGCCCGCGAACAGCTCCAGCATCCGCATCAGATAACCCGGCCGCTGCGGACCGGGGTCCACCCCGATGATCGGCCAGAAGAACACGACACCCACGGCGAGGAAGTGCACCATCATCGCGATGTGCCCGGCCTTGGAGCCCATCAGGAAGTCGAAGATCGGGGTGAAGTACAGCGCGTACAGGCTCGCGATGAACAGCGGAATGGTGAACGCGGGATGCGTGATGATCCGCATGTACCGGCTGTGCAGCAGCATCAGCAGCAGCTCGCGCGGCCCCCTGCGGCCGTTGCCGGCGGTCGGCAGGGCGCGCAGGGCGAGCGTGACGGGCGCGCCGAGCAGGATCAGGATCGGCGACAGCATGCTGATGACCATGTGCTGCACCATGTGCACGCTGAACATGACCATGCCGTAGTCGTTGAGCTTGGTGCACATCACGAGCCCGATGGTCAGCACACCGAGGACGAACGACACCGTCCGCGCCGCCGACCACTTGTCCCCGCGTCGCCGCAGCCGCAGCACGCCGTACGCGTACAGTCCGAGCCCCACCACGCAGGCCACGAGGAAGAACGGGTCCGCCGACCACTGAAGACCCCGCCCCAGCGTGAACGGCGGCAGATCCATGGTCATGCCGTGCCCGCTGTGATCCATCCAACGGCTCCTGATTCGTGGGGGTTGTGCGCTGTCTGTCCGGACCCAGAGTAGAACCGCCCCCGGTCGCTACTGCGACCGGGGGCGGACTCTTCAATTCCGTACGAGATCAAATGCGCACTACAGAACGCACTCCGCCTCGTCGTACCGCTCCGACGGAACCGTCTTCAGCGTCTCGACGGCCTCGGCCAAAGACACCATCACGATGTCGGTCCCCCGCAGCGCGGTCATCTTGCCGAACTCACCCCGGTGCACCGCCTCCACCGCGTGCCAGCCGAAGCGGGTGGCCAGCACACGGTCGTACGCCGTCGGGGTGCCGCCGCGCTGGACGTGCCCCAGGATGACCGGTCGCGCCTCCTTGCCGAGGCGTTCCTCCAGCTCGATGGAGAGCTGGCGGGCGATCCCGGCGAAGCGCTCGTGGCCGTAGATGTCCTTGCCGCCCTCGTCGAACTCCATGGATCCGGCCTTGGGCTTGGCGCCCTCCGCCGCCACCACGATCGCGAACCGCTTGCCCGCCTCGAACCGCTCGCCGACCCGCCTGGCCAACTCCTCGATGTCGAAGGGCCGTTCGGGGACGACGATGGCGTGCGCGCCCGCCGCCATGCCGGAGTGCAGTGCGATCCAGCCGGTGTGCCGGCCCATGACCTCCACGACCAGGACACGCTGGTGGGACTCGGCGGTGGTCTTCAGCCGGTCCAGGGCCTCGGTCGCGACGCCGACGGCCGTGTCGAAGCCGAAGGTGACGTCCGTGACCGCGATGTCGTTGTCGATGGTCTTCGGGACGCCGACGATCGGCAGCCCGCTGTCGTACATCAGCCGGGCCGCCTTCAGCGTGCCCTCACCGCCGATGGGGATGATCGCGTCGAGGCCGAGCTCCTCGACATGGCCCTTGGCCCGCTCCACCCCGTCGCGCAGATGCGAGGGCTGGACCCGGGAGGAGCCGAGGATGGTGCCGCCGCGGGCCAGGATGCCGCCCACCGCGTCGAGGTCGAGCTTGAGGTAGTCGCACTCCAGGAGGCCTTTCCAGCCGTCCCGGAAGCCGATGACCTCGTCGCCGTGGTCGACGACGGCGCGGTGCACGACGGACCGGATGACGGCGTTCAGGCCGGGGCAGTCGCCGCCGGACGTGAGGACACCAATGCGCATAGCCCGAAAGAACCTTCTCAACGTGGGCCGGGACCGGACCACGTCGTCCGGCACGAACCCCGCCACCCTAGCGGCAGAAGGGGGCGGGATCGCACCGTGCGTCCGCCTGCTGGACGGCCCCGCTCACCTGTGCGGACGGGGCGTCAGACGGGCTGGTGGAGCGGAGCTTGCCGCCAGGTGTCAGGCAGGCTGCTGGGCTGCCGCGATGCGCTCGTTGCGCAGGGCCTCGTACCAGCGGTCGTCGGTCGGCGGCAGCGCGTTCACATCGAGCGCCAGCTTCAGCAGCAGGTCGGCGATCAGCGGGTTGCGCGCCAGCACCGGCCCGTGCATGTACGTACCGAAGACGGTGTCGTTGAACGCGCCCTCCGTGCCGTCCCCCGTGCCGTTGCCGTTGCCCAGCTTGACCTTGGCGAACGGGCGGGCCGTCGGGCCGAGGTGGGTGACGCCCTGGTGGTTCTCGAAGCCGGTCAGCGGGGGCAGGCCGAGCCGCGGGTCGATGTCCGCGAGCACGTCACCGACGCAGCGGTCGCCCTCACCCCGTACCGAGACCACGTCCAGCAGCCCGAGGCCGGGCTCGCGCTGGCCGAGGTCGTTGATGAACTCGTGGCCGAGGATCTGGTAGCCGGCGCAGACCGAGAAGACGATCGCGCCGTTCTCCACGGCCCGGTGCAGTCCGCCGTCCCGGCGCAGCCGCTCGGCCGCGAGCCGCTGCGGACGGTCCTCGCCGCCGCCGATCAGATAGATGTCGCCGGAGGTCGGGATCGCCTGGTCGCTGCGCACGTCGAGGCGTGCCACGTCGAGGCCGCGCTGCCGGGCGCGGCGCTCCACGACGAGGACGTTGCCCTGGTCGCCGTACGTGCTGAGCAGGTCGGGGTAGATCCAGACGACCCGCAGTTGGTTGTCGCTCACAAAAGTCCCCTGTGTCAGTTGCCGACGCGGCGGCGCAGGTCCTGGAAGGCGGTGTAGTTGGCGATGACCTCGATGCGCCCCGGCGGGCTCATCTGCACCGCCTGGTCGAGGTCGTCGCAGACCTGGAAGTGCTGGTTCGCGACCTCCAGACGTACCGCGAGGTCCAGCTTCCGGTCGCCGATCACGCAGATCGGGTGGCCGGTCAGACGCGTGTAGTCGACGTCCCACAGCCACGAGGTGTCGGTGCCGTCGGCGCCGCGGGCGTTGACGGAGAGGATCACCGGGGTGGGCGGAGGATCGATCAGGCTGAACGTTTCGAGCCAGCCCGCCGGGTTCTTCGCGAGCAGCAGCCTCAGGTCGCGCTGCTGGAACTGCACCACGTCGTAGCGTCCGGCGACGGCCTGCACCTGGTACATGCGTTCCAGGGCGACCTGCGGCGGCACACCGAAGACCGCGGCCACGGCGGCGGAACTGGCCGCGTTCGCCTTGTTGGCGCGCCCGGGCAGCTGCAGATGGATGGGCCAGGCGGACCCGTGCGGGTCGAGGACGTGGTCCCCGGACAGCGCCCAGCTCGGCGTGGGCCTGCGGAAACCGCACTCACCGCAGAACCAGTCGTCGCCCGGGCGCTGCATCACACCACCGCAGGACGGGCAGGACCAGGCGTCGTCCTTCCACATCTGCCCGGCGGCGACCCAGATCACATTGGGGGAGGAGGACGCGGCCCACACGACCAGCGGGTCGTCGGCGTTGGCGACGATGACCGCCTTCGACCCGGCCAGCCCCTCGCGCCAGTTCTCCGCGAGCATGCGGGTCTCGGCGGCGCGGTCCAGCTGGTCGCGGGAGAGGTTCAGCAGCGCGATGCACTTCGGGTCGGTGTCGCGGGCGACCCCGGCGAGGTACTTCTCGTCGACCTCGATGACCCCGAACCGGGCGTCCGAGCTGCCCGCGAGGGCCGACGTGATGCCGGCCGGCATGTTGGCGCCGAGCGCGTTGGAGACGACCGGGCCCGCGGCGCGCAGCGCCTCGGCGATCAGCCGGGTGGTGGTGGTCTTGCCGTTGGTCGCAGAGACCAGGGTGACGTCCAGGTTCTGGGCGAGCCGCGCGAGGAGGTCGGGGTCGAGCTTGAGCGCCACCCGGCCACCGATCACCGAACCGCTCCCGCGCCCCGCGGCGCGCGATGCCGCCGCGACCGCCTTGCCCGCGGTCACGGCCAGCTTGGCCCGCGGCGTGAGCGGGTCCGAGTTGCCTGCCATGAGTTCTCGATCCTCCTTGCGTACGCGCCGCGCCTCTGCCTGACGGCAACGTGGTGTGGACCTCAGCCTATCGAGATCCATTCACAGTCCCGAACCGCCGTACCCTGACGGCCATGCGAAACAGCTCCATTCCGGGCGCCCGAGGGCGCGTCCGGCCGCTCACCCTGCTCGGGGACCCGGTCCTGCACACCCCGTGCGAGGAGGTCACCGACTTCGGCCCCGGACTCGCAGCCCTCGTGGAGAACCTGTTCGCGACGATGTACGCGGCGCAGGGCGTCGGTCTGGCAGCGAACCAGATCGGTGAACCCTTGCGCGTATTCGTGTACGACTGCCCCGACGACGAGGACGTCCGCCACGTCGGCCACGTGGTGAACCCCCGACTCGTCGAGAAGGACGGCGTGGTCGTGCGCGGCCCGGAGGGCTGCTTGTCCCTGCCGGGCCTGGAGGCAGGGACGGAGCGCTACGACCACGCGGTGGTCAGGGGCTTCACGGTGACCGGAGAGCCGGTCACCGTCCATGGGACCGGGTTCTTCGCCCGCTGCCTGCAGCACGAGTGCGACCACTTGGAGGGCACGGTGTACGCGGACCACTTGACGGGCCGGCGCCACCGCAAGCTGATGCGCCAGGTGACGCGAGCGTCGTGGCGCCGGTGAGTGCAAGCTGTCAGAGGCGCGGGGAACTGCGCGATCAACCCCCACCGGCCCGCAGACGGAAAACAACCGTCAGAACCCCGGACCACCTATCTTGTCCCCGGCCGCAGCCAGCCGCCCCCACAACAGATCGGCAAGACTCCGCACCAACTCGGCCCGAGAGCAAGGCCGTTCCCCCAGCCACCAGTCCCCGGCGGCATGCATCATGCCGACTATCCCGTGCCCCCACACCCGAGCCAGCTGCTGCCCGCCGGGCCCGAGATCCAGCCGGTCCTCGATGACCTGCGCCAACTCCTCGCCCATACGCCGAAGCAGCGGAATCGAATGCTTTCCGACGTCGAAACCCTGCTCCCCGCCGGGGCTGCCCTCCGCCGGATGCATCAGGAACCGGTACACCTGCGGACGTGCCTCGATCGCCGCGAGATAGGTGTCGAGGGTGGCCTCGACCCGCTCCCGCCGGTCCGCCGGGGCGTCCAGCGCCGCCCGGAGCGAGTTCAGCAGCGCGTCGGTGTGCCGTTTGGCCAGCGCGGCGTACAGTCCGCTCTTGTCGCCGAAGTGCCGGTACAGGATCGGCTTGGTGATGCCGGCCTCGGCGGCGATGGCGTTCATCGAGGCCTGCGGTCCGTCGCGCAGCACCACTCTGTCGGCGGCCTCCAGCAGCTCGCGCCGACGTCGGTCGGCGGACCGCTGCTGCTCGGTCCGCTGCGTGGTGTCCATGAGCTCTCCCCACCCGTGCTTATTCGGTGACGCCTGCGCAAACTAACACTCAACATGGCCCCTGCATCGAACGGGCTGCCGACCCGTCCCGACTGTCATCAGGAGTTGACTTTTCCTACCCGCGAGTAACACACTGGAGTTACCGCTAGTAACATGCAAGAGCACCGCCGCCGCTGGAGGGGACATGGCCGAGTTCACCATGGAGCTCAACGACGAACAGAAGGAGGTCCGGGACTGGCTGCACGGCTTCGCCGCCGACGTCATCCGCCCGGCGGCCGCCGAATGGGACGAGCGTGAGGAGACTCCCTGGCCGGTCATCCAGGAGGCCGCGAAGGTTGGCATCTACTCCCTCGACTTCTACGCCCAGCAGTACTTCGACCCCACCGGCCTGGGCATTCCGATGGCCATGGAGGAGCTGTTCTGGGGCGACGCGGGCATCGCCCTGTCGATCGTAGGCACCGGACTCGCCGCCGTGGGCGTTCTCGCCAACGGAACCGAGGAACAGATCGGCACGTGGATCCCGCAGATGTACGGCGACGCGAACGATGTCAAGGTCGCCGCGTTCTGCTCCTCCGAGCCCGACGCCGGTTCCGACGTGGCCTCCATGCGCACGCGTGCCGTGTACGACGAGGCCAAGGACGAGTGGGTGCTCAACGGCACCAAGACCTGGGCCACCAACGGCGGTATCGCCAACGTCCACGTCGTGGTCGCTGTCGTCGACCCGGAACTCGGCTCCAAGGGCCACGCCTCCTTCATCGTCCCGCCGAACACGCCGGGCCTGTCCCAGGGGCAGAAGTTCAAGAAGCACGGCATCCGCGCCTCGCACACCGCCGAGGTCGTCCTGGAGAACGTCCGGGTGCCCGGCTCCTGCCTGCTCGGCGGCAAGGAGAAGCTCGACGAGCGCCTCGCCCGGGCCCGGGAGCGGGCCAAGGCGGGCGGCGAGCGCGTGAAGAACGCGGCGATGGCCACGTTCGAGGCGTCCCGCCCTGCGGTCGGTGCTATGGCGGTCGGCACGGCCCGCGCCGCGTACGAGGTGGCCCTCGACTACGCGAAGACCCGCTCGCAGTTCGGCCGCCCGATCATCGACAACCAGGGTGTCGCCTTCCAGCTCGCGGACATGCGCACCTCCATCGATGCCGCTCGGCTGCTGGTGTGGCGTGCCTCGTGGATGGCGGTCAACGGCAAGCAGTTCACGGCCGCCGAGGGGTCCATGTCGAAGCTGTTCGCCAGCGAGACCGCGAAGAAGGTCACCGCGCAGGCGGTGCAGATTCTTGGTGGGAACGGCTATACGCGGGAGTACCCGGTGGAACGGATGCATCGGGATGCTGCGATTTACACGATCTTTGAGGGGACGAGTGAGATTCAGCGGCTGGTGATTGCTCGGACGTTGTCGGGGATGTCCATTCGGTAGTACGCGGGCTGCGGGTGTGTGGGGGCTTGTCGCGCCCACGCGGCGGAGCCGCAAATCGATACAGCCCCGCGCCCCTGCCGGGGCGCCTCTCTCACCGGTGTTTCAGAGGTGTGAGTTGCTCGATGTCGTAGCGGCGCCGTAGATCCTCGATTGCCTGGTGGTCCGGGGGGCCGCCGCCGCCCAGGATCTCCAGCAACTCCTCGAAGTAGCGCTCGTGGTCCGGCGGCGGGGACGCCTGGAAGAACATCTTTGCCGGGGTGTCCGTCGGGTTGGCGAAGGCGTGGGGGCAGCCCGGGGGTACGACGATGACCGTGCCGGGGGTCGCCCGGACCACGCGGCTGCCCGAACTCGACTCCCAGTGCTGCCAGTTGTCGGGGGTCCGTATGCGTGGCTCGAAGGCGAGGACGTCCAGTTCGCCTTCGAGTACGTAGAACAACTCCTCGCTGCGCGTGTGCACATGGGCGCCCACGTCGAAGCCGGGCGGTACCTCCACCTCGAAGGTGGACGCCGTGCGCGAGTGCGTGCCGGTCACCTTGAACGTCACACGCTGCGCCGGGGTCTCCACGACCCGGCCGTGGCCCGGCGGTACCAGCAGGCCCTCCGTCGCCGTCACCGGCTGCTCACCATGTGACCGGCAGTGCTTCGGGACCGCGGATCAACGCCCCCTTCTTGAAGGGCACTTCGCCGGGCGGCACGGCGAGCTTCAGGCCCGGAACCCGGTCCAGCAGCGCGTCCACGAGCAGCTGCGACTCCAGCCGGGCCAGCATGCCGCCCGGGCAGTAGTGCGGGCCGAAGCCGAAGGACACATGGGGGTTCGGGGCGCGGGTGAAGTCGATCGTCTCCGGGTCCGGGAAGACGTCCGGATCGCGGTTGGCGGCCAGGTAGGAGACATAGATCGGGTCGCCCGCGCGGATCCGTACACCTCTGATCTCCACGTCCTGCATCGCGATGCGCGAGAGACCGACCGCGTTGCGGTGCGGGATGTAGCGCAGCAGCTCGTCGATGGCCTGCGGACGGATCTCCGGCTCCGCACGCAGCCGCTCGGCCAGATCCGGGCGGGTCAGCAGCAGGTAGAACATCTGGCCGCTGTTGTTGGTCACCGCCTCGCCGCCGATCTGCAGGAGCACGGCAAGACCCACGGCCTCCTCCAGGGTGATCTCCTCGCGGCCGACGGCGGCACCGAGCAGGGACGTCACGTCCTCGCCCGAGCTGCCCTCCCGGAGTCCGATGAGATCGGCGAAGTAGGCGCCCATCTCGTTCTTGGCCTTCTCGCTGACCTTCGCGCCGTGCGAGGAGGACAGGATCAGCTGGGTCCAGGTGTGCATGCCGTGCCGGTCGGCGGCCGGGACGCCCATCAGCTCGCAGATCACCGCGATGGGGAAGGGGCTGAGGACGGTCGCGGTGAGATCCGCCGGCGGGCCGTCCTGCAACAGCTCGTCGACCAGTTCGTCCAGCAGCCGCCGCGACCGCTCGCGCACCCGTTCCACGCCTTTCGCCGTGAACGCGGCGGCCACCGAGCGGCGCAGCCGGGTGTGGTCCGGCGGATCGAGGAAACCGACCGCGCCGCGCTGCGGGATGAAGTGCGGGGCGAGCCGGGTGACCGGCTGGTCCATCACCGCCTCACGGCTGAAGCGGGGGTCGTTGGTCACCATGCGCACGTCGTCGTAGCGCGTGACCAGCCAGGCCCAGCCCTCGCCGTTGGGCAGCTGGATGCGGGTGACGGGGCCCTCACGCATCAGCTCGGCCAGCACCGGGTCGAAGTCGACGCCGGTCAGGTCGAGGGCCGGCCAGTGCCGGATCGGGGGGAGGGTCTCGGTGAGGGTTTCTTCAGTCATGCCGTACTCATGCCGTCCTGTCGTCGGGGCTGTGCCAGTGGCCCAGCGCCATCTCCGCGGTGATGCCGGGCCCGAAGCCGGCCAGCAGCCCGCGCGCCCGGTGCTTCGCTCCGCCCTCGTCGAACATCCGGCGCAGCGCGTCCAGGACGACGGCGCTGGCGATGTTGCCGTACTCGGTGAGGGTGGCCCGGCTGAACCGGAACGCGTGCGGATCGACCTGCAGAAACTTGCTGAGGTCGTCGAGAATGCGCGGGCCGCCGGCGTGAATGATGTAGAAGTCCAGGTCGGAGGCGTCCCAGCCGTGCAGGCCTGCCAGTTCCTGCAGCGCCGGCGCGAGCGGTTCCATCGTGCCCGGCACCCGCTTGTCCAGCAGGAAGTGGAATCCGGTGGCCCGGACGTCGTACATGATCCACTCCTCGGTCTTGGGGATCAGGTACGAGCCGTTGCGCACCAGCTCTATGCCCTCGCCGCCCTGTCCGCGCACCACCGCGGCGGCGATTCCGTCGCCGAACAGGCCGTTGGAGAGCAGGGATCCGACGCCCAGGTCGGTGGGCTGGTAGCACAGCGAGCAGAACTCGCAGGCCACGATCAGCGCGTTGGCGTCGGGGTAGGCGGAACAGAAGTCGTGCGCCCGGTTGATCGCGGCTCCGCCGGCCGCACAACCGAGCTGGGCTATGGGTATCTGGCGGGTGGTGCTGTCGAAGCCCATCTCGTTGATCAGCCAGGCCGTGAGCGAGGGCATCATGAAGCCCGTGCACGACACGTAGATGATCACGTCGATGTCCTTGGTGAGCAGCTCCGCGTCGTCGAGCGCCCGCTGTATGACGGTGGGGACCCGGGCCTTCGCCTCGGCCTGGTAGACCTTGTTGCGCTCCTCGAAACCGGGATGCTTCAGCGTCTCTTCGATCGGCTGCACGATGTGCCGGGTGCGAACACCGGTGTTCGCGATCAGCCGGAGGGCCAGCGGCAGTTGTGGATGGTCGGCGTGGCGGGAGCGCGCGAGCTCCAGCGTCTCCTCCATCGTGATCACGTGCTCTGGGACGGACACCGAGGGTCTGCACAAAGTCGCCATGAACCGTCCTGCTTTCGCCGTCCGGAAGGCTTTCGGCCCCCGGGTCGAAAAGGGTTCACCTCTGGGGGTGGTTCACCCACGATCACCCGACGAGGCGACGATCTCGCGCCGGACTACTCCGTATCGGGGACCCCGTGCCAAGGTCGAGGCAGGAGCCCCGCATCGGATCCCCATGGAGGACGCAATGACGCGTACGGCCACGGAACTGCTGGAGACGACCACCGCGAAGCTCGCCCCGGACCCGCAGGCCAACCCGCTCGTTCCCCTCATCGCCCGGGGCGAGGCCTCCCGTGACACACTCGCCACGCTGGCACTGGAACAGCGCTGGGTGATCCCGGCGGACCGCCGGGCGTTCCTCCATCTGGCGCAACGCGCCACGGAGGAACCGGAGGCCGCCGCGTTCTTCGAGATGCTCGCCGACGGCGAGGCGCTGGCAGCCGAACGGCTGCAGCCGTTCGCGCGGGCATGCGGCATCGACGAGGCAAGGACCCTCGCCTACGAGCCGCTGCCGGGCTGCCAGGCCTATCCCTCCTACGTCGCCTGGCTCGCCCTCAACGCCTCCCCGACCGACGCGGTCCTGGCCATCACCGCCAACTTCTCGGCGTGGGGCGGCTATTGCGCAACCATCGCCGAGTCCCTACGCGTCAATTACGGCTTCACAGACGAGTCCTGCGCGTTCTTCGACTTCTTCGCCCAGCCGGCCCCCGAACTGGACCAGAGGGCCACGGCGGCAGTGCAGGCGGGCCTGGACTCGGGGTTCCTGAATGTGGAGCTCGCACACAGCTACGGCCGCCCGCTCCAAAGCTACGAGTCACTGTTCTGGTCAACGCTGCTGCAACTGGCCTAGTGAGCCGGTCTTGAGTTCACCTCTCGCCACGTGAGGTGCGGTTCGTTTCAGATTGCGGCGTGGGCGGTGACGGAAACTGTCGGCTGCGGTC